>CAVOHX010000001.1:0-26601 GCA_963695825.1 uncultured Chloroflexia bacterium
TTTCTCACCTACAGAGCCGAGGCCGGCGTCACCGACGCCGGCCTCTTTGTGTGCCTGTCTCCAGAAGGCATCACGCGTCTCCAAGACCCCACATACGTGCCATGGCGTGTTCGCGACCACGTCTCAGCAGCAGTTGCCGGCAGTGACGAGCCCAGTAACAGCGCGGTATCTGTGACGCTTGCGGTGTTGCTGGGGTTCACGCTGCCGCCTATGGTGACGTCCGGCGACCGAGACCGCAGATCGTCCCGGCCGGCGCAATTGCGAAAAACACCAAGTCAGGTATAATGTTGCGCATGGACTATCGGTGGGCGGGACTGGATTGCTCATCCGGTCACGGCCCAAGCACAGCTTGTGGGAGTGGTTCGTGCCCGGTGGTGCGCCCAGTCTTCAAAACTGGTGGTGGGTTGCGCGTAGCAGGCCACGGTGGGTTCGACTCCCATCCACTCCCGCCTATTTCATTGGGCTCAAGGGCCCGCATGGCGAGTAAGATATGCAGGAGATAACGCCCGGGGTGCAGACCAAGGTGCAGCAGCTTGTCGCCGAATTGGGCGATTTGTTTTTTGTGGAGGACATCACGACGGACTTTTCCGAGCCCGGGGCGGTCCGATTTCGCGGCCGCCTTCAGGTGCCGGTAGATGAGGCCACTAGCAAGTTGCGCATGCGTTGGCTGGACCACAACCTAATGCCCGTGATCCGGCAGGTGGAGGGCCAGGATGTCGTGGTCGCTCTGCCGCTTGCCGGCCGCACGGTGACGCCCGCTGTGCGGGTCGGCCGGCCGTGGGTGAACTTGGTGCTCTTTCTGGCGACTGTTGTGACCGTGCTCTTTGCCGGGGGCCAGATGAGCGGTTTTGATCCGAGCGGCGGCGATTGGGTGGGATTTCTGCTGAGCGGTTGGCCTTTTGCCGCTGGTCTGCTGGTCACCCTGGTCACCCACGAGTTCGGGCACTATTTCGCAGCTCAGTACCACGGGGTTGCTGCGACACTGCCCTATTTCATCCCGATGCCGTTGAGCGTGTTGGGGACATTTGGCGCGGTGATCAACATCAAGACCCCGATGCGGGACCGCCGGGCGTTGTTGGACATTGGCGCTGCGGGTCCACTGGCAGGCCTGGTGGTGGCGTTGCCCGTTCTGATAGTGGGGCTGGCACTGTCGCCGGTGCAGCCGCTTGATGGTCAGTGCACGGCCGATCAGCCCTGCCTGATGGAGGGCAATTCGTTGCTCTATCTGGGCTCCAAGCTGTTGGTCTTTGGCCGCGTCTTGCCCAGCGAAGGCGAAGACGTGATGCTACACCCACTAGCCTTTGCCGGGTGGGCCGGTGTGTTGGTGACAGCGCTAAACCTGTTGCCGGTTGGCACATTGGACGGCGGACACGTGGCGAATGCGCTGTTGGGCAAGAAAGCACGTTTTCTTTACTTTCCGGTCCTGCTCACCCTGGTCGCGCTGGGCTTTTTGTGGGAGGGATGGTGGCTGTGGGCGGTGATGATGCTCTTTTTCGGCCGCATGAACGCCCGGCCGCTGGACGACGTGACCCCGCTGGACGCCAGGCGTCAAGTCGTCGCCGTCGTCACATTGTTGGTCTTTGTGCTGACCTTCACGCCGCTGCCCATGACGATCATTCCCTAGATAGCTGGCCCGCACGATCGGCGCGCTCTTTGGCGCCAAGCCGCTTGGAAAACTTTCCGGATATGGTAGAATACGCCTGCGGGGCGGTGGCGAAATGGCAGACGCCGGAGACTTAAAATCTTCTGTCCTCACGGACGTGTGGGTTCGAATCCCACCCGCCCTATGACCGGCCTCCGAGGCCCTTCCGGCCCCGGAGGTTTTATTATGTGGAGCGGCGACCGGCGGCCGTGCCGACGCGATGGACTGACCGGCCAATCATTGGTACAATCTCCGTAACTGGATAACCCGGTGTGGAGAAGTGACCATGCGATTCCCTCGTTCAGGTGGCGTCCTGTTGCATCCGACCTCGTTTCCCAGCCCTTTCGGCATTGGCGACCTGGGGGACGCGGCCTATCGGTTCATCGACTTTCTAACCGAGAGCGGGCAAGGCCTGTGGCAAATCCTGCCCCTGGGACCGACGGGGTATGGCGATTCGCCCTACCAGGCGTTCTCCGCCTTTGCAGGAAACCCTTTGCTCGTCAGTCCACTGCGACTGGTGCGGGACGGCTATCTTCCGGCCGAGGCGATCGACGACGTGCCTCCGTTCCCGGCCGCCAGGGTGGACTATGGGCCGGTAATCAACTACAAGAGTGATCTGCTGTCTCGATCTTTTGACCACTTTCGAGCCCGGGGAACACGCCAGAAACAGAGCGAATTCGAGCAATTCTGTCACCAACACGCCGGCTGGCTGGAGGATTTTGCTCTTTTCATGGCGCTCAAGTCGCACCACATGCATCAGGATGGCGGTGTGTGGAATACCTGGCCGCGCGACATTGCCTTCCGAGAGCCGTCTGCACTGCGAGTTTGGTCCGAGAGGCTCGCAGATCGGGTGGAGTTGGTCAAGTTCCAGCAATTCCTCTTTTTTGGCCAGTGGTTGGCGCTCAAGTTGTACGCCAACGAGCGGGGAGTCCGCGTGGTCGGCGATGTGCCCATCTTTGTGGCCTTTGACAGTGCGGATGTGTGGTCCAATCCGGATCTCTTTTTCTGCAGTCTGATGGCAATCCCGAGTTTGTCGCTGGCGTGCCGCCGGATTATTTTAGCGAGACAGGGCAACGGTGGGGGAACCCGCTCTACCGCTGGGACAAATTGGCGGCGAAGGATTACGCCTGGTGGGCAGCCCGCTTGAAAATGACCTTTACTCAGGTTGACATTGTACGGATCGACCACTTCCGCGGCTTTGAGGCTTTCTGGGAGATTCCGGCCGATGAGCCGACGGCCGTGGTTGGCCACTGGGTCAAGGGCCCGGGGGCTGCCTTTTTCGAGGCCATGCAGCAGACGCTGGGTCAGGACTTGCCCATCATCGCCGAGGACCTTGGTGTGATAACCCCCGAGGTCGAGCGGCTCCGTGATCGGTTTGGGTTTCCCGGCATGAAGATACTCCAGTTTGCGTTTGGCGGTGAGCGGAACAGCGATTTCCTGCCGCACAACTTTGCGACCCCCAACTGCGTCGTCTATACCGGGACGCACGACAACGAGACGACGGTTGGCTGGTATCGCAATGCCAGCGAAACCGAGCGAGACCACGTGCGGCGCTATCTGGGGCGCGACGGGCACGATGTTGCCTGGGACCTGATCCGGCTGGCATACGCCTCGGTTGCCGACACGGCCGTAGCCACCATGCAGGATCTCATCAAGCTGGACAATACGGCACGAATGAATTTCCCGAGCAAGGCGAGCGGGAACTGGCAATGGCGCTACACCTCAGACATGCTCACCGGCGCAATCGCTGGTCGATTGCGCGAGATGACCGAGCTTTACGGCCGGTCCCCAGAGCTGGTTGGTGAAAAGGCGCAGGAGGATGGGTTGGCGTCAAGCTCACTCTCGGAGGCTTGATGCGGCCGCCCAGGATGACGAATCGGCATGAAGATCGGTTTTCTCTCCGACTCGCACGATAACGTTGCGAACCTTCGGGCAGCGCTGGCGCGGTTCCGCACCCGGGATGTGACTATCCTGATTCACTGCGGCGACGTTACCCATCCCAAGATGCTCCAGTCGTTCCATGGCTGGCAAGTGGCGTTCGTATTCGGCAACCTTGACCGCGACAAACCCGGCTTGCGACGCGCAGTCGAGCGCACTGCTGGGCCTCACTTTATCGGTCCAGTATATGAGGCCGAGGTGGATGGTTGGCGGATTGGAGCCTGTCACGGACACGATGAAGAGATGCTGCTGGCGATGATCGAGAGCGGTGCGTACGATCTGGTGGCGCACGGCCATTCCCACAGGAGGCGCGACGAGCAGGTAGGCGAGACGCGGGTCATCAACCCCGGCGCGCTGGGCGGTCGGCAGTCGGAGGGTCGCTCGGTGTGTGTCTTTCACCTGGACCAACGGCGGTCCGAGTTTGTCGATGTTGGGTAATATGGCCTACTTGGAGGAACACTTTGGGATTCTCACCGACGACGGCCTGGCGCTCGAGTCGACGCTGGTGCGGCCTGTTCGGCTAGACGACAAGGACGTGCGCTCGGTACAGGTCTGGGTGCCCAAGTATCCCCTCACTCGGAGCAGCATGCTGCCCGTCGCGCGCCGCGAGATCGTCGCCCTTGGGCCAGGTGCAGCTACCGTGAACCTCACCTTTGACCTGCGAGGCAGCGGAGAGAGTGACGGCGTGCCCAGTCGGGAAGGGTTTGAGGTTGACTTGCACGCTGCTCATGAATGGGCCAAGGAGCGTTTTGGCCCCAAGGTAGCGTTTCGCCCCCTTGGGTTTCCAGATCTGGGCGAGGCCGAAAACTTGCTCGCGCTGCCCATACGCCCCGGCGTTCTGACCGAGTTGTATTCCTACGCCCCCGACGATCCAAATGATGTCAGCGTGCTCTATTACTCGACCTACGCACGCTTTGAGCGGAAGGACGATGCGCTGTGTCGGGCAATGGCGGACCGAGGGTACAAGGTGTACGGCGCCGACATGCTGCGCTATCTGCTGGCGGCCGCTCCGTTGACGCTGGAGGATCTGTGGAAGGACGGGACGGTGCTCTTGTCGCGGCTGGGCCGGCCGCTCTTTATGATTGCACGCGCCTATGCGGCCGGGCCTGCTTTCATGATGGCGCTGGGGGCGCCAGAAGTCGCCGGCGTGATGGTGACCGGCCCTAGCCAGGAGGGGTTTACGCCCTTGGGTCTATTCTCGGGCGAAAACCCGAATCGGCTCGTGCTGACGCGCCACGCGCGCAAGTTTGCCCCGCGGCCGCTTTTATTTCTATGGAATCGCGCTGAGGCTGGCAAGCTAGATCCTGAAAGCCTCAGGCAGGTTTATGCCGCGGCCGGCAAACCGCGGCTGTGGGGCGTGATCCCGGATCTGGACAGCGCGACCCTGCTGAATGGTTTAGAGTGGCTGCGGAGCAACCAGTGATGCCGGAGACTGGGAAAAGCCTGGGAAAAGCAGGTCTGCCCCCCTGTGGATCGGAGCGCTTTCGGCTATCGGTTCCCATGGCCATTCGTTATGCGGACCTGGATGTTCAGCACCATCTCAACAGCGTGGCGTATTTTACCTATATGGAGCAGGCCCGGGTCGAGTACCTGCGAAACCTCGGCCTGTGGGACGGCCGCGGCGCTGACCCGATTGGGATCATGGTTGTTGAGGCGACCTGCACCTATCTGGCGCCCGCCTATCTGGGCGAAACGGTCGAGGTCGCGATCCGCCTGAGCCGGATCGGAAACAAGAGCTTTGATTTCGAGTACTATATGACCGCGGAACGAGGTCGGATTGCGACGGGACGGACCGTTCTAGTCTGCTACGATATCGCTAACCAGCGGACGCTCCCCATTCCCGAGGAGTGGCGCCACGCGTTGGTTGCATTCGAGTCCGGCGTCGACTAGCTGATTAGAAAGAGATCACTCGATCCACCGCTGGCCTCAAGGCGCCCAAGCAACACCGGCTCGAGCGTTGACGCGGCGGGGGCCGCTTATTCGGTGTCTGATCCAGCCCCGTTGCGCAACCGTGACCGGCCGATTGCCGGGGAAAGGTATCAAGATGGAAAAAGAATCGCACGCGGTTGACCTGCTCATCACCGGTGGGCTGGTGGTCACCATGGATGATGGATGGACGGTGGTGCAGGATGGAGCGGTGGCAATCCATGAGGGTGAGATCCTGGCAGTTGGCGCCGCCTCCGAGCTACGGGCCGCGTTTCAGCCCGCTGATCTGATCGATGCGGCCGGGCACGCGGTGATCCCCGGCCTGATCAACTGCCACACCCACGCACCCATGACCCTATTTCGCGGCCTCGCAGATGACCTACCACTCGAAACCTGGCTCCATGAGCATATTTGGCCAGCCGAGGCGTGGGCCGTGAAACCGGAAATGGTCCATTGGGGGACGCTGCTCGCGGCCGCCGAAATGATCCGCAGCGGAACGACGCTGTTCACCGACATGTACTTTTTCGAGGATGAAATCGGGCAGGCTGCCAAACAGGCAGGCGTTCGGGCCGTATTGGGAGAGGCGCTGGTCGATTTCCCGAGCCCGAATAGCAAGAGTTCGGCCGACGCGCTGGCCTACACGGAGGAACTCTTGCTCAAGTGGCAGGGTGATCCGTTGGTGCAGGTCAGCGTTCAACCTCATTCGCCCTATGCCGCCTCGGCCGCCCTCCTCACCCGCAGCAAAGAGTTGGCGCACCGCTACGGAGCTGTCTATTTGACCCACTGCTCCGAGACCGCTGGCGAGGTGATCGAGTCCCGGTCGAAACACGGGCGCACCCCGCCAGGCTACCTGGATGACCTCGGATTGTTGGACAGCAAGACCGTCTTTGCCCATGGGGTTCACCTGGATGACGATGACATTGATCTGCTCGCCCGGCGCGGCACCGGCGTGGTCCATTGTCCCCAGAGCAACCTCAAGCTGGCCTCCGGAGCGGCGAGGTTGCCAGACTTGCTGGCGGCCGGGGTGCGGGTTGGCCTGGGCACAGACGGGGCCGCCAGCAACAACGATCTGGACATGTGGGGTGAGATGAACTCGGCCGCCATGTTGCACAAGCTGGTCAACAACGATCCGACCGCGGCCGACGCTCGCACGGTGATCCGGTTGGCAACCCGGGGGGGAGCGGCGCTGATGGGGATGGAGGAGCGAATCGGGTCGCTCGAACCGGGCAAGCGCGCGGATCTCGTCCTCATCGATCTGGAACAACCACACCTGGTGCCACTGTACGACATTTACTCGCACCTGGCGTATGCGGTCAACAAGGCTGACGTGACCACCGTGATGGTTGACGGCCGCGTCGTCATGCGCGATCGTCAGTTGTTGACCATCAATCTGGACGAATTACTGGCGCGGGCACGGTCGATAGCGGCCGAGATTGGGCCGCGGTTCGCAGGCCGCGCGCCCGGACACTGATCGGAGACAATGTGTCAAAGGTGGGCGCCACGGCGCCACGTGCTCGCCTCTCCCTGAACAGTCGATTGCTGCCCCTCCTTGCTCTGGTCCTCGTGATCATGCAGTTCATTGCGCCATACCGGGGGTGGATTATCCTCCTGGTGGGGTTGGGAGGCGTGTGGTTGCTGAGTTATCTGTGGGCCCGCTCCCTCGCTCGCAGCATGGCACTCACACGACAGATGCGGTATGGCTGGGCCCAGGTGGGCGACCAGTTGCACGAACGATTCACACTCCAGAACCCTGGTTGGGCGCCAGCGCTTTGGTTTGAGGTGATCGACCACTCGACGCTTCCCGACTATCGAGCCAGCAGCGTGAGAGCAGTGGGAGGGCAAAGCACGATCGGGTGGCAGACCAAGAGTTCGTGCACCCGCCGAGGGCTGTTTTCGCTGGGTCCCACCAGCGTGGAAACCAGCGATCCGTTTGGCCTCTATCGCGTGACGTTGCATTGGCCTGCATGGGCCGACCTGCTGGTGACCCCGCCGGTCGTGCCTTTGCCCGCCATCAACGTGACGCCCGGTGGGCGTACCGGTGAGGGGCGCTTCCGGCCGGTGATACTGGAGCGCACCGTGAGCGCGGCCGGGGTGCGCGCTATACGCGCCCGGAGACAGCCTGCGCTGGATTCACTGGCCCAGCAGCGCCCATCGCGACGAGCTGATGGTGCGCCTCCTCGACAGCACTCCAACCGGGGACTGGTGGATCATGTTGGATCTCAACCAGGCGGCGCAGGCGGGTCAGGGGCACCTGTCCACCCTGGAACACGGCGTCATCCTCACCGCATCGCTGGTCGATCGTGGCCTGCGGGCAAGGCGGGCGGTTGGACTGGTCGCCCACGGCGATGACCTGATCTGGCGGCCTCCTCAGGGCGGCGACGAGCAGCGCCTGCGCGTTCTGCGGGAGCTGGCGCTGGTGGAGCCTGGGGAGCTGTCGCTGCACGAACTGTTGGTGCGTCTACCACCGGGCTTGGGCCGCATGGCGAGCTTGATCGTCATCACGCCTGACACCAGCGGCGCGTGGTTGGAGGCGCTGCTGCCCCTGACCCGTCGCGGTGTGGGCGTCACAGCGTTACTGATAGACCCGACCACCTATGAGGCTGCTGGGACGGTTCCTGGCGAGTTGAACGCTTTGCTCAGCCAGTTATCTCGGGCCGGGGTCGGCTACTCGGTTCTCTCGCGGGAGCTCCTCGACCGGCCGGAGGCGCGGCCCGGACAGCAGGGACGGTGGGAGTGGCGGGTGACGCCGACCGGCCGGGCCGTGCCAACGTTGCGCCCGTCAGAGTCAGCCTGGCGAGAGCTGGTCTGATGCCGACCCTGGCTGCCCGGCTGATCCGCTGGTTGGGGGTGGCGACCTCCCTGTCATTGTTATTGTTGGTGACCGCCCTCATCAGCATGAGCCTGGGCGTCGCCACGGCTGTTCGGGGGATCGAGGGTGGGGCGCTGATAGCGAGCGCGTCCACCGCCGTTTTTGTGGGGTGGATTCTGGCGCGTTCCCAACTACCGGGCTGGCTGGCGTGCCTGGTGACCGCCATTCTGGGGGTTGAATTCGTAATGGTCCATGTCGGCCGGCTAGACCTGCCCATCGCCGACGCGTTGCGCGAGTTCTGGAACCTGGTGGCCTCCCTCCCGAGTTGGCTGCTTCCAGGCGGGGCGCCGGACGGGGCAGCCTGGCGGCCGCTGATCGACTCGTTGGTTCGTATGCTGGGGGACGGCCTGGACCTGGTGCAACAGCTGGTCGGGTGGCTGGGGGCGTTGGTTGGGGGTAAAAGCTCGGCCAACCCTCTCGGCTCTGAGATGGTGTGGAGTCTATTGGGGTGGAACTGCGGCGGTTGGGCATCCCTGGCAGTCAGGCGGTTGCGCAAACCCCTCTGGGGGCTAGCTCCAGCCGGCGCTCTGTTGGCGTCCACCCTATCCTACAGCGGCGGATGAGCCGAACGACCTTGTTGGGACTGCTGGTGGCCTGGTTGCTGCTGCAGGCGCAGGTGCACTATGGGGAGCGATTGCGCGACTGGGAGTCCCGGGGCATTGGGTACCCATTGGACACTGGCCTGGACATAGGACTGGCGGTGGTTGGTGTGACGGCCGCCGTCGCCACGTTGGCCCTGGTGACCCCCTCGGTTTCGGTTCGGGAGATTGCCGTCCAGGCCCGCCGATGGCTTCAGGGCCCGGCCGAGGAGACGGACAGAGTGGCAGAGCTCATGGGCGTAAACGCAGAAAGCATCGACAGAACCTCGGCCGGAGGCCTGTATGTCCCCGGGCTGCCGCAAAGCCACCTGATTGGCGCTGGCCCCGAGCTCTCGGAGCGTTTGGTCATGACGATCGTGACCGACCCACCACCAGTTGACGCGCAGCGACCCTACTACTGGAGGGCGATCACCTACGACCAGTACACCGGCAACGGCTGGGCAAGCAGCGAGACAGCGGCGGTAACCTATGATGCGGGCCAGGCACTCGGCCGCCCTCCACCGGCCTCCCATCAGGTGGTAGAGCAGCGGGTGCGTTTCGAAGGTGCTCCCGATGGCCTGCTATACCGGACCGGCGCACTGTTGTCGGCCGGTCGCCGGTACCAGGCCGAGTGGCGGGTGCCCCCACCGCCCAGCTCGTCACCGGCGGGTGACCTGTTTGCCGCCACCATTAACGGCCGGATCTACGAAGCCACCTCCTGGTTTCCGATCCCGGGCGACGAGGAACTAAAGAGTGCCGGGGATCTGTATCCAGACTGGGTGCGTGACCGATTTCTATCGCTACCCGACACCCTGCCCTCCAGGGTTCTCACGCTGACCCGCGAATTGGTGGCAAGCGTTGACACCCCCTATGAGCAGGCCAAGGCGATCGAGAATTACCTGCGGACGTTCACCTACACCTTGGACCTGCCGGCACCACCCAGTGATCACGATGTGGTCGATCACTTTTTGTTCGAGTTGAAACGCGGGTACTGTGACTATTACGCGACCGCCTTTGTGGTGATGGCGCGAGCAGCCGGCCTGCCGGCACGCCTGGTCGTCGGCTATGCGAGTGGGACCTATGACAGCCAGCGTGGTCAGATCGTGATCACGGAAGCGGAGGCGCACTCTTGGGCTGAGGTGTACTTCACAGATTGGGGCTGGATTGAATTCGAGCCTACGGGCGGCCGCCCACCTTTGGATGAGCGAACCGTGGTCCTGGCCGATCCGCTGCCGGGACTGCGGAGGCTGTGGGCGCCAGGTGTGACGTCCGTGGCGCGATGGTGGTGGCTGATCCCTGTTCTCAGTCTTTTGGCCGGCCTGCTGTGGTTTGTCTGGCGGAACGGCCGGGTGAAGCGACTGTCTCCAGTGGAAACCAGCGCGCTGCTGTACGCCAGGCTGTGGGCTGCCGGCCGTCGGTTGGGGGCGGCGCTGGAACCGAGCCACACTCCCTACGAGGCGTTGGGGCTGATCACGGAGAGGCTGGGTGAGATCGGGCGCCGGAGCCGCTGGGGCAGACTCCTGGCGCCGGCCATTCTACATTCCGATTGGTTGATCGATCTCTATGTGCGTGTCGCGTTTGGGGCCTATCGACCCGATCATACGGCGCAAGCAGAGGCGCAGCGCGTGTGGCAGCAGTTGCGGCTGCGGTTGTGGCTGGTGTCGTTGTGGCGCTGGCTACCCACGCGCGCCGGGCGACGCGGTGCGGCGTAGCGGGGCGCGTGCCTATTCTTCCTCTTCGGCCGGCGCCCCACCTTCCGGTTCGAGGCGTTCAAAGTCCAGCTTGCCGTCAACTTCTTGAATGAGGACGTGATCCCCACTCACAAAATCACCCGCCAGCAGACGCACCGAGAGCGGGCTCTCGACATGCCTTTGCAGCGCGCGTCGCAACGGCCGGGCGCCGAATTGCTCTTCATAGCCCTCGTTGGCCAGCCACTCGCGCGCCTCTGGGGTCAGGCTCACGGCAAGTCCCTGGTCTTCCAGCCGTTCACGAATCTCGCGCATCTGGAGATCGACAATATCGAGCATGTGCTCGCGTGAAAGCGACTCAAAGACAATGATCTCGTCAATCCGGTTGATGAATTCCGGCCGGAAGGTGCGTTTGAGCGCTTCTTGGATCTCTTGGTCGTCGGTCTCGCGGATCGCTTCGCGCATGCCGGAAAAGCCGATGGCCCCGCTGCGTTTGAAGAATCTGGTGCCCACGTTGGAGGTCATGATGATGACCGTGTTGCGAAAGTCCACGTGCGGCCCTGACCGTCGGTCAGGCGGCCGTCGTCCAGGATCTGAAGCAACGCGTTCCAGACGTCTGGATGAGCCTTTTCGATCTCGTCAAACAGAACGACGCTGTAGGGTCGGCGGCGGACCGATTCGGTGAGCTGCCCTCCCTGGTCGTATCCCACGTACCCAGGCGGTGCGCCAAAGAGGCGGCTGACGGTGTGCTGCTCCCGGTATTCACTCATGTCGATGCGCACCAGGGCATCCTCGTTATCAAAGAGGAACCAGGCCAGCGCCTTGGCCAGTTCGGTCTTGCCGACTCCGCTGGCGCCGAGAAAGACAAACGAGCCGACCGGCCGGCTCGGGTCCTTGAGACCGGAGCGACCGCGGCGGATGGCGTCGGCCAGCACGCGGATCCCCTCGTCCTGACCGACGATCCGCTCGTGAAGACGTTCTTCCATCTGGAGTAGTTTTTCAGCCTCAGTCTCCAGCATCTGACGCAGCGGGATGCCGGTCCAACTCGCGATCACCTCCGCAATGTCGGACTCGTCTCACAATCTCATCCAGTTGGTGCTGTTGTTGCCAGGTGTCGCGATTTTCACGGAACTCTTGCTCCAGTCGAATCCTCTCCGTTTTGAGGGTAGCAGCGCGCTCAAAGTCTTGTTCCTGGCTAGACTGCTCTATCTCGGCCCCGATGCGGTCCAGCTCTCGTTTCATCTCCTTGAGATCATCGGGTAGCGTATAGAGCGCGACGCGGAGCTTGGCTGCGGCCTCGTCCATCAGGTCGATCGCCTTGTCCGGCAGGTGCCGATCGGTGACATAGCGATGAGAGAGCTTGGCCGCTGCCTGCAGCGCCTCCTCCGAAAAGGTTACCTTGTGATGGGCTTCGTAGCGATCACGCAACCCGCGCATCATGTCGATCGTCTCTTCGACGGTTGGCTCGTCCACAAAGACAGGCGCAAAACGGCGTTCAAGGGCGCTGTCGCGCTCGATGTAGCGGCGGTATTCGTCCAGGGTGGTCGCGCCGACGCACTGCAGCTCACCGCGGGCCAGAGCCGGCTTCATCATATTAGAGGCGTCCATGGCGCCAGAGGCGGCGCCAGCGCCCACGACGTTGTGAATCTCGTCGATGAACAGGATGATCTCCCCCTCTGCGCGCTGAATCTCCTCGATGGTCGCCTTGAGCCGTTCTTCAAAGTCGCCCCGAAAGCGACTGCCAGCCACCATGGCGCCCAGGTCCAGCGAGACGATGGTCTTGCCCATCAATGTCTCTGGTACGTCATTCTCGGCGATGGATTGGGCCAATCCTTCCACGATGGCGGTTTTGCCGACGCCAGCCTCACCGATTAGCACCGGGTTGTTTTTGGTGCGGCGGCTGAGTACCTGGATAACCCGCCGAATCTCGTCCTTCGCGGCCGATGACCGGGTCCAAACGGCCGCCCTTGGCCAGTGCAGTCAGGTCGCGGGAGTAGCGTTCCAGCGTACGGAAGCGGGACTCGGCGCTTCGATCTGTAATCCGTTGCCCGCCGCGCATCTCCCGAATCGCCTCCACGGTGCGCTCCTTGGTGATGCCAATCTCGGCAAGGATGCGGGCGACAGGGGTGTTTCGTTCGCTGAGGATGGCAAGAAAGATGTGCTCGGTAGAGATGTACTCATCTCGCAGCCGGCTGGCCTCTTCGTTGGCGACGTCGATGATGCGCTTTACCCGGGGGGTAATAAAAACCTGCCCGGCTCCACCGCCATAGATGCCGACGCGAGGGCTGACGCGCAGCACATCATCCAGTCGTTTCTTCATCGCTTCGACATCCACCCCCATCTTTTCGAGCAACTGCGGCACCTGACCGTCGGGCTGTTCTAGCAGCGCCAGCAGGATGTGCTCGGTATCTACCTGGTTGTGGTTGTAGCGCTGTAGTATCTCGTAGGCGCGGGTCGCTGCGTCTTGCGCCCGCTCTGTGAATCGATCAAATCGCATCATAGGTACCTGCACTCATTTCTTATCTTGGACGCCGGCCGTTTTCATAAACCGACCGGTTGCCCTGCTTCTCATGCTTGGTCTGTGGTCCAGGCCAACACCTTGGTTGGAAAGAGTTCCACCAACCGCCAATCGTCGGTCTGGTCCGTCAGAAAGCTCCAACCATATTTGTCGTAAAACTGCTGGTCCAGTTCATCTATTGTCGCACCCAGGGGAAAATCAATCGTCCCCTCGATGATCAGGACGTCGCTGGTGTCCGGAAGCGCGACGGCGGCGTGTCTCCTGCGCTCCAGGTTGACCATTTTCTGGCTAGCAGCTCCGGTGCAAAAGTAGATCCGCTCGTTGTGCCAGGCAAACCAGACAGGCGCCAGATGCGGCCGGCCGTCGCTGCGCGCCGTCGCCAGCCAGATGGTCTGCTCCCGCCCCAGCCTGGCGTCCATGGCCTGCCGGCGGGCGCGTTCCTCGTCCTGTGGTCGTGGCATGATCGGATTATACCTTGATTCGCGGCCTTTGGGCAATATCCAGCCCGTTGGCGCCGTAAAGGGAGTACGGTGAGACGGCCGCGCCAGCGCTCCCGCCCACAGGCTACTCAAAGACCAGCTCCCCGTTCTGCAAATCGACCTGAATGTGGTCTCCTTCCTGGAATCTGGCTCGCAGCAAGAGGGTCGCCAGCGGATCTTGCACCAACTGCTGGATGGTGCGCTTGACCGGCCGGGCGCCGTACGCCGGATCGTAGCCGCGTTCGGCCAGGAATTGCTCGGCGGCCGGGGTCAGGGACAGATGCAGGTGTCGCTCTTCCAATAGCGCGTTCAGTCGCTTCATCTGGAGGCGCACGATCTTGACCAGGTCCTCGACAGAGAGACCGTGAAAGATGATAGTGGCGTCGATGCGGTTGAGGAACTCGGGCCGAAAGTACTGCCGCATCACGCGGGTCAACTGGGGTTGGGTGATGTCTGACGGATCGATGCTCTCCCCGGAGGGAAGCACCAGCTGGCCGGCCTCCCAGGTGCCGATATTACTGGTCATCACAATCACGGTGTTGGTGAAATCGACCGTCCGGCCGTGACCGTCGGTGAGGCGTCCTTCGTCCAGCAACTGAAGCAACGTATTGAATACCTCGGGGTGGGCCTTTTCGATCTCGTCAAACAGCACCACCGAGTAGGGCTTGCGGCGCACTGCTTCGGTGAGCTGTCCGCCCTCGTCATAGCCGACATAGCCTGGAGGGGCGCCGATCAGTCGGCTGACCGTGTGTCGTTCCTGGTACTCGCTCATGTCGATGCGCACCATGGCATCCTCGTTGTCAAAGAGGAATTCGGCTAGCGCCCGAGCCAACTCGGTCTTGCCCACACCCGTCGGACCCAGAAAGATGAATGTCCCCACCGGCCGGCGGCTGTCCTGCAGCCCAGTGCGCGCCCGGCGCACCGCGTTCGAGACGATCTCGATAGCCTGGTCCTGCCCGACAACTCGGCGGTGCAGCCGCTCCTCCATGCGCAGGAGCTTTTGGACCTCGCCTTCCAAGAGGCGGCTTACCGGGATGCCGGTCCACCGGCTCACAATCTCGGCAATGTCCTCACCATCGACCTCTTCTTTCAGCAAGGCGCCGGCGGTCTGCATTTCTGCCAGGCGGGCCTCTTGCTGGCCCAGTTGGACGTCCAATTCCGTCAGCACGCCGTACTTGAGACGCGCCGCCTCGGCGAGGTCCGCCCGCTGCTCGGCCTTTTCGATGTCAAACTGCGCCTGTTCGATTCGTTTCTTGGTGGCGCGGATTTCTTCGATGGCTGCTCTCTCGCGCTCCCAACGGGCGTTGAGCGCGTTTCTCGTCTCTTGAAGGTCCTGGATATCTTTTTCGATCTTTTTTCTGCGGTCCTTGGACCCTTTGTCCCGCTCTTTGCGCAGCGCCTCGCGCTCGATCTCTAACTGCATGATCTGGCGATCGACCTCATCCAGCTCGGCCGGCTTGCTGTCGATCTCCATCTTGAGCCGCGAGGCTGCCTCGTCAATCAAGTCGATCGCCTTGTCGGGCAATTGCCGATCCGAGATGTAACGCTCACTCAGCGTAGCAGCGGCGATGACTGCACTGTCCTGGATGCGGACACCGTGGTGCACCTCATAGCGCTCCTTGAGGCCGCGCAGGATTGAAATGGTGTCCTCCACGCTGGGCTCATTCACCAGCACAGGCTGGAATCGTCGTTCTAGCGCCGCGTCCTTTTCGATACGTTTCCGGTATTCGTCCAGCGTCGTGGCGCCGATACAGTAAAGCTCGCCGCGGGCCAACATGGGTTTGAGCATGTTGCCGGCGTCCATGGCACCTTCGGCCGCACCGGCGCCGACGAGGGTATGCAATTCGTCGATGAACAGGATGACCTGACCGGCCGAGTCGGTCACTTCCTTGAGGACCGCTTTGAGCCGCTCCTCAAACTCGCCTCGGTACTTGGCGCCGGCGACGAGGGCGCCAAGATCCAGGGCGACAATGCGTTTGCCCTTGAGCCCTTCGGGCACGTCCCCGCGTTCAATACGCTGGGCAAGTCCCTCAGCTATGGCGGTCTTGCCCACGCCGGCCTCGCCAATCAGCACCGGGTTATTCTTGGTCCGTCGGCTGAGAACCTGCATCACCCGGCGGATTTCCTCGTCCCGGCCTATCACCGGGTCGAGCTTCCCATGGCGCGCCAATTGGGTAAGGTCACGGCCGTATTTCTCCAGCGCCTGGTAGGTGCTCTCTGGCTGCTGGGAGGTGATGCGTTGACCGCCGCGGATACCGGTCAGCGCCTGCAGGATGCTGTTGCGTTCTATCCCATGGCGGGACAGCAGGTCGCCGACACCTCTGGCCTGAGCGAGGCCCAGTAGGAGGTGTTCGGTACTGACATAGTCGTCCTTCATCCGGCCGGCTTCCTGCTCGGCCTGGGTCAGCGCCTTGACCAACTCTTGGGCCAGCGGTGGTTGAGCTGATGGCGTCTGCAATCGCGGCCGTTCCGCCAGCGTTCCTTCGAGCTGCGCTGACAGTGCGGATGGGCGGGCGCCGATTCTCTCAATGATCTCGGGCACGACACCGTCGGGCTGGCGCAAGAGCGCCAACAACAGGTGTTCGGGCTCGATCTGGCTATGGCTCTGATCGGTCGCCAGCCGCTGCGCCTCCAACACAGCCTCGGCTGCCTTTTGAGTGAATCGGTTCAAATCCATTCTGTTACACTCCCAAGTCTGTTTCCCAGGCCATTATGGGGTTGGATTGTAAGGAGAGCATATGAATCGGATATGGTTCGCATAAAAACGGGTCAACCGCCACTCGATCGAGGCCGAATGGCCTGCATAACTATTCCACGCTTTCTCCATAACTCCTCCACAAATGTGTGGTATGCTCGTTACGAATTGAGGCGTTCCCGGGCGCAGCGGCAGGTTTGGCGGCGGTCACCTGGTCATGTGCTCTTGAGCTGCCGGCGCCCGAGATGCCCCGGCGGAATTTAACCGATGCATACCGTACTAATCGTTGACGACGAACCCGAAATAGTTCGCATAGCCTGTGGGTATCTGGAACGGGCCGGTTTCCGCTGTATCTCGGCCGCGGATGGCTATTCAGCGCTGGCGGCCTTTAGGCGGGAGGAACCTGACCTGGTGGTGCTCGACCTGAACTTGCCAGCGCCGAGCGGCAAGACTGCGCTGGACGGGTTGGATGTGGCCCGGCAAATACGGCAGTGGGGTGGCCCGGCCGCGGCAACCCCGATCATCATGCTCACCGCGCGTGTGGATGAAATGGATCGGATCATTGGGCTCGAGCTCGGTGCGGACGATTACGTGCCCAAGCCGTTTAGCCCGCGCGAATTGGTGGCTCGGGTCAGAGCTGTGTTGCGCCGGGCAGCGCCCTCGGCCGAATCATTCCCCATGATTCGCGCAGGCCGGCTGGTCATCGACCTAGCCCGCCGCATCACCACTCTCGGCGACGCCGCCATCGAGCTCACCCCCACCGAGTTTACCTTGTTGAGTACCCTGGCGGCTGCGCCCGGCCGGGTTTTCGCCCGGGCGCAGCTCTTGGACGCGCTGGGGTCGGACTATGAAGGGCTGGAGCGCACGGTGGACAGCCACATCAAGAACCTGCGGGCCAAGATCGAGCAAGATTCTCGGCGTCCAGAGTTTATCCTGACCGTCTTTGGCGTGGGGTACAAGTTTGCCGAGTACTAGAGGGGCGATGAAGACAGCGTCGGAAAGCGTTCGCCCGTCCACGGCGCGAGCGAGGTTGTTTATCAAGTTGATGGCGGCTTTCCTGGTGGTCGTCCTGACGGTCGGGGCGCTGGTTGTCTGGTCGGTCGGCCGTTCGACCCGGCAGCAGTTCCACCTGTTCGCTTCCTCAGTCAACCAGCGCCAGGCAGAGCGTATTGCGCCACTGTTGGCTGACTATTACGGCGCCGTTGGCAGTTGGGAAGGGGTGGAGACGGTACTGACGTTTGGTGCGAGCGCGTCATTCCGCCATGATGGGATGGGGATGATGGGTCGGCCGGGGGGCGCAGACGGAGCGCCGACGCCGTGGGGCGATGTTGACATGTGGCGGATGATGGGGACAGAGGTGGTGATCGTGGATGCCGCTGGGCGCGTCGCGGCTGGCGTCTCCACTGACCTCATCGGAGCTGAGGTGGACAAGGACAGCCTGGCGGCCGGCGCGCCCGTCTGGGTGAATGGCGAGCACGTGGGGACGGTCCTGGTCGCGGTGGGCGCCTTTTCAGAGAATCTCAACGAGAGCTTTCTCCAGCAGGTCGGCCGGGCTACCCTGGGCGCCGTTCTCATCGCTGGCCTGCTCGCGTTGCTCTTGGGAGGGTTGATCACGTGGGGGATCACCAAGCCACTGCGACGGTTAACCCTGGCGGCCGAGGGAATCGCCGGAGGAGATCTAACCCAGCGGGTCGATGCGAGCGCTGGCGACGAGGTAGGCGACCTGGCGCGAGCCTTTAACCGGATGGCGGCCGAGCTCGAGCACGCTGAATCGCTGCGCAAGCAGATGACGGCCGATATCGCCCATGAGCTGCGGACCCCGCTAAGCGTGATACAGGGGAACGTCGAGGCCCTACAGGACGGGGTGTTTCCCCTCACCCTGGAGGCGCTCGAGCCTATCCAGGACAAGACCCAGTTGCTGGCGCGGCTGGTCGAAGACCTGCGAAACCTGGCGCTGGCAGAGGCCGGGCGGCTGCCGCTAGACCGACAACCCACCGATCTGGCGGCGCTTGTGCAGCGAACTGCGGCTGGTTTTCAGGCTTCGGCCGACGCCAAATCGATAGCTCTGGAGCTAGATGGCGATCCCAATCTGCCGATGGTTGATGCCGATCCACAGCGCGTGGAACAGGTTCTGGTTAACCTGCTCTCCAATGCGCTGCGGCACACGCCGGCCGAAGGCTGTGTGTCCCTCAAGCTCAAGGCGCCTGGCGGCGCCCGGCAGGTGACCGTTCAGATCAGCGATACAGGCGCCGGTATCCCGATCGAGTCCCTGTCCAACGTGTTTGAGCGCTTTTACCGCATCGACCCTGGGCGGGCGCGGGGCAAAGAGGAGGGTGGCAGCGGCCTGGGGCTCGCCGTGGCGCGCTCGATCATCGAGGCTCACGGAGGGTCGATTGGGGTGGAGAGCCCGCCAGGGCAGGGGGCTGCGTTCTGGTTTACCTTGCCGGCGATTGCCCGGTAGTGCGGAGGGCCCCGACCGTCCGCGTAAAGCTCGGAAAAACAAGGAGAGTCAACAAGCCATGTCGCGGAGAAAGCTGTTTTGGTCCCTGGCAATCATAGTTGTCCTCGCGGCCGCCGCGGGCGGCGCCTATTTCTATGTCAACATTTATTCCGGTACTCAGGAAGCGGAGGAGGAGCCTCTGCGCACGAGTACCGTCCGGCGCGGAGAGATCGTCATCGCTGCCAGCGGTAGCGGGACGGTGGTGCCAGCGGCCGAGGCGGAACTCGCGTTTCAGGGTGGGGGCCTGCTAGTCGAGGTGTTGGTGGAGGTCGGCGATCGTGTGCAGGCCGGAGACGTACTGGCGCGTATCGACGACTCGCAGGCGCGCAAGGCGGTGTTGGCGGCCGAGTTGCAGGTTGTGCAGGCGGAAGAGGCGCTGGCGGATAGACTGGACACCGCCCAGTTCGAACAGGAGGCGGCATTGGCGGACGCCAACCTGGAGGCGGCCCAACTCAAGCTGGCAGAACTGCAGAATTGGGCCCCGGACGAGGATGCGGTGGAGCAGGCGGCGGCCAGTTTGGCGGCGGCCGAGGCCGACTACCAAAAGGTGATCGCCCGTTCCGCCTATGATGTTACCGCCTCGGCTCGCATTAGCCTGGATCAGGCGCAGCAATCCCTGGTCGATGCGCAGGCCGCCTATGCCACCGCCTGGGAACCAGCCCGGGACTGGGAACTGAACGATTCGCGACTTGGTCCCCGGCTCGAGTCCGAGCGCGACGCGGCCGTGCGCAACCTGGAGAAGGCACAGCAGAACCTGGAGCTTGCCCGCGCCAACTACAACCTGGCCTGGGCCGGGGTCAGCACCAGCGACGCGCTCAACGCTGAAAGCAAGATTCTGAGCGCCCAGGCAGCCCTCGAGGCCGCCCAGACGGGTCCCGACGAGTCAGAGATGCTGGAGGCCGAGATTCAGGTGCTTCAGGCAGAGATCAACCTGGCCAAGGCGCAGGAGGCGCTCGAGTCGGACACCAGGCAGTTGGATCTCTCGCTGGACCAGGCGCGATTGAACCTAGAAATCGCACAGCAGGACCTCGATCGCACGGCCCTGGCGGCGCCCATGGACGGCACCGTGATGGCGGTGAGCGCCCGGGTGGGCGAGATGGTGAGCAGCACGCCGATAATCACGCTGGCCGCCATTGAGCAGCCGAGTGTCGAGGTGTTTCTTGACGAGACGGATCTGACTAGCGTCGGCGTGGGGTTCGAGGTAGAGGTGATCCTGGATGCCCTGCCAGACGACGTCTTTGTCGGTCATGTGGTGCAGGTTGACCCTGGCCTCGTCACGGTCAGCAACGTCAAGATGGTGCGGGCGGTGGTTCAACTGGACGAGGCGTCGTACGCCAAGCCACGGGTCCTGCCCGTGGGCGCCAACGCCAGCGTGGAGGTGATTGGCGGCCGGGCAGAGAACGCGCTCCTGGTGCCGGTGGAGGCGCTAAATGAATACACAACCGGCCAATACGCTGTTTTTGTGATGCAGAACGGGGAGCCGATTTTCACACCAGTAACAGTGGGGCTGATGGACTATAGCTTTGCAGAGATACTTGCCGGGCTAGAGATGGGCGACCAGGTGACGACTGGCATCGTGGAGACCCAGCCATGAGCAATGCGCCGATCATTCAGGCCACCGGTTTGCGCAAAATCTATGGCATGGGTGATGTGCTGGTAGCAGCCCTGGATGGCGTGGACCTGCAGATTGGGCAGGGCGAATTGGTGGCGGTCATGGGTCCGTCCGGCTCGGGCAAGAGCACGTTGATGAACATCCTGGGGTGCCTCGACCGGCCGAGTGAAGGCCGTTACGTGTTGGACGGCCAGGACGTGAGTAACCTGAGCAAGACCCAGTTGGCCCTGATTCGCAACCAGCGGATTGGGTTTATTTTCCAGTCCTACAACCTTTTGTCGCGTACGACGGCGCTCAAGAACGTGATGCTGCCCCTGGTGTATCGTCGGGGCGCCAAGCTCGACACGGCCGGGCAGGAGCGACGGGCCAGAGAGGCGTTGGAGGCGGTCGGTCTGGCAGATCGAATACATCACCAG
The DNA here is from genome assembly GCA_963695825.1 of uncultured Chloroflexia bacterium. Classification (GTDB taxonomy): domain Bacteria; phylum Chloroflexota; class Anaerolineae; order Promineifilales; family UBA4811; genus CAVOHX01. Next base: position 20,862 of record CAVOHX010000001.1, read on the forward strand.
CCACAAGAGCTGTCGGGTGGGCAGCAGCAACGGGTGGCAATTGCCCGGGCGTTGGTGAACGACCCGGTCATGTTGCTGGCGGACGAACCCACGGGAAACCTGGACTCGCGATCAGGGGAAGAGATAATGGGGGTTCTGCACGAGTTGCATGGCCGCGGGCGCACCATCGTCGTCGTGACCCATGAGCAAGAGATCGCAGACCAGACGCAGCGGATCATCATGATGCGAGACGGTCGCATCGACGAGGATAACGGGCCATCTGAACGCAGACCAAACCCGCTCGGCGTCGCTGAAGGGTATTCCAATGCCCTGGTCGATACGCACGCTAACGCATCAGCGAGGGGGGCGTCGTGAATCTGGCAGAGGTGATCAAGCTTGCCTGGGAGGGGGTATCAGCCAACAAAGTTCGCTCGTTGCTCACCATGCTGGGCGTGATCATCGGGGTGGCGGCCGTGATCGTGATGGTGGCTATCAGTGCTGGCACCGAGGCTACCATTGCGGAGCAGATCAACAGCCTGGGCGCGAATCTAATATTCGTGACCGGTGGATTCGGCGGCGGACGGCCGGGCGCACAAGACTCAGGCCCCAGGCTGGTGTACGACGACGCGGTGGCGATGGTCCAAGAGGTGCGCGGCGTTGTCGGCATGGCGGTCGAGCAGCCGAGCAGCCAGGTGGTGAAGGCCGGAAACGTGACCCTGGAGGAGGTATCGATCCTGGGCACTACCCCTGGCTTTGTTGCCGTGCGCGATATGCAGATAGAGAGCGGCCGATTCCTTAATGAAACGGACCAAGAGCGCACGGCCAAGGTCGCGGTGCTCGGTCGCGATCTGGCCCAGGAGCTCTTTGGAGAGGCAGATCCGATCGGGCAGACGGTCATGGTCGGAACGAATAGGCTGTCCGTCATTGGCGTGCTCGACGAAAAGGGAATCGTGGGCGACGTGGATTATGACGCGCGGCTATACGCGCCCATCAGCCTCATGTTCAAGTATTTCGTCCCTGCACAGTTTGCCCGCATCATGGGGGATGCGGTGCGCCTGGTCTATTTGGAGGTCGAAAACCAGAATGCAACCGATGAGATCATTTTGCAGCTCGAGCTCTTGTTGGCCAAGCGCAAAGAGGTGGCGGTGGAAGAGTTGCCCTTTACGATCACCACCCAGCAGGACATCATCGACACCCAGGAAGCAACGACAGAAGCATTTCGTTCGCTGCTGGCCTGGGTGGCGGCCGTGTCGCTGGTCGTGGGCGGTATTGGGATCATGAACATCATGCTGGTGAGCGTCACCGAGCGCACACGCGAGATTGGCATCCGCCAGGCGGTCGGGGCGACGCCAAACGATGTGCGCCTCCAGTTTCTCTCCGAGGCGATGATGTTGAGTTTGGTGGGCGGCCTGATCGGGGTGGCGGCAGGCGTCGGCGGCTCCTGGCTCTTTCAGGCGACCGGCGGCATGCGGACGGTGGTAATGCCGCAGTCGATTGCGCTGGCCTTTGTCTCGGCGGCCGCCGTGGGCGTCTTTTTCGGATACTATCCCGCCAGCCAGGCGGCGCAACTGGACCCCATCGAGGCGCTGAGGCATGAGTAGGGTTGTAATTGATGGCATCTAGGGATACGAGAGGATTTGGATAATGAAGCGTGCAATGGCGTTTACCAGCTTGCTGCTGTTGGCGTTGACCCTGGTGGGCTGCAGCGACGGCGGAAATGGGTCCCAGGCGGCCGACTCAAAGGCACTGGGTGACGATTACCCCGATGCACTCGCCGTGCCGGCCCAACTGGCGCTCGGCTCGCTCCAGCTTGACGAAACCGAGTTGGCGGTTGATGAGGCACAGGCAGCCACCTTGTTGCCGCTTTGGCAGGCGTATCAGTCTCTGAGCAACAGCGACAAGGCGGCTCAGGCCGAGGTTGACGCGCTGCTCAAGCAGATACAGGGCGCCATGTCGGCCGCGCAGATCGAGGCCATCGCGGAGCTCAAGCTGACCCAGGAAGCTGCGACCACCTGGATGCAGGAAAACGGCGGCGGCTTGGGGCGCGGCGGTCTCTTGGGCGGCGGCGATCGAGGTGACGGTGAAACGGGAAGGCTTCCGGGTGGGGGTGGTGGCTTTCCCGGCGGCGGGTTCCCGGGTGGCGGCGGTGGTGGACGCCTCCAAGGCAGCGGTGAGCTGGGGCAGGCTGGCGTTGACGCCCGCGCCACTCGCATTGCAGAAATGGGCAGCGACCCTGCAGGGATGGCCGGGCTGATGGCGAATCAGTTGACCGTCAACTTTTGGATTCGCTCGCTCCAGGTCAAGACCGGCGAGATGGAGGAGTCGGCATTGGGTGGATTCGCTGTTGCGTGGCGCGTGGCGAGCGATGCGATTGGCGTGCCGGTGGAGACTATCCGGGAAGAGGTCGCTGGAGGGGCGACGCTCGCTGAGGTGATCGCAGCCCACGATGGCGACCTGGAGGCCGTAGAGAGCGCACTACAGGTAGGCGCTTGCCGAGATTCCGAACCTGGAGGGGCAAGACCTGGACCAGTTGGCGCATGAGCTTTTGCACGGACCTGACGCCGAACATGGCGATGGGGACTAGCGATCGGCAGCTCAGGCCTGCCGACTCGAGTTGGTACTAGCCGGGCCACTTTTCCCAGCGATCGGCCAGATGCACAGACCACCAACGGAGGTGCTCCAGATTGGCGGTAACCCGTTGGTGAATAGGCGCTTCGCGGCCGGGAAGCGGATCCGGTGGTCGCTGGGACGCGACCCCTTGAAGCCGGCACAACAGCTCGTTGCGCAGCTGGATGTTGAGCAGGATGTTCTGCACATCGTGGACCATGGCGCCCAATTCGCTTTCCGGAACTGTCAGATAGTCGGCCGGCAAACGCGAGATCAGCACCTCCGTTGGGTGCGCCGCCGCCTGCGCCATGACGCGCTTGATGTCGGGGCGACAGTCAGCCAGCACATCGCTTCCCCAGATTGGCTCAAACGACCTCAGGTACAGATCCAGCGGCCGTCCATGGGCGGCGACGAGCCGCAGTTGCCAGGGCGTCGCCAGCATGATCCGACTGTACTCGTCGGATACCAAATCGGCTACGGTAACCCAGTCGATTTCAGTCAGCGTTGACCAATCCACGCGCGGCAGCACCATGACGAGTTGGTTTTCAAGGCCGATCATGGCGATCAGGCCTGGAAGATGATCCGGGGGCGGCTCGGCGGGTGCCGATCCAGTCCAGCGAAACTGCGGATACTGTTCGCTCTGAACTGCCAGAAACCGGTGCAGCGCGTCCAAAACCGTCATCGGCGGCGCTCCGGCCGGCAACTCGGCGCCGACCCAGCGCTGGGCCAGGTGCAACAGCCGCTGGGAGTGTCCGGCGTCGCCCACACCGTGGTCTTGGGGGTCCGCCAGGATCGACGAGCGGAGCAGCGTCTCAGTGCCGATATAGGCCAGGGAATCCAGAGGCGCGGGTGCACTTGGTTGGCGAACGTCCTCCAGCAGGTCAGCCCCATCGATCAGACGGGCGTTTTCGTGCAGGTCCAGAGCGGCGTGGGGATAGAGTTGGCAATAGCGCGTTAACTCGGCCGGCGTCGCCACACGCGGTCCCCGACCCACTAGATGGGCATACTTGAGCCAGAGCTGCCAAAACCCCTCGCGCACCTGACGGTATTCGGTCTCGGGGCGGATGCAAAGCCACAGGGGAATGGACGACGACGATGGCGCGCGCGCGGTTCCGGGGTTGACGGTGTAAAGGGCGATCAACTCGCCGCCCAACGCAGTTGACACCGTGCGCCGAATGTCCGCCAAGGCGGCGTCTACATCGTTCATGGGGATGGTAGGTGCCTTGTGGGCCCTGCCGACTACTAGTTGGATGTCACCAGCTGATCGAGATGCTTCCTCAGCGCCTTGAATTCCGGCCGGGCTTCTAGACCCGGCGTGGCAACCTCCAGGGCGTCCAGCGCATCCAAGGCAGATGCGCCATACTCACCGGCCGGCGGCAGCCTGCTGGGACTGCGCGTCGAGCTGCTCGCGCAAGGCGGTCAAGAGTTGCCCCCGCATGATGGCGGCCGTGGCGACCGCGGCAATAGATTGCATGAGCTCCAAGTCCTGGGTCACAAAAGGACCCACATTCTTGTTGATAGCCTGCAGCACTCCGATTGCTTGCTCACCGGCGACCAGCGGCACGGTGAGCATTGAATCGACCGCGAACTCGAGCCCCAACGAATGCCAGTCTGGGTCCTGTGTGACGTCCTCGGTAATACATCCCTGCTTTTCACGGACGACGCGGCCGGCGATGCTTCTGCTCGCCGGCACGGGCAGCACCCTGTCCTTTACCGGGAGCCGCGTCGAGGCGCGCACCAGCAATTGATCGCCCTCATGGTCTATAAGGATAATGGAGCAGGCCTCGGTCCCCATGAGCGCCTTGACCTCCTGAACAATGGTGTCCAGCACGGGCTGCTCGTCTACCGCGCTGTTTAGCGCCGTCAAAATCGAGTTCAGCACCCCCATTTCGCGAGCGCGCCGCTGAGCGATCAGTTCGGCTCGGGAACGGGCCACAACATTCTCCAGCACGCGTCCCAGGCGCAGCTTCCCAGTGCCCTCCTTGGTCACATAGTCGGCCGCCCCCTGCTTGAGGGCCACCACAGCGGGCATTTCATCCACGGACTCTATCAAATAGACCACCGGGATGCGCGGCCAATATCCCAGCGTATACCCTAATAATTCCAGGCCGGTCCCGTCTGGCATCTGCTGGTCGGTCAGCAAGAGATCGAACTGCTCCCGAGTTTCAAGCGCATGCCTGGCTTTGGCCACGGTCGATGCTTCGGTCACCAGGTATTCTGCCCCTACCAATTCCCGAACGGCGCGCCGGTCCGCCGCCGAGCCCGAGACTAGTAGGACACGATACTTTTCTTTTGTGACCATGACACTCCTCGACGACCATGGCTCGGCGACAGGATCATCCCGGCCGCCGGAGTGGGTCAATCGCCCAATTGTGAGGCCTGGCGCACCACGGCCAGGGCAGCCAGCCCCAGCTTGACCGCATTTCCGGTGGAAACCTTGGCGGGTCCGCCCGACTCGTCGGCTACCCGCACGTAGAGAAAGCCTGCCATCAACCCCAGCGCGGCTCCTATCATGGCGCCAATGATCAGCACCCTGGGTTTCCAGTTGGTGTTATCAGACATCTTGCCTCCGTAGTATCTTGGTGATGGCGTGCGCACGGGCGCCCACAGAGTAAGTTTTGATCGTCGCATCGGTCAACCTGTCAGCCGCCGAGCCCGCGCCGCGGCTGATCTGGTTGGTGATCTCTTGGACGCGTTTCAACAATGGCTGTACCTTGAGCATGAGCCACGTGACCAAGGCGCCAAGTCCTGCCAGTATGATCAACGCGACCAGGCTGAGCGCACCGACCTCGACGGCGACAATGATGGCGGCCGCGTCCCCCCAGACGGAAGCGGGATCCGCACCCAGGTTCCCCTGCCGAAAGCCCAGGACGCCGATCGTGATCAGTAGGGCCAGTCCAAGTATTACCCCGATGATGAGCGGCAGGAAGATCATGAGCAAGTCGCGGCGCCGCAGTTCGCGGTCGCGCTCGGATAGAACCTTTTCAGTGTGACTCATCGTGGACTCCGGGCGATTGGGTCTGTAACTCGCCACGGCCGGGGTCTGGGTCAGAAACCGGCCAAAGCGCTGAATGGATCGGTTCATATTGTACCACAGCTTGGAATGTTGCGCCGCTGCAATTGCGGTTCGTTCGCGTTGGATTGATCGATAGCG
>CAVOHX010000002.1:0-78201 GCA_963695825.1 uncultured Chloroflexia bacterium
CCAGCGCCAACCTGATCCCCGACGTCTGGCAACGGATCTACCGATCGGTGCAGGCCGGCGACCTGGAGACAGCCCGTCAGGAGCAGGAGCGCATTCAAAAGCTGGTCCGCATCGTGACCCGCACTGCAGGGCCCCAGGCGGTCAAGGAAGGGCTCACCGCCATGGGGTTGCCGATGGGTGAGGCCCGCCGGCCGATCGTGCGCGGCGACGGCTTTAAACGCGAGGATTACGAGGAGCTACGCCTGCAGCTAGAAATAGCCGGGGTTGCCAAAATCGCCAGGCAGCCTGTCACCTATGACCTGGGAGACAGGCAGGTCGAGACGGAGGTCTTTGCCACCCCGCAAACTCCCCGGGTGATCGGCGGCTGGGATCTCAAAGTGGGAGAGGGCTTTGCCGGTCCGCCGTTCCAGGAACTGGCGCACGTGGACCTGCTGATTGGCCTGCGGGATGGTCCGGTCGGCCGGGCCATTGAGCGGTCGGTGGCTGGCTGGGGCGAGGAGAGAGGCCTGCGAATCATCAACCAGCGGCCGTTGACGCTGCTGGTCCCCACAGTGACGCTGCGCACCTCCAAGAGCAAGCGACTCTTTTACGAGGAAGCTGCACGTGGGGTAAACCACGCCATCCGGTTGAGCGTCGAGGACGGTTTCCTCGCCGAGGGAATCCTAGATGACGTGGCGCTCATTGCCAACGTCTTTGTCCACCCGGCCGCCTCGATCGCCATGCGCGTCTTTGGGAACAACTACAAGGCGACCCGCCATGCCATCCGCAAGGCGATTGAAGGGCGACCCGAGGTGTGGGAACTGGTGGCGGAAAAGGTTTCCGCCCGGCACCCCTTCCGCTATGCACCCTAAAGACTCGTTCGGCAGGGGATAGGGGGCGCGCCGCCAATCCCCTACCGATTCAGTATCTCCTCCAGTTCAGCGAAACTGGTCAGCGGCGCCACCGTCCTCAGGAAATCCTGAAGCGAGGCACTCTGGGTGCGCAGCGCCACCACGGCCGGGCCCACCGGATCAGCCCCCTGGCTGCCGGGCTGGTCAGCATATGCGCCGTGAAAGCTAAAATAGGCCTGGTTGAGCCGGCGGATGCGGTAGCCGTTCTCCCAGAATAGCTGGCGTCGCGCCTCCATATAGGCTTCTGCGTCCTCGATCCGCCCTTGGGCCAGCAGCCCATCCACGTGCAGTCGCGTCTTGCGCATCTCGGCGCGAAAGTCAAAGGATGGCGGTTCGGGCGTGGGCGCTGGTTCGGCCGGCGCAGGTGGAGGGGGCGGCGGCACAAACTCGGGATAATAGCGCCGCACGACCTCCGCCCCTACCTCTCGGCCGACAATGCTGGCGACGGTCTCGTTCATGGTGCGCAGTTGGGGGTCAGTGTCATAGAGAACACCCAGCGGATGGAGCGTCAGATAGTGGTGCGTCCATTCGTGGGCTCCCGTATCGATCACCCAGTTGAAGGAACTGGACTCGAGCATCATGGACGGGTAGGCCGCCAGGCCGCCGATGTTGGTGACCAACGAAGAGACGTTCAGCGCCTGTTCGACGGCCGATTCGATTTCGACGCGCTCCGGAATGTCCAACCCGTGCTCGAGCGGGAAGAAGCGAATCGCCTCGATCCGGTCGCGCGGCGAGATGACCAGCATGGCAGGCAGTGGGGTGAAATGCAGCTTGACAGGGGGAAAGGTCCGGCCGCCGAGGGTTATCCCCTGGTCGGCCAACACGGCCGCGATCTGCTCTTCGAGGATGCCCTCAGCCAATGGCTGCAATCGCTCCAAGAGCGTTCGCGCCTCCCCTAATTGGTGGTCCAGTTCGGCGGTAGCCGAATCCGGGTCGCTGATCGCCGGGTCAGCGTACATGGTGACAATCTGCCCCTCTATCCGCTGGACCTCACGCAACTGGTCAAAGTAACGCAGCACGATATCTTTTTGCTTATCGGGGTCGAGGTAGCTATGAGGCGGTGCGAGGCTGTAAATGGCCTTGCTGCCCAAGGCATTGACCTCCCAGGCTATGAAATCAAAGCGCCGGTTGTGTATGCTGCTGGAGTAGAGATAGTCGTCGGTGGTGCGGTCAGGCCACTCCCGGGTGAGGACGGCCAATAACCCGAGACAGAGCAATCCAACAGCCAGCAGCCTGACCAGGGTTCGCCAGGTAGACTTGGGCATGCAGCCGATGATAATAGCGCGGGTTGACTTTGTCAACCCGCGCCTGAAAGGTATAATGGGAGCGCCGATAACTGATAGCAGGCGAAGGATAGAACAATGCCCGTGTTGGTCACTGGCGGGGCCGGCTTTTTGGGTCGGGCGCTTGCCAACCAGCTGGCAACGTCGGGGCGAGAGGTCCGGGTCATTGACGACCTCAGCTCGGGCGACGAAAGCGACTTGGCCCCCGAGGTGCTGCTCACCCGCGGCGACGTAAACGATGTCCCCAAGCTTTGGACCTTGCTGCAAGGAGTAGATTGCGTCTTTCATCTGGCGGCCCGGGTGTCGGTGCCGCAGTCGGTACTCTACCCACGGGAGTATAACGCAGTCAATGTGGGGGGAACCGTCAGCGTGATGGAGGCGATGCGCGACGCAGGCATTCAGCGCGTCGTGCTTGCCTCTTCGGGCGCGGTGTACGGCGAACAACCCACCGACCCGGTCCACGAAGGGCTGTCGCCGCACCCCGACTCGCCGTACGCAGTCAGCAAGTTGGCGGCCGAGCATTATGTGCACACCATCGGCGCGCTCTGGGGCATCGAAACCGTCTGCCTGCGCATCTTTAACGCCTATGGCCCGGGACAGCAACTGCCGGCCTCTCATTGGCCCGTGGTGCCGCGCTTTCTCCACCAGGCGCTGAGCGGCGGGTCGTTGGTGATCTATGGGGACGGCGCCCATTCGCGCGACTATGTCTTCCTGGACGACGTGATCGAGGCTCTGATCGCAGCCGCCACCGCGCGCAACGTGAACCGGCTTACCCTGAACGTGGGCAGCGGCGTGGGCACCAGCGTCAACGCGCTGGTGCAGGCCGTGGAGCAGGCAGCCGGCCGCAGAACTCACGTGTTGCGAAACCCCCAAGAATCGGGCGGCGTCTCCCGGCTCTGCGCCGATATTACACTGTCCGCGGAGAAACTTGACTATCGGCCGGCTGTCGATCTGGCCAAAGGGCTGCAACTGACAATCGCCCGCGACCGGCGATTTTCCCGGCTCGCCAGGCGATAGAGCGGGTCCGATCGGCGCTGGCGCGGTTGCCGGCTGCATTGGGCGGTGATACAATGAGGCCGTCTGCCGCCACTGAACACTGGCGGCGCGTCTGACTCCTCACAATACGATACATCTGATATGCCAACTACGTGTACCCGGGTAGCCGCAATACGTCCCCGTGGGGGTTACCGGTTCAGCATTATTCAATCAGTCAGGAGGACATGAGGATGAAACCACGATTCGCAACCGGTTTGGTGGTGCTGTTCATGCTGATCAGCACCGTTGCACCCGTGGGCGCCATACCAATTCAGAGCACCGCGCCACTGGGATCGCAGTTGTCCGCTGCCACTAAAGATGCCCGGGTGGTTATCAACGAGTTCGTGCCCAAGGGAACTGAGTGGGTCGAGCTGTACAACGCGGGCACTACGGCCCAGGACCTGACCGGCTGGCAGCTCACCAACGGCAGCGGGTTCACAGACACTCTGACGCCGACCCTGACAGCCGGCGCTTTTGCGGTGATCGACAACAGCTTTTCGTTGGATAACAGTGGCGACGCCATCTACCTCTACGATGACGTTGGGACGTTGATCGACAGCGTCGCCTATGGCAACGTCGGCGGCGCACCCCTCGCCGAGGTCGGCCACTCGGCCGCGCGGTTGGCTGGCGGCGCCGACACCGGCGACGACGCGGCCGACTGGAACCTCGACCTCACCCCCACCCAGGGCGTCGCCAACGACGTGCCCGGCGTCAGCCTCGGCAGCTCGGTCATCCTCAACGAGTTCGACAACTATCCCGTCGCCTCTGGCCCCGACCAGGTCGAGCTATTCAACCCCACCGGGGCGCCCGTTGACATCACGAACTGGATGCTCAGCGACGGGCGACACCCTGCAGACGCTGTCCGGCGGCGTGGTCCCGGCTGGCGGCTGGCTGGCGCTGACCGAAGGGATCGATTTCAACACCGATTTCAGCAGCGCTGACGTCGGCTATCTCTTTGACGCCGCCGGGGTGCGCGTCGATCAGTTGGGCTGGGACGGCGAATTTGAGGACGATTGCCTGGCTCGCATGCCCGATGGCGTTGGACCCAACGGCGGCTTTGACTGGACTTCCTCCGGTGGCGGGACGTCGCTGCTCGATCAGGCCTGTACCCTGGGGGCGGCCAATGGCGGCCCGCAACCGACGCCGGTGTTGGTGATCAACGAACTGCAGGCGGACCCTGATACATCGTTGGGAGACGCCAACGGCGACGGGACCCCCCACTTTTCTGACGACGAGTTTGTCGAGATCGTCAACATCTCTGGGTTCGACCTGGATATCAGCGGGTGGACGCTGAATGACGGCTTTGGTCTGCGCCACACCTTCCCGGCGGGCAGCGTCATTTCCGACACCTGCTCCCTGGTCCTGTTTGGCGGCGGCACCCCCACTGGCGCCTTTGGCGGCAGCATCGCCCAGATTCGCTTCGTCGGGCGCCTTGGGCCTCAACAACAGCGGCGACACGGTGACCCTCCTTGACTTGACGGCCGCGACCGTCATCTCTTATGCCTACGGTAGCGAGGGCGGCAACGACCAATCGGTCACCCGCGACCCGGACATCACCGGGCCGGACCCGCTGGTGCTGCACAGCACAGCGACCGGGTCGGGCGGGGCTCTCTTTTCGCCCGGGACGATGATCAGCGGCGCCGCCTTTGCCGGTTGTCCGTTCGTCGTCGTCAACGACCTGAGCATCGCCAAGACCGGCCCTCCGTCCGTGGTCGCGGCGGTGGATGAGATTCTGGTCTACACGATCACGCTCGTTAACCAGAGCGTCGTGACGGCGACCAACGTCAGTCGTCACTGATGTCATTCCAGCGCATTCGGATTTCACCGGGGACAACAGCGGCGTACCCCCGTCCAATCCCGACACCGGCATCTATGTCTGGTCGTTGCCCGACGTGCTGCCATCGACGATGACCAGCTTTAACGTGACTGTCACCCTCAACATGACGCCGGCCGATGGCGAGATACTGGTCAACACGGCGTTGATGAGCACCGATCTCGCCGGTGACGACCCGGCGAACAACACCGACACGGCCGAGACGACCGCCTACCCGATGGTGACTATATACGAAATCCAGTTTGTTCCCGAGAGCGTCGGCGGCACGTTCCCGTCCGGGCTGTTGAACCAGATGGTCTGGGTCGAGGGAGTGGTGGTCGCCGAGTCAGGAGAGGTCAATAACGCCAACACCTTTGTGATCGCCGATCCCTCCGGAGGGCCGTGGAGCGGGCAGGAGTGTCTATACCTATGGCGACCATCCGGCCGTAGCTGAGGGTGACTATGTGCGACTGCTGGGCAGGGTCGAAGAGTACTTTGGCATGACCCAACTCAACATTCGCCGCTCAGTGGGCGGGCAGCAGATTGTCCTACGCAGCGGCGACCAGTTGCCCAGCCCGGCGACCATCCCGACCGGCGATTTCATCACTGGTTATACGGCCGAGGCCTACGAGAGCGTCTTTATCGAGTTCACCAGCGCCACGGTCACGGACCCCGACCTGGGGTTCGGCGAGTGGGCGTTCGACGACGGCAGCGGCGCCACCCGCGCGGATGACGCCGGCAATGCCGACGGCGACTTGACCTACGCACCGGCGCTGGGTGACACATACGCATGGATCATGGGTATCGGCTGGTACAGCTTTGACGACTTTAAACTGCAGCCGCGCTCGGACGATGACATCCTGCTGGAGGTAGACAGCCCCAACATCGAAAAGGCGGCGCCCGCGAACGCACAGCCGGGATCAATCTTTACTTACACCGTCACCGTCAAGAACTATCTCGGCCTGACGCTGAACGACCTGGTGGTAACCGATGCGGTGCCCTCCAACGTTGAACTGGCGGCGATCCTGGACGGCGGACAGCTCGTGCCCGGCAACGTCGTAAGCTGGACACTGCCAACCTTGCCCGACAAGGGAATCGAGACCTTCCGTTTTGTGGTGACGGCGCCGATCACCCTGGCGGCACAGGTGTGGAACACCGACTTTGCCGTCTGGGCGGCCAACTGGATCACCCCCACACAGGGCCTGCCGGTGTTGACTGTGGTGGGCGACTATACGCCCATTTACCTGATCCAGGGCGACGGGTTCGAGTCCCCATTCAACGGACGGACGGCCAAAACGGTCGGAATAGTCACCGGCTTTTTCAAGGGCAATATGCCCAGCAGTGGGGTCTATGACGGCTTTTACATCCAGGACCCGGCCGGTGACGGCGACCCAGACACCTCTGACGGCCTCTTTGTCAATCACGGCACCGCGTCCGTAGCGGTGACCGTGGGAGATCTGGTGACCGTGACCGGCGTGGTGCAAGAATTCAACGAGTACGGCGACCCTTGCCCCGCGTGCGAAACCCAAATAATGGTCGCCAGTTCGGCCGACGTGGTGATCGGACCCAACGTGGGCGCCCCGGCAGCGACCGAACTCATGCCCGATGGTACACCGCTGTACCTGGAGGCGCACGAGGGGATGCTCGCCACCGTGTCGATCACCGCGCCCGTCGTTGGCCCCACCAACTATGGGACCTTTATGGTCATCCGAGGTGACGAGGGGGTGGACCGGGTGATGCGCGGCAGCCCTCAGGACGGCAAGGCCTTTGGCGTCCGCAACTACCTGCGCTACGGCAGCGGCGGCCCGAATCTGATCGTGGGCAGCGTCGTCACAACCGGCATCGACGGCCCGCTGGCGTTCAGCTACAGCAACTATCTGGTGGCGCTGCAAGACCTGGGGGCGCTCTTTTACGCTTCCAAGGAGGCGCCGGCCGAGCCGCCAACCTGGCCCGCGCCGGGCGCGAACCAGTTCAACGTCGCCACCTTTAACGCCTACAACTTTGACAGCCTGGGAACCCACCTCACCAAGGTCGTCTCGACCTTGGTGCAGATGAACGGCCCCACCTTCCTGTCGCTCCAAGAGATCGACGTCGCGACCGTGGTCACCGACGTCATCAACAGCCTGGCGACGGCTGGCTATGCGTACGACTATGCCTACTCACATCCTGACGTCGGGGGGCACGGGGTGGCAGTCCTGTGGCGGACCGATCAGGTGAGCAACGTGGTCTGGTCAACCCAGTACCAGGGATGTTCGCCTTACGGCAGTTCGTCTTCGACTTACGATCCATTGTGGAGCACCTGCCAGGCGCAGGGCGAGTTCCCGCTCTTCTCGCGACGGCCGGTGGTGGTCACTGGCACACTCGACGCAGGCGGCGTCCCCCGGCCGGTGGTGGTGATTGGCAACCACTTTAAATCCAAGCTGGGCGGCCTGCCCTCCGACATGCGCCGGTTGGAACAGGCGCAGTTCGTGGGTACGCTGGTGGACGGGTTTGTCGCCGGGGGGGTCCAGAACGTGCTGGTGATGGGCGACCTCAACGACTTTGAGGATTCAGCGCCGCTCCAGGCATTGTACGCCAGCGGCAACCTGACCAACACCTGGTTCACCCTGCCTGGCCGACGAGTGGTACAGCTACATCTACCTTGGCACGTCGCAGATCCTCGATCACGTACTTGCCTCACCCGCGCTCATGTCACACCTGGTGGCAGTCTCGCCGCTGCGCATGAACGCCGACTTTCCATATCTCCCCTTCTCGGGCGACGACACGGTGGTTTGGAGCACGTCCGATCACGACCCGGTGGCTGCAACCTTTGACATTGCCCTGCCCGACATCCACATCCTATCGCCGGCCGATGGGACGACCTTTACGGCCATGAATGGGGTTAACGTGACAATCCCGATCACGGTGGCGACGGACAACTTTGATATCCCGGCCGACGGGCACTGGCACCTGTGGGTGGACGGCGAGCACGTCGGCCCGGTGATGGAATACGCCACCACCACTGACCTGCTGACAGGCACTCACGTCATCAGCGCCGAACTGCGAAATGCCAGCCACCAGCCATTGGGTCCGGTGGACACGGTAACCGTGACCGTCCAGGAGGTGGGGATTACAATCGTCACGCCCTTTGAAGGGCAGGTCTTTACTGCTACCAACAACGTCAGCGTCACCATCCAGATCACAGTGGCCACACTGAACTTTGTCATCCCAGATGATGGTCACTGGCACCTGTGGGTGAACGGCGTGATGGTAGAACCGGTGTTTGACTATGCCGCGTTCCTAGAGTTGAACGTGGGAACCCACGTCATCTTGGTCGAGTTGCGCGACTCGAGCCACCAACCGCTCGGTCCGACCGACACAGTGACAGTCGTCGTCAGGGCGGAGAAACCATACTCGATCTACCTACCCCTCATCTTTAACCAGGCGTCTCGGTAGGACGCCACCATCGAGCGTTGAAAACCGAGCGCGGGCCCGTCTGGGCCCGCGCTCTTTGTTGGGGCACCGGCAAAGGCGCCCGGCCGCCTCTGCTTGACACGGGGCTTCTATTTGCTAGACTTGCCCTGTTTTGAAATACCTTTTCTGAGGAGAATCTGGATGGGAAACACAATCGAGATCACCGACGCCAATTTTGAGCAAGAAGTGATCGAATCCGACGTGCCAGTGTTGGTAGACTCTGTGGGCCGTCTGGTGCGGGCCATGCCGGATGGTTGCTCCGGTGGTGGAACAACTGGCAACCGAGTACAACGGCCGGCTCAAGGTGGGCAAGCTGGATGTAGATTCGAATCCAACGACGCCTATCCAATACGGCGTGCAAGGCATCCCCACCGTCATCCTGTTCAAGGGCGGGCAGGAAGTGGACCGGATCGTTGGGGCGCGCCCCAAACCCAAGTTTGTCGAGATGATCGCGCCGCACCTGGACTGACCTAACCACTGTGCACGCAGCGCGGCAGGGGCGCGAGACGCCGGGTGGTGTCTCGCGCCCCTGTCTTGTTGTCCGCAAGAACCATCGGCCGCCAGAAATCCAGCAAAACGTATTTGACGGCCCGCGGCGATTTGGTATACTTGCACCAACTGAATAAAGAACAACTGGGAACAGGAATAGTAGGTACCCAATCGGGGCCGCAGAGAGCCGGTGATGGTGGGAATCCGGCGCCAGCGAGGGTAGTGAATGGGCCTGGGAGTTGCGCAGGCGAACTCGAGTAGCCAGCGCCGGAGATGCCACCGTTATCAGGGCAAGGGTATAACTCTGGTGAGAGTCGTACCTGCAGAGTGGGGCTGGCTATCCAGATGTACGCCGTCACTGACGGCGTTTTTTTGTGATAGGAATCGGCCAAGTAAGGTGGCACCGCGGGTGTCTGCATGGAAACATGGAGCGCTCGTCCTTTTCAAGGACGAGCGCTCTTTTGTTTGTGGAGGTGATGGATGCACCTTGTTCAGATCAAGATAAACAGGCAGGATTTTCCCACCCGACGCTGCTACCCCTTTAGCGCCGCCGCCATCAATGGGACGGCCGGGTTGAGGTTCGAGCGTCCGATCACCTTCTTTGTCGGCGAGAACGGGTCGGGCAAATCGACTCTGCTGGACGCCATCGCACGGCGGTGCGGCATTCACATCTGGGACAAGCCAAAACGGCACCTCGCTCACAACAACCCCTACGAGACCAAACTTGGCCAATACCTCACGCCGACCTGGTCCAATGGGCACGTCGCCGGATCGATCTTTCGCGCCGAGACCTTTCGTGACCTGGCTGATTTTTTGGACGACGTGGCGCTTTGCGACCCTGGGCGTCTGCACTACCACGGCGGCCGAATCCTGAACACTCTGTCGCATGGAGAAGGCATCCTATCGTATTTCGGCGGCCGGCTTCGCATCAAAGGACTGTACTTACTGGACGAACCCGAAGCCGCCCTCTCCCCCGCGAGCCAGATCAAGTTCCTGCAGCTGCTCCGGCGCCTGGCGGCCGACGGGCTGTCCCAGTTCATCATCGCCACCCACTCTCCAATCCTGCTGGCCTGTCCCGGTGCGCAGATCTTTTCATTCGATGCTCGCCGCATTGAGGAGGTTGAATATGAGAATACCGCGCATTACCAGCTTTACAGGCAGTTCTTTGACGACCGAGCTGTCTTTATGAACGCTTGAGGAGGCTGACATCAAGGATCTGGTCCACCATCGCGAATTCACACATCTATCCATCTACCAAGAAAGGAGAGAACCATGACTCAGTTCAAGTACGTATTGCCAGAAAACGATATTCCGACACATTGGTACAACATCATGGCGGACATGAAGCAGCCGCCGCCACCGTACCTGCACCCGGGAACCCTGCAACTGATGGGGCCAGACGATCTGGCACCCGTCTTTCCGTTGGCGCTCATTGAGCAGGAGGTCAGCCAGGAGCGCTATATCGAGATACCGGACGAGGTGCGCGACATCCTCAAGACTGTGGCGACCGTCCCCT
The DNA here is from genome assembly GCA_963695825.1 of uncultured Chloroflexia bacterium. Classification (GTDB taxonomy): domain Bacteria; phylum Chloroflexota; class Anaerolineae; order Promineifilales; family UBA4811; genus CAVOHX01. The sequence continues at coordinate 10,480 of CAVOHX010000002.1, forward strand.
CTGTACCGCGCCCTGCGCTGGGAAAAGGCGCTCGACACCCCCGCCAAGATCTACTACAAGTGGGAAGGGGTCAGCCCGGCCGGGAGCCACAAGCCCAACACGGCCGTAGCACAGGCCTACTACGCCAAACAAGAGGGGTTGAAAGGTTTCGCCACCGAGACCGGAGCCGGTCAGTGGGGGAGCGCGCTCGCCTTTGCCACTCAACTGTTTGGCCTAGAATGCAAGGTCTTTATGGTCACCATCAGCTACCACCAGAAACCCTATCGCCGGATTGCGATGGAGACCTGGGGCGGTTCGGTCGTGCCCAGCCCCAGCACCGAAACCACGGCCGGGCGGGCCATCCTGGCCCAGGACCCCGAGACGACTGGCAGCCTGGGCATCGCCATCAGCGAGGCCATCGAATACGCGGTCACGCACCGAGGGCTACAAGTACTCGCTGGGCAGCGTGGTCAACTTTGTACTGTTGCACCAGACGGTCATCGGTCTGGAAGCCCGCAAGCAGATGGAAATGGCTGGCGACTATCCGGACATTATCATCGGCTGCGCTGGCGGCGGCAGCAACGCGGCCGGCCTGATCTTTCCCTTTATGAAGGACCGGCTGGACGGCACCAAACCAGACCTACGGGCGCTCTTTGTCGAGTCGACCGCCTGCCCCAGCATGACCCGCGGCGTGTACGCTTACGATTGGGGCGATACCGCCAAGACCGGGCCGGTTGCCAAGATGCACACGGTAGGGCACGGGTTCATCCCCGCCCCGGTGCACGCTGGCGGCCTGCGCTACCACGGGATGGCGCCCAGCATCTGCGCGCTGCTGGAGCAGGGCGAAGCCGAGAGCCGCGCCTACCACCAGAACGTCTGCTTTGACGCCGCGGTCCATTTCGCTCGCACGGAGGGCATCATCGTCGCCCCTGAAACCGCCCACGCGGTCCAGGCAGCCTACGATGAGGCGCTGGCTTGCCGCGAATCAGGAGAATCCAAGGTGATTCTCTTTAGCGCCAGCGGCCATGGACACTTTGACCTGGCGGCGTACGATGCCTATTTTCGGCAGGACCTGCCAGATTACGAATTGGAGGAGGAGAAAATCCAGGCGGCGCTCAAGGAGCTACCGCAGGTCGCGGGATAAGCGCAATACGACTGGAGCCCCGCCTTGGGCGGGGCTCCAGATCGCTCCGAACACGATCACCGACAGCGGCTAACTCATTCGGGATCGGTGACGATCACGTTATCGAACGCAACCACGACACCCGGTTCATGGAATGAGCCCCCATCGAGCCCGATGGTGCCGGATCGGTAGGTGTCGTCCACCGCTTCGGCTACCTGCTGGTCGTTGACATAGAACGTAAAGTGGTCTTTCTGAGCCACCACCTTGATCATGTTGGTGCTGGCACCGCGATGGATGGCGGGCGACTCGACCCACTCGGTGATGATCTCGACCCACCGGCCGCCTTCGACCTTGTCCCGTCGCCAGAAGCGATAGTACCCGTCGCCGCTGATGTCAAAGATGTAATACTCGGACGGGCTCTTGATGCGAAAGACCACGCCATAGCTGTTGTTGTCCGGGCCAGCCACCTGGGTTGCGTCCACCTGCAACACAAAGTCGTCAAACTTGGTTTCCTGTAGTTCGGACCAGGCGATCAGGTTGGGGGTCGAGATGGCGAGCTCGAGTCTCCCCTCCACATAGGTTGCCGTGGCGTCCAAGTCTGACTCTAACAGCCACCGCCCCGAATCAATCTCAAAGTCATCCTGAAAGAGGATGCCGTCGGGAGGCGCCTCCCCGGTCGAACGATTACATGCTGCCAGGGTCACAAGGCTAATAAGGACCAGGAAGAGCCGGTTCAAGCGCATAGCAGCACCTCAATCAGATACCGGCGACGGCGTGACCGGTTCCAGCACGATCAGATTGTCAAAACGCACCTCGGTCGGCCCCTCCTCGTAGGTGCTGACGATAAAACCGACATCTCCGGAGGAGAATAGATCGTCGCTGACGCTCGCCAACTGCTGCCCGTTCACGTACAGCGTCAGCGTCTCCCCGGTACACACGGCGTGGATCTCGTTGACCGCCTCGGGACCGGTCTCAATCGCCTCGCTGGGTAACAAGTTTTGCCCATCACCCGACAGAATCCGATAGCCCGCACCATCTGCTACCTGGACGATCGCGTAATAGCCATCACTGCTGATCATAAACGCGTAGAAATGCTCCATGTCCTGATAGCGGCACACGAGGCCCAAGTTGTTGTTGGGTGAGCCGCCAGCCAGCCGAGCCTCGGCCTGGAGGGTAACGTTGTCTACGCTGATGCCGGGCACTGCAACGGCCGAGGTGTTGGGCTGGTGCACGGAGACGAAATACTCGCTCCCCACATAACCGGCCGAGGCTTCAGCCCGGTCATACTCGCCCCATCCGCAGGCGGTGTCGTTGAAACTATCTTCGAGCAGCGCCTTGTCGGTGCGGCACTTTTCCGGGTTGGGACCACAGCCGGCCGTTGCCAGCAGGACCACCAGGGTTAATAGGACCAAGCCAACTCTTCTCATGACAGGGGCCTTGAATCCTGGCGAGCTACCGTCTGCCTGCTATGGCGGGGTAATATCGATGCTGGGATCGTTGACATCAAAGACATTGTATACGATGTCGAGAGTCGAAAGCTCCCCGTCAAAGTATTCGTCGTGGTACCCCTGCCCGTGCAGGGTGTACTGGACGACATAGCCACCATCGACGGCGGTATAGATCTCGCCGCTGGCAGAGTCGAGTTGTCCGTGCTCGAACTCGAGGTTCGTCACATTGTACACATAGTGTTGGCACAGGATACCGTTCACCGTCTTGTCCGGCTCGACCCGCTGCAGGGTGTCAGTGTCGGGTAACGCGATCAGAAAATCGCCGGCGCTGTACGGCTGTCGCCCGGTCACGGTCCCCACGCTCCCCGGCGTTTGCACCCAGAACCCGCCGAACAGTTTGACCCAGGCCTTGTTGTCGATGATCTTGTACTCAAACTCGGGCGCCAGGCGCCCCTCGGCCGCCTCTCCACTCAAGGTCACCTTGCCATGGGTGGCAAGCGGGTCGGTGGTGAATTCCGCCCAATATTCGATCTCGCCCTTTTTTCCCTCGCTCTCCAGCGTCACGTCGGCCGACTGGCGAAAGCTCGCCAGCCCGCTGAGCCCTTCGTCCCCTTGAATCAGCTCCTCTATCTCTTCGACGCCGCCGATCTCGACCGGAATGAGGGTGCCAATCGCCTTGACCGTGGGCGCAATGTCGGTCACGCCGGCCTCCACGGTGTTGAGCAGGTCGGGCGCGTCAGTCATGATCGCCTCCAGGGTGGGGGCCAACGAGGTGACCCCAGCCTCGATCGTCTCGCCAACGGCTGCGGCCGTAGTCGCCACCCCCTTGGTGTCCAGGGGATTGCTAACCGCACAAGCCAATCCAAGTGTGGCCAGCACAAGGATGGGAAGCAGAATCGCGCGAATGGTTTGCTTGCTCATGGTAGAACCTCGTCGGTCTGGTAGCCTTTCGGACCTGGCCCGGCACAACGATCACTCAGGTGGGCAACCTGGTTCAGGAGCGCATTGCCGGTCTTGGCATTTCGAACACGTTTGCCCTCAATCGGGCGGTAGATTGCCTCGATGATGTTCAGTGTATCATGTTGCATACCCTTGTCAAGCATGCGCGGCTTGCCATCTCAGGCGCCCTGACCAATCACAACCGCAGCCCAGGCGTTGTTTTTCCCCTTTTTCAAGCCTCAAAGCGGTGTATAATAGATATCCCTATTGATTTGATTCTTCTCAAGGAAATCGACTAAAATGATCTCCGTTGAACATGCTCGTGCTCTTTATCCGGCTACTGGCAGCAGCGCCCACGGTTTTGATCACGCGTTGCGCGTGACGTCACTGGCAGAACGCATTGCGCGCGAGGAAGGGGCCGACGCCAAGATCGTCCGGGCGGCCCGCCCTGCTCCACGATCTGGCAGCAGATGGCCCGGGACGAGACAACCATCACCGCACCGGCGCCACGCTGGCGCGCGAGACGCTGCTGGCGATGGGGCATCCAGCCGAAAAGGTAGAGGCCGTCGTCCACTGTATCCAGACCCATCGCTTTCGCAAACCCCAGGACGCACCCCAGAGCATCGAGGCCAAGTGCGTATATGATGCCGACAAGCTGGATGCCATTGGCGCGGTCGGAGTAGCCCGTGCTTTTGCCTTTGGCGCCGAATTGGGGCAGCCACTGTGGGGCAAGGTGTCGCCCGAGTTCAAGGCCGGCCAGCAGACCGGCGAACTGCATACCGCCCGCCACGAGTTCTACCTCAAGCTGCTCCGCATTCGCGACCGCCTATACACCATGACCGGCCGGCAAATCGCGGCCGAACGCCACCGATACATGGTGGATTTCTTTAACCGGATGGCCCGCGAGGTTATTGGGGAAGCCTGACCCGTTCAGCGGCCGGGCTTGAGGGCATGAATGATCAGCTTCTCCGACGTGCGCCGGAACGGCGACCGATCATAGTCGCCCCATAGCGCAGCCAACGCCAGACCGCACTCTTGAAGCATCAACTCGACCTGGTGGGGGTATACCAAGCGCAAGACCATGGGGGCGACAGTTCTGCGCACCACTTGGTCCGGGCCAACCCGATCGTAGACCCAGGTAACGTGGAGGGTCTGCTGCTCCTGGTCCAGACGGGTGCTTGCCAACTGCAACACCTGGTCACCGGTCTGCGGATCAACGAACGTGTTCTCCAGGGTCAACGAGCCATCGTGCTCGGCGTCCACGATGGTCAGAGGCGCCGGCAGGTCGATGATCAGGTGTCCGCCCGGCTGCAAGTGTTGCTCAATACAACGCAAGGAGGCTAACTGGGCCTCTGTGGTGGTCAGATGCATCCAGGTGTGTAAGGGAACGATGATCAGCGTAAAGGATCGCCCGAGGTTCAAGTCAGCCATATCCCCCTGGACGAGCGTTGCGCGGTCCAGGCTCGCCTCGGCCTGCAAGCGCTGCCGGGCGCGGTCAAGCATCGCCCTGGAGTGATCCAGCCCCACTACTTGCAGCCCGGCGGCCGCTAGCGGCACTAGCGTGCGGCCGCTGCCACAGCCCAACTCTAGAATGGTCCTATCCAGCGCAAAATCCTGGGCCAGCCCGACGTAAAACGGGATATCGACGGTTACGTCAGCGTGAACCAGATCGTAATAATCGGCAATCTGGTCATAGGGGGAGGACATGGTGCACACGCGCAGCGCCGAGCCGCAACCTATCACTCATCCTGGGCGGCAAGGGTCGCCAGGATCTCACCGTAATAGACCCGGTGAAAGTCGCCGCGTGGGTACATGCGGGCGGCAATGACTGGGTCGAGCGTATCGGGGAGCAGGTCATTCTTGTGCACGACCCGGCATTCGTAGACCAGGGGGCAGGCATCCAGTGTGATGGCGCTCACCATCTCTCCCGGATGGACCTGCATCTGGTATTCAGCCAGCTTGTCGTGATCGCGGCCGCTCTTGGTCCCACAAAACAGGACAAACTGGCGCATCTCGGGCGTGGGGACGTTAACCGTAAACTCGTTCGAGGCCTCGATAAACTCATGGGTAAAGCGGGACGGCCGCACCAGCACAGTGAAGATCGGCCTGCCCCAGATGACGCCAATAGTCCCCCAGCCTATCGTCATCAAATTGGATTGCCCATCGGGCTTGGTCGCCGCCAGGAGCAACCCATCACCCACCAGTTGTTGCATGGTGTCGGCGAATCGGTACGTGTATGGAACGGCTTGGCGGAGCATAATGGTGCTTCCTTTCGAAACGGGTAGCAATCTCACCACCGTTCGCGGTGGTCACGTTCGGGATCGTACTGGGTGCGCGGCGGTTTATGTTCGGCCGGATGCCCGACAGGGATCAGGCTCAACACCCCGATTCGGTCTGGAATGCCTAGCACCCCGCGGATAGCTCCCGCACGCTCCTCGTTTGGGTGCACTCCCAGCCAAACCGTCCCCAGGCCAAGACCAGCGGCCGCAACGAGGATGTTCTCCGTGACGGCCGCGCACTCTTGCTCCCAGTAGCGCGGATTGACAGCCCGATCGCCGCAGACGGCGATCGCCACCGCGGCGTGGGCGGTCATTTTACCATAGGGGTGCACATTCGCCAGCGCTTGCAGCGTCTGTTTGTTGGTCACAGTCACCAGGTGCCACGGGCGAACATTGTCGGCCGAAGGGGCCGCCATACCCGCTTCCAACAGCGCCTGAATATCCTCATCCGTCACCGGCTCTCCGGTGTACTGGCGGATAGAACGACGTGCAAAGATCATCGACAGCTTGGGGTTCATCAAAAGTCTCCTGAAAAGAATAACCGGGTCTCGGCAGCTTTAATGATACGGGATAATCCGGCCCTCGGCAAACAATGTTCGGGGGCACCTATCCACCACCGCAGGTCTTGAGCAAAAAAAGAGGGACGCGCCAGCGCGTCCCTCTCCAACCATCCACGCTGGGGATGGGTCTAGTACATGCCACCTCCCGGAGGCCCGGCCGGAGCTGAGGGCTCTTTTTCGGGAATGTCGGTGATCAACGCCTCGGTGGTCAGAATCATGGCCGCGATTGAGGCCGCGTTCTCCAGCGCACCCTTGGTTACCTTGGCGGGGTCAATGATGCCAGCTTTGACCATGTCAACGTACTCGTTGGCGATGACGTCATAGCCCAGATTCAGGTTCTTGCGCTGCTTCTGATAGCGACGAACCGTGTCGAGCACCACCGCGCCATCAAGACCCGCATTGGCAGCAATCTTGCGCAGGGGGTATTCCAACGCCGCGCGCAGGATATCAATACCGATCTCTTCATCACGATTGGCGGTTTTTACCTGTTTGAGGGCGGGGATTGCGTTGATCAGAGCCACACCTCCGCCCGGAACGATCCCTTCTTCGACGGCCGCGCGGGTCGCGCTCAAGGCGTCCTCCACGCGATGCTTCTTCTCTTTGAGCTCGACCTCGGTGGCTGCACCGACGCCGATCACGGCGACGCCGCCAGCCAGCTTGGCCAGTCGTTCCTGCAGCTTTTCGCGATCATAGTCGCTGGTGGACTTTTCAATCTCAACCTTGATCTGCTCAATCCGGCCGCGGATCTGCTTTTCGTCGCCAGCGCCGCCGATGATGGTGGTATCGTCCTTGGTCGAGACAACCTTGTCCGCCCGGCCGAGGTCCTGCGAGCGTGGCGGACTCGAGCTTGCGACCCATCTCTTCGGTAATGACCTCGCCACCGGTGAGAATGGCAATATCCTGGAGCATAGCCTTGCGCCGATCACCAAAACCGGGGGCCTTGATCGCCAACGCGTTCACCATGCCACGCAGCTTGTTGAGCACCAAAGTCGCCAGCGCCTCGCCATCGACGTCCTCGGCAATGATCACCAACTCTCGCCTGCCGATCTGGACCATCTTTTCGAGGATCGGGACAATGTCGTTGGCAGCCGAGATCTTTTTGTCGTAGATGAGGATATAGGGCTCGTTGATGGATGCCTCCATCGCCTCGGGGTCGGTGATGAAATAGGGCGAGATATAGCCACGGTCGAACTGCATACCCTCGACATAGGTGGTCTCAAAGATCATACCCTTGGCCTCTTCCACGGTGATGACGCCATCCTTGCCCACTTTGTGCATCACGTCGGCGATCAGGTTGCCGATTTCGTCATCCTGGGCCGAGATGGCAGCCACGGCCGCGATCTCTTCCTTGGTATCGATCTCGATGGCCATTTCAGAGATCGCCTTGCTCAACGCGGCCGTCCCTTTCTCTAGACCGCGCTTGAGAAGCATCGGGTTCATGCCCGCGGTGACGTTCTTGAGCCCCTCGTTGACGATCGTCTGGGCCAACAGGGTAGCCGTAGTGGTGCCATCGCCGGCGATGTCGTTGGTCTTGGTGGCTGCTTCCTTGAGCAACTGCGCACCCATGTTCTCAAACGGGTCCTCGAGCTCAATCTCCTTGGCTACGGTCACACCGTCGTGGGTGATGGTGGGCGCACCCCACTTCTTATCGAGCGCCACATTGCGCCCTTTGGGGCCAAGGGTGGTAACAACCGCCTCAGCCAACTTGTCAATGCCGACCTTGAGCTTGCGGCGGGCTTCTTCACGAAACTCTATTTGCTTTGCCATGATCCTTGATACCTCCTAGACTACTTGACAACGATAGCCAGAATATCCGATTCCTTCAAGATGAGCAGCTTCTGATCGCCCAGCTTGATCTCGGTGCCGGCGTACTTGGCGAACAGAACGGTATCGCCAACTGACACGTCCATCGCGATACGCTTGCCTGCGTCATCGCGGCGGCCCGGGCCAACGGCCAACACGTTGCCCTCTTGCGGCTTTTCCTTGGCTGTCTCTGGCAAAATGATGCCGGAAGCGGTGGTCTGCTCTCGCTCGATCGGCTCAACCACCACGCGGTCACCAAGTGGTTTCATTTTGATTGACATCTTGTGGAACCTCCTTAGTTCTGACTGGTTCTGATTCTAGCACTCGCACACATCGAGTGCCAACTTGAACCCAATGTTACCACAAGATTCTTCGGATGACAAGGGGGGAGAGAGGGATTTTTGGCAAACAGGCGGGTAGAGTGCCAATTGCAGGGCTGGATCAATGCCTCACGGCGATGAATCCGAGTCGCCAGACTCGGCCTCTTGGCACAGGCGAATCCCCTCTTGCGCTGGGCCGTTGTCCGGGATGGCTTCCAGGACCTCCTCAAAAAGTGGATAGGCGTCCTCACAACGAGCGACGTAGAAATAGGACAGCCCCAGGGTATAGTAACAAAATGCGTTCCGGTACGTGATCAGCCCATCGTATCCTTCCACCCCCACCTCGAGTTCCGGGATGGCCCCCTCCCAGTTGCGCTGCTGATAGTAGATCAGTCCCAACTGGCAATGAGCGGCCGGATACTCGGGCCGGATTTCGACCGCCTGCTCGAAATAGGAGGCCGCCAACTCGCGCTCGCCGATGGTGAAATAAGCATATCCCAGAAAGTAAAGGTACTCCGAATTGCTTGCGTCCAGCTCGATGGAGGTCTCCAGACTCTCAATCGCCAGGTCGATCTCCCCTGACCCAATATAGGTGCGCCCCAGGGCCTGGTGCAACATCGCCAGCATGGGGTGCAGGCGAATGGCAGCGCGGTAGTGCTCAATTGCTTCCTCCCGGTAGCCACGGAACTCCATCAAATAGCCTGCAATGCGCTGCACGTCGAGGTTGTCTGAATCCATCAGCAGCGCGGTGTCAATCGCCTCATCGGCCTCAGCATAGTTGCCCAAATCGAACTGAATCTCCGCCTGATAGGCAAAGGCCACGGCCGAGGTGGGCTCTTGCTCGATGGCCTTGTTGATCTCGTTCAACGCCTCGATGAGCAGATCGTCAGCGTCCTCTTGCAGCCCCTGGTCGGCCAGCTCGGCGCTCTTCCAGTCAAGCACCATCGCCCGAATCGCGCGCACACCAGGGTAATCAGGCTCCACAAACAGAGCCGTGTCGGCGTAGTCCAGCGCCTCGTCAAGCCGCTGACGGAAGACGAGCAAGCGAATGACCGGCATATAGTTTTCGACCAAGGTGGGGTCCCGCCGGATAGCCTCTTCGTAGGTCTTGATAGCCTCGTCCAGTTTGCCATCCAGGTAAAAGGCTTCTGCTTCGACCACATAGCTGGCGGGCTCCCGGGTGGGAGTGGGCGTTGGCTGGAACGGTTGGGGGATGTCCTCAGGCCTGATAGTGAGGAAATAGAGCCCAATGGCGATCAGCACCAGGTAGATCATCACCCGTATAGGGTTCGATCCAGTCCTTCGCCGGGGCGGGCCATTCCCAAGATACATCTTGCGTTCGACTAGCTCGACTGCGCCGGACCTTTCCCGGCGTTTTTACCAAGCGCTAACAGTCAGCGAAATGATAGCAGTCTGACCAGGGGGTGTCAAGCAACACTGCCCGCCGCTTGTCGAGCGGCGCCAGCGCTTCCAGGTCAACATCGTGCGCTACCTGGCGCCCCCGCGAATCGCCGGATCGCTGCCCCGAGTTGACGGAAAATCCCCGGGTGCTATAGTCAGATCGTTGCGATCTTGAGACCGTTATGAAAGCGATGGTCTTGCACCAACCGCTTCCCATTCAGGAAAACCCCCTGGTAGCGGCCGAACTGCCCACTCCGACCCCTGCTGCCGGTCAGATCCGCCTGCGCGTGCACGTCTGCGGCGTCTGTCACACGGATCTGCACACGGTGGAAGGCGATCTGACGCTCCCTCGTCTGCCTCTGGTGCCGGGCCATCAAGTGATCGGTACCGTGGACGCCCTGGGCGAGGCGGTCACGCGATTCAAGCGCGGTGACCGCGTCGGCGTTCCCTGGCTCCACGCCAGTTGCGGGGTCTGTGACTATTGCGCTGACGACCGCGAGAACCTCTGCGACCAGATACGATTTACCGGGCTACACTCCGACGGCGGCTTTGCCGAGAGCATGGTAGCGCCGGCCGCATTCGCCTACCCCATTCCGGCCGGTTTCCCCGACGTTCAGGCCGCGCCGCTGCTTTGCGCCGGGATCATCGGCTATCGTTCCCTACGTCTGTGCGAGATCGAGCCGGGCCAACGGCTGGGCCTGTATGGCTTTGGCGCCTCGGCCCACGTCACCATCCAGGTCGCCCACCATTGGGGTTGCGAGGTGTACGTCTTTACCCGCTCCCAGGCACACCGGCGCCACGCTCAGGAACTGGGGGCAGCCTGGGTGGGCGCCGCTGAGGAGATGCCACCGGCGCCAATGCACGCCAGCATTACCTTTGCCCCGGCCGGCTGGATCGTGCCGGCCGCGCTGCGCCACCTGCGTAAAGGTGGCACCCTGGCAATCAACGCCATTCACATGACACCGATACCCGAGTTTGACTATCAGCTCATCTACGGCGAGCGCACAGTGCGCAGCGTCGCCAACTCGACCCGCGGGGACGCTGAAGCGTTGCTCCGGTTAGCGGCCGAGATCCCCATCCGCACCCACGTGGAGATCCATCCATTGCGCGACGCCAACAACGTGCTGGGTCGCCTCAAACAAAGCGAGATACGCGGGGCGGCCGTGCTACAGGTTAGCCCCCCAGAGTAGCGCGCCCGCAGCCCCCAGGGCACCGATCACGTCACTGGCAGCGAAACCGTAAACTTGCTGCCAACCCCGACCACGCTCTCGGCTACAATGCGTCCTCTGTGCGCCTCGAGCCAATTCTTTGCAGATCGCCAGCCCCAGGCCCGCCCCAGTCGAACCGGACCGCGAGCGCGACTTGTCCACCTGGTAAAAGCGCTCAAAGATACGCGAGAGCTGGTCGGCCGGGATGCCAGGCCCGGTGTCCGCCACTGACACAATCACCTGACCATCGTCATGCCGCCCGTTTACGGCCACCCGGCCGCCGGCGGGCGTGTGTTTGAGCGCGTTGTCCAACAGGTTCGTAAAGAGCTGCACCAGCCGATCGCCATCCCCTATCACCGTAGGCAGGCCGGCCGGGGGCAAATCCAGCCCAAGGGCGACGTCCGCCCCCCGCGCCCGCAACTCCAGGCGCGTGATGCACCCCCGCCAGCAACAGAGCCAGATCAGCAGGCTTGCGGTCCAGCTTGATCTCTCCGGCATCCATCCGCGCCAGCAGCAGCAGATCATCCACCATCCGGCGCATGCGGCCGGCCTCCTGGTGAATGATATCCGCTGCCCGTCGCGTCTCGGCTGGATCGACGGCCGTGCCGTCCAGGATCGCCTGGCTGAACCCCCGGATCGAGGTGAGCGGCGTCTTGAGATCGTGGGAGACATTGGCCACGAAATCACGCTGGGCCTGCTGGCTACTCTTGACCCGTTGCGCCATCAGGTTGAACGAGGTTGCCAGGTCACGCATCTCGGCCGGTCCTGCCAACGACAGTTGTTGATCATAGTCGCCGTTGGCAATGGCATGGGCCGCCGAGGCTGCCTGCTGCACCGGCCGGGCGATCCAACGGCTGATCAACCAGGCGAGCAGGACCGACAGGACCAAGCTCAGAAAACCCGCCTGAACCAGCGGGCCGAGCAGATTCCTCGCCAAAAATCTGAAAGATCGGCAAACGAGGCGCCTGACGAGCGACGATCAGCCAGCGACTTTCGTCGCCCGGTGCGGTCGGCGCCAGCCGGCCGACAAAGAGCCAACGTTGCAACGTGCCCGGGAGACGCAAACTGCCCTGGACGAGTTCGCCCCGCTCGCTGGCGAGGTTGCCCTCTTGAAACAGGTCATGGCCCACCAGGCTCTCCTGGCTGTCCGCGATCACCCGGCCGTCCGCGCGAGCCAGCATGATGCGCAAGGACTGAGCGTCAGCCAGGCGGTCCAGTAACAGGTCCAGCCGATCAGCCGGCTGCTCGCGCAGCAGTTCATCCGCGAGCGGCCGGACCAGGATGAGGCGCGAGAGCGCCGTGAGCTCGGCGTAGATTTGCCGGTCAGGCAACGAAGTGCGAAGCAACAGCACGAACATGGTCAAGCTTACCACGCCCAGGCAAACCAGGATGACCAACGTGTACGAGAGGACCAGGCGGGTGCGCATCGACTTTATCCCACCAGCTTGTATCCCACCCCCCAGACCGTCTCGATGACCACCTCGCTCTCTTGGAGCTTGTCGCGCAGATGCGCGATATGCATATCGACGGTGCGGGTCTGCCCGAGAAAGTCAAAGCCCCACACCAGGTTCAGCAATTGCTCGCGGCTGAGCACAATGTTCTTGTGCTCCAGGAGCGCCACCAGCAGGTCGAACTCTTTGGTGCGCAGCCGGACCGGCGCGTCGCCGACCCAGACCTGGCGGCCGGCCGGATCGACCCTCAGATCACCCTGCTGGATCGGCCTCTCGACTGGTGAGCGACGGTTGGTGCGGCGCAGTATCGCCTTGACCCGCGCCACCAGCTCGCGCGGGTTAAAGGGCTTGGTGAGATAGTCGTCGGCCCCCAGCTCTAGCCCCACGATCTTGTCGATGTCGTCGTCGCGGGCGGTGAGCATTAGAATGGGCAGATCGGACCGGGCGCGAATCCGCCGGCAGACCTCCCACCCGTCCACCTCTGGCAGCATCAGGTCCAGCACCATCAGGGCCGGCGGTCGCTGCTCAACCATACTCAGCGCCCGGGCGCCATCGCGCGCCGTCTCGACCCGAAAGCTCTCTTTTTCCAGGTACATGCGGGCCAATTCGAGGATATTGGCCTCGTCATCTACCACCAGGATGGTCTCGCCGCTCATGGCGCCGCGTTACTTGGTCAGCGCGATAGCTTCGATCTCGATCTGTGCGCCCAACGGGAGCGCCGCTACCTGCACAGTTGACCGCGCTGGCGGCTTGATCCCAAAGAACTCGGAATAGACCTCGTTCATGGCCTTGAAATCGCCCATGTCCTGCATAAAGACGGTGGTCTTGACCACCCGGGAGAGAGAGGTGCCGGCCGCCTCCAGAACCGCCTGGAGGTTCATCAGCACTCGGCGCGTCTGCGTTTGTACATCCCCCTCAATCAGCTTGCCGGTCGCCGGATCGATCGCCACCTGACCGGCGGTAAAGACCAACTTGCCGGCCCGGATCGCCTGTGAATAAGGGCCGACCGCGGCCGGCGCCTGCTCGGTTGCTACGGTTTTGCGTTTCCAGGTCATCTCTTTCTCCTGAGGACAAGATTAATCGCGAGTAGGACTCATTCTAGCCGCACCGCCAGGGGGTGTCAAGCGCCGTAGCAATCGGATGTTCGTAGCAGAAGAAGACGTCTGCATCAACCCCCGGATTGAGTAAAGCTTAAAGAATTCACGCCATTAGAATAGGGCATCTCAACCTACAGGAGGTGCCCTATGTCTGTCCCTAGTCACAAAAAGAGTGGCCCCGGAGCACGACCTCCAGAGGCCACCCAATTCATTCAGGCGCAGGCTGGTTGTGCCGCAAGTCTCAACCAGCTGATGACGTGTCACGACGGGCTTGTCCAGGCTGTCGTGCGCCAGCAGGTGCTGGGCGAGCTGCCATTCGAAGAAGCCCTGCAAACCGGTCGCATTGGCCTGTGGCGTGCGATCCTGGGGTTCGACCCAGAGCGGGGCTTCGCCTTCTCCACCTACGCCTGGCCTAGCATTAAACACCATATCTGGCAGGCCGTCAAGGCGGATGGACGATGCCATCAAGGTCACGATCCTCTCCAGCAACTCGACCTGCCGGACCCCGCAGTCGTCTGGGGAGAGAAAGCCATAGGCCGAGCGTTGCTGGCGATGGTGGATCGCCTGCCACCGCGATTGGCCTACGTAATGAAACCCGGGTGTTCTGCTTCGAACACCCCAATCACGATTATGAGCGAAAGGTCCAACCATCATCCACATACTTGACGCGGCGAATCCGCTCGACCGCACCCCACTCGGCCGCGGTCAGGTCGCCACGCACCAGCCTGAGGTTGAGCGCCTGGGCAAACCCGGCCGCCATGGCAACGGCCGCCTCGGCAAATGTCACGCTGCGCCCCAGGGCTGTCTCCAGCGTCAGCGCTCGCTGGCGCAGACGAGCGCGAGAAACTTGGCGGCGCTCATCCGGCGAACCCGCGAGCGCATCCAGGATGCGGGTGATGTCGCCTGTCAGCGGTAGCGTGCCGTGCTGCAACACCCCACCCAGGCGGCGGGACTGGGCGCTACCGACCAGCTTGCGGCGCTGCAGTTCGCAGTTCGGACCCACGGTCTCGAGGGTAATTTCGTATCGAGCGGGGCCATCAAAGCAGACCGGCCCCGGCCGGCCCGAATCAGGGTACTCGGGCTGGGCCTCGGCCGTCTCTAACCCCATTCTCCGCAGCCCCGCTACGAGCCCGGCCGCCAGCCGGCCGTAGCTCTCGACCACACCGCCCGCCACTCGCCACTCGTCCTGATGCGCGCAGATACTGTAGGTCAACTCGTCGGTGTGCAGGATCGCCTGCCCGCCGGTCGGCCGCCGCACAATCTCCCACCCGCGCCGGGCACACGCCTCTTGATCTACGTCGGCCGGCGGCTGGCTAAATCCCAACGAAAGGCAAGGCGGCTCCCAGCCGTAAAAGCGCAGCGTCGGCGGCGCCTGACCGGCCGTCACCGCCTCCAGGATCGCTTCGTCGATCGCCATATTGGTGGCGCCATCCCGGGCTCCCGTGTCCAGCAGCCGCCATTCTGACAGAGGGTACGCATAGCACATCGTGATACCGGTCCCTTGAAACCTACCCGGATTATATCACCATTCCCGGCTCGATTGCCCGTTTTGCCGTTTCTCGGTATCATCTCCCTGGGTGCGTCCGGCGCGCACCGAACAGCGAGGAGCATTTAATGACCGTTCTCGGAGTGAAATTCGACCCCAAAACCACGCTGGTAATTATCCTGGGCACCCTGCTTCCCCTGGTGGACCTATACAACCACACCCTCTTCCCCGTCAAGTCCTACGACCGGTTTGTGCTCTACTTTGTGATCCCGGCGGCCGTCATCCTGCTCTTGTTTCGAGAACCGCTGGAAGCCTATGGCTTTCGCTGGGGCAACTGGAAGGAGGGCCTCGCCTGGACGCTTGGCGCATGTGCGGTCATGGCGCTCATCCTTCTGGTCGTCGCCCGGCGACCCGAGATGGTCGGCTATTACAAGGCGAAAACGACCGCTGGCCTGGGACGCGCCATGTGGGAGAGCACGGTGGATCTCTTTGCCTGGGAGTTTATCTGGCGCGGGATGACCCTTTTCGCGCTGGCGCGGATAGCCGGACCCGGCGCTGCGATTTGGCTTCAGGCGGTGCCCTTTACCTTTGCACACCTGGGCAAACCCGAGATTGAAACCCTGAGCTGCATCTTTGGCGGCGCCGGGTTTGGATTTGTCGCCTGGCGCAGCCAGTCATTCGTCTACCCATTCCTGATCCACACCTTTATCACCGGTTGGACCATGTGGGTAGCGGGTTGGTAGGCCGAGAATGGACGAACTGACCATCCATTTGACTGCCATGGCCCACGGCGGATCGGCGCTGGGGCGGATACCCGCCAGCGGCCGGGTGGTGTTTGTCCCTCTTGCCATCCCCGGCGAGCGGGCCCGCGTCCAGCCGCAGGAAGGCAAGTCACACTACACCCACGCCCGCCTGCTAGAGGTGTTGCACCCTTCACCCCATCGTACAGAGCCCCGTTGCACCCACTTTGGCGTCTGCGGTGGCTGCCATTTTCAGCACATTGCCTACCCGGCGCAACTCGCGTTCAAGCAACAAGTAGTGGTGGATCAACTGCAGCGGGTGGGCAAGTTTGCAGCGCCGCCGGTGGCGGAGACGCTCCCCAGCCCGGCCGAATGGGGGTACCGGAACCGGGCCAGCCTTAGCCCGACCGGCGATAACCAACTCGGCTTTTGGTCGCCGGTGGAGGAGCGGGTCATTCCCATCGACGAATGCCACATCATCCACCCGGCATTGCTGGACCTTTATCACGACCTGGATTTCGAGCTACCCGGCCTGCTACGGCTGACGCTGCGAGTGGGAGCCGACGGCGATCTGCTGGTTTTGTTCGAGACCCAGGACGTCGAGCCGCCCGCACTGGAGGCCGACTTTCCCGTGAGCGCTGCCATGCTCCTGCCCACCGGAGAGGGGGTCAACCTGATCGGGGACAATGTGCTCATCGAACGCTGCGCAGGGCGCGACTGGCTGGTGAGCGCCGGTAGCTTTTTCCAGGTCAACCCCGGCGCGGCCGAGCACCTGGTGCGACTGGTGGATGAGTTTGCCGCGCTGACCGGCCGCGAGTCAGTCCTCGAACTGTACGGCGGCGTCGGGCTCTTTACCGCTGCCCTGGCATCCAAGGCCACCCAGGTGGTCGGTATCGAGGCCAACCCGGACGCCGTGGCGGATGCGGCCGTCAACCTCGAAGAGACCGAGAACGTGACCCTCTTTGAGGGCCTGGTGGAGGAGGTGCTGCCAGCGCTCATGACGCCAACGCCACCTGGGCCAGCGCTCGATCACTCGTACGATCTGGTTGTGCTCGACCCACCTCGGGGTGGGCTCCAGCCGGCCGCCATCGACGCCCTGCTTTCTATCCGTGCGCCACGCATCGTCTACGTCTCGTGCGACCCGGCGACCTTTGCCCGAGACGCGCGGCGCCTCGCCCGCGGCGGCTATGGTCTCAAGCGCGTGCAGCCGGTAGACATGTTTCCCCAGACCTTTCACATCGAGACTGTCAGCCTGCTGGAGCGTTGATCGCCCACCGCCCACAGTCTAACTTGGCAACAGACAAAAAAAGGGCAACCCACCACCTCGAGTAGGTTGCCCTTCCCTCATCTAGTCAGATCAATCTATCTGGCGCTAATAACCCCCTACAGCTTTTGTACTTCTTGAGCCGCCGGGCCTTTGCGCCCTTCTCCCACCGTGAACTCGACACGGTCGCCTTCCTGCAGGCTGCGAAAGCCCGCGCCGGCGATCTGGGAGTGATGCACAAAGACGTCACCACCGCTATCGCGCTGGATAAATCCAAACCCTTTGGAATCACTGAACCACTTGACAACACCAGTTTCACGTTCACTCATTCAAGATCCTCCTTACACTGCGAGTGAATCCAGGCGCCCAAGCTACTCTGGCACAACAAAAACCGCCCGGGCAAGTCTGGTCCGGACGGTTTTTCCTAGACGAAACTTGTGGTACCTCGCCAGCAATATACCACAACCCTGTTTTGGCGTCAACAACGTCGAAACCAGGTGACTGTTGAAGCGGCGGGGAAATTGGCGCGAATCTTGCTACCACCCACGATCAGGAGGTAGCTATGCGCGTACGTGCACGTATTCCCAAGGTGGAGCCTGCTGTCATGCAACCGCCAGCAGTTTGTCCATACGAGGACTGCCAAGGCCAATACTTCAAGGACCATCAGCGTGATTGCGCCAAGCCTTTGCGCGATACGCGGATTGACCAGGTGACCACCTACCGGAGGAAATGTTTGTCCTGCGAGCGCACCCATCGGGTGTATCCACAGGGAGTGGGTCGTGCCCAACAATCGGACCGGCTGAAGGGACTTTCGATCCTCTTCTACGTGTTGGGGATTAGCTATCGTGGCGTGGAGGATATGCTCGAAGCCTTCGGGCTCACGCTGGATCACACCTCGGTCTATCACAATGTCCAGGCCGCCGGAGAGCAGGTGCGACTGCTGCGGCGGGCGTGGCTGCAAGCCGGCGGCAAGGTGATGGCGGTGGGAGCCGACGTCACCTACGTCCAATGCCGTGGTGACCGAGTGGCACTGGCGGTAGCGGTAGACAGTGCGGAGGGAATAGTACTCGATATTGAGATTCTCGAAAACGAAGAGACCGAGACGATTGAGGCCTGGCTGAAACCGTTGCTGGAGTTGGTAGGCGCGGAAGTGCTGACCACCGATGATCAGGATGGCTTCAAAGCAGTGGCTGATAGGGCGGGTGTAAGCCATCAAATCTGTCGCCGGCACGTGACGCTGAACATGCTAGACTTCATCGCAAAGACCGCGGAGCGTGTGTTAACAACCCCTCCGCCAATCCCAGTCGGCCTTGAGGTCACGCCAGCGCAACTGCTGGAAGACCTGGAGCA
Organism: uncultured Chloroflexia bacterium; assembly: GCA_963695825.1. Lineage (GTDB taxonomy): Bacteria > Chloroflexota > Anaerolineae > Promineifilales > UBA4811 > CAVOHX01. The sequence goes on from CAVOHX010000002.1 coordinate 28,928, forward strand.
ATTGGAATGGATCGTGCTGGGCCAGCCAGAAAACGCGCCGCAGTTGTTAGGTGCGCTCTATGACCGCTATGCAAAGGCAGCGCCTCCGAAGAAGGGGAAACGCGCTTCCGTCTGGTATCGCATGCGCAACCATGTCCTGCGGGCGTGGAATCACTGGCAGCGGTACACGTGCTATCGTAATGCATCGGTGCAGGATGAATACGTGGTACCGGAGACCAACAACGCTGCAGAACGGGCAATTGGCTGGAACATCAAAGAGCGGTACCGGACGATGAGGGGATACAAACGGGATGAATCGATTCTCAATGTCGCCATGCTAACCGCCTGGTTGCGAGACGAGCCCAACGCGCGGGAGATGAGCTCGTTATTCGCCGTGTAAGGGGACCAGACAGACGGGGACCCAGTGCGTCAATTCGCCACCCCCACCAAATCTTCAACGGTCACGAAACCAGCGAAAACTGCGAACCAGCCGACCGTCGTCCCTAGCCAGCGGTCGCATCTAGGCCCTGGCGAGACGCCGGCCAAATAGGGCTGAGGCGGCGCTCCTGAGAACCAACTCGGCACGCCAGAACGCCAACCCCGCCATGCCATGAGCCAGCACGGCAAAGAGCGGTGGCGTCTGCCCGGTATAGTAGGTCCAGCATAGACGGGTGGTGCCCCAGCGCTCCAGGAAATATCCCAACCCGGCGCCGGCCGCAAAGACGAGGACCGCCCGGCGGTGATCGACGGGCGTGGCGATGAGTATGGCGCACAGGAGCAGCGCCATCACGGTCAAGGACTTGTCGGCCGTCGGCCAGACAAAGAGCAGCATCAGCCCGTAGAACGCCGCCAAGACCACCCAGTAGACGATCCGATAACACTTGCATTCCGGGCCGGGCAGAAGGCGATCCAACATCCGCACCAACCGGTCAATCGACAGGCTGGCGATAGGCCAGGCGGGGATGATCCAGAGCGGCGGCCGCTCTTGAGTGTAATAAACCCATAGCTCGGTCTGAGTCCCCCAGCTCTCGATGACCAACCCGCCGGTCAACCCGACCAAAAGAATCCAACTGTCCGGCCGCAGGTCCGCCCCGGCCATGATCAGCAGCGACATGACCACAAAGATGCCGATCAGCAGCCAGTCGAACTGGTTCCAGAGCGGCCGCGACCAATCGACGTACGATAGGTACTCCTCGGCCAGGGGCCACCAGACGTACGCCAGCAACCCCAACGTCGCCAGAAAAGCGCTCATCAAGTATTTACTGGACCGTGTCCAGCCCAGGCTCTCCGCCAGGCGTCGCCGAGGGGACGGTGGTGGGTTTGGCTGTTCCATAGGACACCATTCTACCCTGATTGACCCCCTCCAGCCAATCCCGACTGGCGCGCCTGACGGCCGAGTCGGCGCACGGTACCCGCGAAAACGCCAAGTCATTGACTCCCGGCTGCAAGACCCTATAATCGGGCTGGGAAAAGCGTCCCAACACTGGATAGTCGCCATGATCCTTCTCTCACACTATCAGACCCGGCCGCTGCTAGCGCAGCGCGAGGCCGGCCTGGCGCACGCCGAGACCTCGCTGGACCTGGGGCTCACCACGGCCGAGGTTGTGATCGAATCCTCGGGAGTGGCCTTCTCCAACGGCGAGCGCCTGAGCTGGCCGGTCATTGAAGAGATTTGCCAATCCGAGAACAACTGCTATGAGGTACAGGACGGCAAGGTGCACAAGCTCATGACGTTCTCCGAGTCAACGGACCGCGTGATCAGCCTCATGCCCACTGCCGGCGCGCCCACCATACTGATCTCGGGAATACCCATGCACCGGATCAAGGGGATCGACCCGCATCAGGACACGCTGCAAAAGATAGGTACCATCAAGCCCTTGCACGGTCAGGTTCTGGATACCGCCACCGGGCTGGGATACACGGCAATCGAGGCTGCCAGGACGGCCGACCGGGTGATCACAGTGGAGCTGGACCCGACCGTGCTCGAGATTGCCCGCGTGAACCCCTGGTCACAGTCACTCTTTGACAATCCAAGGATCACGCGACTCCTGGGCGACAGCTACGACCTCTTGGACACCTTTGAAGGACAGGTCGTTTGATCGGAGTCATCCACGACCCACCCATGTTCAAGCTGGCGGGGCACCTCTACAGTCAAGCGTTCTACCAGGGGTTGTACCGCGTGCTCAAGCGGAACGGCCGTCTCTTTCACTACGTGGGCGACCCCGATAGCCGGTCCGGACGCAACATTACCCGCGGCGTGATGAAAAGGCTGGGGGAGGCGGGTTTCTCGCGGGTGACCGGCCGGCCGCGGGCGTTTGGGGTGGTGGCCGTCAAATAGTCGCAGCTTGTTGCGGCTAAACCGATCCTCGCCGCCATCGCGGGCTTGATTTGCAGAAACTGTTCGCATATAATGATCTCGGTTGGCTAGAGGCCGCCAGCGCCCCTTGACGGGCGGTCGAACCTGGTGACAAAGAGGCAGAGGCTGAGCGCCGGGGTCAGGGTCATGGCAAATCCCCACATTCTTTTGGCCGATGACGAACGGGCCATCACCGATTACCTGGCGCCGATCCTAGAGCGCGCCGGGTTTGCGATGACTGTCGCCCGCGATGGCGAAACTGCGCTGCGGCAGGCCAACTCGCTGCGGCCGGACCTGATCGTTCTCGACATCATCATGCCGGTAATGGACGGCCGCGAGGTCTGTCGCCGGCTGCGAGCGTCAGGGGTTTGGACGCCTGTGATCATGCTAACTCAAGTGGACACGACCACCGACAAGGTGCTCAGCCTGGAAGAAGGGGCCGATGACTATTTGTGCAAGCCCTTTGACCCCCAGGAGTTGATCGCCCGCATCCGGGCGGTGTTACGCCGCCGAGGGGCAGGTCCCCAACGCAAACCACTCAGCATGCACTCCCAACTGCGCTCGGCCGGGATTCTGCTCGACCGGCGCGCCCACCGCGCAGAACGAGCCGGGCAGGTCCTCAATCTGACCCCGAAAGCATTGGCGTTGTTGGAATACCTGATGCTGCACCCGGATCAGGTCTTTACCCGCGAGCAGTTGATGGACGCCGTCTGGGGATGGGCGCAGGTGGTCGCCACCCGCGCCGTGGACATGCGAATTGCCGAGTTGCGCCGCGTACTGGGCGATGACCCCGAACAGCCGTCCTTTATCGAGACCGTCATCGGCATGGGCTATCGTTACCTGGCTCCTGTCGAAGGGGTCGAGTAGACACGCGATGAACAAGCTGCGGCGCTGGTGGGCCATTCTGCTCTTCCTCCCCCTCCTGATCGGTATTGGGGTCGCCATCGCGCTGCAGGCCGACCAGGGAGCCAACCCCATATGGCGGTTTCAGTTCCGCGCCGACCTCGCCACGCTAATCGGATTCACTGGCGGCGTCATCAGCACGATACTCCTCGTTGCCTGGGCGCTACGCCGCGCCCATGTCCGGCGGCTGCAGGCCGCCCAGTCGGACACCCGGCGAGATGTATCCCAGGCGCACCGGCGTTTCCTTGGCCGACTCGACCACGAACTAAAGAACCCCATCACCGCGCTGCGGGCCGAATTGGCCTTTCTTTCTCAATGTGACCTGCCCGAGGAATCAGGGCCGGTGCTCGGTGACATGACCGCCCAACTTGAGCGTCTCGGCCGCCTCATAAGCGATCTGCGCAAGCTGGGTCAGCTTGAGGAACAATCCATCCAGCGCCGGCCGGTCGCGGTAGAGGAATTGCTAACCGAGGTGGTCGAGGCGGCTGAGGATCACCCCAACTTTGCCGAGAGGAGTGTGCGCCTGACGCTGTTGCAGCGTCCATGGTCTCTACCGGAGGTGCCAGGCGACCGCGGTCTTTTGTGGTTGGCCAGCTACAACCTGCTGGACAATGCGCTCAAGTTCACCCCGCCAGACGCTGAAATAGAGGTGCGCGCATTCGAGACCGGTCCCTGGCTGGCAATCGAGGTGGCGGACAACGGTTCGGGAATCCCGGAAGGCGATCTACCCCACGTCTTTGATGAGCTCTACCGGGGTGAAAACGCGCGTGGCTACCCGGGCAGCGGGTTGGGCCTGGCGCTGGTGCACGCTATCGTGGCGCTACACCAGGGGACATTATCCGTCCGCAGCCGCTCTGGTCAGGGGACCGTATTCACCATCCATGTGCCCACGTCGCTCTGAGACGACGGGCTGCTACGCAGTTGTTACACGCTGTTACATGGCGGTCATACGCCAGAAACAGGAGGTTGGTATTGTATGGCTACCTGGGTGGTCCAGGGCAAAAAGCAAACAGTATCAACTGGAGGTGTAAAATGCGTAAGATCATGTTTCTCATTGTGGCAATTATGATTGCCGTCACGGCCGGGAGCGCCGTTTACCACGCGCGCGCGCCAAGCCGAGCCGCTCACCATTCAGGTGGACGGGCAGGCCATCACACTCAAGTCCGGCGAGAATGTTGACCCTGAGATCTACGAGTTGGCCAAAGGCAATCCCGAATTCGTCGCCAACTCGGAATGGGTGCTGATTGCCGGCCGGTGGGAACCGCTAGCCAAAGGGGTGACCATCCCAATCGAGGTGGAGCAAATCATCCTACCCGAGGGCCATCCCGACTTTCCGGCCGACACGCCGTGGGTCTACCCCGACGGCCAAGAGCTGCCCATCGAGGTGCCGGTGCCGCTCGACATCCCTGCGCATTGGCAGGGCAAGTACGAGGTCCGCGCGGAGGGAGCGACCGTCTGCTATGACTATAGCGTCAACCCGGAGCTCAAAGAGCGCATATTCTGCATCACCGCCCTGACAGAGACTCAATGGCAGGCCACGCGCGACCAATTGTACGGCGGCGAGGCGATCTATGCCTACGGCGGGGTCGTGTGGCTCTACTATCCTGCCCTGGAGAACCTCTACAGCGGCAGCCAGGCCAGATGAGTTCCGGCAATTGGTCGGCGAGGCGTACGAGGTCGCCGGCAGCCTGATCCGCTACTTTACACCGGCCGACCCGGCCGACGCCGCCCGCCAAGCGCTGTTGACCTACCTGTCGGCGCTCGACGCGGGTCGTTTCGGTGAGGCGGCCCGCTTTTACGGTGGGGAGTATGAGATTCTCATTGGTTACAATCCCGAGATCGACCCCAGCAGCCACGCCGCGCTGTTCGAGGCGGCCTGCACCGTCAATGGCTTTTTGTGCCAGCTTGAACTCAAGAGCATCCTACAGGAAACGCGAGTATCCGACACCGAGTTTCGATTCACCATCGAATTCCAGAATCAGGACGGCACGCTGTACGAGCACCCTTGCGTCGAGACCGGAGCGGCCGAGTGCTGGCTGCAGACACAGTTCGACTTGACGGTCATCTCACTGGATGGTCAGTTCCGGGTGCTAGAGCTGCCAATCTACGTGTCATAGTGGAAAGAAGAATCAATCGACGTCAGGAATGAGGCACAACTCGATGACCGGCTTGGGACAGAGGCTCGCCAACACACCCGCAAGGATCGTGCTCTCGCTCTTGGCAAGCGTCCTGGCGGCCGGTCTGATGGGGTGCGCGCCGCAGGGTGCGCACCCCACCGGCATGCCTGCCCGTCGGCGACCGACGAGTCGCTGGTCCATATCTGCGACACGGAGCCATTCTCCCTCGAATGCACTGGCCCGCATGCCACCACGCCCACAGCCGTGCCGGGTGCGACCGATATCCTGCAGACCTTTGACGACCCCGAGGGTCGGTTTGAATTCGACTTGCCCGGCGACTGGCACCTGCACCCCATGGCGGATCCAGGCATGGGCGTGACTATCGTGGACGCACCGTTCCGGGAAGATGCGACGCGATGGATCGAGCTTTGGGTGGCTACGAACCCCGAGCGGGCCTCGATAGCAGCATGGATTGCCGAGAACGGACTACCCTGGCCTGGCGAGGTTACCGCTCAAGATGAGGGCTGGGTCCATGGGGTGCCGGTGCTGCGGCAGCGAGTAGAAGGAGACAACCCACAGGCCGGAGGTCATTACATCTATGCCTTGCTCTGGTACCCAGCCGGCGATGTCCTGCTGTTATGGACAGGCTGGCCCGGCGATGAACCTGGGGTGCTGAACCTGATGGAACGCATGGCTTGGGGGGTGCGCGGTCATGATTGAGCCATCAGGGCGCACTGCCCACCACATCGGCCGCCACTCTGGTCTACTGCTCCTGGCGCTCCTGTTGGCCGCCTGCCAGGGGGTGCTGGAGGTCCGCATCGAGCGCGAGTCTCCAACCGGCGTTCTCCCTCTGGGCAAGGTGGCCTACATCCTGGACGGGAATGTATGGGTCAAGAACCTAGCGTCAAACCAACAGGAGCGCTTGACCCAGGACGGGGACAACAGCTTCCCCATGTGGTCGGCCGACGGACGCTGGATCGCCCACCTCAAGGGCCAACAACTATGGACGATAGAGGTCAGCACCGGCCAGTCAGTTCAGGTGGGGGCGTTTCCCGTGTTCACCTTGGCCTGGTCGTCACAAGGCGGCCTGCTGGGCTACCTTTCGCCGTCAGCCGGACTGGGGGTGTGGGATGCCGACGCGCGGGCCGCGCGAACACTGGCGCCGGCCGAGAGCGTCTTGGCCTCGGGGCGACATCAGTTGGGACCCGAGGTGGTCAATGGATCACGTACGACGACCGGGGAACGCTAGAGTGGGGTATCCGCGGTGTCTCCGCTGACGGCGTCCCCGGCGCTACCGTGTACGTGGTGTCAGACCCCGCGCAGGTATCCAGATTGGGCGCACAGTCGCTCGACCGGCCGCTGGATCACGCTCTGGCTGGGACCATCCGCACCGGCGGCCGAACTGGACGGCCTGCCGCTGTGCATGATGCCGGCCGAGGGCTGGGAGCCCCGTTGCCTGCAAGAACGGGTTCTGCTGCAAGCCGGGTTCATTGCCTGGTCGCCCTACGATCAGTTGGCCGTCGCGCTCGGCGATGCGCGAGAGAGCTGGGTCAACAAGAGCCTGGCTGTCGTGGACGCCGAGACGCTGAACGTCCAGACCCTGGTCCAGGCATCCGACCAGGCGCCGCTCCATCCCGCCTGGTCGCCTGATGGCGGGCGGGTTGCGTACACGGCCGGACCTCCGACTCCTATCGAGGAGGCGTACGCCGGCCGCGACGCGGCTCTTTCCCAGCGACGCATCTGGGTGGCCCAGCTTGCGTCCGGTGAGCGGCTCCAACTGACCAGCGATCAGCACTATCGAGATGAGTGGCCCTTGTGGCCGGCCGACGGGCGACACATCCTCTTTGTCCGACTCGACAACTTTAGCAAGGCAGCCAGCCTCTGGCTGATGCGCGCTGATGGGAGCGACCTGCACCAGGTGGTGACCGGTCTGACACCCTCACCGAACCCGTTGGGAGACCACGGCACGATAGCCTGGCACGCCTGGTGGGATTGGTTTACCTCGGCTGGCAACGTGGAAGCACCTTGAGCGTGCGGAACGCCACTCTGAACTAGCTGCGTGGGGTCCCGCACAGGATAAAACGCCACCCGCGCCGATCCAACAAGGGGAGATTCTCAACAACCGCTACCACGGCAACCCGCAAGGGATGCCATATGGAGAAAAGACGTGATCACAACATTGCAAAAGGTGACCCTGTGGGGGCTGATCTTCTTCAGCCTGCTGGGGCTGGGGAGATGCACAGCTCAGCCGACCGCTACCGAGACACAACCAATTGCGCCCGCTTTTACAACGATCGAATGCCTGGTAGCCTATCGCTCCAGCGTCACAGCGGCCATTGAGGTTGAGGAAACCATCCAACTGTCACCAGAGACTCGAGAGCTGGGCATGAATCTGGGCGACCTCGCTTTTCACGCCCGGTACACGCCTGGCAACGAACCACCCAATGAACACAGCCTACGGGTGTGGGTGACGACCAGGGACAACGAGCGTGAAACCGAGTTGGTCTCCCAACTATTCCAGTTGCCCTTGAGCGAACCGGTGCGCAACCAGTTCACAGGCGGCCATGGCTTTGCCGGCCTGAGTTACGTTTACCACCCGAACACGGGGGCTGAGCTGCAGTACACGTGTCAGACACGTGATTAACAGGAGGTTCTATGGCACGTGCACTCGGGATAGCCATCTACCTGTCGCTTCTGATTGCGTCGCTAGCCTCCTGTCGGGCTGACGCACGCAGCAGCGAGACCGTCACCTTGGTCGCGTTGATAAAGGACCCATCTCGATACGACCACGCTGTCGTGTGCACGGCCGGTGTCTATCTGCAAGGTTTTGAGGCCTCGGCCTTGGGCGCAAGCACATACAGCGCAGACGGCCTGCTCTATCTGAGCAAGCCGGCCATCTGGGTCGAGGGGGCCGAAATCACGTCGCTCACCGACTGCATTGCGTCGCAGGGCTTCCATTTCTGCCAGGCAACGGTCTGTGGGCAGTATGCGCCATGCCCAGACGGATGTGGTCATCTCGGAGGCTATGGCTTTCAGATCACTGCTCCTTGACGCCCGCGATCAGATCCATGCATCCGCTGGACCGACCGAGCGCAAACCGCTATCGAGGTCGCCATGGGGCCCGCACTGCATGGTGCGGGCTCGTTCCATCCAGCCTACCACCCCACTGCGACGGCGCACTTGGCAACGTGGGTGCCGTGGTTGCGATCCAACGGTCTGGTGATGTCATGTGGAAGGAGCACTTGCGCCACAAAGGCGCCATCAGCGTAGTTGGGACCTCGGGAGGGTGGCAGGCGATTACCTAGCCCTGCCCACCATCTCTCACCTGCGCCTGATCGACGTTCCGAGGGACAGCCAGGGCCTCGCGGGGACGGTCACGGTGGCTGCCACGCTGGGCGACCCAACCGCAGTCGGGCTGGGTCGCCTGACAGCAACCGGCGGCCGATCGAGTTGGCCCTACATGATTCTGGCGGCCGCGGCGGCGCTGGCCCTATTGGGTTGGTTAAAGAGAGGCAGGCCCACATCCACGGAGTGAATCGGCCGCCTGGTGGGCCACGGCGAGGGCGGATCGCTCAGGCGATCCGGCAGTCAAGGGCGTGCAACGCCAGGAGCATGTACTCGGGTCGCTGCAAACCATGCTTCCCCAACTGGACTGCGCATTCCCTCACGACGATTCCACACCCCTCGGCGAGCGCGTCACCCGGTATCGACTCGAGTCCATCCCGCAGCAGGTCCACCCCGCGATCCAGCTCGTCTCGCGCAAACGCCTCGGCCGAGCTATCGAGCATGGCTTTCAAATCGGGCGTTTCCCAATGCACCTTGGCCAGTTTGGCGCTGACCGCCGTCACCGCCTGGGAATAGACGGTGCCCGGCTCGGAAGCGCTTCGGCGCTGCAACTGAACAAAGCTGTGCTCCTCGCCCACCAGGCGCGCCAGCGCCAGCGCAAACTCGAGCCGCGCGTCCTCGCTCTGGGTTGCCTGCAGCATGGCGAGCAGCGGTTCAATCGCCCGCCGTTCGCCCAGTTTACCCAACGCTGAGGAAAAAGCCATCCGCACCCCAAGGTCCTGCTCCGTCTCGAGCCGGCCGAGTAGAATAGGAGCCACCGTCCTGTCCTCGAGACTGCCCAGGGAGCGGGCGCAGTGGGCTTGCACCGATCGATAGCGCGCGTTCAACCCCCGTCTCAGCGCCTCTAGCGCCCGCTCATCGCCCATGCGCCCTAGCGCCCAGGCAGCGATGGTGCTGAGAGCCGGATCGTTCCCTTCCAGGGTCCTTGTCAGCGCGTCGGTGAGGCGTGGGTCCGGCCGATGCCGGGCCATCGAGACGATCGCCTCAAAACGCACAAAAAAGCGTGGATCACCCAGTGATTCCAGCAGCTCCTCGACGGTCAACGGGCTCTTGGCTTTGCCCAGCCTCTCAGTCATGGCGACGGCCGCTCGCTCGTCCCGCGCCCGATGGTAGCGGATCACACTCTCCATGGCCAAAAACGGATTGCCCCGTAGAAACATACCGGCAAACTGCCCGACAGAGACCGCGCTGTCGGCCTTGACGCGCGTGAGCAGGGAGCGACCGATCAACGGCAGGATCACCCCAAGGACAAAGAGCAGGGTGTAGGGGTCGAGTTGCACGATCCACCACTGACCGCTCACCCCGGCCGTCAGATCCACCAGCCAGCCACCGAGCAACTGCCCCAGCCCGCCGGCAATGCCCATCCAGGCGTAATAGAGCGCCATGTAGGCGCTCCGTTTCTCGGCCGGCACCACGCGCACGAACAACAGTCGCCCTGAGCCAATAGACCATCCGGTGTTAAAAAAGCCCTGCCACATGGCAATCATCAAGGCCAGATAGAGCACCCAGGATACCTGGCGCGGCATAAAAATCCAGGACAGCGGGAGCAGAGCCAGCAGATAGAGACCGCTCTGCATGACGGGCTTGCTGCCATAACGATCCGCGAGCCAGCCCCAGAAATAGCTCGACAGCAGCCCGCCGATGAGACCGCCGGTCTCTAGCCACACCACGTGATTGGAACTGAGCCCTACCTGTTCTTTCATAAATAGTGGAACAAACGAGACCAACGGGACCGTCGCCAGGGTCACCAGGCCAACCCCTATCAGGTAACGGACAAAATTGGCGTCCCGCGCCGCCTCGGCCATCTCGCGGTATGAAGTCTGTTCCTCTGATGTTTCGAGCACCGGGGCGCCGCCCGGGATATTGGCAGACGCCCAGACCGAGACGATGCCAAAGACGAGCCCGGCCGCCATCAGGATCATAAAACGACTCATGTCGGGGTCTGGGCCAAGGACATAACCAGCGATCATCATGGCCACAAAAGCGGTCAGACTGGCCAGGGAGTTCTTGACGGCCGTGTATTTGCCGCGCATGCTATCGGGCACCTGCTCCTGAAGCCATGGGTAAAATGCGGTAAAGCCAATCGCGCGAAAGAGCCCAAAGACCCCCACCGTGGCGATGATAAAAACCAGCGTGACCCGCCCTCCGAATCGGTTCAGGATCGAGGGGGTCAGAAGCAGAAAGGCTGCGACGGCCGCGCGGCCGCCAAAGCTCACCACCGAGGTGCGCTTGTAGCCATAGCGGGCCACGGCCGGGGCGATAAAGACCGCAATGATGCTGAGAAAGGGAAGCAACGAGAGCAAGCTACCGATCTGAGTTTTGTCCAACCCCAGGGCGTTGAGAAAGAGGACAAAGATCGACCCAAAAAAGGTGTACTGGGCAAAGATCGAGTTGGTCACGCTCCAGGCAACCCCCCACGGCAGCCCGCGCAGCTTTTCGACATTGGTCGGAGATCGACTGATAGATGATTCAGCGTTGCTCATCTCGTTCCTCTATTTCACCGCCGACCATAGGCCAGCCAGCCACAATTATACGAGATTTGCCGCCGTTGGCGAAGCAGCGCGCAGTCAGTGGCACAGAATCGGCTGCGAGCATACAATGGTGGCGCGAGCGTTGAGGCTGCGACCGGCAGCCCTCCAGCCCTATTTGAGGATAGCGTGCCGACACCGCTGCTGACAACCAAGCTCACCATCCCACCTGTGCGGCCCAGCCTGGTTGAACGTCCGCGCTTGTTGGAACGGTTGAACGAGGGGCTGCCGCGCAAGCTCACCCTCGTCTCAGCGCCGGCCGGCTTTGGCAAGACCACGCTGGTGAGCAAGTGGGCGGCCGGTTGCGATTGGCCGATTGGCTGGGTGTCCCTGGACGAGCAGGATAACGACCCGGCGCGATTCTGGGCTTATGCCATCGCTGGCCTCCAGCGCCTCCAGGCTGGCCTGGGAGAGAGCGCTTTGGCCGCACTGCAGGCGCCCAATCCGCCGCCGATCGAGAGCGCACTCTCGAGCCTGATTAACGAGGCCGCCGCCATTCCCGACCGCTTTATTCTGGTTCTCGACGACTATCACCGGATAGAGTCCAAATCCATCCACGACGCGCTGGCATTCCTGCTCGAACATCTGCCGCCGCTGGGCCATCTCGTCCTCGTCACCCGTTCGGATCCGCCGCTTCCCTTGAGCCGCCTGCGGGGACGTGGCCACCTCAACGAGCTGCGGCCGGCGGACCTGCGGTTTACGGTCGATGAAACGACCGGTTTTATCAGTCAGGTGATGAACATCGATCTCTCGGCCGAACAAATCGCAGCGCTGGAGGCGCGCACCGAAGGCTGGATTGCAGGGCTGCAGATGGCTGCGCTGTCGATGCAGGGGCGGGGCAGCGACGAGATTGCCAACTTTATTCAGGACTTTGCCGGTAGGCACCGGTACATCCTGGACTATCTCACAGACGAGGTCTTGCAGCAGCAGTCCGAACAGACCCAAGCCTTCCTACTGCAAACGTCAATTCTCGATCGCCTGTATGGCCCGCTGTGCGACGCCGTCCTCGCCAAGCGGCGCAACTTGCCGGCCGATGAGTCGTTTTCGAGCCAGGCGATTCTCGAGCACCTAGAGCGCTCCAACCTCTTTGTCGTGCCATTGGACGACGAACGCCGATGGTACCGCTACCATCATCTGTTCGCTGACCTGCTGCGGCAGCGCCTGCGCAGGACCCGGCCCGACCTTCTCCCGGCGCTCCATTTGCACGCCAGCCAGTGGTATGCCCAGAACGACCTGCTCGCCGACGCGGTGAGCCACGGCCTGGCGGCCGGCGACGCGGCATGGGTGGCCCGTTTGGTGGGCGGGAATGCCCTCGCCATGATGGAGCATGGCGAATTGCGAACACTGGAGCGATGGCTGGACACATTGTCGTACAGCACGGCCGCGGCCGAGCCCTGGCTCGAGATCGCCCACGCCTGGATGGCGGCTTTTACCGGCCAACTGGAGGAGGTCGAGCCGCTGCTCCAGAACGTTGAGGGTGCGCTGGCAGAACCGACCGCCCCAGGTTCGGCGGAGAGCGCGGAGATCATGGGGCACGTCGCGGCCGTGCAGGCCTGCGTAGCAGACCTGCGGGGCGACAGGCGGCAGGCCGCAGAACTCGCACGCGAAGCCCTGCGTCGTCTGCCTGACAACGACGTCATGACCCGTGGCTGGGCGTGGGTTGCCCTGGCCCTCAGTTTGTATGGGATCGGTGACATTATCGCCGGCGACCAGGCACTGGCTGAGGCGGTGACGATCAGTTCTGCCATAGGCGCCAGCCACATCGCCGTCCTCGCCCTCTGCAATCAGGCTGTCATACAAAAGCAAAAAGGGCAGCTTCGAGCGGCGGCCGACACCTTTCGCCGGGCGCTGCAGTTCTCCAGAGAATACGCCGAGCGCTCCGGGCGGCCGCTGCCGGTCAGCGCCTATGCCCACACCCATCTGGCGGCCGTGCTCTGCGAATGGAACGATTTGGAAGGCGCGTTGCGACACGTTCGCCGGGGTATCGAGCTGTGCGAACGGTGGGGAGAGCCCCAATTGCTGACCGGCGGGCACATGAGATTGGCCGCCGTCCTGCAGGCGGCCGGGGACGAGGCAGGCGCGCTCGAGGCGATCAACAAAGCCAAACGGGCGGCGAGCGGGTTGTCGGCCTGGTACGCCAGCCGGCTGGAGCCATTTGAGGCCGGTATCCGGCTGAGGCAGGGCGACCTGGCGACCGCCTCCCGCTGGGCCGCCAGGCAGGATATGGCGCCCCACAACTTTTATTATCTATTCGAGTACCTGGCCGCTTGTCTCACCATGGTCCGGGTCGATATGGCCCACGGCCGGCTGGCAGAAGCTCTGGATCGCCTGGAGCAGGTCAAGGCCGAGGCCGAGGCGGTCGGGCTGGGCCATTACGTGATCGAGTCGATAATTCTGCAGGCCCTGGCTCGGAGGGCCTTGGGCGAACTCGATGAGGCCATGACCGGCCTGGAGACCGCCCTGTACTGGGCCGGACCGGAAGGATACATGAGGACCTTCCTTGACGAGGGAGCGCCGATGGTGGCGTTGTTGCAGGAAGCAGCCGCCCGTGGCATCGCGCCGGGTTTTACGGATAGGCTGTTGGCTGTTCTGAACCAAGATACCGGCGCCGAGCGCCAGGCCCCTGAACTGCCACATGAATCCCTCGTCGAGCCGCTCAGCGAGCGCGAGTTGGAGGTACTGCGACTCGTTGCGGCTGGCCTGTCCAACCGGGAGATTGCCGAGGCGCTGTACCTGTCGGTTAACACCGTCAAGTCCCACACCAAGAGCATCTACGGCAAACTGGACGTGCACAGTCGCACTCAGGCGGCAAGCCGGGCCCGCGAATTGGGTTTCGTCTAGGGCCGGCCGGTCCATACGCCGCCCGGGCAGCAGGATATCCTCCACCTTTCCCCCACTGTACCACCCATTCGGGTGAATACAACCCACGCTGCCATTCCCTATAATGGGAAGCATCAATCCGCATGCGATCGAGAGGCGCACATCCGTCGTGCATTTGGAGAACGATGACGACAGTTGAAGAACAGCCAGACGATCCTATCTACCAGATACGCGTTGGAGGGCACCTGAATGGCGGTTGGTCCGAGTGGCTCGACGAGATGACCCTCACGGCCGAGCCGGACGGGACCACCGTCATGACCGGGCCGGTAGCCGACCAGCCCGCGCTGTACGGTCTGCTGATCAAGCTACGAGACCTTGGGCTGCCGCTTCTGTCCGTGGCCCGACGACGCGATAGAGACCACCCAGACCCTGGAGTGCATCCAGGGCAGAACTCGAGAGAGGAACCAGGAGAACGACGATGAACCATCCAAATCCACAGACAGGCGCCATGATTGGCGTCGGAATCGCCATAGGCACGGGGCTGGGGGTGGCCCTGGGCTTGGTCCTTGACAACCTCGCCCTGGGCATCAGCATAGGCGCGGGTATGGGCGTGGCCATTGGGGCCGCGCTCGACCAGCGGAACAGAACCTCGCTAGCAGAGCAGCGCAACTCCGGCCGCTGGCTGATGCCGGTACTCGCCGCCGGCATTGGAGCGCTCGTGTTCGCGGCCGCGTTGCTCTTTCTGCTGTTGGTGCGCGGCGCCTAGCTCGCCGTCACCGTCTCTGCTCCGGGATAACGTGTAGAGTCGCGGTGCGCTACAATACGCGACATGCGTCGCCAGTACCTACACCTGGCCAAGTATCAGGGCGAACAACAGGGATGGGACCCAAATAGACCGCTCTACCTGCGCGCCGGGTGCGCAAACCCAGGCATGGGCACCAGTGTGGCTGCGGCCGATGCATTGCAGTCAGACAACCCTCGCCGGCCGGGCGAATCGGCTCACATATCAAAGCTGGTTGATGGCAACCTTGCGTTCGCCCTCGACCTCTATCACATCCTACTGACCATGGGAGATGGAGCAGACCTCTTTTTCCTCCCGCCATAGCCTGTCCCAGGCGCTTGCTATGACCTACGTTGGGGCCCGGGGCGAGACCGAACGGCAGATGGTCGAAGCGCTGCTCTTGACTCTGGCCCAAGAGCAAATGCATGCCGCCCTTAACGGTCCGGACCAGGGGCTGGGCGTGGTGGTACTGACTAACGGCGAGGGAGGTGGGGCGGTTGCCGACGAGGCAGCGCAGCGCGCCCTGAGCGGCGCGGCCAGGTAGAGCACACCACAGAGGGCGCCGACGAGCGGTGCGTGATGAAAACAGCGTCCAACGGTTCCTGGAGTTCGACAAATGTGTTAACATAGTGCCCATGAGATTGTGGCAGGGCTCGTAGGAGACGGATCACAAGGCGGCGACCTAATTGTGCTGCCCAGGTCTCTTCCATGGCCAAAGATCGAAAAGTGAGAGAGCAAGCGATGACAGTACGCGCGTTTGAGGAGTTCAGGTGGCGGGGTCTGGTCTATGACCACACCGATGGTTTGCCAGATTTGCTGGCCCACGAAAAGGTGACCGCCTATATCGGCTTTGACCCCACGTCGGATAGCCTCCAGATAGGCAACTTATTGGCGCTGATGGGTTTGGCGCGGTTGCAGCGGTTCGGGCACACGCCCATCGCGTTGGCTGGCGGTGGCACTGGCATGATCGGCGACCCAAGTGGCAAGATCGCACGAACGGCAGCTGCTGAGCAGCGAGGAGGTCGAGGCCAACGTAGAGGCGATCAGGGCGCAACTGGCCCGGTTGCTGGACTTTGAGGCCAAGGACAACCCGGCGCAGATACGCAACAACGCCGACTGGCTGATGCCGATTTCGATGATGGAATTCCTGCGCGACGTGGGCAAGCACTTTACCGTCAACTATATGACGGCCAAGGACTCGGTCAAGTCCCGCTTGCAGGACGAGGCGGGGATTTCGTACACCGAGTTCAGCTATATGCTCCTACAGTCGTACGATTTCCTGCATCTGTTTGACCACGACAACTGCAAGCTTCAAGCGGGGGGCAGCGACCAGTGGGGCAACATCACGGCCGGCATCGAGCTGATCCGCCGGGTGCGGGGCGAGCGCGCCTACGGGTTGGTCTACCCGCTGGTCACCAAGGCCGACGGAACCAAGCTCGGCAAGACGGAAAAAGGCGCCATCTGGCTGAGCCCAACCCGCACGTCGCCCTACCGCTTCTACCAGTTCTGGCTCAACCAGCGACGACGCCGATGTGATCAACTACCTGCGCTACTTTACCTGGCTGACCCGGTTCGAGATCGACGAGTTGGAGCAGAAGCTGATCGAGCGCCCGGAGCGACGCGAGGCGCAACGCACGCTGGCGCGCGAGGTGACGCGCATGGTCCATGACGAGACGGCTCTGACCCGGGCGGAGCTGGCGTCGCAGGTGCTCTTTGGCGGCGAGATCGCTGACCTGGGCGCGGACGAGATTCAGGACATCTTCGCCGACGTCCCGTCGAGCGAGATAAAGCGGTCCGCATTGGAGGGCGACGGCATAACCGTGGTGGACCTGCTGTCGGACAGTGGCGTGACCCGTTCCAAGGGCGAGGCGCGTCGCCTGATCGAGAATCGCGGCGCTTATGTCAATAACCGGCGGGTGGTCGATGCCGAGGAAACGGTCGCCCTCGATGCCACGATAGACGGTCGATTCATAGTGCTGCGCAGCGGTAAAAAACGGTACCACCTGGTTCGAGTCAGATAATCCCGCCCGGCTATCGGGGCCAGGGCAGACCTCGGCGCCGCTCCTAGCCAATGGCCTCCGCGCCGCATCTGATAGCGGACCATCGGCAATGGTAAAACCCGGAGCCGACCGCACGAGAGCGTCGAGATGGATATGATCCGCATTCCGGCCGGTCCGTTTCTGATGGGGACGAGCGACCGCCAGATCGATGCGGCCGGCGCGCGGCGACCCACCGTCGCGCGCGAATGGCAGAAAAAGGGGCACTTTGCCCGAGAACAACCTCAACATTCCGTCCATCTGGCTGAGTACTGTATCGGCCGATTTCCAGTGACCGTGGGCGAGTTCGCAGGCGTTCGTGGGCGGCGAGGGGTATCGTCGAGCGCCAGTACTGGACCGCGGCCGGCTGGGATTGGCGCCGGAGCTTGGACCGCGCAGCGCCTGATCTTTGGCACCAGGCCAAATGGGCCGGACAGAAAGCATTGCCGGTGGTGGGGGTGAGCTGGTACGAGGCGGTCGCCTATTGCCGATGGTTGAGCAAGGTGACCGGCCGGGCGTATCAGCTACCGACCGAAGCCGAGTGGGAAAATGCAGCGCGAGGCGCTGATGGGCACCTCTACCCGTGGGGAGACCAGTTCGAATCGGTTCGCAGCAACACCAGGGCCAGCGGGATAGGGCAGACCACGCCAGTCGGAGGCTTCAGTTCGGCCGGGGACAGCCCTTACGGGTGCGCCGACATGGGAGGCAACGCCTCTGAATGGACCTCGAGCGCCTTTTGGCCGTATCCATATGCCGCAGATGACGGCCGGGAAGAGCTCGAAGGTAGCGTCGAACGCGTGATACGCGGGGGGTCGTGGTTCAAGCCGCCGGTGCGGGCACGCACGACAGCCAGAGGGATGAACGACCCGTGGTTTACGGACCATGACGTTGGTTTTCGGTGCGCGTGTGCTCCGGCTGCGGCCGGATAGAGGTAGCGGCGCAACGCGAGCAGCTGAGGAATCGGGCTTGGTCCGCGGTGTCCGACCAACTCGGCCTCAATCGGCACAGCCGGGCAATTGAGGGCGCCGGGTTCTGAACCCGGGCGCCCTCAACGAGATAGGTTATCTACAAGGAGGTAGCCATGCGAGCGCAGAACTCATCCCTGATGCTTTTCCTGGTCCTTGCCACTCTTCTCAGCAATTGCACGGCGACGCCACGACAGACTGTCGAGACGGCCTCAACCCCGACCGCCGCCATCGAGACCGCGCCGCCGGCCGCCAGCGCCACCATGCCGCCGGCAACCGCAAGCCCGTCGGCGACAGTCACCGCGACGCCACCGGCGACGGCGACACCCACACCGATAGCCGCGACCAGCACGCCGACCGCCACGGCCGGGTGCATCGACATCATCCCTGATTTCACCAAAGAGACAATACGTAGCCGCGTGGATGAGGGCGCCAACGTGGGCATCGTGGTGGGGGTGGTAATCCCCTGTGGGACCGAGTATTACGCCTACGGCGCTATGACGCTCTCGGGGGATCAGGCCGTCGATGAGTCCACCATATTTGAGATCGGATCGACCGGCAAGGCCTTTACCGCCATTCTGCTGGCGGACATGGTCGAGCGGGGCGAGGTCTCGATGCACGATCCCATCGCAAACTACCTCCCCGTCAGCGTCACCGTGCCGACTGGGGAAAACAGGTCCATCACCCTGTTTCACCTGGCTACCCATACCGCCGGCCTCCCCAGCTTGCCGGACAACCTGTCGCCGGCCGACTGGTCAAACCCCTATGCGGATTACACTGTGGAGCAGATGTACGAGTTCCTGTCGGGCTTCATCTTGCCCCAGGAGCCAGGCGCCCAGTACGAATACTCGAACTATGGCATGGGGTTGCTCGGCCACATCCTCGCCCTGCACAACGGAACGACCTACGAAGAGTTGGTCGTGGAACGGATTGCGAATGAGTTGGGGATGCCCGACACGCGGGTCACGCTGGCATCCGACATGCAGCAGCGCCTGGCAACGGGTCACCGGGATGGCGCGCCGTTCATCAACTGGGATATCCCAACGCTGGCTGGGGCGGGCGCACTGCTCTCGAGCGCCCGTGATCTGACCACGTTCCTGGCGGCCAACATGGGTCTGGCCGAGAGCTCTTTACTGGCAGCGATGCAGGCGACTCACAAATCGAGACATGGAGTGGGGTCGGGAATCTACGTCGGCCTTGGCTGGCACATTCGGTCCCAAGGCGGGATGAAAATCATCGAGCATCACGGCGCGACCGGTGGTTATTGGACCTTCCTCGGCTTTAACCCAGATGCGCAGGTCGGCGCGGTGATTTTGACCAACACGTTCCGAGATATCGACGAAATCGGCATCGACCTGATAGCGTCCCTTGCTCGAATGATGGTTTCACCTACGCCGGGCGGACCGTTCCCCGCACCTGGACGGCACGGGCGTGTCGTCGAACCCGCGCTTTTGCACTGCAATCAACTGGACCCTAGCCGGTTCTGGCAGGCCTTGAGGACCTTCTTCACCCGTTTGTGATCGCTATCCAATGACCGCAGTGCGTCCAGCGTTTCCCTGGCCTGGAGGGCATTGGCAGCATAGTATTCCAACGCGGCGACGGCCCAGTCAGCGGCCGGTTTGTGTTGATCCAAGAGCGTTCTCGCCAGGGCGGGGATCGCCTCGCGAATTTCTGCGCCTCCTTGGGCGGCATAGTAAAACGCTCGCGCCGCGTAGAAACGGACACGCTCGTGATCGTCCGAGAGCGCGCTGACTAGCGCCGTGACGGCGGGTTGCAGACTGCAGCCCGCCTGGGCAGCTTGTCCCAGAACGTGTCCCGCCTCGCTGCGATCCTCGGGACTCGGGGCGGTGTGCAACACATCACAAAGGGTGGGTAGGACGGCCGTCAAGTCCCCGCCCTGCTCGGCCGACATCCACAATGCACGAAAGGCAAGCGCTCGCACGCGAGACGAGTGATCCTGCACCAATTGCGCCAGCGACAGGTGAGCCTCCTGAATCGAACCGTGACGGGCGGTATCCCCCAACGCGGTGGCCCCGGCGCAACGGGCGACCGGATCCGGATCGTCGAGGAGCCTGGTCAGACCGGGTATCGCGGCCGAGGTGTCCTGCGTCTGGGCGATCCACCACAGCCGCTCGGCCGCCCAACAACAAACGGCGCGTTCTGGGTCTCTCAGATGTTTCATCAGATAGTCGATTGCATCGGCTCCCGTCGTGTTCTCGAGCTCCCGCTTGAGCTCTGTCAACCGCTGACTGTGTATCTTGGCCCTCACCTCCTCGATGAGCTCGCGCTGAGCCTCCGTGTTGAGGGGTTCGGATTCGAGTTGCTCGAGCAGCCTGTTTGGCTCTAGCCGGCCCAACGCATTTTGCGCGACATAGTGCAAACCGCTCTCTGGTCCCACCAGGATGCCGAGGACGGCCGGCGCCAGCGGCGCGAAATCAAACTCTTGGACCGCGTCGTCCCAGGCTAGGGTGTTGAGAACAGCCCGCTTGACGGCCGACTCGGCGCGAGCCAGGACTTTCAGAAGCGCCCCCCAGCGCTGGCTGCGCACCCACTGGATAGTTAGGCACTGAGCGGCCGCTTTGGCGATGGCCGGTGGGGCCGAATAAAGTTGCCGTTCGACGAGTTCGATCATCTCGCGATAGCCAGGGTGGGCCGACACCGGTAACCCTTCTAGAAAAACCTGGACGAACTCGATAGCTGCGACCTGAAGCGCCGCTTTTTCCGCAGAGAGCAGGCGCAGCACGTGAGGGAGCAGTGGAGTTATGGGCGCCAGGGCCTCCGGGTCCAATTCCCGCTGGAGTTGCGGTTGCAGATTCAAGAACGTCCTGGTCGCGTCCTTGGCCGACCTGAGCGCAGCGATCTGGATGCGGTGTTCCGCGCTGTCCAGGGCCTCAAGCAGCACGGGCACGGCCGCAACCAGGTCCTCAACGCTCTGCGGCCGGACCACCACCGCCTTGGCGGCCACGAGTCTCAGCTCCGGATGGTCGGCCGTCAAGAGAGCTACCAGCGCGGGCATCACCGGCCGGTAGTCAAACCGGAACCAGAACTCGGCCAGGGTGCCGGCGGTTTCCTGAGCAACGTCGGGGTCGGGATGACCAAGCAGATCCGCTAGCTCGTCCCAACGCTGCCTGGAGGCCAGGTGGTAGGTGAGCGCATCTGCGGCCGCCCACTTTACCTCTAAAGTGGCATCCTGCAGCCGCGAATCGAGTTGCAACTCGAAAGGAGTCGCGTCCAGGCCTTTGACCACCGCATCCCGCAGGATCAACGAGGCCGAACGACGAACGTCGGCCCGTTCGTCAGAGAGGCTTGCCACCAGGACCGGAAGGGCGGCCGAGATGTCTTGGGCATCCCGCTGCGCGCCTGCCAGGGCTTGCGCTGCGTAGGTTCGCAACTCGTCGTCGCCATCCAGGAACGCAGCAGCCAATGGACTAATCGCAGCCGAGATGTCGCGCTCGTCGCGCTCCATGATCGCCCCCATGGCGGGCAGCTCGGCCAGCGTACGGGCTGCCTCTCGCCTGACCTCAATGTCACCGCTCTCGAGTCTGCAAATCAGATCCGACACGCTCATTGATTTGCCTCAACGCTCGACCGCACCCCTGGCAGCGCAAAGGGCATGGTTGAGGGAAATGAAAACGCACGGCCTGCGGAGCAGCCGTGCGCTGAATATCTTGACTGGTAGCGGATCCAGAAGCGCCGTCGGCGCGCGCCGCCCCCGCGATCGTCTTGCTTCGGACGCGCTTCAGCAACTCTGATGGAACGTCCATCGACCTCACTGGCCGTTGAGCTCGCTGATAGCCGCTTGAGCCGCGGCGTGGTCTGCCATCTCGACGAATGCAAAACCCTTGGACTGACCCGTCGTGCGATCAGTGATGAGGTTCACCGAGGCGACCTCCCCAACCGCTGCAAAGAGGTCAGACAGGGCAGCACTGGTGGTCATGTAGCTCAGGTTGCCTACATACAGTTTCTTGGCCATTTGGATTATTCCGTGGCGCGAGTCCGCACAGGCCTGGCTAGAGAGCCCGCACGTTAACGGCCTGAAGTCCCTTGGGCCCTTGCTCGACGGCGAACTCGACTCGCTCGTTCTCGCGCAGGGTTCGGAACCCACTCCCCTCGATGGCGGAGAAATGGACAAACACGTCCTCTCCGGCGTCACGGGAGATAAAGCCGTATCCCTTGGCATCGTTGAACCATTTTACGGTTCCGGTTCTTTTCAGTCACTTTGTTACTCTCCTTGATGATTCTGTGTCAAGTAGTGCGGACACATGAAAAGGACCGCCCAGTCTCCGCAAGTCTGGACAGTCCTCAATGTTCCAGCCAAAACCTACTTCATCCTACCTGGACATTATACCACACAAGTGCAAAATGACTAGTATTACAGCGCAACGTTGCAGGGCAATCGCTTACTCTCCTGATAAGGCCTTCATCAGGTAGCGATTGTCCCAACCTGCCTTGAGACGACGGTTCTTGATACCGACCTTCGCGCTCGGTTCCTGCCTTGATAGATCCAGAGCGATATGGCGCAGTGTGGCAAAGTTCTCCCCTCCGTTCCCCTTTCGAATGCGGTATTCGATCTTCGCGATAGGCTACATCCAGCACCCAATGCACGCTGTTCTCGATTCCCCAGTGCGCTCGAACAGCATCCAGCATCAGTTTGGCATCCTGCGCCAAGCTTGAGATGAAGTTGCGGCTCTCGACCGTTCTCTCGGCCCCTATTCGTCGTTCGGCTGTTACCTTGGCTATGGTCCGCAACTGAGACCATGCTTCCACATCTCGAATGGTGTTGATCTAGTCCTGATCCGAGATGACCCAGCATTGCCGTATCTCATTTCGGCCGTGCCCCTTCTCCACCGTCCGGTGGCAGTCGTGCTCTACCCCCCGGTAGCTCAGTTGCTCAGCATGAGTAAAGAAACCCGTCAGATCCTCCAACATCCGTTCTTGATTCGCTTTGACTGCTGGTACATAGTCAGCTCCCTGGTCGATGATCTGCTGGGCGATATCCCGTTGACATCCCATGGCATCGATCGTGACGATACAGCCCTCAATAGAAAGCAGGCGCAACAACTCCGGAATCGCTGTAATCTCGTTCGATTTGTCCTCCACCTTGACCTGCCCCAGTATCAAACGATTGGCTGTGGCCCAAGCACTGACCATGTGATGCGCTACTTGTCCCGCAGTGCGGTCATGGGACCGACGTAGCGTTTTCCCGCCAACTGCTATGACTTGGCCTTTGGTGACTTCGGAGATGGCACGAATCCATCCCAGAAAGGCACTTTGAAACTGCACCGGGTCCAAGGCCCCAAAGACATCGCCAAAAGTGTCATGTGACGGTATTCCATGAGGTAACTCCAAGAATGTTTCGAACCATGCCTGTTTGGCTTTGCCAAACTCCTCGATGCCAACCCATGATTCCGCTCCGCAGATGACGCCACAAATGGCAATTGTAAGAATGTCCAGCAGTCTGTGCCGCACAAGCTGCTGGACCCGTGGATCGTCCAGGTCACCAAAGCGCTCCGCAATAGTCGTTCCCGAAAACTCGCTCATAGCTCCTTCCCCTGGTAGTAGAGTTGCTCAGAGCCATAATTCTACCCTCTCTGGGTTAGTAAGCGATTGCCCTGCCCAATGGGCCAGGGCGTGTGCAAAGTCAGCGAGATGAGACAAAAAACGACCTTCCTGATGTATGCTAGTGGTGACAAACTACCAACATATCGGGAGGTTATTATGGAGTATTCTGTAACATAGCGTTTGATGAAGGGGTTGCTGTTGATGTAAGAAGTTGCTATCGGGTCTTTATGCAGTTGGCTGACCAACGGTCCGCCCGGGGAATCCGCTATGCGCTGCCGGTGGCATTGACCCTGATTCTGTTGGCGAAACTGGCTGGTCAGGACACAGCCGTGGATGGCAACCTGGCTCAGACATCGGCAGCGCTGCTGGTCAAGGCGCTCAAGCTCAGCAGACCAGCGATGCCCCACCGAACAACGATTAGCCGCATCTTGGGGCAGGCAGTCAATGTGGACGAATTCGAGCAGCAGATCGGGTGTTTCTTTGAGAATGGGTTGTCTGGGGACCAGGAGATTGTGGTGACATTCGATGGCAAGACCATCCGAGGAACTATTGAGGCCGATCAAAGCCACGGATTACATCTATTGGCTGCCTATGTCCCCCAGCAAGGAGTGGTGCTGCTACAAGTCGAGGTGGACCGTAAGGAGAATGAAATCGTAGTGGCCCCGCAGGTGCTAGAGCGCCTGGAACTGCGCAATCGCATCTTCCTGGGCGACGCTCTGCACACTCAGCGTCAGCTCTCTGCTCAGATTGTGACCGGCGGTGGTGACTATGTATGGGAGGTAAAAGAACAACCAGCCGCAACTCAAAAAGGACATCGCCGCTGCCTTCGAACCAGCGCCCTGTGCGCCGGGACATAGTGCCACGCCTGACGATATGCGCACTGCCTCCACGGTCGACAAAGGACATGGTCGCTTGGAGAAACGGACCATTAACGCGACCCAGGATCTAATACTACAGTTGTAGTTGTGCACATGGTTGATTATCGTTCTGCGCTAACCAATGATAATTCATTGCCACAGCTTGATGATGACGTCGCCAATGTGACCAAGCCAGTGAAAATGATGGACTTGGTAGCCATTCCCATACCAGTTTCCAAAGAAGTCGTCGAATCTCGGCGACACTCAAGCGGACAAGAGGCCTCGGCTTTTGCTTGAATGCGGCCAGACTGCTTTCGCTTGGGGGCACTTGCGCCCTTTTTTCCGAAAAGAGCAGGGTTGTCTCCGGATAGTGACTGCGCAGAACATTCAAGAAGGCGTGGGCCAGACAGGCCAAAGTGATATGACGATACCAAGCCATCCAGCTGCGCACTTCGTAGTGATCCAAGCCGACCTCGCCTTTCGCTTCTTCAAAGCAGGCCTCGATGTGCCACCGACTGCCGGCCACTTGGACCAATGCGGCAAGGCTTGTCCCAGCCGGAGCGAAACAAAGGAAGGTCTTCAATCTGTCTGGATCGTCCAATCTACGTCGAACCAACAGCCAACGCTGCCAGCCAGGCACCGCCGGGTCCATCAAAGGTATTCTTTGCCACTCGAAGTCACGCGGCCCCTTCGTGCCGTCTCCGGCACTCAGGCGCACCCACTCACCACCCAGGCGTACTTGAAGTATCTCACTCACCCGGACCGAATAGCCTTCAATGGCTACCGCCTCTTTGCCCGAAACACCCAGCACGTAGGCCAGGGGCTGGTTTTCCAGCCAAGAGCGCAGCGGGCGGTGGTCTCCATAGATGCTGTCAGCTGTCACCCACTGCACGGGCACACCAGCACCCACGGCGCGTTCCAACATGGTCAATGCCTGTGCCGGCTTGGTCTGAAATGTTACGTCATCCGGAATGCCAGCCTTGCGACAGCGTTCACGATCTTCGGTCCAACTCTTTGGCAGGTAGAGTGCCCGGTCAATCAGTCCGTGTCCGCGGTCGCTGACATAGGCCAAGAAGACACCGATCTGAGAGTTCTCGACCCGACCTGCTGTACCGCTGTACTGTCTTTGAACACCCGCCGACTTGGTGCCTTTTTTCAGAAATCCTGTTTCGTCGACGATCAGTATGCCTGTTTCATCACCCAGGTGCTCGATAACATACTCGCGCACCTCATCCCTGATCGCATCCGCATCCCACGGCGAACGGTAAAGAAATTGCTGCAAACCATATGGTGTCGCCTCACCAATCTCTTCCGCCAGTTGCCAGCTATTCTTGCGCTCGACCGGGCTCAACAGGCCTTTCACATAATCCCGCACCCGCTGTCGCGACTCGGATCGCGCAAAGTAATGACCAATCCGGTCCAACAATTCATTCAACTCTTCAATCCATTGTTTTTCATTCATCAGATGACCCTCTCATTACATCGAGGGTCTTATTCTAACAGAATTATCAGTTACTACAACTGTAGTACTAAAAGACTATCTGGATTGGCCCGGAGCCCAGCAGGTCTTCAAGTTGGAGCGGCACTTCGTCTCTCTGAAAAGCGGATCTCAAGGCCAAGAAACGATATATGGCGTTACCAGCCTGCCACCGGATCATGCTGGACCAGCACGGCTGATGACCCTCAACCGATCCTACTGGGGCATAGAAAACGGCCTGCACTACCGACGTGATGTGACCTTCCGAGAAGACAGTTGCCGCCTGAAGCTGGGGAATGCAGCCCACATGATAGCCGCCATCAACAACCTTGCCCTCGGTCTGATCCTGAGAAACAGCAACACAAACGCGCCTGAAGCAAGACGCTGGTGCTGCGCAGAACCGCTCAAGGCTCTGGAGTTGATTCTGCGAGACCCCTGGTGACTTTGCACACGCCCTGCCCAATGGGCCAGTGTGCACTCAAAGGTTGTTAGGCGACAATGGGGCGGTCGCCGCGCATGCTGGACACTTGGTCCCATTGGTTGCTCAACCAGGCACAACGGGCCTTGGCTGTGGCGATGGCTCCCTCCTCAGTCCAGCGAGCGCCAGACCGTTTCAGTCTTTGCGAGACGATCTGCTTGCAGCCGCTTTCCACGGTGCCGCTGCCAATCATGTAGCCAGCTTGGCGAAACCGGGCATAGTCTAACCGCTCTCGGTTGTTGGTGTAGTAGGTGATTGCCTCCTTGGCGGCTTTGCCTGCCTGTGGGTGATCCGGCCACTCTCGGCAAGCGTAGAGCACTGCATCCACCCTTCCCTCCCACAACTCCTTCTTGACCTCTTCCAGCCATACTTTGTGGGCTGGCTGATTGTCGCCGAATGCCTGTTGTGCCAGTTGCTTCAAGTATTCCAATGCGTGGTACCAGTCCACGATCTGCACTGCATCGGGATAGAAGGTAGCGATCAACTTCCATATCCAAGCCGCCGCATCGGCTACAAAGACTATCTCCTCAGCCAGGTCTGCATCTCGCTGACACCCAGTTGCCCAAAGCAGGTCACCGAATCTGTCGGCTGGCAGCATATCAGCGTAGTAGGCAATGTTCTTTGCTCTCAAGGCCTCGACCTCGCCCGCTCGAGCCCGTCGGCCAGTCGTGATCCGCTGTGCGGGAACCGGCTCCACTTCATACCAACACCCGACCTTCAGCTCGCGCCACTCCCCTTCCATTGGCACATGCGCACCGTCCATCGAACCGTAGATACGCTTGGGACGTTCTGTGCCAGTTCGATGCCGTTCCCGATACACTTCAGTATCTTGGCTTTCCTGTATCCAGGTTGTTTCCCGCTGCGCCTGTAACTGCCCCAGGCGTTGGGTTTCCTTGCGCACCGTGTTCTCGCTGACCTCAACCAGCAAGAAACGTTGTACCAGTTGGCTTGCTTTCTCAAAGGAGGTCTCAACCCCGGCAATGCCCAACAAGGAGGCCAGTCCGGCTGTCACTGGCCCGGCTCCAAGCCCAGTTTTTCGTCCACCGGAGATTGACCTTGGCTACAAGACGAGCACACGTAGTAGGCGCGACGATAGGTCACTCTGCCAAAGACACTGACCACCTTCGCCAAGCGCCGAAAGTAATAGCTGGCCTTTTCACCACAGGCACAAGGCATCGTCCGGGCCGGATATCGTGGGTCCTGGCCGCTGAGATAAACTCCCAAGCATGCTGCACCCATCTGCACCAGGAATTGGCGCAGGGTACTCTCGACATCGTCGATCCTGGGGTCGGGCTGATCCGCCAGCCCGTCTTCCAGTTCCTCGGCAAAAAGCTCTGTCACCCGTTCCACGAATTCTGTGCTAAACTTCATGATGTACCTCTCGATGTATGTGGGTTGATGGTTATCAAACCACTATCATACATTGTGAGGTCTTTTTTCACTAACAACTTTTGCGCGCACACATGGGCCACGTAACTGTTCACAGTTACATCGCCAGCGCCGTCGAATCGCGCCTCGTGTCGTCTCTGCTCCCGTTTTTGGCGCCTGTGGAGCGTTAAGAAGACATCAAGCACCCGATTTTTTACCCCAACTCTGAACAGTTACATGGGCCACAGCATCTGGCGTTGGGGCGGGATATATAGTATAAATGTCGGTTGTCTATTAACCGGAACCGATTTTCGAGAGTTATAGTTGGCACACGCACCGACCCACAAGTTGACCAATTCATTAGAAGGCACGCTGGCTGGCGGTGGCGACCCCGCCACCTCGCCCCTCTATGTCTTTGGCCCCTTTCTCAAGCTGATCGTGGTGGGCGGCGTCGCTAGCGTCACCTTTGGCGCGACCGTCTGGCTGGTCGTCTTTACCATCGCCATGGTATCGGCCATGTACCGTCTGGTCATGGGGTGGGTGACCGATGGCAGCGGCGGCAGCGGCCTCAGCGAGGAAGAGTTCGGCCGGTGGCCAGTCAAAGTCAACGCCAGCATCACCTTTATCGAATACACCCTCACCTTTTTGGTGAGCATGGCGGCGCTGGTAACCTTTGTCGCCGACCGTGCACCCGGGCTCAACAACAAGGTCCTGGGGGTTCAATACCGCACGCTGGTAGCCATCGTTCTCAGCGTGGTCATTGGCTGGCTGGTCAACCGCGGCCCCAAGGTGGCGGCCCGCGCGTTCGGTCCCGCCACGGCCGGGGTCCTGCTGTTGCTCTGGGTGATGGTCGCCGCCTCTATCTGGCGATTTGGATTGCGCCTGCCTGATTTCGACCTGCGCGCATTCGCGCCCGAGCACCTGCACTTTACCTTTGGCGGATTTACCCGTATCCTGGCGGTCATGACTGGCATCGAGGTCTTTGCCAACCTGGTAGCCGCCTACGATGGCCCTCCGCAAGAAAAGAGCCGCAAGGCGTTCGGTAGCTTGCTCATTGTCATGGGCACGGCCGCGGTGGTAATGCTGGTCGTCGGCCCGGCGATCTATGCGCTCTCGGACCCCACCAGCGCCACAGTGTCCGTGTTCACCCAGGCAATGGATGCGCTGTTACCGCCCCCTCTCCCCTACGCCGGCACGCTGATTGGCGTTGCGGTCCTCATGTCGGCCTGCGCCGCCAGCGCCCAGGGACTACAGAACCTGGCGCTGGGATTGAGAGAACGGCACTATATTCCCCGCTCCCTGGGACAGCGGAACCGGTTTGAGGTCGCGGACAAGCCGGTCTGGATCGAGGTGGGGCTGACCTGCCTCTTTTTCCTCTTGTTCGGCACCAACGAAGAAACCTATCTGGCCCTCTATGCGGCCGGGGTGTTTATCCTGTTGAGCATGACCGGTTGGGCGGCTGCCAAAAGGCTGCTGCGCGAGATGCGGGAGGAACTGACTCAGATGCGACTGGCGCTCCTCGTCGGCACCGTCACGGCGGCCGCGCTCACGTCGGCTGCCACCGTACTCATCTTTGCTGAGCGTTTTTCAGAAGGCGCGTGGATCTATCTTGTCCTGGTCCCAGTTCTCTATTCCATCTTTGACTACTTTCGCCGCAGCATGGGTGATCCCAGCCCCGCCCGTGAGACGATGGGCGAGATACACGGTGGGATGTTGGGTGGATTCGGCCTGGGTCAGGCGCTGCGCCAGGTGACCACCAGTCTGGCCCGCCGGCCGGTCAGACCTCGCGTAACGCCGGCCGATTGGGAGCCTTCACCCTTGCTAAAGCAACGTCTTTGCGGAGATCCTATCGGCCCGGATCACGT
The DNA here is from genome assembly GCA_963695825.1 of uncultured Chloroflexia bacterium. GTDB lineage: Bacteria > Chloroflexota > Anaerolineae > Promineifilales > UBA4811 > CAVOHX01. Next base: position 58,365 of record CAVOHX010000002.1, read on the forward strand.
CGTCGTCCCGTTGGACGGGTCACATTATGCGGAACAGGCGCTACCGATGGCCGAGACCATCGCGCGCGCGTATAACGCCCGCCTGACTCTTGTCTCGGCGTTGGCCGAGAACAGATCATACGTCGAAGCGATCGCCGACCGGCTACGGCGGACCGGCCTACGCATGGATGCGATTGCGGGCGACGGATCGGTGACCGAGATGGTCCATCGGTTGACGCTCGAGACAGATGCCGACCTGGTGATCACCAGCACACAAGGCGGTTCCGGCGCCTGGCATTGGCTCAGCGGCGGCGTGGCCCCCAGACTGGTCAGCACCATCGACCAGCCGGTGCTGGTTGTACAATCAGAAAACGGCGCCCAGCCCCAGCTTCGGCGACTCTTGGTCAGCCTGGACGGCTCCGAGACCGCAGAGCGGGTCCTGCCGTATGCCAGGGCGCTAGCGGCCGCGTTTAAGGCCGAGATCCTACTGCTCTCGGTGCCCGAGGTGCCCCCGGCTGAGGAATTTGGCGCGGCGCCAGACCGCGTGATAAAGATGCGCGACGAAGCCGAGGCCAAGCTCTGGCGTTACTTGAACGACGTGGCTGCCTTTATCCGCAACGACTGTTTCAGCGTACGGACCATGGTCAGCGGTTCGTCTCCGGTGCGCACCATCGTAGAATTGGGCAAAACCGAGTCCGCCGACCTGATCATCATGTCAACCCGCGGTCGGGGCGGGTTGGAGCGCCTGCTCATGGGGAGCGCCGCGGAACGTGTGGTGGAACAGACGCATTTGCCGGTCTTGATGGTGCCGGTCCGCGACAAAACCGATTGAGCCCCTGCCTGCACAAGACCTGAGAAATGACGTTGGTGAGTATATGACTTTAGTCCTGGACGGCTGACTGCCCTCCCTGCTATACTTGATCTGGAGAAATAGATGCTCGACCAGTTTGTATATCTCGATAACGCGGCCGCAACTCGACTCGATGAGCGGGTGCTGGAGGCCATGAGGCCGTTCTTTTTCGACACCTATGCGGTGGCCACGTCGCAGTTTGGCTATTCGCTGGGCATTGACGCCAAAGACGCGCTGGACGACGCGCGGGCCAGGATTGCCGAGTCGCTCGGCGCACGACCGGAGGAATTGGTCTTTACCTCGGGCGGCACCGAGTCGAGCAACATGGCGATCAAGGGCGTGGCGCTGGCGCTGGCCGAAAAAAAGGGCCGACACCTCGTCACCACCCCCATCGAGGACTTTCCGGTGCTCTACAGCGTCAAGGCGCTCGAGCGCCAGGGGTTCTCGACCACCTATGCCGAGGTTGACGGAGACGGCCGGGTGGACCTGGACCACCTGCACGACGCAATCACCGACGACACGGTTCTGGTCTCGATCCAGGCCGCCAACCAGGAGATCGGCACGCTGCAGGATCTGGAGGCGATCGGTGCGCTCTGCCGCCACGAGGGCGTCCTGTTTCACACCGACGCCACCCACAGCTTTCCTCGTGTCCCGCTGAACGTACGACAGACGTCGGTCGATCTGGTCAGCTCACGGCCGGTCTGATCCACGGCCCCAAGGGCGTCGGCGCGCTGTACGTGCGCCAGGGGACGCCACTGGCCAAATGGATGGATGGCGGCTTTCAAGAGTTCAACCTGCGCGGCGGCGAGGAGAACATCCCGGGCGCGGTCGGCTTTGCCAAGGCGGTCGAGCTGGTGACGCCGGAGGAGACCGCTCAGGCTCAGCGGGATGCGCGACCGGCTGATCGAGCGTCTGCTGCAGATTCCCCATTCGCGGTTCAACGGGCACCCGACCCTGCGGCTGCCGCACAATGCGAACGTCTCGTTTCGCTTTGTCGAGGGCGAGTCGATCCTGCTGCACCTGGACATGCGCGGCTTTGCGGTCAGCACCGGCTCGGCCTGTTTCAGCCGCTCGCTGGAGGCCAGCCACGTGATGCTGGGCATCGGCGGCGACCACGAGCGTGCCCACGGTTCGGTGCGCTTTACTTTTGGCCGATATAACCAGCCCGACGACGTGGACGCCGTCGCTGAGGCCATCGCCGAGGTCATTGAGAGATTGCGGGCCATCAGCCCGCTGGGAAAGGAGTAATGCGGATCGGACGGTTGTCGATCTGCCGAGGTGAACGATGCCATTACCCTATACCGACATCGTCATGGAGCATTTCAGGAACCCGCGCAACGTGGGGCGGATCGAGGATCCCGACGCCAAGCGCAGTGGAGGGCAGCCCCGCCTGCGGCGATATGGTGGCGGTCTATCTCAAGGTGGACGCCGACAGTCTCCGCATCACCGACATCAAGTTCGAGTCCTACGGCTGCGCCTCCAACATTGCCACCGGCTCGATCATCACCGAGCTGGCCAAGGGCAAGACGCTGGAAGAAGCGAAAGGAATCACCTGGAAGCAGATCTCAGAGGCGCTGGGTGGGCTGCCTTCGATCAAGGTGCATTGTTCGGTGCTGGCGATCGACTCGCTGCGCGCAGCCATCGAGAACTATGAAGAGCGCCATGGCCTCGTCAAGGAGCGCAACCCGACCACGACGGAGATCATTCGCAAGCGACTCAAGCGCGTGATGAACCCGATGGTGGGCCTGGACCTGGTGCGCACCAAGCTGGTCAAAGAGGTAACCCTCGCCGACGGCCGGGCGGTCATCGACATCGACCTGCCGCCCAACCACCAGTTTGCCACCAACATCCGCGAGGAGATCGTGGAAAAGATCGAACCACTGTGGGACATTAGCGAGGTGGTGGTAAGATTCGACGACGAGGCGCTTTCACCGTTGCTGATGGTGAATTAGCCGGCCGGTATGGCCGTTGGAGAAGAACGATGGCAGAGATCAAGGTGGACGTGCGAGGCGAGACCTGCCCGGTGCCGCTGGTCGAGACGCGCAAGGCGCTGCGCAAGGCGGCGCCTGGCGACGTCGTCGAGGTGATGGGCACGCACCCGGCCTCCAAGAAAGAGATTCCCATGGCGGTCGAGGCGCTGCAGCTGGAACTGCTGAGCGTCGAGGGAGTGACACCGATTGGACGATTCGCATTCGCCGCTAGAAACCGGCACAGAATCTGCCAGGTGGAGCCAAACATGAAAACCGAACGCACGACCATCGTTGTGCACAGCGGCGACATGGACAAGGTTTACAGCGCACTGATCATCGCCAACGGCGCACTGGCCATGGGCATGGAAGCCTCGATCTATTTTACCTTCTGGGGACTCGAGCGCCTCAAAAAGGGCGGGCTGGAAAAGGGACCGCTCTCCAAGATGCACATGCTTGGCCTGGGCAAATGGATGATCAAGCGGCGCATGAAAAAGGCCAACGTCGCCTCACTGGAGAGGCTGATGAACGATTTCAAAGAGCTGGGCGGCAAGATCATTGCCTGCGAGATGACCATGGAGATCATGGGCATTACCAAGCAGGCGCTGCGCGAAGAATGGATCGACGAGTATGGCGCCGTGGGGATGTACATCCACGAGGCGCGCGACTCGTCTGTCACGCTGTTCATCTAGCCAGTGGCGCAAGCGCCCGTTTTGCAGGCCAGCAGCCCCCTTTCAGGCCCGAGTTGTCGCTTGTGGAACAGCTGACCATCGGCCAACTGGCCAAGCGGGTTGGATTGCGCACCTCAACCCTCCGGTATTACGAAGCAGAGGGGTTGCTGCTGCCCACCGGCCGGTCCCCTTCCGGCTACCGCCTCTATGACCCTGCGGCCGAGCGAACGCTGCGCTTTATCCAGCAGGCGCAGCGACTGGGCTTTTCCCTGGCTGACATCCGCGCGCTGCTCCAGGGCATGGGCGCCGGGGCCGTGGTGGCGCTTGCCGAACAGCGATTCCTGGATCTGGAACGGCGCTTGACCGTGCTGCTGGTTCAACGCCACGAACTGGAGCACATCCTCCTGGAGTTGCGCACGGCGCAACAGGCCGACGAGCCGGCCCAGGCCCTCTTTGACCGGCTCTTGGATCGCGTGTGCGCCAGCCCATTAGAGCGCAGCCCGGCCGACTCTATGCTCGAGTGGTTGACCGAACGCACCGGCTGCGCATTGTCCACCCCAGACGCCCAGGCCGTGTTGAACACGCTGCGCGGCCGTCACGTCCACATCTGGCAGTCAGGCGACGCCTATCGCATCCTGGTCATAGGCCACGACTCGGAGGTAGCGCGCGCCGTGGAACAGCTCGTCGAGCTGGATGCTGGCTGCCAATTGCACACCGCCCTGCGAGCCAGACAGCACGGGGAAGGCACGTTGCTTATCGCCCGCGGGGAGAATGCTTTTATCTGGGCCCGTCTCTTTCTCGCGTTGGAAACCGAATAACCCGCCCCAGCACTTGACCTTCAACTCGCCTTGAAGGTGTATAATACCCCCGAATCGCGCGCGGTGCGCGTTTAGAAAACGAGACCAGATGACAACTGCTATACCTTGGAAAGAGACACGGACCTTTGCGATCGGTGGGCTGACCTGAACTGATTGCGCCGAACGGGTCCGTGTGGCCGTTAAAGCGCTGGATGGCATCGCCGACTGCCGGGTGGACCTGGCGGTCGGCACCATGACCGTCGCCTACCATGGACCGGATCTCGATGTGCCCCGCCTGACCAGAGCGGTCGAGTCTGCCGGGTACACGCTGCTGCTCCGACGAACGCTGGATGCCCAGCCGCTCATTGGCTTTGTCCGGTTTCTCCTCTCCCAACGCGGCACGACGCTGACCGTGGTCGCCGGGCTATCAACAGCCATCGGGCTCCTCACGTCGCTGGTTGGCTGGCAGTCTGTCTCCACGCCGTTGTTCGCCGTCGCCATCCTGGTGGGTGGGTGGCCTATCGTTCAGCTCGCCGCCAGGGAAATCTGGCACAGCCGGTCACTGGGCATCAACACGTTGATGGTCATCGCCGTCACCGGCGCGATGCTCATCGGCGAGTGGGCCGAGGCGGCGATCGTGGTGGTGCTCTTTTCACTGGGCGAGGCGCTGGAAGGATACGCCACCGAGCGCGCGCGCGGCGCGCTGGATGGCCTGCTGGACCTGGCGCCGCCGGTGGCGCTCAGGCTGCCTGGCAGAGGGTCAGCATCAAGAGAGTTCCGTCGAAGCTCTGGCGGTCGGCGACCGGGTGCTGGTGCGCCCGGGCGATCGGGTCAGCGTGGACGGCGTGGTGCGCGCGGGGCAGAGCGCGGTCGATCAATCGCCCGATCACCGGCGAGAGCGTGCCGGTGGACAAGGAGCCCGGGGACGAGGTGTTTGCCGGGCACGATCAACACCTCCGGCGCGCTGGAGGTGGAGGTTACACGGCTGGCGGCCGACAACACCCTGAGCCGCATGGTCGCGCTGGTGCAGCAGGCCCAGTCGCACCAGGCGCCGGTGCAGCGCTTTATCGACCGCTTTGCCCGCGTCTATACGCCGGCCGTGACCGTAGCGGCCGCCCTGGTGGCCATTGTGCCGCCGCTCTTTTGGGCAGCGCCTTCTGGGGCGAGCAGGGCTGGCTGATGCGCGCGCTGCAAATGCTGGTCATCGCCTGCCCGTGCGCCCTGGTGATCAGCACCCCGGTCAGCCTGGTCAGCGCCATGACCAACGCCGCGTCACGGGGCGTGCTGATCAAAGGCGGGCGCTATCTGGAGGCGTTGAGCCGGGTCGCGTTTTGCCTTTGACAAGACCGGCACGCTGACCCAGGGCCGACCCGTCGCCACCGACGTGCTCGACGTCTGCACGTGCGGGAATGCGCGGATGATTGCGGCCTGCAGCACGCCGCCGCCCTGGAGGCCCAGTCCTCGCACCCGCTGGCCCGCGCGCTGCTGGCCGAGGCGGCGGCCGCGCCGGGTGGCGCTTTCGCCCGCCCAGGAGGTGCAGGTTCTGGGCGGGCGCGGCATCGAGGGCAAGGTGAACGGGTCCGCGGTCACCGTCGCCAGCCACGCCCACTTTGACGAGCACTTTCCGCACGAGCCAGACGTCTGCCAGCGAGCGGACGAACTGGCGGCGCAGGGCAAGACGGTCGATCCTGGTGCGCCACGACGACGAGGTGTGCGGCCTTTTTGGCGTCGCCGACACACCGCAGGGCCGAGCAGCAGGCCGGTGCTGGCAGCTCTCCAGGCGCGCGGTGTTCACACGGTGATGCTGACCGGCGATCACCCAGCCGTGGCGGCCGAGATCGGCCGGCAGGTCGGGGTAGACGAGGTGCGGGCCGGGCTGCTGCCGCAAGCCAAGGTGGCCGCCATCGAGCAACTGTCGAACAGGTACCAGGCGGTGGCCATGGTCGGCGACGGGGTCAACGACGCCCCGGCGCTGGCGCGGGCGGACGTGGGCATCGCCATGGGCGGCGCCGGCTCGGCCCAGGCGATGGAGACGGCCGACGTGGTGCTGATGGGCGACGATCTGAACCAGTTGCCCTTCCTGGTGGCGCTGAGCCGCAAAACGAGACGGGTGATCGCCGCCAACATCGTCTTTGCGCTGGCGATCAAGGCGGCCGTCTTTGGGCTGGCGGCGGCCGGACAGGCCACTCTGTGGATGGCCATCGTGGCCGACGTCGGCGCTTCGGTCGCTGTCATCCTGAACGGGATGCGGTTACGCCGAACCACCATGTGACGGAAAACACTTGTGGACATACCAAGAACCGGTACAATGATGGTAGGCAATTGTGAAAGAATGAACGATTGGAGGTTGCCATGAAGATCACCAAGGAGCTCGCACTCGACTACCACGCCGGCGGCCGGCCGGGCAAGATCGAGGTCGTTTCGACCAAACCCACCCGCACCCAGTTGGACCTGTCGCTGGCCTACACACCGGGCGTCGCCGTGCCGGTGCTGGAAATCGCCGAGGAGCCCAACGACGCCTATCGGTACACTGCCAAAGGAAACCTGGTGGCGGTCATCTCGAACGGCACTGCCATCCTGGGCCTGGGAAACCGCGGGGCGCTGGCCTCCAAGCCGGTGATGGAGGGCAAAGGGGTGCTGTTCAAGCGCTTTGCCGATATCGATGTTTTTGACATTGAGGTGGACTCTGAGGACCCGGATGAGATCATCAATGTGGTGCGCGCCATCGCCCCTACCTTTGGCGGCATCAACCTGGAGGACATCAAGGCGCCCGAGTGCTTTTATATCGAAACTCGCCTCCAGGAGATGCTGGACATCCCCGTCTTTCACGACGACCAGCACGGCACAGCTATCATTGTGACGGCCGGTCTCATCAACGCCCTTGAAATCGTCGACAAGCAGGCGGATGAGGTTCGTGTGGTCTTTAACGGCGCCGGCGCCGCTTCGATTGCGTGCGCCGAGATGATCATCCTCGGTGGGCGTCCAGCGGGAGAACATCCTCATGCTGGACTCTCGGGGGGTGATCTACCACGGCCGCACCAAGGGGATGAACGAATACAAGGAGCGCTTTGCCGTCCAGACCGACGCGCGCACGCTTGTGGACGCCATGGCGGGCGCAGACGTGTTCATCGGCCTCTCCGTGGCTGACGTGGTGACCCAGGAGATGGTGCGCTCGATGGCCGACCGGCCGATCATCTTTGCCATGGCAAACCCGGACCCCGAGATCAAATACGACCTCGCCAAGGAGGCGCGACCTGACGTCATCGTGGCGACTGGGCGCACCGACTTTCCCAATCAGGTTAACAACGTGCTCGGTTTTCCGTTCATCTTTCGCGGGGCGTTGGACGTACGCGCGCGCCAGATCAACGAAGAGATGAAGCTGGCGGCCGCCCAGGCGCTGGCGGCGCTGGCGAGGGAGGACGTACCCGATTCAGTTCTCAAAGCCTACAACCTCGAGATGCTCAAGTTCGGACCGGATTACATTATCCCGAAACCTTTTGACCCGCGCGTGCTGCTCTGGGTAGCGCCGGCGGTGGCAGAGGCTGCGATGCAGAGCGGCGTCGCCTATCAGCCTGTTGACCTGGACGCGTACCGCCAGCAGCTTGAGGCCCGCCTGGGCAAGGGGTGGGAGTTGATGCGGCACATCATCAACAAGGCGCGGGCCAATCCCAAGCGGGTCGTCTTTGGCGAGGGCGAATCCCCCAAGATCATCCGTGCGGCCGCGGCCATGGAGGATCAGGGGATCGGCCGGGCTATTCTGCTTGGGGCGCAAGTCGGTCATCCGCAACGTGATCGCCGAGTTGGGGCTGGACTATAAACCCAGGATCATCGACCCGGGCAAGAGCAAGCGGTTCGAAAGCTACAGCCAGGCGTTTTTCAAGCTGCGCCAGCGCAAAGGGGTCACGCTGTCCCGCTCCCATTCCTACATGCGCCGGCGCAGCTATTTTGGTCCCATGCTGGTGCGAAAAGGGCACGCCGACGCCTATGTGTCCGGCGTCAACCATAACTATCCCGATATCATCCGGCCGGCGCTGGAGATCATTGGCACGGCCAAGAACGTGCACCGAGTCGCCGGCATGTACATCATGATCGTGCGCGACAAGGTCTACTTTTTTGCCGACCCCACAGTTAACATCGACCCCACGGCCGAGGACCTGGCCGAGATTACCATCATGACGGCCGACGCGGCGCGGCGCTTTGACATCGAACCGCGTGTCGCCATGATCAGCTTTTCCAACTTTGGCAGCACGCGACACCCGTTCGCCGAAAAGGTCAGCCGCGCGGTAGGGATCGTTCGCGAACGCCGGCCCGACCTGGCAGTGGACGGCGAGATGATGGTGGACACTGCCGTGGTGCCTGAAATCGTGGACGAACTGTACCCTTTTAGCCAGGTGCGCGACGCCAACGTGCTGATCTTTCCCAACCTCGAGGCGGCCAACGTGGCCTACAAGCTACTGCAGCGCCTGGGGGGCGCCGAGACCATCGGCCCCGTGTTGATGGGCATGAAAAAGCCGGTCCACGTCCTACAGCGGGGCGACGAGGTGCGCGATATCGTCAACATTGCCGCGTTGGCGGTCGTTGACGCCCAGGGATGAGCACTCTTGGCTGACCGGTAGGCAAATCTACAAACATAGCCAGTCCCGGCGGGCAGATCGGGTGGCAAAGCGGGTCAGCCGGGCGGATTCTTGACGCGGCCGCGCGGCCGGGTTCAGACCTCGGCGCGACCAGAAGATGCAGCGCCCAGAACGCACATAGCCAGGCATACTGCCACCAGAATCGGCCCAATGATCTCCAGGGTCAGGCGCCCGGCCAAGAGACCGGCAACCGCCGGCAGCACCGCGACGCCGAGGCCGCCCGCACTGGTCTGGAAACCGATCGCATTGGCCACGTGGTCGCGCCCCAATCGCCTGGGCGTGTCCACCGCCAGCAAGGGGTAAACCGGCCCCAGTGCGAATCCCAGCAGCGCGAGCCCAATCAATCCACCGGCGTCGAGGGGATTCCACCAAAGCAGGACCGAGCCGACAACGGTGCCGAGCATCGCCAGACGCAGCGACCGAATCACGGAGAAACGGTTGGCAAAGATGCCAAACAGTACCCGGCCGGCGGTAAAGCCAGCCCAATAGGCGCCAACCCAGAAACCAGCCACACTGACCGGCACGGAGCGGCCTACGGTAAAAAGCGTAAAGGACCATTGGCCGGCGGTCATCTCGATACCGGCGCAGGCGAAAAAGAGACCAACCCCCAGCCACGCCATGGGCATCTTTAGGGTATCACGGGCCTGCGCGCCGCTCGATCGCTCGGCGACCGGCATCTCTAGGTCCTGCCAGTGACGGCGGGTCAGCCCAAAGGCGGCCGCAACCAGGATCAGGAGCACGACCGCCACAACGTATGCCCAGCGCCACGACCAACCCGCCTCGAGAACGGGGGTCATGATAGCCGGGCCGATGGTGACGCCGAGCCCAAAGCAGGCGTGCAACCAATTCATCAGCCGCGGGCTGCGGTTGACCGCGAAATAGGTGTTGATACCCGCATCCAACGCGCCGCCGCCAGCTCCCGCAAACAGCGCGGCAGCGATGAGTATGGGCCAGGACGGGGCCAGCGCGTAGACCAGAATCGCCCCGGCCCGCACCGCGCTGCTGACCAGCAAATAGCTCCCCATCCCGGAACGGGAAGCTTGCAGCAACCGGCCGCTGAAAAAGCTGGTGATCAAAAAACCGGCCGCCGAGGAGAGGACCAGCCAGCCCAAATCGTCAAGCGATACGTTCAAGGACGACTGGATCGACGGCCATGCAATCCCCAACAGGCCGTCGGGCAGTCCGAGCACAACAAAGGCGGCCAAGGCGATGGCGGTCGTCAGCCAGGCAGGTCGAGCGCTTGGTTTCATCAAAAGAGTGTAGTTCGGGGAAGGGGATTGACGGCGCGCGAATGGCCTAGAGCAAGCTCTCCAGCCCACGGCGGTTCGTGATCTCGATCCGGTGGCGGTTAAAACGTATCAGCCCATCTTTTTCCAGGTTGCGCAGCCCTCGACCGACCATTTCACGCACCGTGCCAATGTGAGCAGCGATCTCGTCTTGCGTCCAACGCCGCCGGTCCAGCTTGGCCGCTGGCTCGAGCTCGATGTTGGCGAGGAGAAAGGCCGCCAGCCTCGCCGTCACCGAGAGAAAGGATAGCGAGTAGACCTTGTCCACCAACTCGCGGCAGCGGCCGGCGAGGCTGTGAATGATCGCCTCGTTCAAACCCTGGCTGTCGCGGCGCAGCCGGTCCATCTCCGAACCGGTCCAGATCCAGACCACCGTTGGCTGGAGCGCGACAAAGGTGGCAGGGTTGGGGCCGCTGTCCACCACCGGCACCTCATTGCACGAGTCGCCGGGTTTGAGCAACGCCAGCACCTGCTCGCGCCCCTCGGCTGACAGGCGATAGATCTTGGCGTGCCCGCGAACGATCAGGTAGAGGCCGGCGCAGGGATCGCCCTCGACAAAGGCGATTTGACCTTCATCTATGCGCCGTTCGACCACTACGTCTGCCACGGCCGCTAGCTCCGGTGCAGAGAGGTTGGCAAAATAGGGCACCTGTCGCAGCAGGTCGACGGTTCGTTTGTCCATTCGATAAGAGTCCGGATGGGCTGAGACTAAAGTCGTTGCTGGCAACGACCGTGCAGGTTACCATGTTTGTGTATAATACAGCATTGGGCAGCTTTGTCCAACGGGATCTGAGCGACGAGGAGCCGGCCGGTGGAACCGATTCCATTACCCGAGATCAACGACCAACTGTGTGACGGCTGCGGTCAGTGCGTGACCATCTGTCCGGAGCAAGTCTTGGTGCTGGTAGACAGCCGGCCGCGGCTGACATCGGTCGACGGCTGCGCCTACTGTGGCGACTGCGAGCAAGTCTGTCCTCCGGGTGCCATTGCGTTATCGTACGAAATAGTGATCGGGGAGGCTTGATGCAGATCAACTTCGAACGGATCGCGCGTGCACAGCGCCTGATGGCCCAACGGGGGCTGATCGGGCTGATGATCATGACTTACGACGACTACCGCTACTTTTTCGGCGAGTTGCGCGCCCAGCCGAGGGCGATCATCCCGATCACGGGACCGCCCATCTTGATTGCCTTTGCGGGCGAGGAGCCCGAATTGCGGCAGGCGGTTAGGCGACGCGCCGGTTGAGATCTTTGGCGATGTCGGGGAGCAGATGGCCGATGTGCGCAGCATGTTCCGCCGCCTGGTGGAGACCGAGTTGCCGGCCGATTTTGCGACGCCACCGGACGGCCGGCCACAGGTTGGCATGCAGTTCTGGTTCTACACCCCCGCCTTTTTGGTGGACCTCTTTCGCAAATTGAACCCCAACGTCAACCTGATCTCGTCCGATCCGGTGATGGACGAATTGCGGATGGTCAAAGAACCCTCCGAATTAGAGTTGCTGCGCCAGGCGCAGTCCATCGCCGCGCTGGGGATGGACCGCGCGCGTGAGATGATCCGGCCGGGGGTCTCGGGGCACGAAATAGCCGCTGAAGCGCTGTATACGATGCTCAAAGCGGGGGCCGAAGGGACCAGCACGCCCATTCACGTCAACACCGGCATTCGCACCTGCTGGATTCACGGCAAGGCGGACAAACGACCGGTCGAGGCGGACGACCTGGTGGTGGTGAACCTCACCCCGCAAGTAGAGGGCTATTGCGCCAACCTGGCGCGCACCTTTGTGGTGGGCCAACCGGACGAGTTGCAGGCACGCCTGTATCGAACCTACCTCCAGATGCGCGAGGCCACCAGCGTTATGCTCAAACCCGGTGTCAAGAGCATCGACCTGGACGCGGCCGGCAAACAGATCTGTGAGGCGGCCGGCCTGGGAGCGCACCACATCAGTGGGATCGCGCACGGCATCGGCCTGCGCTTTGAAGAGATACCCGCCTCGACCATCATCAAGGCCCATCGTCGCGTCCCCCTGCGCGAGGGGATGACTGTAGCCGTGGGCCACACAATTCTGGCAGCACCCGGGTTCGGCGGGGTGCGGATCGAGGACGTCTACCGCGTGACAGCCAACGGTGGGGAGGTCTTGACGCCCTACCCGGTGGAACCGTGGATAATCACCCTTTCCTAGAGCGTCAGGCGGGTGGCGCAGCCCCCAAGCCCGTTTCACGGGGAGATTCTGAATGACGGAATCCGCGCCCGTCGTGGCAATCGTGGGGGCCGGCTTTGGCGGGCTGCGAGCCGCGCAGGCTTTGAGCAGAGCGCGCGTCCAGGTGGTGCTGGTGGATCGGCGCAATTATCACCTGTTTCAACCCCTCTTGTACCAGGTCGCCACCGCCGGCCTGGCGCCGGGCGAGATCGCCTATCCCGTGCGCGCCATCCTGCGGCACCAAAAGAACCTGCAGTTCCGCATGGCCGAGGTCACCGGCGTCGATCTGGCGGGGAGGCAACTGATTACCTCCACCGGCCCACTGGCCTATGATTTCCTGATCCTGGCCTTTGGCGCGGCGACCAACTATTACAACCTGCAGGCCGTCGCGCAGCACAGCTTTGGGCTCAAGGACCTGGACGAGGCGGTTGCCATCCGCAATCACGTATTGCGGATGTTCGAGTTAGCAGCCCAGGAGACTGACCCCGAGTTGCGCCGGGCCATGTTGACCTTTGTGGTGGTCGGCGGCGGACCCACTGGTGTCGAGAGCGCCGGCGCGCTGGCCGAACTGACCCGCCTGATCCAGTTGAAGGATTTTGTGGAACTCAAGCCGCAGGACCTGCGGGTCGTGCTGCTAGAGGCCTCGGATAGGCTGCTGGGCGACATGCCCGAACCGCTGCAAGAAGCGACGGCCGAGGTGTTGTGGCGCAAGCACGTCGAGGTGCGCTTTGGCGCCACCCTCACCGATTACGACGGCCGCCAGGTGCAGCTCAAGAGCGGAGAGGTGATGCCGGCTCGCACCCTGATCTGGGCGGCTGGAGCGCGCTGCGGCGGGCCTGGCGGACGCTCTGGAGGTGCAGCGCGGCAGCCTCGGCCGCGTCCTCGTCGAACCTTCGCTCCAGTTGCCCAACCACCCCGAGGTGTATGTCATCGGCGACGCCACCTACTGGGAGGTGGACGGCCGCCCCCTGCCAATGATCGCCCCGGTCGCCATCCAACAGGCCAACCTGGCGGCCGGCAACATCAAGCGGGCGATCGAGGACGAGCCACCGCAAGCGTTTGTGTTCAAGAACCCGGGCGCGCTGGCGACGATCGGCCGCAACGCGGCCGTGGCTCAGATCGGCCGATTCCAGTTCCGCGGTTTTGTGGCCTGGTTGGTCTGGCTCGTCATCCACATCATGCGGCTGGTCGGCTTTCGCAATCGGCTCGTCGTGCTCATCAACTGGGCCTGGGATTACTTTTTCTACGACCGGGGGGTCCGACTCATCATGCCGGGCGGCCGTTGGCCATGGACGGCGCCGCCGAGCTGAGCAACTCCCGGCCGTTCCGTTTATCGCAGGCCAAAGTAGCGCTCGATCTTGGGCGCATAACCCGCGGCCGTATAGGCGCCGCTGGCTGGGTCCTGGGAATATTCGCCTCGATACTCGCCCCGGGCAACCCGCTCCAGCATCTCGGCGAACCAATCGACCTCGTCCTCGGTGTTGTAACAGCCAAAACTGACGCGCACCAGGCCGGGCAGGTTCATCTTGATGCCCTGTCGGATCTCCTCCTGGTAGGCGCGGGCGTCCTCTGGCGGGACATTCATCAGGCGCAACAGATAGGGATGGGCGCAAAAGCAGCCGTGCCGCACCCCAATTCCTCCTTCGATGCTGAGGATGGCAGCGATCAAATAGTGGCTCATCCCCTCGACGTTGAATGGAATGACCCCAACTCGATCAGCCGCCCGACCGGGATCGGTATCCCCGTACACGCGCACCCCTGGAGTGCGATTCAGCTTGCGCAAGAGACGGGCGGTTAGCTGCGCCTCGTGGGCTGCCAAGGCCTCCATGCCGATCTGATCCAGGCAGCGCATGGCCTGGGCCAGAGCCACCGCGCCGACGACGTTGGGGCTGCCCGCCTCTTCCTTGTCGGGCAGGCCGGTCCACAGCACGTCGTCCAGCGTGACGATATCCACCGTTCCGCCGCCGACCATGTCGGGATCGCCCTGCAAAAAGGTCTCCCGCCGGCCGATCAGCGCGCCGGTGCCAAAGGGCGCGTACATTTTGTGGGCCGACAGCACTACATAGTCGAGGCGACCGGGGTCGTCTGGCGAGCCCATGTCAACCCGGCGGTGCGGGGCAAGCTGGGCCGCATCGACCAGTATCTCGGCCCCGGCCGCGTGCGCTTTTTCGGCCAGGCGACGGATTGGGTTGATAGCGCCGCTGACGTTAGAGGCGCCAGTCACAGCCACTAGCCGCACCCGGCCGGCGAACTCTACCAACAGATGGTCCAGATGACCCTCATCGAGCGCACCGCGCGCGTCAACCTCGATGTGCTCGATGTGCATGCGAGCCCGCCACGGCAGATCGTTGGAATGGTGCTCCATCAAGGTGGTCAACACGACGTCGCCCGCCTCGAGGGGGAGCCGGCGGGCGAGCTTGTTCAATGCTTCGGTGCTGTTCTTGCCCAGGATGACGGTGTGGGTCTCGGGGTCGGCGCACACAAAGTCGCAGACGATGCGGTGCGCCTGGTCGTACGCCTCGGTGGATACCTGGCTCTTGAAACCAGTCCCGCGGTGGACGCTCGAGTACCAATCCATGAACCGGTTGACGGTATCCAGCACCGGCCGCAGGGCGGGCGTGCTCGCGGCGTTGTCCAGGTTGACGTAGGCGCGGCAGGATCCGTCGAGCAGCGGGACCTGTATGTCTATCCCCACAATGTTCTCCCGAACATTGTGGAGGCCGATACAGGTGCAGTCGTTGTTCTCTTGATCTGACATGCGAAGCTTCTCCTTATCTGTGAGCTGCTGCTTCGGCTATGAGAGATACCATTCGATGATCTGCGGTCCCCACAGCAAGGCCGCGGTCCCACCAGCCAGGAGAAAGGGTCCATAGGGAACCTTGCTGCGCAGCCGGCGCAGACGGGTGATCAACAACCCAAGCGTGACGACGCCGCCCACCAGGACGCCGATCAGTAGCCCGACGACGACCATTGGAAAACCGGCCGCCGCCCCAATAAGGGTCGCCAGGGTCACGTCGCCAAAGCCCATGGCACCGGCGCCGAAAACCCAACCACCCAGCAAGTAGATGATGAAAAAGCTGACAAACCCGACGACGGCGCCCAGCAGCGCTGCCCGGGGGGTGATCGTGACCAGGCTGGCGACCAGCGCCACTGCAATGGAGGGAAAGGTGACAGCGTGCAGGATCAGGCGGTGCTCCATGTCGGTGACCAGAATGAGGATAAAGGCGCTCAGGTAAAAAGAGAGGACGATCAGCTCGGCCGAAAGAACGCGGAACCGCCACCAGAGCAGCGCAAACACGAGTGCGGTCCCCAGCTCGATCAGCCAGGTCCGGCGACGCTCGCGAGCCCCGCAGTTCGGGCAGCTCCGGCGGGTCACTCCCAGCCACCTCGCCGGCCGGTAGCTCTGTTCACACCCCGGACAGTGGGGGGTTTGAGGCCGCCGGCGCTCCGGCAGATCGTCTGCCAGCGCGTTGATGATTCCCCCAACGACCAGTCCAACCAAGGCGTATAGTACGTATCCCAATTCGAGCTCCTGCAGTCCGATGTTACACGTGGTCCGGCGTGGCGCCGATTATAGCATCCGCGCCCCGGTTGACAACGGCATACCCGATGATACAATCTCGGCTTGTGGCTAGACCAACCGTAGACCGAGACCGTCAAAGCATCCTGCTGGGTGCGGCCGCCGTCGGTTTTGTGCTCAGCAAACTCGTCCAGTTGCCGTCGCAGCGCTTTGCGGTGCGCGTGCTGGGCTCATCGCTGGGAATAGAGCTTTCCACCCTCTGGTTGATCACCGCTTTTGTGGTAGGGCTGGTGGTGACCGGCGTCCACGCCATTCTGCGCACTCACCCCCTCTGCCAGCAACGCCAGGCGCGGCCGACCTTTGTCCTGTGGATACTGCCTGCCCTGACCGCGCTGATCACCGGCGTGTTGCTGGCGCAGGCGCAGACCCTGTCCACCTGGTTGTTGGCGCTGGTGGGCGGTCTGGTGCTGCTGGGGCTGGCAGTGGCCAACGAGTTCCACGCACTCGACCCGGCCGAGTTGGGGCACGCTGGGGTGCAATTGCTGGTGACCGTGTTCATCTATGCGCTGGCGTTGGCGTTCCTGGTGGTGATCTATGGGACGCACGCCCGGGCGCTGGTCGTCGCTCCGGCCGCGCTGGTCGTGTGCACGCTGCTGGCAATCCGCTTCTTTTGGAACACCTCGCAGCAGTTGCGCCGGGTGCTCCTCTATGGCGGCGTCGTGGGGTTGGTGATGGCGCAGGCGGTCTGGGCGCTGAACTACCTGCATCTGGCGCCGCTGCCCGGCGGGCTCTTTTTGCTGCTGGTCTTTTACGTGGCGACCGGCCTGACGCAGGGATATTTCCAGGATCAGCTCAACCGGCGCGTCCTGATCGAGTACGGCGTCATCGCCCTGGTGGCGATTGCCGCGATTCTGCTTTTATTCTAGCTGCAAGGGGTCAAGTCGCGCCGTCAGCTACCCGTGTCAGGGGTTGGGGCACCGGCCGCCGCGGGTGTGGGCGTCGGGGACTCGGTCGCGGTGGGCTGCGGAACCGGGGTCGAGGTCGGCTCGGGCAACGTGGGACGCGGAGTGGGCTGGCTGCGCCGGCCGGTGCCCGCCAATGGGGCCACCACGACCAAGACCATGCTCAGCACGATGATTATACCCAAAACCTGCACCACCCGTTGAGAAGCAGTCGCCCGCCGACCAGAACGTTTCGCCATTCGAGATCCTCGTCAAACTATCAGTTTCGACCTGACTACAGCGGTCCAAACCATGTCGATTACTTGACCCATCCGCCATACCTGGCAAACGGGCCCACAGCGGCCGCAGCGCCTAGCCTGCGGTCTCGCCATGGAGGCCAACAATAACATGTTTCGCCGCAATTGCCAAGAGCGCGGGCGCCGGTCGCAAATTCGCGCCGACACGTGGTAAAATGGTACTCGTTGTACGAAACTCGCGCATCACGAGACGGCCGCCCGACCCACCCCGGCAGGCATCCGGTTGAAAAGCAGGAGGAGAACAAGATGATTGGTGGTACACACGGCAAGATCCTGCACGTTGATCTGACGTCGGGCAAACACTGCGATCGAGCAGCCCGAGCGACGATTTCTACCGGCTGCTGGTCGGCGGGCGGGCGCTGGTCGCCTACCTGCTGCTGCGCGACCTGCCCGCCGGGCACCGACCCCCTCAGCCCCGACAACCTGCTCATCTTTGCCCCCGGCATCATGCAGGGCACCAACTTTCCCGGCGCGGGGCGGCACGGCGTGGGCGGCAAGTCGCCGCTGACCGGCGCGCTGGGCAGCTCCGAGGTCGGCGGCTGGTGGGGCCACGAGTTCAAGCGCGCCGGCTTCGATGCGCTGGTGATCCGCGGCCGCGCCGAGTCGCCGGTCTACCTCTGGATCAAGGACGGCGAGGTCGAGATCCGCCCGGCCGATCATCTGTGGGGCCAACTGACCGCGCCCGACCGAGGCCGCCATCCGCGACGAGTTGGGCGACGAGCGGGTGCGCGTGGCCCAGATCGGCCCGGCCGGCGAGAACCTGGTGCGCTATGCGGCCGTCATGCACGACGTCAACCGGGCGGCCGGGCGCAACGGCCTGGGCGCGCTGATGGGCTCCAAGAACCTCAAGGCGGTGGCCGTGCGCGGCACGATGCAAGGTTCCCGTGGCCGACCGAGCGCGGGTGACAGCCGTGGCCAAGTGGCTGGGCGAGAACTATAAGGAGCTGATGGGCTGGGCCACGGCCGGCATCGGGCGCGGCACCCAGAATGGCCTGACCGGCCTGGCGGCTGGTCGGCGGGCTGCCGACCCGCAACTTTGGCGAGCCGGTCTTCGAGCATCCGGAACTGCTGAGCGGCGAGCGCAACTATGAGATGTTCCTCAAGGAGCGCGACACCTGCCAGGGCTGCCCGGTGAGCTGCAAGCAGGTCTTTGAGAACGAGGACGAGGATCCCTACCGCCGCCTCGACCCGGTCTATGGCGGCGCCGAGTACGAGGCCATGGCCGCCTTTGGCTCCTGCTGCGACGTGCAGGACAACCTGGCGGTGCTCAAGGCCAACGAGCTGGCCAACGCCTACGGCCTGGATGCCATCTCGACCGGCATGTCCATCGCCTTTGTGATGGAGTGCTTTGAGAACGGCATCCTGACCGCCGCCGACACCGGCGGCCTGGAATACCGCTGGGGCGACGCCGACCTGCTGGTGCGCTCGGTGGAGATGATCGCCCGGCGCGAGGGCTTTGGCGACGTGATGGCCGAGGGTGTGGCCCGCATGGCGGCCCGCTTTGGCCCGAGACTCGGAGCCGTTCAACATCACCGTCAAGGGCCAGGAACTGCCCATGCACGAGCCGCGCCTCAAGCCGGCCATGGGCGTCGGCTATGCGGTCGCCCCGGTCGGCGCCGACCACATGATGAACATGCACGACACGGCCTATTGCCGTCAGATGGCGGCTCGCTCCGGCGGGTCAACTCGGCCGCCTGCGCCGAACCGGTCGGCCCGGTGCCGCCGGGACGTGCTGGACGAGGACAAGCTGCAGATCATTTTCCACAACGAGCTGAACTGGTCAGCACTTTGCAGGACTGCGCCCTGATCTGCCAGTTCTACTGCCTACGACTATGACCAGCTGGCCGAGGCGCTGTCGGGCGTGACCGGCGTCGAGTACGGCATCCACGACATCCTGGCCGTGGGGGCGCCGGGCGCAGACCCTGTCGCGGCTGTTCAACCTGCGCGAGGGGTTCACCGCCGACGACGACCGGCTGCCCAAGCGGGTGATGACCGCCTTCGACAGCGGCCCGATCGAGGGCAGCGGGATCACCGAGGAGGATTTTGCCTGGTTCAAGCGCCGCTTCTACGAGCTGATGGACTGGGATCCGGAGACCGGCGAGCCGACCGGCCGAGTGCCTGCGCGAGCTGGAGCTGGATCGCCTTGGCTTCTAGGGACGGTGCAGCCTAGAGTGGGCATTTCCCCGACAGGCGTCGGGGATGTACTGGTGACCCGGGCGAGCAAAAACGGGGAAAAGGATTACCCGCTCGAGTTGGAGAGGTGCAGATTCTCCATTTGACGCACTGGTGAAATGGCGTATACTTACAATGTAATTACACGGGAGTGCAGAGGCGGACATGGCTAGAAAGATATTTAGAACTGGAAACAGCACGGTGGTGTCACTGCCTGCGGATGCGTTGGAGGCAGTTGGCCTCTCGTTGGGGGACAAGGTCACTGTGACTGTAGACCCAGATCGTCACCGGATCATCATCGCCCCGTCAGCGCCTCCGGGAGTGCGCCCAGGCTTTTTGGAGCGAGTGGATCGATTCATTGACGATTATCGCCCAACTCTGGAAACCTTGCGCGCGGGAGTAGTCGGTGGAGTTCCTCACTACGGCCGAGGTGCTGCTGCTGCACGCCCGGCTGGTCCAGCGGACTGGCGGTGGCGGCGGTGTCCGCGACATGGGTCTTTTGGAATCAG
>CAVOHX010000003.1:0-19826 GCA_963695825.1 uncultured Chloroflexia bacterium
CCCCCTGGTTGATACTTGCCCTGGGTTGAGTTCAATGCTATAATCCTCCGTGTTGGGCGAGTAGCTCAGTTGGTTAGAGCGCACGGTTCACATCCGTGAGGTCATGGGTTCGAGTCCCTTCTCGCCCACCAGGATTGATGATGGCTGCGGTGCTGTTCCAGCGCATGCGGCCCTTTTTTTAGCGGGGGCGAGACGGGGAGCCAGCTAGACAGGTAGAGGATGAGAACCGGACAGCGCAAGAGTTCTACTGGCACTGACCTGCAAATCGCTGTTGTTCGATGGCTCGCCTATGTGGCGACCGCCTTGGGTCTTTTCATCGTTTGGCTGGTTGAGCCTTCGCGCGTACCCATCATCCTCGGTTCTACCTCTGTTCTGGTGCTGATAGTCCTGGCGCTTCTCTACAACGCGATAGTCACGGTGCTTGCCTACGCTCGTTGGTTGGAGCGCGAGCTGCCGATCGCCACTCTGGTCCTCGACTGTGTGGTTGTGTTGCTCGCCTACTTTATTGTTGGTTACACACCCGACCTCATTGGCTTGGCGGCCGACCCGCTCTTGTTTTTTGCCTTGCTGCCGGTGGTTACCGCATCGGTGCGTTTTCATTGGGGCATTGGCCTGGTCGTGGCGGCCGTGGTGAGCGTCGCCCGAACCGGGATTCTCTTGTGGGGACTGCCGGATCCTCTGGGTACGACCGAGGGCCTGCTTCTGGCGTTGTTTGGGGCCTTTTTCGTGATTGGAGCGGGATTCTTGAGCGGCGTCCTTTCCAAGAGTGTGCTGGGACGCGGCGCGGACAAGAGGCTGGCGGCCGCCAAAACTGACGTGCAAGAGCTCCAGGCGGCTATAGAGCGCGCAAAAGTGCTGCAACAGATGACCAGCATGTTGAGCTCTACGCTCAACTTTGAGCGGGTTCTCGAACTGGCGCTGGACGTGGCCGAGCGCGCTATGGCCGACTGGGGCGCCAAGGGCCAATTGGTGGCGATGATCTTTTTGTTTGAGCGTGGGGGACTGCGACTGGCCGCGTCGCGCCATCTGCCGCGCCACGAGTGGCAGCAAAAGATTCGGGGCCAGTCCGGGGTGGTGGCTCGGTGCCTTGAGGAGGCGGACCTTGTGGCGACCGATGCGCCCAACCGGGACCCCGAGTTGGCCGTCTTTACGGGACTCGGCACGTGCCGGACGGCGGCCGCCTTGCCGCTGAGAGCCGGTTTCGAGAACTATGGGGCGATCGTCTTTGCCACGCCAGCATTCACCGCATTTGATCCCAGCCAGTTGGAGCTATTCTCAGCCATCGCCGCTCAGGCGACCATTGCGCTTCACAACGCGCTTCTCTATCAGAACTTGCAGAACGAGAGGGACAAAATAGTGGCAGTAGAGGAGGAGGCGCGACACAAGCTGTCACGTGACCTCCATGATGGGCCCACCCAGGGCGTCTCTGCAATCGCCATGCGGCTCAATTATGCTCGCAAGATGCTGTATAAGGAGCCTCCACGTTTGCTTGCCGAGTTGGAGCTCATCGAAAAAATGGCCCGGCAAACGGTCAAAGAGATTCGGCACATGCTCTTTACGCTCCGCCCGCTCGTGCTGGAGACGCAAGGTCTGCTAGCCGCCTTGCAGACACTGGTTGACAAGCTCAAAGAGGCCGATGGTCTCAACGTTCAGATTCGCGAGCTGGGTGACGCCACGATGCGGCTGGACGTTAACCAGGCAGGCGTGCTCTTTTACATCATTGAGGAGGCGCTAGGCAACGCCCGGAAATACTCCCAGGCTAGCCTGGTCGAGGTCCGGCTGTGGGTGGAGGACAACCTATTTGTGGCTCAGGTTGCGGACAATGGGGTTGGTTTTGACACCCGTGAGGTGCTAGGGAACTATGAGTCGCGCGGCAGTTTGGGGATGGTGAACATGCGGGAGCGGGCCGAGCTGATCGACGGCTCACTCGACGTCAAATCTGCGCCCGGTCGGGGGACCACGGTTACTCTGGTTGTGCCCATCCAAGCCAATTAGGCAGCAGGGCGCACTGGAACCCTACGTGGCGAGGAGGGTGAAACGCCTCGGAAAGGCCGTTGCCACGCAGCGTGGGCTCGGGGTCGTGCGCAGCAAGACAAGGGCCATGGGCGGTGATCGATGGTAGGCTTGGTCGGTGGCATGGGTAACTTGGGGACAGGCCGGGAACTTGGCCTGTGGGTGGCACTGTCGATCGGGCTCTATGTGGTCGCTGCGCAGCTTGCATGGCGAGTTCATGATCTGGACCGCGGCTTTCTCGGCGAGAACATCCGCTGGCTTGATCATTGGCGTTTTCGAGGGCTTGCCTGGCAGCTATTGCGCTTTCTTTACTATGTAGTGATCCCATACGGTCTCGTCGTACAGCATCGACTCATCACCGGCCGCGCGCTTGGCATCGTAGGAGCTGACAACAGCGGATTCTTGGGCTGGTCGCCAGCAGCATGGCTGCAGGGAGCCGGGGTGACGGTATTGGTGTTCATGGGTGGGGTCATCCTGCTGGGGTGGAGCTGGTGGGCAGTCGCGCGCAACCTGTCGAACGGGAACGTGTTTTACCTACACCACCGACCTCCCGGCTGGGAACTCGTGTGGGATGCGCTGTTTTTGCAGATTCACTGGGGATTTTACCGGGCGGCGGCCGGTGCTTGGTTGGGCGAGAACCACCTGGTGTGGGGTGTATTGGTGGGTCTACTGCTGGTGGGTCTGGAAGCGGCCGGCGATCCAGGCCTCTTTTTTGCAGCCAAGTGGCCCTCGCTGATCACAGGCTGGGTGCGCCTGGCTGCAGTCGCCTGGCTCGCGGCGGCGCTGTTTCTGGTAACGCGAAATCTATGGCTGGGGGTGGTTCTGCACTGGGGGCTGACGTGGACCGCGAATCGAGTCGGCAGCCGCCTTTCAACTTGGTCCCTGTCGAGCAGATCCTAGCGCAAGAACAAGTTGAGGACCACGAGCGCCATTAGCATGAGCGCAGCCAGGATGCCTATCCGCCTGAGATCGGCAACCACGTACCGGTACTCGGTTCTCAAGTCAAGCTCAGTTTTCGCATCAGGTTCGGGGTGATGAACCTCGATGACCACCTTGTTGGTTGTGACCGTCTCTTTTTGCTTTGTGCCCTCTAGCTGGGCCTGCGTCAATACGGTATGCTTTTTGCGGCGTGCCTTTTTCGCCATCGATTATTCCTCGTCCAAAACTCCAATGACCACGTACCTTTGGGTGTCCACCAGGTAGGGATAGCAGGAGATGAGAGTCACGGTCGGTTTGCGCGTTGGGTACATCACGCTGACCTCGAACGGGTCCACTATTCTGAAGGACTGGACCCGGTAAACGTACCGCCGGCTCAGCGTGTGTATCACGATCTGGTCGCCCAACTGAAGATCATCCAGGCGCCGAAAGATCTCGCCATAGATGTCGTTATGCGCCGTGAGTACCACGTTTCCGGCATCTCCCGGATTGGCAGATCCAATGTGATGTCCTACCCCCTTTTTCAGTTGTTCCTCGTTATCCCCCAGTACAACCGGATGATCCACACCGATGGCATCCACGACGATACGGCGAGGGTGCTCGGGTCCTGGCGTTGGTATGGGCGGGGGCTGGTAGGCGTTTACCCGCGGCAGCAGGTGTTCGGGAATCCCACCTGCCTCAACCGGGCGTGAACCGCCAGGCTCGATCGGAGACGTGTGGCCGCCTGGCAGCACCACAACGCTGATCAGCGGTGTAGGCTCGGGTGTCGGGAACTCCTCTTGAATCTCCTTTCGTTGGGCCTGCGCCACCTCGCGGTTGAGTTCCTGACGAGTCTGCCAGGTTTCCCAGATTATCCACGCCAGCCCCACGATCGCGACGAGTTCAATAAAGAAAAGAAAGCGGTTGCCGACCCAACGCAGGTTGAGGCCGGAAATCCAGGATGGAATAATGCCCCAATTCAAGCTGCTGATCCAAGAGCGCTGCTCTTTGACGGCCGTCGTCCCGTATCGCAGGGTGGCGCCGGCCGGCTCTACCTCCGGGCGGGGCAAAGGGGGCGGGTCCGCGCGCTCAAGTTGGGTTGCCTCCACCAGGCGCCCATCGGCGCGCATGCGCCGCACCCGCTTGAGCCGTTCCTCGCGCTTGCGAATGGCCAGGATGCGCTCCAGCTCTTCTGTGCTCAATTCATCAACCGGTCGTTTGTCTGCCATGTCGTGGGTGGTCAGCTTGCCCTGCTTGACGCCGTCTGTTTGGCGGCGACGGCAAAAACCTCGCGTTCAAAGAACCAGCGAAACGGCGGCACCTGGAAGGCAAGTTTTCGCATGATAGCCAGTATCAGACCCTCGTCCCGGTTCTGAATGGGCGAATCGAGCCAGACCCTGCTCCGGAACCCAGCTTGGCGGAGTGCGCGAGGCAGGCTGAGGAGGTCCTGTTCGTTCACGTGGACGTGCACGTTGACTGGGATCAATCTACGTGGGTCTGGCGGGTATTTGGCGCCCTGTCCACCGAGCGTCCGAAAGGCGCGCACGACGGGGTAGGCATACCGGTCGTACCAGCGGTTGGGGGCGGTGTGGATGACCAGCCGGCCAGTCGTCCTTGAGCACCCGACGGACTTCGAGCAGCGCCTGCTGCAACTCCCACGGGTAGAGGTGCTCGACGATGTCGAACATGAGAATCCGGTCAAAATGCCCGGTCGGAAACGGAAGGACCTTGGCGTCGGCTTGAGCAAAGCCCATCCGGCCGGCGCTGATCGTCTGGGGGCGGTAAGCGCCACCCGCGGGCATGGGCTGAACGCCGCGTTGAGCCAGTTGATTCGCCACCGAGGAATAGTCGATGCCGTAGGCGTCGGCGCCGGTCTCGGCGCAGTGTTGCACAATCTCACCCCGTCCGCTGCCGACGTCAAGCACCTGCATGCCCGGTTGAATACCAGCAGCGGAGAACGCGGCCGCCAACCGGCGAGATAGCTCTTTGCCCTCCGAGCGCTCGTACTCGTCGTAACCCTCGCAGGCGGTGAGAAAGTATTCCTCGTCATAGAGCGACGAGGAGAGTGATTCGCATCGGGTTGTCTCTGGCTTGAGAGTCTGAGTCATGCTTCCGATTATAAAGGGACAGCGGGCGCCACGCAAACCGATCACTTGCGTTGCACTAGCTCGCGCCTTGCGGACGAGCAGGCTCTGCAAGGCGTCCAACTCGGGGACGTAAAGCCGTTTGAGGATGATGGAATAGGTGACGAGTCCGATGCCGCCTCCTCCGACCACAACCACCAACCGCCGGAGCAACTCAGTGCCGGGTGACACAACCAGAAATAAACCCCATACTGCCGCCCCCATAACGGCAGAGCTCAGCACCGCCTTGGCGCCAGTGCTTAAAATCTGATCGTGCAACCCGCCGGTGTGTCGTTGCAGCAGCCAGGTCATCACTCCCGCATGCACCATGTGCTTGACAGAGTCTGCGATCATCAAGCTGTACAGGCCCAGCGGGCGAATGAGGATCATGGCGATGACGAGATATACGCCTACGCTGAGCACACCCACGAGCGCGGGGGCCAGGGTGTTGCGTCGGGCGTAAAAGGCAAAAATGAGCAACTGATCCACGGCTGCAAAGGGCAGCCCCAGTAGATAATAGCGCAGGACGATAGAGGTCTGGTTGGTGGCCGACGGAAGAAAATCTCCGTGCTCAAAGGCCAGCCCGACGATGGGGTGCGCCAGCACGTAGAGCCCGACCGTCGCCGGCAGGATAAGGATGAGAACGAGGCGCAGGCCGTGCGCCAGCGTGGCGTTGAAATCGGTATCGCCGTCGGGCTGGGTTGCCTGTCGCGCCAGGGTGGGCAGGATGGCGACAGAGACGGCCGTCGCGACCAGACCCACGGGGAATTGGATCAGGGTGGTAGCATAGCGCATCATGGCCACGCTCTCGTCCCCCGTCTGGGTGGCCAGATTGTAACTGATGGCGATGGCCACCTGGCTGACCAGAACCCCCAACACAATCGGGAGGTAGAGTAGGATGATGCGACGCAGCGCAGGGTGGCGCGCCTGGAGGCGCCAGCGCAGACGACCCAGTTGCAGCCCAGGTAACTGCATCAGGATCTGAACGATCGCGCCCGCCAGCACCCCCCAAGCCAGGCTGTCGATACGGTCGGGCCGCAACAGGGCCCCAATCACGATGGAGGCGTTAAAGGCGGCCACCGCAAAGGCAGGCAGGGAAAACCGTCGCAGGCTGTAGAGGGCGCCCGTCACCAGCCCCGACAGGTTCAAAAAGAGGACGGCGGGCAACATGACACGCAAGAGTCGCGACGTCTCGGCCCACAAGGTAGGGTCATCGAAATGGCGGGCGCCAAAAAGCCATGCTATCTGAGGAGCCAACAGCTCCGAGAGGAGGACAAAAACTGCGAGAACGACGACCCGCCAGGCTCAACAGAGTGCTGACCAGGCGCCAGAATTCGTCCTGCCGATCTGACTCGGCGTACTCGCTCAGCACGGGCACCAACGCTGAGCTGATCATCCCTCCGACCAGTAGGTCAAAGAACATGGTGGGGACAATGTTGGCAACTTCGAATGCACTCACCAGTCCGGTCGCTCCGAACAGGTAAGCCTGACGAATTCGCGCGCCATCCCCAACAGCCGGCTGACCACGTTTCCCAGAGAGATGACAGTGGCGGCTCGGGCAACGCCACTCACGCCCGGGGGAGAGCTCAACCGCCGGGACGATGTGATCAGGAGCCTGGGCCATCGTCACAGAACCGGGTCAGTACCGACTGGATCAAGGCAGAGGTGGAATACCCTTCCAGAAAGGGGATCAACTCCACTTGGCACCCCAGTTCCTCGGCCGCTACCCTTTCAGGCCATGCTTTGCGAGCGTAATCCCCTCCCTTGGCATAGACGTCAGGGACCAGCGAGCGGATGAGTTCCGTCGCAGTCAATGCGTCGAACAGCACCACCACGTCCACCACCTCGAGCGAAGCGATCAGGCGGCAGCGCTCGTCCTGAGGCATGATCGGATGGCGTTTTCCCTTGAGCGCCCGAGATGACGAGTCGCTGTTTACGCCGATGAACAGCGCGTCACCTAACGCGCGGGCCCGCTCCAGGTAGTCAAGATGCCCGACATGTAGCAGGTCAAACAGGCCGTTGGTAAACACAATCGACTGTCCAGCCAGCCGCAATTGCTGCCGGTACTTGACGGCCACCTCCAGGCTCATCACCTTGCCCATGTGTGGTCCTCACCAATGCGGCATGAATAGGATGATCGCGAAAAAGAAGGGCGGCCGAATAGGGCCGCCCCGCTGCAATAGATTGTAGCATACCCGCCACCCAGGGTCAATCTACGCCCTGGCGACACAGCCCCAACGGGAGAGTGTTGAATAATCAGGTCATATCGGCGATCGAAGCCGTGCTGACCGGTTGAGCGCTTTTTTGCGGCCAGGATTGCCTTTTCGGCGGCTGTCCTGGCCGTTTTCGTCCAAGTTCTTTTGATCTGCCTGGTTTTCTAGTCTGGTTCTCCTTCACCTCCTGACATTTGGGGGCCCAGGCTCAGGTACAGGCGGTTGCCCTGCCGCGGAAGTTGGTGCCGGTCAGCAGCTTCACCATCCGTTTCAGGTTCAAGGTCAACGCTGTCAAGTAGGCCTGTACTCGCAATCCTTCTATCCCCAGATAACGACAGCGATCTAGGCCATGCCCCTGCTTGGCCTCCCGAAGCTTGCGTTCGATCTTGTAGCGCTCCCGTATTCCCGCCTGATACCCCTCGCTTGCCTTCAATCAGATCCAAATCTGCTTGTGGGGGTCTTTCTTATTGGTTCGGTAGTGATTAAGAATAGAGGGCAGATTGGATACCCTTGGTTTGCAGCAAATAGTGATTCGCGCTGTCGTCGTAGGCCCGGTCCGCTGTCACCGTCTCGATCGGTATCTCCTTGGCCAAGTCTTGCTCCACCAACACTGGTAATTGGTGCCCATCATATCTTTCGCCGCCAGTCACCGTCAGGCTCGTGATCAACTCCGAGTCGGTGTTCATGCTCATATGGGTTTTGAACCCATAAAAGTACTCTGGCCTTCTCAGCAGCTTTACCCTCTTGGTCGCGCTCGCGCCGGCTGTGTTTGACCCCCCAGCGTGCGTCCCCATCCCGAGGTGGTTTTCCATCTCGTTCCTGCCGCTTGTCATCCTTGCTGGTATTCACATCCGCCACCGTGTGGACACTATCCACGATCTGGATGGACCCAAACTGCACCCCCGCATGCTGCGCTTGGCGCACGATGGCAGTCAGCATCTCCTCGAAAGCGCCTGCCTGGGCATTCTGTATCAGCCGTTGGCGAAACCTGCTCAGCGTCGAATGATCTGGCGCGGCTTCGTCCACTGCCAAGCCAAGAAACCGATTTCATGGCCAGGCTGTCATTCACATGCTGTTCTGTCTGCCGCTCCGATAGGTTGTACAGGCAAGCTATCAGCAACATCTTGAGAATCACGGCTGGATCATAGGGAGGGCGACCGTACCTGGCGCCGCCGCCATAGTACTCCACCAGCTGCCTAGTGAACGGTTTCCAATCGATGATCTCGTTCAGTTTGCGCAGAAAATGGTCTGGTCGCACCATGCGGTCGTAGATGAAATTCCCAAAGAACGACCCAGTGTCCTGTTTTACGAACCGTTCACGTGCCATCCGCTACCTCTCCTCAATCTCAGTTGATCAAGCACCATTATCGGCCAGACTTGAGAATCGAGCAAGAGTACCGATCTGTCAATGTGTTTTTCAACACCCTCAAACGGCGTTGTTGACACTGATTAGGGTTTTGTTATACTGCCAGCCAGAAGAGACAAGGTGGGTGGAAAAGTGCAGCCGCTGGCTCAGGTCATTCTCGATTTTGTCCATCGCACATACAGGCCGGTTGGATACGAGGCCACCGAAAGCGGAGTCCTGGTCTCGAGTCTCCGCGGCCGCGGCCTGACCTCAACGTTCACCGTCGCGGCGCTTGCCGAGGGGTTCGGTCCGGGTTGGACCGCCGGTGAGGTAAGCCAGTTGGCGCTGCAAGCGTTGCGAAACCACATGGTTGGCCACGAGGGCGGCGACCTGGCAATCCTCCTGCGCGAGGGGTTGCAGGCGGCAAACCGGGCGGTCTATGATAGAGCCCACAGCTATGACGCGGCGGGGGATATCGGCGTCGAGATGGTCGTCGCTATCGTTCACGGTGATCGCGCCGTGGCGGCGCGGGTCCGCGGGGGGGTGTATGTGTCTCGCACGGGGGCGGACCTGGCGCCGATGCCGTCCACGTTGGAGGCTGGCAACGAGGGGTTCTTGGGGCAATCGCCCGAACTCGAGTTGTGGGAGGCGGATCAGGATGGGGCCGCCCACGAATGGGCCGACGGATCGCCGGGCTTTCGACTTGACACCGGCGATCGGTTGGTGATCGGCAACGGGCCGTTGGCTCGTTCGCTGGCGAAAGGCATGGATACGGGTGCGGTGGGTTCCCTATCTCTGGATCGAGCGGCCGATCGGTTCCTCAAGGTGGCGCAGTCAGCCGGTGGGGACGAAGAGCTGAGCCTGCTGCTGGTAGAAATGCCTGGGGCTGCCAAGAAAGCGGCTGCGCTGGTGCCGCGCAACGTTCGACTGGCGATGATGGGCGTGGCCGCGCTGGCAGTGATAGCGCTGTTGATCTGGGGTACGGCCGGCCTGGTCCGTAGCTTGAGGGGACCTGAGACTACGCCAACGCCTTCGACAACCCCGACCGCAACCATCGATCTACCGCCTCCGCCGACTGACCTGCCCATGTTACCCACCCCGGTGCGCACAGCCACGCGGACGCCTACGCCAACCGGGACGAGCACGCCTACGCCGACGCCCACGTCCACTGCGACTGCCACACCCAGCCCTACGGCCACACCCACCGCGACAGAAACTCCCGCGGCCTCGCCCACCATTCCGGTGGGGCCGATCGTGGTGGGTGGTCAGATAGTTATCGTGGCGACTGAAGGACTCGGCGTCAGCTTGCGCGCCGGCCCGGGATCCCTGTACGATCGGTTATTTATCGTCGAGGATGGAGATTTGCTGCAAGTGATCAGTGGGCCAGAAGAGGTAGACGGTTCTGTGTGGTGGCAGCTTCGAACGGCCGATGGCCGAGAGGGGTGGGCCGTTGACCAGTTTCTCCAGGGCGTCGGCTCGCCCTGATCAGCGTAGTTCTTCTTTGATCGCCTCGGCGACGTGTAGTGGGATGCCCGGGACGGCGACGATTTCCTTCAGGGATGCTCTTCGAATCCCGTCTAGCCCGCCAAACACCGTCAATAAGGCCTGGCGCCGCTTGGGGCCCACTCCAGGAATAGAGTCGAGGATGGAGGCAATCCCTGTTTTGGCGCGCCGCTTGCGGTGATGGGTGATGGCGAACCGGTGGGCCTCATCGCGCACCCTCTGCACCAGATAGAGCCCCTGTGAGCGCTCGGGCAGCAGAATGGGGTTCGGCTGGCCCGGAAGGTAGAGTTTTTCCTCCTGTTTGGCAAGGCCAACCACGGGGACCCGCTCCAGCAGGCCAGAATCGGATAGTACCTCGACCGCCACCCCCAACTGCCCCTTACCACCATCGACGATGAGTAAATCAGGCAGGATGGCCCATGTCGATCTCACCTTGTCCTGCTGGTGGGCATCGTGCCAACGACGAAAGCGACGAGTAAGAACCTGCCTCATTGAATCATAATCGTTGGGAATCTGCAGGCCGCGCACGTTGAAATGACGATAGTCCCCTTTCTTGGGCACCCCCTGCACGAAAACGACCATGCTGCCGGTGATGGCGCTTCCCTGGGTGGTGCTGATGTCATAGCACTCGATCCGGCTGGGAGGCCCCGGCAAGCTCAGGGCCTGTTGCAGTTCCGCCATAGCCTCGACGTGGCGGCCGCGATCTGACTCCCATTGAGCTCGCAACATCGAGAGCGCGTTGGCCGCGTTTTCTGCCGCCATCGTGACCAACTCGCGTTTCTTACCACGACGCGGAACGCGCAGACTGACCTTGTTGCCACGCTTTTCCGCTAGCCAGTGCTCTATGATTTGCGCCTCTGCCACGACCTCTGGCAGGATCACTTCCGGCGGGACATAGGCGGCCTCGTCATAAAACTGCTTGATGAACTCGGCCATGATCGTCTCACTCTCTTCAAACTCGGTTCCGTCGAGGACAAAGTGCTCCTGACCGATCAGCTTGCCGCCGCGGATGAAAAAGACCTGCGCGCAGGCGTCGTTGTCCTGTCGCGCAAATGCGATCACGTCCTGATCGGTGCCGGCGAGTGAGACCACTTTTTGCTTTTCCACCACTCGTTCGATGGCGGTCAGTTGGTCGCGAATCTGAGCCGCGGTTTCGTATTCGAGATTCTCGGCCGCCGCCATCATTTTGGCCTGTAACTGTGAGGTCACCTGTTCGCTGCGGCCGTTGAGAAAGTCCATTAACCGCTGAATGTTGGACCGGTACTCCTCGCGGCTGGCGGCACCGATGCACGGACCCGGGCACAGCTTGATGTCATAATAGAGACAAGCCCGCCGGTCGTTTCCCGTGATGGTCCGGTTACAGGTGAGGTACGGGAACATGCGCCGCAACAGGTCCAGAGTCTGATGTACGGCCCATGCCGAGGTGTAGGGTCCAAAGTAGCGGGATCCGTCCTTGTCCATCCGGCGCGTCACCGTGACCTTGGGGAAATCGTCAGCCCAATGGACCTTGATGTAAGGGTATCGCTTGTCGTCCTTGAGCCGGACGTTGTACTTGGGCCGGTGGCGTTTGATCAGGGTCATTTCCAGGATCAGCGCCTCTAGTTCTGACCCCGTGATGATGATCTCAATGTCCTCAATCTCGCGCACAAGCCGGACGATTTTGGCATGGGTGATCGAGTTCTGGAAATACGAACGCACCCGCTGGCGCAGGTTAACGGTCTTGCCCACATAGATGACCTTGCGTTGGGCGTTCTTCATCAGATAAACACCCGGCTTGGTGGGCAGGTTCTCGAGAAGGTCTGCCAATGTGTCCGCCATAGACATGGGGTCATTGTAGCATAGGCGTTGGCAGGCGTCCACGATTGACCGCGCGCCACGGCCGTGGTATGATGCTGCGGCACGCCGTTGGCGGTAGAGTGATGTGGCAGTGGAGGTGTCCGTGAATCGAGGTTCAGCCCGGTGTCGAGTGGGGTCGAATCCGCTGGCGCAGATGATTGCGCAGGCGGCCGCCCGTCATGCCGCGGCGCCAGGAGTATCCGAGGCATGGCAGTGAATGACACAACCGCCGCCATAAAGGTGTGCAGAGCGCTAAGCGCGGCCGACCTGACCCTGGCGGTTGCCGAATCTTGCACCGGCGGGCTACTGGGAAGCACAGTAACGGATGTGCCGGGCAGCTCGGCGGTTTTTCTCGGTGCGATAGTTGCCTACTCCTATGAAGCCAAAGAGCGGTTACTGGGAGTGAACCGCGAAAACCTGGTGCAACATGGGGCTGTGAGCGAGCAGATCGCAAAGGAGATGGCGCAGGGCGCGGCGCACGGTTTTTGGCGCTGACGTTGGTGTGGGAGTGACCGGTATCGCCGGGCCGGGCGGCGGGCTCCCAGGCAAACCGGTTGGACTGGTGTACGTCGCCTTGACGGCCGCCGGGGTAGAGTTGTGCCGGCGCTGGGTGTGGGAGGGCGATCGCGTCAGCAACAAACGGCGTTCGGTGGAAGCAGCGTTGCAGCTTTTGGAGGACTATATATCGGGTGTGCGTGGACAGGCGATAAAGTGACCGCAGCCTATAGATAAAAGGCCATGTGCTGCAGATGGGTTACCGGGTCAATGTGTTGCACCAGTACGTCCTCGGGGACATTGAGGGCGATGGGCGAGTAGTTTAGGATTGCCCTGACGCCCGACTTTATCAAGATGTTGGCCACGGGCTGAGCTGCGGCCGCCGGGACCGCCACAATAGCCAGTTTTGTCCCCAACTGTTGGATCTCTTCTAGCATACGTTGGCTGTTCTGAATGATCACGTTGCCCACTCGGGTGCCGATGGTGGCGGGATCGTTGTCAAAGGCGACCACGATGCGAAACCCTCGCCGGGTGATTCCCTGGTTATGGAGTAGGGCGTGTCCAAGGTCCCCGACGCCCACCAAGGCGACCTCCCAGACCCGGTCTGCTTGGAGAATCTCCCGTAGTTGTTTGATCAAGTAACCAATATGGTATCCTGTCCCCTGTTTGCCAAACTCGCCAAAGTGGGACAGATCTTTGCGTATCTGGGCGGCGCTGGTGCCCAGAATGGTCGCCATCTCCTTGGACGAGATAACCCGCTGTCCGGCCATTTCCAGATGACCCAGCGCTCGCAGGTAGAGGGGCAGACGGCCGACGACAATATCTGGTACCTGGTCAGTCACTCGTCACCTCCAGCAAGCCACAAATGATGTGGAGCATTCGTATAGTACCACGTTTCACAAACGCCCGCAACCGCGGTGGCCAAGTATAGCACATATGGTTGCGATGCTATGTGGTCAGGCATTCCGGTGCAGAAGGGGCGCCGCGAGGAGCTCCAAGAAAACGGCCCGACACCCCAAGGGGCCGGGCCACAGAATCTGAGGCGACGACCGGATTTGAACCGGTGATGAGGGTTTTGCAGACCCTTGCCTTACCACTTGGCCACGTCGCCCTAAAAAGAAGGCCGGCCTATCGACCGGCCCAGAGCGGGCGACGGGATTCGAACCCGTGACCTTCTCCTTGGCAAGGAGACATTCTACCACTGAACCACGCCCGCAGTGCTGGGTAATTATAGCAATTCTACTTGAATGGTCAAGCCCGGCGGCACGGATTCGGCACGCCAAGGGGAATACGGTATAATGGTGGCAACGAAAGCGTGATCACGACGAGGAAAGGATGGCCCAGGTTTTTGACGTAAGGTCCGTGTCGTTTATCACTGTGGGCACGATTGGCATACCGGGTCAGCGGGTCTTTTACCTGCAGGCCGGTTCGAGTGCCCGGGTGGTGACGCTCACCATCGAGAAACAACATGCGGTGGCCCTGGCATCGGGGCTCGACGATCTGCTGTTGGACATTGCCGGCCGTTTCCCACGTCCCGACGCTGAGGCGATGCAAGTTGACATGGCGCTACGCCAACCTGTCGAACCGTTGTTCAGGGTGGGGCAAATGGGTCTGGCGTACGATGAAGAAACGGACCGGGTAGTCTTGATTGCCTATCAGTTCTCTCCCGATGACGATGCGGACTCTGCCTCGGTGCGGTTCTGGGGAACTCGCGAGCAGATGAGAGCGTTGCGTGACCAAGCGCTGGTCGCGATCGAAGGGGGCCGGCCGACCTGCGAGTTCTGTGGCGAGCTGATCGAACCTGACGGTCACCTATGCCCACGGCGTAACGGGCACGGAAACCATCCGACCTTTACGTATCAATAGCGCAAATCGCCGGGCGCCCACCCGGTCAGGTGTTCAGCCGGGGAATCCAATCGGCACCAGGTATAGCGGCTCCTGATCGGCCGGCAGTTTGAGGGCTGTTTTTAGCTGGTCCACGTTAAACGCACCCACCGGGGTGCCCACCAATCCCAGCGCTGCGGCCTGCAACAGCAGATTCTGAGCTGCGTGCCCCAAGTCCATGGATAGGTACAGCCTACCGCGCTGTTTGTACACCCTTGTCGACCGATCGGTTCGGGCGGCAAAGCAAAAGACGACCGGCGCCTGGGCGATGAACCGTTGGTTGAGCGCGGCTGCTGCTACCTGAGTGAGGTCAACGTTGGGATGGGGAACCAGCCGGTTCCCGGCCGGATCGTAGCGATAGGCAGCTTCCGGGTACAGGAGATACAGCTCCAACGGGTGAAGAGCGCCGGCCGATGGGGCGGTACGCCAGCGCGAATCATCGCCGGTAATCCCCTGGGCCGCCCACGCGAGCTGAGATACCTGCTCCAGGGAGAGCGGTCTGGGATCAAAATCGCGGTGGCTGCGTCGTTGTAGGATTACTTTTTCGAGCGTTGTGCTGCCTGCCAGATCGGGAGGCGGGAGAATAATCTCGTCGTGCGTCATGGTGTGTGCTCCGGTAGCAAAGGCTCTGTGCTCGGCAGGCGGACCCTCGACTCGCTGTGTTGGATCACCGCGTAGGCGATGTCCATGCCGGTCGCTTTCTCAATCCCCTGAAGCCCCGGGGACGAGTTAACCTCGATCACCGCCGGCCCGCGGGCTGTCATGATTATGTCGACTCCAGCCAGGCCGAGTTCGTGAATCTGGGCCGATTTGACCGCGATTTGCGTGAGCTCTCTGTCCAGCGGGTACGCGCGCGCCGTGGCGCCACGGTGAAGGTTGGCGCGAAATTCTCCCGGTGCGGCATGCCGCTCCATGGCGGCGATGGCTGTCTCGCCCAATACGATGACCCGGATATCGCGATTCCTGGCCTCGGAAACGTATTCCTGAACCAGGGTGTATTGTTGAAAGTCCGCCAGGAACGAGTGGACGCGGCGAGCTGCGACCAGGCTATGCACCAGCACCACTCCCTTGCCCTGGGTGCCACGCCGCAGCTTGAGCACCACCGGTAAGCCTCCAACCGATTCGATCGCCTTTTCCAGCTGGCTCGGATGACCCACCACTGCGGTGCGTGGCACGGGGATGCCGCCTTCAGAAAGCATTTGCAGGCTGAGTAGCTTGTCTCGCGAGCCCGCGATGCCGACTGATGGGTTGATAGTCCAGACTCTATTATTCTCGAACTGCCGCACGACGGCGCAACCCAGTTCAGTGATAGAGGCGCCAATACGAGGGACAATTGCGTCCAGGCGGGGCAGGGTCTCGACCAACCTGGGTTGGGCATAGCCGATTTCGACCGGCAGTTCCAGCGGATCCAGCACGCGCACCCGGTGACCAAGTCGTCGGGCGGCTTCGGTGAGTCGGCGCGTGCTGTACAGGCTGGCCTGTCGGGAAAGAATGGCGATCTGCATGATGACGAACTGTAGCACATTGGCGGCCGGCTGTAAAGGCGCTGTCAGGAGGCGTCAACGCTTCCTGATATTGTTCAGGCTCAGGTCATGACAGGGCGTGTGCGAAAGTCAGCGAGATGAGACAAAAAACGACCTTCCTGATGTATGCTAGTGCATGTTCACAAAAACAGACCTTGACTTTTCTAGGCACCCATATGTGGGCGAATCAAGTCGCGACACGACTTGTGGCCCACATATGGGGGTTCATCCGACCTTCGCCGATACCTGTCGCTTTCAAGAAGCCAAGGTTAGTGGTGTGAAACAGCACTAGTGGTGACAAACTACCAACATATCGGGAGGTCATCATGGAGTATTGTAACATAGCGTTTGATGAAGGGGTTGCTGTTGATGTAAGAAGTTGCTATCGGGTCTTTATGCAGTTGGCTGACCAACGGTCCGCCCGGGGAATCCGCTATGCGCTGCCGGTGGCATTGACCCTGATTCTGTTGGCGAAACTGGCTGGTCAGGACACAGCCTGTGGGATGGCAACCTGGCTCAGACATCGGGCAGCGCTGCTGGTCAAGGCGCTCAAGCTCAGCAGACCAGCGATGCCCCACCGAACAACGATTAGCCGCATCTTGGGGCAGGCAGTCAATGTGGACGAATTCGAGCAGCAGATCGGGTGTTTCTTTGAGAATGGGTTGTCTGGGGACCAGGAGATTGTGGTGACATTCGATGGCAAGACCATCCGAG
The DNA here is from genome assembly GCA_963695825.1 of uncultured Chloroflexia bacterium. Taxonomy (GTDB): domain Bacteria; phylum Chloroflexota; class Anaerolineae; order Promineifilales; family UBA4811; genus CAVOHX01. Next base: position 16,565 of record CAVOHX010000003.1, read on the forward strand.
GAACTATTGAGGCCGATGAAAGCCACGGACTACATCTATTGGCTGCCTATGTCCCCCAGCAAGGAGTGGTGCTGCTACAAGTCGAGGTGGACCGTAAGGAGAATGAAATCGTAGTGGCCCCGCAGGTGCTAGAGCGCCTGGAACTGCGCAATCGCATCTTCCTGGGCGACGCTCTGCACACTCAGCGTCAGCTCTCTGCTCAGATTGTGACCGGCGGTGGTGACTATGTATGGAAGGTAAAAGACAACCAGCCGCAACTCAAAAAGGACATCGCCGCTGCCTTCGAACCAGCGCCCTGTGCGCCGGGACATAGTGCCACGCCTGACGATATGCGCACTGCCTCCACGGTCGACAAAGGACATGGTCGCTTGGAGAAACGGACCATTACCGTGACCCAGGATCTAAAAGACTATCTGGATTGGCCCGGAGCCCAGCAGGTCTTCAAGTTGGAGCGGCACTTCGTCTCTCTGAAAAGCGGATCTCAAGGCCAAGAAACGATATATGGCGTTACCAGCCTGCCACCGGATCATGCTGGACCAGCACGGCTGATGACCCTCAACCGATCCTACTGGGGCATAGAAAACGGCCTGCACTACCGACGTGATGTGACCTTCCGAGAAGACAGTTGCCGCCTGAAGCTGGGGAATGCAGCCCACATGATGGCCGCAATCAACAACCTTGCCCTCGGTCTGATCCTGAGAAACGGCAACACAAACGCGCCTGAAGCAAGACGCTGGTGCTGCGCAGAACCGCTCCAGGCTCTGGAGTTGATTCTGCGAGACCCCTGGTGACTTTGCACACGCCCTGCTGGTCATGACAAGGGCGATTGCATCAAATTTCGTCTAGCTTGGGGTAGAATCCCGTTTTCTTGTTGACATAGAGCTACGGGAGGAGAATCATGGATTCTGCGCCAGCCGCGACCATCTCGAGCCATTTCACCAGCATGGAAGACCCAAGAATAGAGCGTTCCAAGTTGCATTTACTCCTTGACATCGTCGTTATCGCTATCTGCGCCGTGATTTGCGGTGCCGATAACTGGGTAGACGTTGAGAACTTTGGCAAGGCCAAGCGGAAATGGCTGGAGACTTTTCTGGGGTTACCCAACGGCATCCCCTCTCATGACACCTTTGGCCGTGTTTTTGCCCGGCTGGACCCGGAACAGTTCCAGAGTTGCTTCCTGAGTTGGGTACAGGCCGTCAGCGTGGTGACCGCGGGACAGGTGATTCCCATTGATGGGAAAAAGCTACGCCGTTCCCATAACCACACGCTGGGCAAGGCCGCTATTCACATGGTTAGCGCTTGGGCTTCCACAAACCGGCTGGTGTTGGGACAGATCAAAGTGGACGACAAGTCCAACGAGATTACGGCGATTCCCGAATTGCTGCGTGTATTGGAAATCGCTGGTTGCATTGTCACTATCGATGCTATTGGGTGTCAAAAGGAGATTGCCAGCCAAATTGTCAGGCAGGGAGCTGACTATGTGCTGGCGCTCAAAGAGAATCAAGGAAGACTGTACCAGGATGTCACGGGATTCTTCCAGCATGCGGAGCGAATAGGATTTGGGAAGATCGAATCCGATTATCACCGAACGGTTAGCAAGGAACATGGTCGGATAGAGGTTCGACAATGCTGGACCATCTCCGACCCGGAGTATCTCAGCACCCTGGCCGACGTGGAAGAATGGTCCAAACTGAAAAGCATAGTGAAGGTGACAGCGGAACGACGCGTTGGTGACAAGACCTCGCTGCAAGACCGATACTTCATCGCAAGCTTGGATGGAGAAGCCAAACAAGCGCTCTACGCGGTACGCACCCATTGGGAGATTGAGAACTGCGTTCACTGGGTACTCGACATCGCCTTTCGGGAGGATGAGAGCCGAGTTCGACAGGGCGACGGTGCTCAGAACATGGCTGTCGTACGCCACATCGCCCTGAACCTGCTCAAACAGGAGAAGACAGCCAAATGTGGTGTAAAAGCGAAACGGCTCAAGGCAGCTTGGGATGAAGACTATTTGCTCAAGGTCCTGGCTGGGCTATCGGAATAAGATGCGATTGCCCTAGTGCTCTTTCACGTTACTGATCTTGACTTTTGCTTCGAGCGAAGTACCATCTCTGTACTATGACGATCAAAGTGCGAACCATCACAGCCGAGGAATCTGCCGTTCTCGACCGTTGGCAGCGGTCTGACGATGTTGTCCGCTATCGGCGAGCACGGATCTTGCGCCTTTCCCACGCCAGATGGAAGTGCCCGGCTATCGCCGAAGCCTTGGCCCTGCATGCCGAAACGGTCCGAGACGTGATCAAGGCCTTCAACGAAGGCGGGATTCCTGCCATCACACCGGACCCTCGCTCCGGCGGCCGACCCTCGGGCTACACTGAGGAAGTGGCCCAAGTGGCGGAAGAGCTGGTTCGCCAGGAACCACCTGCGGAAGAAGGCCGAGCCACTTGGACTCTGCATGGCTTGGCGGCCAGACTCGCCGCTTGCTTCGATACCCTCGATCGAGTGAGTCACGAGGCGGTGCGCCGGTTGCTGCTACGACGAGACATCGTCTACCGCAAGGCGAAGAACTGGTTGACCAGCCCGGACCCACACTACAGGCTGCGCAAGAGGCGACGAAATCGCCTGTTGGCCATGGCTCGAGCGGCGGCAGATGGAGCAGCGGTTTGGCTGGATCAGTCCTGGTTCGTGCGCTGGCCCTACCGCTTTCGTGCTTGGGCAAGCAAGAAAGATCCTCTCCGGGTCCCCCAGCGCTGGAGCGAAGAGGTAGACACAACAGCCTTGTACGCCGCCCTGGACGATGAGACCCAGGAGCCTTTCCTGCGCTGGGCTGAAGGCCAACCCAACAGCGAGGAAACCATTCAGTTCCTGGAAGCCTTGATGGCTCACTACACTCGCAGAGGCCTGCGTTTCGTCGTTCTCTTTTGGGATAAGGCCTCATGGCATACCTCAAAGCGCACCCGTGCCTGGATTCGCACCTACAATCAACAGGCCAAACGAGACAAGCGCACTCGCCTGATCGTCTGTCCATTGCCCACTCGCAGCCCCTGGTTGATGCCGCTGGAACCCATCTTCGGCTGGATCAAGCACCAAGTGCTGGGTGGACGTGCGTTCGAGACGGTTGTCGAACTCCAAGCCGCGGTTGTGCGTTCCTTCCGGGAGCGGGTCGACTCGGCAAAGGCCAGGCGCGACCGCGACTGGGCCACTGTGCAGGCTGGTGTCTCCGAGAACTCAAGGTCTGTTTTGTGAACATGCACTAAGGTCA
>CAVOHX010000004.1:0-120492 GCA_963695825.1 uncultured Chloroflexia bacterium
CCGCGTGGGCGACTTGCACCTTACGGACCATTGGCCTTGTCTTGGATTCGTGCGCAGGTCACCAGTCATCGCCTGCGGTGGTCATGGAGCGCGCCCGATCCGTCGGATCCGAGGCTCCCTCTCTCCGACCGCGTAACTGTTCACAGTTACATCGCCAGCGCCGTAGAATCGCACCTTGTGCCCTTTCTGCCCCCGTTTTGACGCCTGTGGAGCGTTAACCAGACATCACGCACCCGATTTTTTACCCCAACTCTGAACAGTTACCCGACCGCCCCTCTTTGACAACCCCGCCCCCCTGCGCTACCATTACGGCCACCATGGACCACCGACGACACCCACCCGGCCGCGCCCGCCTGGCGCTGGTCGTTGGCCTGACGCTCCTGCTGGCGGCCGGCTGCGCCAGCCCCCACGTCCGGCCGGCCGCCCCCACCCCCATCCCGACCCTGCCGCCGGTCACCGCGGCCGCGACGGCGGCCCCGGCCGCCACGCCAACGCCGGCCGAACCCCAAGCGGCCGTCTCCCTGGGCGACCCCGGCCGGGGGAGGAGACCTATCTCGCCTACTGCGCCCCCTGCCACGGCGAGGACGGCCGGGGCGCCGATTACGCCCCCGCGCTGGTCGCCCCTCTCGTCGCCGCCAAGAGCGACGCGGAGCTGCGCAACACCATCCTGAACGGCCGGAACTCGATGCCTTCCTGGCGCGGACACCCTGACCGACGAGCAGATCGGCGACGTCCTGGCGTTCCTGCGCTCTCGGCAGCGTTAGAGGAGGCGCCTTGGCCCCTATTTGCGGGTGGCGGCGCCCGGTGCGGCCGGCAGAATTGTACTTGACTACAATTCGCGCGGCCAGAATTATACTTTTTGCCCCAAAAGTACAATTCTTTCCTATTCTTCGCCGAGTATTTTAAGGATCCTCGGCGAAGAATAGGTCTTGCCGTAAGTCGCGTCGCCCTTCTTTGACAACCCCGCCCCCCTGCGCTACCATTGCGGCCGCACACCAGGGAGCGCTGCCATGGACCACCGACGACATCCACCGCCACCACATCGGACCCGACCCGCGTTGACCGGCCGTCTCCCCCTGCTCGCTCCCGGCCGGCATGAACGCTAACGGCCGGCTGGGGCGGCTGCTCCGGCGGCGCGAACTCATCGCCATCGTGGCGATGATCTTTTTCGGCAACCTGGGGGCCGGACTGTCCCGCACTATCCTCTCGCTCCACGCCCAGAGCCTCGGCGCCTCCCTCACCATGATCGGGACCATGGGCGGCGTCGAGGGGCTCTCCCGCCTGCTCCTGGCGCTCCCCCTCGGCATGATCTCGGACCGCTGGGGGCGGCGCGCCGTGCTGAGCGGTGGGCTGACCATCGCCGGGGTCACCTACCTGCTCTACGGTTTGGCGAGCTCCCCGGCGCAACTCTACCCGCTCCGCATCATGTCGGCCGTCTATTTCACCTCGGTCATCTATATCGGCTCGGCCTATGTGAGCGACCTGGTCGATCCCGAGGACCAGGGGTTGGCCATCGGTTTCTACGCCACCCTGATGGGGCTGGGGTTCATGGTCGGCGCGGCCGTCGGTGGCCGGACGGCCGAGGCGGTCAGCTACCGCGCCGCCTTTGGGGTCTCGATCGTCTCGACGGCGGTGGCGATCGTTGCGCTGCGCTGGGGCACGGCGAAACTGGGGCGGCTGCGCAAGCCGGGCGCCGTCCGGGAGGAGCCGAGCGGCCGGGCGCTGCTGACGCTGATCCGCGACCCGGCGGTGTTGGCCGCTTGCCTCGCCTCGTTGCTCTACAGCGCGGCCGTCGATGGGGCGATGTTTAGCTTCTTTCCGCTCTATGCCGCCACCTTTGCCCTGGGGCAGACCGCCATCGGCGGGATGCTGTCGCTCCGCTCGGTCTTTTCGACGCTGGTCCGTTTGCCGGCCGGGGCGCTGATCGGCCGCTTTACCAGTTGGGGGTTGCTGGCGGCCGCGCTTGCTTTGACGACCGCGACGCTGGCTGCCATGGCGTTCGTCAGCTCGCCGGCCGTGCTGGCCCTCTTTATGGCCGGCGAGGGGATCGCTTTCGGGGTCTATTTGACGGCCAGCAACACGGCGCTGGTCGAGGTGACGGCCGAGGGGCGCCGGGGCGCCGCCAGCGGCCTCTTTGTGATGGCGACCTCTTTTGGCGCGGCGCTCCACCCGATGATCATGGGGCCGGTCGCCGACCGCTGGGGGCTGAGCACCATCTTTTGGCTGACGGCCGTTCTGTTGCTGGTCGGGCTGGGCGCCTATGGGGCGCTGAGACGGCGGGCCGGCCGGCGCGCTGGCCGGGCGACCCGCCCTCTAGCTCTGGGTCGGCCGGGCGCCGGGGTCGGCCGCCGGACGACATCCGCACCGGTCATCGCGAGCGGCAGCGACGCGATCTCCCCCGTTGCAGGCGGGAGATTGCTTCGCCCAGGCTCGCAACGACAAGTGCACTTGGATCGCCGGGCGGCGCCCGCACCGGTCATCGCGAGCGGCAGCGACGCGATCTCCCCCGTTGTAGGCGGGAGATTGCTTCGCGGGCTCGCAATGACAAACGCACTCGGCGCCTAGAGCAGGCGCTCCAGCGCCGCCAGGAGCGCCAGGACGTTCTCCTGGCGCGACGAATAGCCCATCAGGCCGATGCGCCACACCTTGCCCTTGAGCGCGCCCAGGCCGCCGGCGATCTCGATGTTGTACTCGCTCAGCAAGCGGCTTCGCACCGCCGCCTCGTCCACCCCGTCGGGGATCACGGCCGTGGTCAGCGTGGGCAGCCGGTGGTCGGCCGGGACGTGCAGCCCGATGCCCAGATCCGCCAGCCCCTCCCAGAGCAGCGTTGCGTTGGCGCGATGGCGCTCGAACCGCGCCTCCAGCCCTTCCTCGTAGACCAGCCGCAGCGCCTCGCGCAGCGCAAAGTTCATGCTGATGGGCGCCGTGTGGTGGTAGGTCCGCTCGCGCCCCCAATACTTGCCCACCATCGTCAGGTCGAGGTACCAGTTGGCGACCGGCAGTCTCGCGCCCGAGAAGCTGCTCGGCCGCGCGGGAACTGATCGTCAGCGGGGAGAGGCCGGGCGGGCAACTGAGGCATTTCTGGGTGCCGCTGTAGACAATGTCGGCGCCCCAGGCATCGACGGTCACCGGTACGCCGCCCAGCGAGGTGACACAGTCCACCACCAGCAGGCCGCCGTGGCGGTGGACGACCTCCGCCATCCCCTCCATCGGCTGCCAGGCGCCGGTCGAGGTCTCGGCGTGGACCAGCGCCACCAGCTTGGCCGGCTCTGCTTCCAGGGCCGCCTCGACCTCGGCGAGCTCGAACACGTCGCCCCACGGCCGTTCCAGCCGTCGCACCCGGGCGCCATAGCGGGAGGCCATGTCGCACAGCCGCTCGCCGAAATAGCCGTTCACCCCGATCAACACCGAGTCGTTCGGCTCGATGAAATTGCACAGCGCGGCTTCCATGCCCGCGCTGCCGGTCCCCGACACCGGGATGGTGAGCCGGTTCTCGGTCTGCAAGACGAAACGCAGCAGCTCTTGCACCTCGTCCATCATGGCGACAAACTGGGGGTCCAGGTGGCCCAGCAGCGGGTGCGCCATCGCGCGCAGCACGCGCGGATGCACGGTGCTCGGTCCCGGGCCCAACAAGATGCGCGCGGGGGTATTGAGGTCCAGGTATGATTTCATGGTGCGTGCTCCTTCTGATTCGCTATCGTCGATCCGACGCCGGGAACGGTCGAGGCCGGCCGGCGCCAGTCCAATCCGGCGAAAATGATACCAGTAAAAGTGCGACCGGTGCGGCGGCGCGGCCTTGATCTTGCGCCAGTCTCTGCCTGACGATAAGGAAATCCAGACTATGATAATCCAAATTTCCTTTTCCGCATCGGGTTCGTCAGCTCTGGGTAATTCTACCCAACTCCTCTGAAAGAAACACGGGGCCCAAGTCCCGTCATTCTCTCACCCCCGATTCCGGGTTCCTACCGATGCGAGGCCGGGCCGCATCTGCTATCATGGTGAGCGTCATTCGTTAACCGGTTTTGAAACTCTTGTCATCTGCTCGGCTCGTGGAGATCCCCACCGCCCATCGATTAAAATCCGGTCATAGTATGGACCGCGAAAAAATCACAGGCTAACCGCCCCGCTGTCGCTTTTCGCATTGTCTGTACTGAACCTATAACTGTTGCGCGTTATGTATCAACCGCCATTCAAAGGAGAAGCCATGATCACTCGTAGGAACTTTATCAAGGCCAGTGCACTCGTGGGTACGAGCGCGTACCTGGCGTCCAGCCGTCTCGGCCAAGTGCTGCGGGCGGCCGCCTCGCCCCTCATCGCGGGGTTGAGCGACCCGGCCCTGCAGCCCAAGTTCGCCGAGATGGTCCCCAACGCCCTCCACCCCGGTTTCATCTACGACACCAGCAAGAGCTACATCAAGGTCGCCGTCGGCCAGACGGTGCAGGAGACCGGTCTGGTGGACGCGGCCGGCAACAAGCTGCCTACAACCCTGTGGGGCTATGGCGACAATGATTTCTACACCTGGCCCGGCCGCACCTTTGAGGTGTTCAAGGATGTCCCGCTGGAGGTCAAGTGGGAGAATCGGCTCGGCCGCCTGCCCTACCTGATCACCGGGCTCAACGGCCGCCCGGTCCTCGACACCAGCCTCCACTGGGCCTACAGCCTGCACGGCTATCGAGCAGTACAGCATTGCGAGGTAGACGGCGTGCCGATCGTCCCCCACCTGCACGGCGGACACACCGACGCCATCTTTGACGGCAACCCCGAGTACTTTTTCAGCCCCGGCTACCGTGTGCGCGGCCCGCGCTGGGTCGAAAAAAAGTACTTCTACGACAACGACCAGCCGGCCGGGACCCTCTGGTACCACGACCACGCCCTGGGCATCACCCGCCTGAACGTCTATGCCGGCATGGCCGGCTTCTACATCCTCCGCGACGACGTGGACACCGGGCAAGCCGGACAACCCGCTGGGTCTGCCGGCCTTTCCCTACGAGGTGGCCTATGCCATCCAGGACCGCATGTTCAAGGCAGACGGCGAGCTCTTCTACCCGGCCTTCCCCGGCGATCCGTTCTACGATGACTTTATCACCGGCGAAGGCGCGGTCCTGCCGCCCGACCTCTTTCCCGACGGCGGCCCGACCGGCCTGGCCGAGTTCTTTGGCGACCACATGGTGGTCAACGGCATGATCTGGCCCAAGATGGACGTCGAACCGCGCAACTACCGCCTGCGCCTGCTGAACGGCAGCGACAGCCGCTTCCTGGTCATTCGCTTCCGCGCCGGCGCCCGCTGACGCCACCGATCTGTCGGCGCCGGCGCGCCGATTCCCTTTTACGTCATCGGCAGCGACCAGGGTCTGGCGCGGCAGCGCCACGCAGACCGACACGCTGCTGATCGAGCCCGGCGAGCCGCTATGACATCGTGTTCGACTTTTCCCAGGTGCCTGGCCGGCAGCCGGGTCATCATGGAGAACATCGGCGGCGACGCGCCCTTTGGCGGCGACTTTGGCGACGACCTGGACCCGGATGACCTGTTCCCCGACCGGCAGACCGACCGCATCATGGCCTTTGACGTGACGCTGCCGCTGGACGCGGCACGTGCCTGATGCTTTCGACCCGGCCGCCATCGGCCATTATGGCGGCAACCCGAACCCGGTCGACCCGGATGCGCAAGGTCGCGCTCTTCGAGGGCATGGACGAGTTTGGGCGTCTGCAGCCGCTGCTGGGCACGGCCGAGCCGGCGACAGACTATCTCGGCAACCCGATCAACTGGCCGAGCAACGACCCGAATTCGATCCGGCCGATCCGATCAAGCCGATGGAAGGCGCTATCGCCTGGCACAGCCCCACCACCGAGAACCCGGCCCTGGGCGCGACCGAAGATCTGGGAGATCTACAACGCCACCGGGGACGCCCACCCGGTGCACCTGCACCTGGTCAACTTTGAGGTCGCTCGACCGGCAGGAGTTCACGGCCGACGTCGGTCCCGCAGCCGGTGCTGCAGCACAATGGCGCCGTCGGCAGCGGCTTCCGGCTGGAGAACATCGCAGCTTGGCGCCGCGGTATCGACCGGCCCGTGGGTACGTCGAGAACGCGCCCAAGGACATGGTCACCGCCCTGCCCGGACAGGTGACCCGCATCAAGGCCACCTTCGACAAGCCCGGCCGCTACGTCTGGCACTGCCACATCCTCTCCCACGAGGACCACGAGATGATGCGCGTGCTGCACGTCGGGCCCGGCGCCTAGGGAAACAGCAGCCTTATCACCCCATCCTGACCCCTCTCCCGCACGGCGGGAGAGGGGTTTTTCTATCCCCGGCAGGGGCAGGCAAAAAAAGAGCCGTCCCGGCGATGGGGGACGGCTCTTTCTGTGGGCAGGACAGGACTCGAACCTGCGACCTCCTCCTTGTAAGGGAGGCGCTCTAACCAACTGAGCTACCCGCCCGAACAATCGGAATTATACCAACAGCAACCCTTCAGTCAACCGGTCATCCGATATGCTCCCCACACCCCACCAGCCACTGCCGTGGGGCGGTCCCGAGCAGCGCGTCCGCCTCGGCCGGGCCCCAACTGCCGGGTGCGTACGTCGCCGGCGGGCCATCTCCCTGGATAGGGTCGATCAGCTTCCACGCCAGTTCGATCTCGTCGGCGCGGCGTAAAGAGCGATGCATCCCCGTGCAGCGCGTCCAGCAGCAGCCGCTCGTACGCCTCGGGCAGCGCTGCCTGCGCCAAAATCGTCCGCGTAATGGAACTCCATGTCCACCGAGCGGGTGCGCATCCCCGCTCCCGGCTGCTTGGTCTCAAAGCGGAGGTGGATGCCCTCGTCCGGCTGGATGCAGAGCGACAGCACAGTTCGGGGTGATGCGCCCGTCGGCTCGGTCGTGGGAACATGCAGATGGGGCACGCCCTTGAACTGGATCGTGATCTCGGTCACCTTGGCCGCCATCCGCTTGCCGGAGCGCAGGTAAAAGGGCACGCCCTGCCAGCGCCAGTTGTCCACGAAGAGCCTGGAGCGCGGCGTAGGTCGGCGTGTCGCGAATCGGCGCGCCACCCCCTCCTCGTCGCGATAGCCGTGCGGTATTGCCCGGACGTGCGCACGTCCTCGACGGTCGATCGGGCCGGATGGCCTGCAGCACCTTGACCTTTTCGTCGCGCAGCGCCTTGGCGTCAAACGCGGCCGGCGGCTCCATCGCCGTCAGGGTCAGCAGTTGCAGCAGGTGGTTCTGGACCATGTCGCGCAGCACGCCGGCCTGGTCGTAGTAGCCCGCCCGGTGGCCCACGCCCACGCTCTCGGCCACCGTGATCTGCACGTGGTCGACATAGTTGCGGTTCCACAGCGGCTCGAAGATCGCGTTGGCAAAGCGGAAGGCCAGGATGTTCTGGACCGTCTCTTTGCCCAGGTAGTGGTCGATGCGGTAGACCTGGCTCTCGTCGAACACCTCGTGGACCTGCTCGGTTGAGCGCGCTGCGCGCTGGCCAGATCGTGGCCGAACGGCTTCTCGATGATGATGCGCGTCCAGCCGCCGCCGCCGTGATTCAGCCCGGCCGCGCCGAGGTGCGCCACGATGACCGGGTAGAGCAGGGGCGGCGTCGCCAGGTAGCGTGTTGACCGTCTGCGGCGCGATCAGGCTGTCTACGTACAGCGTATCCGGGTAGCGTGGGTTCTTGGTGCTGGTGCTGGCCCACAGGGGGCGTTGCGGGCGTGCGCCCAACGCCGCCAGTCGCGCCCAGCGCTCCCCGCCATAAAGCTCGCCGAAACGGGCATAGGCGGCCGCCGCGTTGGCGACCGCGATCTTGCCCTTGAGCGATTCGCCATCGGGCTGTTCCGCCAGTAGCCTGTCCACCAGGGTGTCCACCCGGCTGACAAAGAACGAGGCGACTGATGCGACCCTGTTCACGTCGAGCCCGGCGGCCGCCCGCTTTTCCAGCCCGCGCAGGTAGGCCTGGGCAATCGCCTCATAGTGGGCCAGCGAAAAGATGAGAGTCACGTTGATGTTGACTCCATCGGCGATCAGCGTCTCGATCGCCGGGACGCCGGCCGGGGTTGCCGGCACCTTGATCATGATGTTGGGCCGGTCCAGCGCGGCAAAGAGCTTGCGCGCCTGGTCAATCGTCCCTTCGGTGTCGTGGGCCAGGTCCGGGCTGACCTCCAGGCTGATATAGCCGTCCAGACCGTCGGTCTTCGTCGTACACCGGGCGCAGCGTGTCGGCCGCTTGCCCAATGTCCTCCAGCGCCAGCGCCTCATCGATCTCGTAAACCGAGTAACCCTGGGCTACCAGCTCCTGGATCGCCTCGTCATAGTCGGCGCTGTCGGCGATGGCGGCCTTGAAAATCGACGGATTCGACGTCATCCCCCGCACGCCCTGTTCCACCAAGTGATGTAGTTCGCCCGAGGTGAGGAGAGAGCGCCGGATAAAGTCCAGCCAGACGGCCTGTCCGTGTTGGTTGAGCTCGTGCAGTTTGTTCATCGTTCGCGCTCCTCTCAAGAGAAAGCGGCCTGGGAATGGCCACGTCGAGATCTCGGAAACCATGACTATTATATACGCTCTGGCGGTAGGGTCACCCTACTACCCAGAGACCCGGCGCGGCGAGGTCCGCCGCGCCGGCCTTGCGTCATAGAGCCAGCCAATGGGGCCGGTTCTTACCTGGGTAGGTCCGGCGGTGACGACCTCCTCTGCTGACGCCAACCGGCCGCAGGCATCTCGCCCCAGGTCGGAGCTCGCCTGTCGCCGTTAGGGCAACGCCGGCCCTCGGCCGTCCGGTAGCCGCTACGCGTCCAGTGCCATGAACAGGTTGTTCAGCGATTCGGACAGGGTCGGGTGGGCAAAGACGCCGTCGCGAATCGCGGTGTAGGGTACTCTGCCCATCATCGCCATCTGCAGTACCGTCATGACCTCGCCGCCCTCGATGCCCAGCACAGCCGCCCAGGATCTGGTCGCTCTGCGCGTCCACGATCGCTTTCATCAGGCCCCGGGTCTCGTCCACCTCGATCGCGCGGGCGACGGAACTCATCGGCAGCCGGGCGACGCGCACCGCGAGGTTGCGGGCTTGCGCCTCTCGCTCGCTCGGCCCACCCGGCCGAGTTGCGGATCGGAAAAGACGACATCGGGCACCAGCCGGCTGGCGGTGTTGGCCTCGCCGTGCTCCAACAGGTTGGTGCGGACGACGCGAAAGTCGTCATAGGAGACGTGGGTAAAGGCCGGGCCGCCGTTGACGTCGCCCAGGGCATAGATGCCCGGCACGTTGGTCTCTAGCCGATCGTTCACCCGGATGAAGCCCGCGATCGTCGGTCTCGACCCCGGCCGCTGCCAGGTGGAGACGGTCGCTGTTGGAGACCCGGCCGGCCGCCGCCAGCAGGTGGGAGCCGACGATCGTTCGTTCGCCGTCGGTGTCCTGTACGCGCAGCCGCACCTCGCCGTCGCCATGGTCCACGTGGATCGGCCGGGTGTCCAACAACACCGTGATCCCTTCGCCGCGCAGAATCTTGGTCATCTCCTCGGCAACGTCCGGATCTTCTCGGGCGAGCAGTTGTCCCCGCCGCTGGACGATCGTCACCTGGCTGCCGAAACGGCGGAACATCTGGCCGAACTCCAGCCCGATGTAGCCGCCGCCTAGGACCAGCAGGTGGCCCGGCGCCGCGTCCAACTCCATGATGGAGGTAGAGTCGAGAAGGGGACCTTTTCCAGCCCGGGTACAGTCGGGCGCCGCGGCCGGGCGCCGACGTTGATCAAGATCGTGTCGGCCAGTGAGGCGCCGGATGCTGCCCCCGGCAGCCGGACCTCGACTGAGTTGGCACCAGCAAAGCTGGCTTCGCCATGATCAAATCGACCCCGTCGGCGTTTTCGATCCGTCGCTGGCTGCCCTTGCGCCAGCTGGCGCCAATGTTGCGTTTGCGTTGTCTCACAGTTTTCAGGTTCACCTGCACCGGACCGGTTTGCACGCCATAGTCGGCCACCCGCCGGGCCAAGTGGGCCACCCGGGCGCTGGCGATCATAGTTTTGGTCGGTGTGCACCCCTCGTTCACGCAGGTGCCCCCCACGTGCTTGCGCTCGACCAGCGCTGTCCTCCAGCCAGCGCCAGCCAGCGCTGTAGAAAGCGGGACACCGGCTTGGCCGGCTCCGATCACGATCGCGTCATATGGTTCCATCATTCTTACGCTCCTGAGCATGAGGTCCGCCAAGGGCGGCGCTCGATTGCACCCTGAGGCCCAAAGTGTTGTCAATGGGCACGTCCCTTGTCGCCATTATCCCCTTACCGGCGCCAGGATGTCAAGTGAGCTAGTTGGTCAGCCCGGCGATGAACAGCCAATGGTAGACGAGATACCCCCCGGCGCCCACCAAAAGAGCGCGCTCATGCGATGCACGTAGGGAATCGCCGTGCGCAGCCACCTGGCAATAGTGCCCCGAAAGACGGCTGCTCCGACAGTGACCGCGACCAGGATGGTTCCCATACCCAGTGCATAGCCGACAAATTGCGCCAACGAGTTGGACAGTCCCTGGCTGGCCAGCGAACTGCCCACCACCACGAGAAAGATCGGCAGCGTGCAGCTCAGCGACCCGACCGCATAGCTGATGCCAAAGAGAAAGACGGTGCGCAGGTTCCGTTCCCTGCCCACCGAGATGCGGCCCGCCGTCATGATGCCCAAGGTCCGGTGCGTCACCAGCAGCCACACCCCAAGGATGACCATCGCGCCCCCGATGGCCAACCCGGCCAAGGGGAACACGCCCACCAGCCACTGCCCGCCGGCCGCGATGATCGTCCCGACGATGGTGATCACCGCCACGAACCCGGCCGTGGCCACGCCCCCAGGAGCAGCGCCTTGAGCACCCGCCGGCCGACAGTCTGCTCGTAGAATCCGTCCTCCTGGGTGCCCAGGTGATACGAGATGTACGAGGGCAGCAGGAGAAAGCCGCACGGGTTGACGCTGGCGACCATGCCGGCGGCAAAGGCATATCCCACTGGCAGCCAGCCCGCCAGAGCAGCGACGGCCGTCTCCACGCCATCGCGCACGCTGACCATCAAGAAGAGCAGGACGCCTACCACCAGGACCGGCAACGCGAATGACGACAGCACCGCCAGCCGCTTGCCGGCGGTTGGCTCTTGCCCAGATTGTAGCTTGACTGACTCGGTCATCGCGCGACTTCCCGGCCCCCTACGGACCGCTCCTGGATATCCGGATCAGATCCTGGACCGACTGGGTCAGTGTGGCCTCGTTGAGGAGTCCGGTCCACTGCCGGTGCACCTCGCCATCGGGCGTGATGAAATAGGTGGTCGGCATGCCGATGAGCTTGTACTCTCGCACTACCTGCGCGTCAAGGGTGGTGCCCGCTGGATAGGTGACATTCAGCTCTTCCAGCATACGCGGCCGTCCTCGCTCGTGCCCAGACTGGTAAAGGGGCCGACATCCAGCCCAAAAAAGAGCACCTGGTCGCCAAACTCCTGGTACACGGCCTCAAAATCGGGCATCTCCTGGCGACAAGGCGGGCAGAGCCCTGCCCAGGCGTTCAACACGATCGGCTTGCCCTGCGCCAGCAGGTCGGAGAATTGGAGTACCTCTCCGCCCAACGTCTCGCTTCCCTGGTACACTGTCACCCGAAAATCGGCCGGCAGTTGATGGTTTGCCGTCGCAACCTCTGGTTCTTTGTCACTGGCCGCTTTAGCGGCGTTTGGCCCACTGTCGGCCGGTTGAGTGCAGGCGCCCAAGAGCAGGAGAGCAAAGAGCGCCATGGCAGCCAACAGTGGCCAACTCTTCGGCGCCTGTGCTGTTTTCCGGTCCTTTATCATCGTTATCCTCATTTGGTGATGCGCCCGACCCGATGGGGGTCAGCCGTGTGCGGTGCCAAGTACGCTTCCTAGACCCACCGGGGAAAGCGCTTCTTACCGTGATGGACGGCCGCACGAGGAGGCCATCCGATGCAGGCGCGCCGGCAGCGCCTCATGGCAAGGCGTTCTCGGCGGTTGACTGCAGAGGTTAAGGGGGTTAGCCCCCGGCCGCGTTGGCCAAGGGCGCGTCAAGCGGATTCGAGTCGGCTCGATTTCGGCGCGTGAGCCGGCGGCGGGTGTTGCTGATGGTCTTGCGAACCCGGGGTAGGCGCATCAGCAGCAAGACGAGCAGCGCACCGCCATAGAGCCATGGTTCGCGTGGGTCCTTGACCGACCACATAAAGTGAACCACGACTAGGGCCCCCACCAGGTAGACCGTGCGATGGAGGCGCTTCCACCTCTTGCCGAGCCTCTTTTGCCAGCCACGAGTGGAGGTGATGGCGAGGGCCACCAGCAACAATAGCGCCGCCGCTCCCACCAGCGTGTACCGCTGCTCGACAATGGCCTGCCAGATCCAGTTCAGGTTGAACCGATAATCCAGCCCGACAAAGGTCAGGAAATGGAGCCCGGCGTACATGAATGCGTACAGCCCCAGGGCGCGTCGCACCTTGAGCACCTGTTTGATGCCCAGGAGTGTGTTGACGGGAGTGCACGCCAGCGAGAGAAGCAGCAGGATCAGCGCGGTCTTGCCCGTGCGACTGGTGATCTGGCGCA
This sequence comes from uncultured Chloroflexia bacterium, assembly GCA_963695825.1. Lineage (GTDB taxonomy): Bacteria > Chloroflexota > Anaerolineae > Promineifilales > UBA4811 > CAVOHX01. The sequence continues at coordinate 12,531 of CAVOHX010000004.1, forward strand.
CCGGGTCCACCAAATAGTTTCCCTGCCAATAGTCCCACACCATCAGGGCCAGTGGCGCCAGTGCGCCCAGGTGCACCGAGATAGCGGAACCACTCCTTCCGCACGCGATCGACTAGTACCATTGCGCCAGGTCCATGCCCTCGTAAAGCTGGGCCACTTGCTCCGCGTATCCGTTCATGAACAAGGTCTCCCGGCGGTCGCGCTCGCCGATGCGCCGCTCGGTGGCCTGCGACCAGCGCGGATGGGACACCTCCGGGTTCACGTTGGCGTAAAAGCCATACTCGTTGAGGCGCGGCCGCCATCCAGAGCGAGACGGGCATCTCTTCCACCAGGTCGATCTTGACGATCGACTTGATGCTCTTGAAGCCGTACTTCCACGGCACTACCAGCCGAATCGGCGCGCCGCTCTGCGGCAGCAGCGATTTGCCATAGAGGCCGGTGGCCAGGATGGTGAGGTCGTGCATCGCCTCGTCCAGGCGCAGGCCCTCGACGTAGGGCCAATCGTACGGCACCCGCTTTCTGGCCCGGAAGCTGCTCGGGGTCGTACAAGCGTCTCAAAGCGCACGTACTTGGCCTCCGACATCGGTTCGACCTCGTCCAGCAGCCGGGCAAGGGGAAAGCCGATCCACGGGATGACCATCGACCAGGCCTCCACGCAGCGCATGCGGTAGATGCGTTCTTCCTGCGTCGAACTTGAGCAGGTCATCGATGTCAAAGGTCTTGGGATTATGGACCAGCCCGCCCACCTCGACCGACCAGGGCGACAGTCTGAGGTCCTTGGCCAGCCTTGGCCACCGCTTCTTTGGAAAAGCTGAACTCGTAATAGTTGTTATAGTTGGTAATGGCGTCAAAGGAGGTCAGGCTGTCCCCAAGCTCGTCTACAGTCGCCCCGACAGCGGTGGGAGATGGTACCGGGGTTGCCTGGAGCGCCTGGGTTGCGCCGGGCGTCGCCGGAGGCGCGGTGGGTGGGTCGGGGGTAGAGAGTGGGGGCCAGAGTTGCTTCGTTGGGGCCGCAGGCGGCCAATACCAGCGCGCTCGCCGCGACGGCGCCCACGCCCGACATGAACCTCCGCCTGGAAAGGTAAATGTGTTCCGGTGTGATCTCGGATGATTTGATCTCGGTCACCTGGTTCTTCCTTTGCTATGTATTCTGATTCTCTCTTGGGTCAAACTATACCTGGTCGTGATTAAGCAACGCTTGAAGAAACCTTACAGAACGGTTACACCAGCCTCCGGACGCGGCCGGGATCCGTTTCCTTACATCACAGGTGGCGACGGCGGTCCGCAACCAGAATGCCCCACGGGTCGCGGCTGGGCGCCAGCCGGCGTCCGCATGATTTGACCGGGGTTCAAGTTCGCGGTACCTTGACCGTTGGTTGGCGTCGGCCCGGACACGGGTTGTCTCCTGCACCCAGATTGGTGATCCGGTTGCGGGCGACTGTCCGAGTTCGCATCGTGGCCCGGCTAGGTTTACTTGATATCTGCCTGGAAGGAGGGGATATGAAAACCAGACGCTCCCTGTTCATCGTTGTCGTTCTGTTGCTTGCACTGGTCTCCATAGCCTGTAGCTTGGGCAGCGCCCTTTCAGGGGATGATCACGAGGAGGCCACGGCGACCATGACCGTCAAGGCCGAGACATCCGAGCCTACTGAGCAAGCTGGACCGCCGCCTGGGGCGGGCGTGTCCGCCGAACGACAACCTGACGGCATGACCATGTTCATGATACCGTGCCGGCGATTTCCTGATGGGCGACGATGGGAGCCCCTTTGCGGCCGAAAAGCCGGGTCACATGGTTTACCTCGACGAGTACTGGATCGACGGGACCGAGGTCAGCAACGCGCAATACCGCCTTTGCGTCGATGCCGGCGTCTGCGCCGAGCCGGCCGCCTGGACCAACCCCGAGTTCAACGCCGACAACCTGCCGGCGCTCGTACCCTGGGATGGCGCCAGCACCTATTGCCAGTGGGTCGGCGGCCGCTTGCCCACCGAAGCCGAGTGGGAAAAGGCGGCCCGCGGGATCGATGGGCGCCTATGGCCCTGGGGGCACGAATATGAGGACGGCCGCGCCAACCTCTCGGACGATAGAGATGGCTACTTTGCAGCGCCCGTGGGCAGCTTTCCGGGTGGCGCCAGCCCCTATGGGCTGCTCGACATGGCGGGCAACGCGGCCGAATGGGTCTCGGACTGGTTTGACGATGGATACTATGCCAGTTCGCCGCCCCGCAATCCCACCGGGCCGGCCGCCGGGGATCGCAAAGTGGTGCGCAGTGCGATGGCAAATTTCGGAGGGGGTCCGGAAAAGTGTTGCACCGTCGCTCGCTATGCCTGGGAACCCCGCTACGAGTATGGCTTTCGTTGCGTGTTGACCGAGTTGCCGCAACCGTGACCGGCTTTGGCCTGGGTTGGGGTGCCCCAAGGGCGCCATCTGAGGCCCGATCAGCGCGGCCGGAGCGACGGCGCGGCCGGATTGCTCGTAAGCATTGCCCCTGCGATCTCTTTGAGCAGCTTTGCGGCCGCCATGGCTGTGATCCCCTGAGGATCGCGCGCGGGGTTGAACTCGACAATGTCCGCCCCAACGATCGGACCCGGCAGCGCCTGGATCAACCCCAGCACCTCACGGGTGGACAGCCCGCCAGGCTCATGGTGGGAGACGCCTGGCGCAAAAGCCGGGTCAAGCGCGTCCATGTCGAGAGAGACGTAGATCGGGCCCGACAAGCTCAGTTCTGGGTTCGGCCGCCAGTCGCGCATCTCGATCACCTCGACTCCAAATCTCTCCGCCTGGGCGCGTTGATGGGCGTTCATCGTGCGGATGCCGACTTGGACCAACCGCGCAACCAGGCCGGACTCCATGATCCGGGCAAAGGGGCAGGCGTGGGAGAATGGATCGCCCTGGTAGGAATCGTACAGGTCGGGGTGGGCGTCCAGGTGCAAGACGGTGAGTTGGGGGTAGCGACCGGCATGGGCTTTGATCAAGGGGTAGGTGATGGCGTGGTCCCCGCCCAGAGCAAGCAGGTGCACCCCGTGGCGCAACATTACTGCGGCCGCCTCCTCGATTTGCTGGATGCCAGAGCTTTCCTCAACGAGAGGTAGGTCGCCCAGGTCGAGGAAACGAGGCTCGCGGCCGAGGTCAACCCCGTTCTCGGCGCAGAGGTTGGCCTCGTCAGAATAGAGGCGCTCGCGAACGCGGCGCGGCGCAAAAGCGCACCCATGCATAAAGGACGAGTGCTCGTCATGGGGCACACCCGCGACGACGACCATCCCCGGCCGCAACTGATCAGTCTGCTCCCAAAAACCAGCCATAGGTTCTCCCGAGGCCACAGCTCTGGCGCCAATGTAACCAGAGACTGAAGAGAAGGTCAGATGATTCGGGTCTCCACACCTGTCTCGCTCTCGAGCTCGGCCGCCATTTCCTGCAAGCCTTCAACTTGAAAGACGCTTGCATCCCCGACCGGCCGGCCGAACACGATCATCGTAGCCTCTTCCTGACGCGCCGCATCGACCAGCGCCTGGCGCAGACTCCCACGGCTACAGACCGTGTCGGCCTCCACCCCCTGCTCGGCCGCCCGTTCCTGGGCCATCAACAATAGGAAGCGACCCATCTTGGTCATCTCGCGTTCCACGTCCACCACGACTGCGGCCGCCGTCTTGTCCAGGAAATGCAGATCGACCACGTAGAGAAACACCAACGTGTCGCCTCGCTCCTGGGCCAGGGCGATGGCGGCGTCCTGGGTCCGGTAGCTCGCTTCACCGCCACGCGTAGCGCACAGTATCTTTCCCATGATGTCCTTCCTTTGGCAAGCGACTTAGAAATTCAACCAGAAATAGCGCATCAGTATCCACAGGGTGGGTACGAGGACGGTGACAAAGGTGACCGGCACCCCGACCCGCGAAAAGTCCATAAACTTGAGCCGATAGCCGGCCCGGTCCATGATGCCGGCCGCCACGATGTTGGGCGCCGAACCGATATAGGTGGCATTGCCGCCCAGCCCGGCGCCCACCGCCAGCGCCCAGTAGAGCACGTTGTTCTCCGCACCGGGCAGGGTATGGGTCAGAAAGACAGTCACCGGGACGATGGCGGCTGTGAACGGGATGTTGGCCACCACGGCCGAGGCGATGGCCGAGACCCAGATGATCAGCAGCGTGGCCAGCAGCAAACTGTCGCCGGCCAGGTTCTTGACCGATCTCGGCGATGAGCTGGATCAACCCGACCTCTTGGACGCCGCCGACCATCATGAACAGGCATCATGAAAAAGACCAGCGTGGTCCAGTCCACCTCGCGCAGCATGGCGCTGACGTCGGGCCGCACCCAGAGCAGCAGCGCGGTGGAGCCCAGGATGGCGACCACGGCCGGCGGCATGTGGAACAGGTCCTCGATAAAAAAGAGGACCAGCGTGATGCCAAAGAGCGATCAGCGATTTGCGCAGCAGGACCGGGTCGGTGATGCGAGCGCCGGCTTCCAGCTGCCGGACGAGGGCCTGCGGAGGGTGGCTTGGCCGCCTGCCAAACTCCTCCGGTACAGCCAGCGGGTCATCACCAGCAGGATGACCATGCCCATGCACGGCGATGGGCAGCATGTTGACCAGAAACTGGTTAAAGCTCAGGCCGACGTAGGAGCCGATGATGGTGTTGGGTGGCGTGCCGATGAGGGTCGCCGCCCCGCCGATGTTGGAGGCCAGCACCTCGGGCACGACGATGGCCGCCGGGTGGATGCCCAGCGTCAGCGCGATCTGGATGCTGACCGGGGCCATCAGCAGCATGACCGTGGTGTCGTTTAGCACCGAAGAGATGACGCCGGTGATGCCCACCAGGACGGCCGTCACCACAAAGGCATGGCCCCGCGCCAGGCGAAAGGTGTGGAAGGCCAGCCATTGAAAGACACCGGTCTGGCTCATGATGGCCATAAAGATCATCATGGTCATCAACAAAAAGATGACGTCAAAGTCGATAAAGTGGATGGCGCGGTGAAAACTGATGATCCAGTAATCGGGGTCGAAAGCTGCCGACAAAGTAGCTGACGCCCAGCATGGCGGCCGCCCCCAGGAAGGCGGCGATGGTCTCGTGCAGCAGGTTGAGCGAGATGAGGCCAAAGACCACGACAAAGATGCCGGTGGCGAGAAAGAAGGCCGGGTTAAAGATGCGGGACAGCACCACGTCGGGCACGCGGATGTAGTAGTGGTCGGCGGCGCGGGCCACCTCCTGGCGCGCGAATCCTTGTCTGGAGATGCGATAGCCCGGCTTGCTGATCTCGATAGCCAGGGCGCCGGCCTCGACCTGCGCCATAGTCAGATCGAGGTCGGTGATGTAGAAACCGGCCGGATCCGTCTCGGCCGCTTCTACCTCCTCGCCTGCCACCATCATCGACCTGCGTTCGCCCTCGATAAGGACGACCACCTCGGCCTCATCGACGGCCGCTGCCTGGGTGTTGATCACCCGGCCGACGATCGTGTCAACGTCACCTCCTGCGCCTCCTGGGCGTTGGCCCGACCCACGGCCGGCGCGGTAGTGGTCAGCAGAAATAGCGAACAGCGCCAGCGTGATCGCAATTGGCACCGCCCGCGTGCGCCAGCAGGCCATACCCGGTTGTCGCGCTTTCATGTCGCCCTCCTTTGGCTCTCGACCTTTCACGACTCTCCGGCCTGAATGGCCGCCCTAGTTGGGTTGGTCCGGATAAGCGGCGGCGCCCAAGTCGCCCACAAACTCGGGCAGGTCAATGTGCCCCAACATTTGCCGGATGGCGCTCGCTTCTCCAGTGTGGTACCAATAGTGGTACGTGTTGCGCAACAGCATCGTGCCAACGTTTTCCGCCCGTGGTTTGCCGCGCCATTCCAGGTGCACGCCCAGTATACCCTCTTTCAGCGTGTCCAGGTAGTCATCGGCCGCGGCCGTGATCTCGCGCCAGGCGCTCCACATCTCGTCCAGCGGCGGCGTGCTGGGTGGGCTGCCATAGCCGACCAGTTTGTGAAGCTCTGGGTAGAGCCGTTTCCCCTGGGCGAACATTACCCAATAGGCGTTTTCCTGCACCGCCAGGTGCCCTACGATCCAGCTGATGCAGTTCATCGGCTCCAACCGGCGGCGGGCGTCAGCGTCGGAAACCCCTTCCAGGCAGCGTTGGAACTCGCTGCGGGCAAAGCGCAACTGGTCTACCAAGAATCGAGTCATCGTTCCTCCATGGGTGTGTTTGTCGGCCCGGCCAGCGTTGCCCCCGAGCATCACAGGGCAATTCTGAATGACGCCTCCAGATCGTAAGGGTCGAGCCCGTTCCAGCGGCCGCCCTTCTCCCGGCGTCCCAGTGCTTGATGGGAGGCGCAGTTACAGCGCGGGTTCCGCGAGTTTGGGCAGCGCTGTATGTGATTTGCTACTCTGTCCGCCGTCGGCGCCTGAGCGCCAGTGGGAGCAAGAGCACTGTGGCGAGAGGCCAGATCCAGGCCAGTTCGCCCGGGCCACCGGGTCCGGTGCGGGCGGCCGTGCGGCGGATGTGGATCACCCGGTAATCGGCCGTCAACCTTTCGATTTCGGCGTCGCTCATGGTGAACGGGTCAATCCCGACCGCACGGGCGGCAAAACCGCTGGCGATCAACACCTCGCGCATGATCGCCGGCCGTTTCTTCCGATTCGTTGACGTCCTCTGCCACCCCAACCCACCAGCCGTCAGGCAGCCAAACCTCGACCTCTGGGTTGGCCGCGATGTTGCGATACCAGTCTGCCTTGCGCCCATAGCCTGCCGTGCAGTAAAGCTCGCCGCCCATCAGGGCGAAATTGACCGGGGTGCGATAGGTGCGCCCGCTCGTGCGGCCGGTATGGGTCAGCACCATGATCCGGCTATCACCTCGGGCCATATGTTGACCCAGAACCCCAGCCCCAGCCGCCATATGAGCAGCATGAAGCGGTTAAAGACCTTGAATGCCTGTCGCATGCTCTCGGCGGTCTCGGAATCAATCGTCGTCACGCGTCACCTCCTGTTCTGAAACCCCACTTCTAACGTTTGCGCGCCCTGGCCTGCTGATAGTCGCTGTAGCCGCCCAGGTACTCGGTCAGCGCGCCGTCCTCCAGCTCGACGATGCGGTCCACCACCCGGTCGAGGAAATAGCGGTCGTGGGAGATGACCAGCACGGTGCCCTCAAACTCGTCCAGGGCGTCTCTCCAGCACCTCGGCCGAGGGGATGTCCAGGTTGTTGGTCGGCTCGTCCAGCAGCAGGAAATTGGCGCCGGACAGCATCAGCAGCGCCATCTGCAAGCGGCTGCGCTCACCGCCGGAGAGGGTCGCCCACCGGGCTGCGCGCCTGCTCGTAGGTGAAGAGGAACCGCGCCAGAAAGCTCACGCGCCGCGTCTTCCGAAAGCGCGGCGCCCGGCGCACGGTGTCGATCAGCGTGCGCTCATAGTCCAGCGTCTCGTGCTCCTGGGCATAGTCGCCGATGGCGACGCTGGGGCCGATTTTGATCTCGGCCGCCGCTGGGCTCTTCCTCGCCAGCGCCAGCCGGCCCGAGGATGAGCCGAAACAGCACCGACTTGCCGGCCCCGTTCGGGCCCACCAGCCCCACCCGCTCGCCGCGCCAGATGAGCAGATCGAGCCCCGCCAGGACGATGGTCTCGTCGCTCGCCTGGCCATCGGTCGGCGGGAAAGACCTTGTCCAGGTCGACGATCTCCAGCACCTTGTTGCTGCCCCGCCAGCCGTTCAGCTCCAGCCCATCCGCCGGCGCTCCAGCATCGGGCGGTCGATCCGCTCCATCCTGTCGAGGCGCTTGAGGATGTTCTTGCCGCGGCGGGAGAACTTGTCGTTGTCGTAGACCGGCCCCAGGTCAGCAGCCGCTTGGCGGCCTGCTCCAGGCGGGTGATCTCCTTCTGCTGCGCCTGGTAGAGCTGCTGCTGGCGCAGCAGACGCGTCTGCTTCTCGAAGGCGTACTCGGAATAGTTGCCGGGGTAGTGGGTCAGCCGGCCATCCTCCAGTTCCACGATCTCATCCACCACCAGGTCGAGCAGATAGCGGTCGTGGGAGACGATGATCACCGCGCCCTTGTAGCCCCGGATGAACTGCTCCAGGAAGGCCTTGCCCGCCAGGTCCAGGTGGTTGTCCGGCTCGTCGAGCAGCAGCAGGTCGGGCTGGGTGACCAGCAGCTTGGCCAGGCCGACCAGCTTTTTCTGGCCGCCGCTGAGCACCTCCACGGGCAGGTCGAGATCGGCCTCGGTGAAACCCAGGCTGATCAGCGTCGAGCGCACCCGTCCCTCGTAGCCTGGCCCGCCCAGTTCGCCGTATTGCTCCAGCAGTTGCGCCTGCCGATCCAGCGCCCGGGTCAGCTTTTTCTCGTCGCCATAGACGGCCGGGTCGGCCAACCTGGCTTCGACCCGCGCCAGCTCGGCCTCCACCTGCGCCAGCTCGGTCGAGGCGGTCAGCGCCTCCTGCCAGACCGTGTGAGCGGCCCTCAGTTGGGGTTCCTGGCCAGATAGCCGATGGTCAGCCCCTTGCGGCGCACGACAAAGCCGGTGTCGCTGGTCAGCTCGCCAGCAATGAGCCGCAGCAAGGTGCTCTTGCCGCAGCCATTCGGGCCGACCAGCCCCACGCAGCTCCGTCGTGGATCTCCCAGGAGAGGTCTTCGAAAATCGGCTGCGATACGTAGGTGACGGTGACACGGTCCAGGTTGACGGCAATCATGGTGTTTTCATCGCTCGCCAGCACGCTGCTGGAGAGGATACTCAGCATTATGCGCCATGTTGGGCAGACCGTCAAGCGGCCGCGATCAGGCCGGCGCCGTCGGCAGCACACCCCTTTGCCCCGCGTCGCCAGGTCACTTGTCCCCTGGTGGGCTGCGGGTAGAATAGGGCTACTGGCCCATGCCCAGTGATCAGCGTTGATGCCCAAATGGTCCCGTGACAAAGGCGAAACCATGTCCACGAACTCACGTGTCAGCCCCTTTATCCCCTCCACGCGCAGTCTGGTGATTGCCGGTATCGGGTTAGGCGTGCTGCTCCTCGGCGGTGTGTTTGCAGTTGCCTATGCATTCTCCTTTGACCCCAGCGAGCGCCTGGAGCACATTGGCTTTATCTTTGGATGGATGACAGTTCCCCTGGCGGCTTTGCTCGTCCAAGTCAGCGCCTGGCTCGAAAAGCGCGCCGTGGCGCGGGCCGAATTGGGCTGCGGCTCGGTGTTGTTGGTAATTCTCGGCATGCCGGTGGCGGCGATGGGGCTTGCATTCGGTTTGGAGAACCGCGCCTCGGCGCCCGGCGCGGCCGTGATTTGCTTTGGGCCGTTTCTCCTGTTCTACTCGGTCGTGGTTTTGGTCGCGCTAACCAAAGCGCCGCAGGAGCTGCGTGCGGCGACCCAGGCGCGGCGAGAGGGGCAGATGTTGAATCTGATTGCACTACGCGGCGGCCGGGTGCGCTACGGCGAGGTGGCGACCGGGCTCAACATCCCGGAACAAGGGGTTGACCAACTGTTGAGCGACCTGGTGGAGGCGGAAAGGCTTGCAGGGGTTCGATACCCGAGCCATGGTCGCTTTTTCACCGCGGCCGCCTGGGTGGGGGAACAGAAGCGGTTGCTGGGCGTGGTGCACTCGCGGGGGCAGATGCTGCTGGACGACCTGGCACTCGAGCTCGACACGCCCCGCGGATTGGTGGAAGAGTTGATCCACGCCCTGGCCCGGCGGAACAAGTTTAGCGGCTACATCAACTGGGATGAGGGGATGATCTACTCGGCCGAGGCGGCTAGCCTGGGCGACACACCCCAGTGCGCCCACTGCGGCGGCGAACTGGGGTTGGCTGGCAAGGGGGTCATTCGCTGCGCAAGCTGCGGCACCGAGCTCTTTCTGCCGGTCGTTTGATCAATACGCAAACGCGTCTGGGTACTTGAGGCCGCTGCCGGTGTTAAAGAGCACTACCCGCTCGTCCGGGGATAGCCATCCGGCCGCCAACAGCTTTTCCATCGCCGCCAGGGTGGCCCCACCTTCAGGGCAGGCAAAGACCCCCTCCAGTTGAGACATCCGCAGTTGCGCTTCCACCAACTCTTTGTCCGAGACGGTGACGGCCGTGCCCCCGCTCTCCCGCAGAGCGCGCAGCATCAGGAAATCGCCCACGGCTGCTGGTACGCGTAGCCCGGCGGCGACGGTGTGGGCGTCTGCCCAGGGGGCGGCGAACTCGTCCCCGGCGTGAAAAGCGCGCGGGATGGGAGCGCAACCCTCCGCCTGGACCGCCACCATGCGCGGCCGGCGTTCGTCTATCCAGCCCAGTGCTTCCAGTTCATCGAACGCCTTCCACATCCCAATCAGACCGGTGCCGCCGCCGGTGGGATAGACGATGACGTCGGGCAGGCGCCAGTCAAACTGCTCGGCCATTTCATACCCCATCGTCTTTTTTCCCTCCAGGCGGTACGGCTCTTTGAGCGTCGAGACGGCGAACCAGTTGTGCTCCTCAACCCCTTTTCTCGCCTCCCGGCCGCAGTCGGTGATCAGCCCCTCCACCAGCGTCACCTCGGCGCCGTACGCACGACACTCGAGGCGAAAGGGGAGCGGGACGTCCACCGGCATGTAGACGTGGGCGTGCAGGCCGGCGCGGGCGGCATAGGCCGCCATGGCGCCGGCCGCGTTCCCGGCCGATGGGATCACCACCTCGGTGACGCCCAATTCCTTGGCTCGCGAGATGGCGAGGCAGAGGCCGCGCGCCTTGAAGGACCCGGTGGGGTTGACCCCCTCCTCTTTGATGTAGAGATTCGCCAGGCCCACTTGCTCACCCAGCCGCCGCGCCTGTAATAGCGGCGTAAAACCCTCGCCCAGCTTGACCGCGTTCGCCTCGTCGCGCATCGGCAGCACCTCGCGGTAGCGCCACAGCGATGGTTCCCGCGCCGCCAGGGCGCTGCGCTTCCACGCGGTTCGGATTGCATTGAGGTTATAGCGCGCCAGTAACGGCCGTTGGCAGTTCTGGCAGAGGGTCTGCACCTGATCCGCGTCGTACGACTCGCCGCACAGGGCGCATTCCAGGTGGGTCAGATAGCTCATGCGCGGTCTCCTTGCCCCGTTTGTTTTGCCAGTACGCGTTGGAGGAAGCGGCTGGTGATGCCGGCGACCCGCTCCCACTCGCCATCCAGGATGACACAGTGGCTTGAATCCTCCATCCAGTGCAGCTCCTTGTCCGTCGATCGCACCCCGCCGTAGATCATTTGCGGCGCGCGTGGATCCACCGTGGCGTCGTTGCGGCCCTGCACGATCAGAATGGGCTGACGTACGTCAGGTAGCAAACGCCGCATGTGACGTTGCAGGCGAAAGAGTTGGGCCGCCGCCGGCACGGGATAGACGGTGTATCCTTGCCAGCGCTCGTCGGCCGGCGTGGGGGCGGATTTGGACTTTTCTACGACGGGTACCAGGGGAGCCAGGAGCGGCGCCAGTAGCTCCATCAAACGGGAGCGCATGCGCAGGAACGCCGCGTAGCAGAGCACGGCAACGACCTCTGGGTGTTGGCTCGCCAGATAGAGCGCGAGCAAACCGCCCGTCGATTCGCCGCCCACTATCACCTGCTGGCATTGGCGCGCCAACTCTTGGTAGGCCGTCTCGACGGCGGCTGTCCAATCTTGCCAGCGAACGCGGTTCAGTTCTTGAACCCTAGTGCCATGCCCGGGCAACAGTGGACCCGCGACAGCGTACCCCTCCTGGTGGAGCAGCTGCCCGAGCGGCCGCACCTCGGCCGTGGTGGCGGTAAAGCCGTGGATCAGCAGCACGCCGGTTGAACCGCCGGGCCAGTAAAACGCATCGCCTTCCAAATGGGGATTTTGCATGATCGCTCGTTCCATTTCAGGTATTGACCAACAGGCGGGATTATATAGCGGCGCTTGGGGGTAGGCAACGCCATTTGACGCACCCTGGGGGGTCTTGTACAATCCTGCCGAAAATGAGTATCGAGTCATACGGTCCCGTTGTTACCTTGATAACCGACTTTAACACCGCGGATGGCTATGTGGGCGCCATGAAAGGGGTCGTCCTGAGCATCTGCCCGCGAGCCCAACTGGTTGACATCACGCATGCCATCCCTCCCCAAGACGTATGCCGCGCCGCCTTTGCCCTCTACAACGCGGCCCGGTTTTTCCCGGCCGGAACCATCCATCTGGCGGTGGTGGACCCGGGCGTCGGCACCCCCCGCCGGCCGCTGGCGGCCCGAGTTGGTGGGATGACCTACGTGGGGCCAGACAATGGCCTCTTTACGCTGGTCCTGCAAGCGCACCCGCCAGAGATGGTGGTCGAGTTGCAGAATCCGGCCTATCGGGCCGGCGAGGTCAGCCATACCTTTCACGGGCGGGACCTGTTCGCACCTACGGCCGCGCACCTGGCAGCCGGGGTGCCCTTGAGGGAGTTCGGCCCGGCGGTCGATGACTGGGTGGCGCTGCCTCTGCCCCCACTCACCCTGCGGCCGCCGGACCAGGTCGCCGGCGAGGTGGTGTACTGTGACCATTTTGGAAACGCTGTCACCAACATTGGCGTGTTGCGGTGGGAGCGAGAGGGGCTGGCCCTGACGCCGCTCCTGAACGACCATCGTCTCGCGCTGCGGCTGCCAGCCGACGTTCGCGTCGAGCGCCTCGGGCGACGGTTGCCGCTTTGCACCACCTATGGAGAGGTGGCCTCTGGTGCGCCGCTCGCCCTCGTCGGCAGCAGCGGCTGGCTAGAGATTGCAGTCCGTGATGGAAGCGCGGCCGCTGTGCTGGGGCTGCAACCCGGTGACAAGGTGTTTCTGGTCAGCCTATGACCAATCCCTGTGATGGGCAGCGACTGGCTGGCGGCCGGGCACTGCCCGGATGGAGAGTTTGATGGAACAATTCGTGATCCAGGGGGGGCGCCCCCTGAACGGCACGGTTCGACCCAGTGGCAACAAGAACGCCGCCTTTCCGGTCCTGGCAGCCAGCCTGCTGACCGAAGAGCCGGTGATCGTTCACAACGTGCCCGAGATCGAGGACGTGCGCAACTTTCGGCGTCTGCTGAGCGAGCTCGATGTAGAGGTCGAGCGTCTGTCGCCGGGCAGCTTTCGGCTGCAGGCGCGAACCGTTTCCACTATCAAGCCCAACCCCGAGCTGTTTGGCCAGATTCGGGGTTCGTTGGTGCTCACCGGTGCTTTGCTCGGCCGGCAGGGTCAGGTCAGCCTACCGGCCCCGGGCGGCGACGTTATCGGCCGGCGGCGAGTGGACACCCACATCCTGGCGCTGCAAGAGTTGGGCGTCACCTTTGTCACCAATGATGTGATGCACCTCAAGGCCGATCGACTGCGTGGTGCGGATATCCTGCTCGACGAAGCCAGTGTGACCGGCACCGAAAACACCGTGATGGCGGCCGCCCTGGCCAAAGGGACCACGATCATCAACAATGCCGCCAGCGAGCCACACGTGCAGGACCTCTGCACGCTGCTCAACCTGATGGGCGCGCAGATCGAGGGGATTGGCTCGCAACGTTCTGACCATCCATGGGGTGGATCGCCTGGCACGGCGCGGAGTGGACGATCGGTCCCGATTTTATGGAAGTCGGCAGCTTTATCGGGCTGGGCGCGGTCACCGACGGAGAACTACGCATCAAGGACGCGGGAACGACGACACCTGCACATGCCCCGGTTGATGCTTTGCAGCGGCTGGGCGTGGATATCGAGTTTGATGGGGACGATGTACTTGTGCCGGGCGACCAGATGCTAACCGTCAGCCCGACTTGGGCGGCGCCATCCCCAAGATCAAGGACCGGCCGTGGCCCGATTTTCCGCCCGACCTGATGAGCATCGCCATTGTGATCGCCACCCAGGCGCAGGGTTCGGTTCTGTTTCACGAATGGATGTACGAGAGACGGCTCTACTTTGTGGACAAGTTGATCCGCATGGGGGCTCGTATCATCGTCTGTGACCCGCACCGGTGCCTGGTGCAAGGCCCCACCTGGTTGCACGGCGAACGGGTCGAGAGCCCGGACATCCGCGCCGGGATGGCGCTGCTGCTGGCAGCGCTGTGCGCCCGCGGCACCAGCGTGATCAGTGGGATCAATCAGATCGACCGCGGATACGAGCAAATCGAGGAAAAGCTGCGCTCCCTGGGCGCCCACATAGAGCGGATCAGTAACGAGTAATAGAGGGCCGCCCCGGCCGTCGGGGTAGCCCTCTTGGTCTGGTGGGCGCAGGTTACGTGGTTTTGGGGCGGATGAGTTTGAGAAACCGCTCAAAGAGGTCGAGCGCCACATTCTGTTGAAAGCCCACCAGGATCGCCAGCACCAGCAGGAATGGGCGATCGCTGGCGCTGGTCGTCACCTCGGCGCCCATTGCCCAGGTCCCCGCGTGCATCATGTAGTAAAGGACGATGCCGAGCAGCGCGCCGGTTACCGGTGAGCCCAAATACCACATGGTGTGTTGCTTGTCAAAGTCTTGCTTGATGGCAGTGTGCTCGGCGAGCGCCCACAGCGCGCCCATGATGCCGCCGGCCGCGCCCGCCATTATCGTGCTCCACGGAGCGGCGGCCCACTCGGGCACGCCGCGGGCGACGAGAGCATCGGTCAATGGTTGGCCAAAAATGAACCCGGTGATGACGACCGCTGCCAGGAGTACCTCGTAGACAAAGATTCCCAGCCCTACCCACCGGTAGCTGTCCCGACGCACGCTCTCAAAGCGATCGAGCAACATTTTGGCCCGATAGACGTAATATTCGGCCGTGTCGTAATCGCGCGGGTTCTCGATCAGCGTATGCCTGGCGGTCTTGAGCAGCTTGAGGACCTCTTCTAGGGTGTTCTGACCAGTAGAGGTGGACAGCCGGGCATAGATCTCATCCAGCAGCTCATCGACCCGCGCCATCAGCTTGAGCCGCCGGTCCTTGGTGATTCGCTGCAAGACGACCTGGTCGCGGTCCGCCTCCGCGGCCTCGACCAGCTCGAGCGGGGTTGCTTCCGGCGGATGGGTGACCGGGGACGGCGGTGTCATCGGCTGGTCAGCGGCCGGCAGCGCGACCAGCGGAGCGGCTTTGGTTGCCAGGGTCTCGGCCGCTTTGATGACCGCCTCCCTTGCTGGACCCTTGCTCCAGTCAATCACCGGGGCGGACTTGAGAGCGGCCGCCGGCATCGTCCCTGTCTCGGGGGCGGGGGCTCCTGCAGCGGCGGCCTCGGCTTCGGCCGTGATGATCCACAAAGGCAGGCCCGGCATCGTGGGTCCGGCCGGAGGGGACGCCTCTTCGGCCTCTCTCTTCTTTGGCTGGGGTATAGGCACGGCTTCGAGGATCGCCCCAGTAGGGACATCGCCACCTGTGGCTGCGGGAGTCAGGGGCTCGGGCGCCGTTTTCAGCTCCTCGACCGGAAGCTCAGGGTCCGCAGTCTCGGGCGCCGCGTCTCCACCCTCGTCGGGCAGAATCACACCGTTTTCATCCACCGGGGGCGACGGGTTCTCGTCGGACACAAGGCACCTCCGCAGCGCAAGAGCCGGACCGGCCGTTCCAGCCCGGCGGTGCCCGAACTATAGCATAAACAGGACCCCTTGTCATGTTGTGCACGGGGGCATAAAGAGTTGACAGTCAAGCCTGTAGCGGCCGCGGCGCGGTTTGAGCTAACGGGAAAGCACCTGGAAAGAGGCCAGCATTTCCAGGCCGAGCGAGTTCAGTGGGGTGAGCCAGTAAACGTACCTGGCGCTGGCAAAGGCATAGTGTTCATTGGGCGCGGCCCGCGCATCAAATTGAACGCGCCAACCTTGCCCCGCGCCTGCCAGGTGATACGGCTTGGTCGTCGCGTCGGCGGGGGCCAACCCGTTTTCCTCGAGCCACTCCCGTAACGAACTATCAGGAGCTAGCTCGAATACCTCGACGGTGAAATCGGCCGGCTCATAATCGGCGAAATGGCCCGACGCGCGTAGCCTCTCCTGAAAGCCGACTCGAAAGAGGGGTTCGAGAGAAATATCGGTAAGCGAATCTGGTTTGGGCAGAATGACAAAGCTGTGTGGATAGGCGACCGCGAAGCGGTGGACGGTGTCCGTGTACACCAGCCATTCGGGCGCCACCAGCACAAACACCGATGTGCTAGAGGGCTGCTCTTCCCCGGCCCAAGCCTCTGCGGGCTGCGGGTCAGGTGTGGCGGATTCAGGTGCGGACTGTTCAAGCTCAAACCCGCTGTCGGTCATCTCGCTGTCGCCGGCCGGGACTGCCTTGGCTCGGTCGTCTGTGCGCGAGTCGATCTCGACCTCGGGCGTGTCCGGTGGCGCCTCGATTCCCTCCTGCGGCGTACAACCGGCCGCCAGGAGCACCAATATCACCATCGTTGTGATGCGATTCCATTTTCCCATCACAGCAAGCGCCCTGAACATGTCGGACTCCTTGTCACTGTCCCGCAGCTACTGTCATGTACCAGACGCGCCAGGGGCGGTCAGGGTTCCTGCCCACGGTACTATTGGGCCCCCGGCCGGCCCGGCAATCTCAGGATCAACAGGGCGGTAAAGGACAGCGCGGCGGTGTTGATCAATGCCATCGGAATTCCCCACATCAACTGCTCGGCAAACCCGGGCAGCGGCACGGCCGGATCAACCCACAACAGGTTGAGCATCAAGGTCAAACCGAGCGCTGCAAAGAGCCATCGCACGGCCGGCCTCTCGGGCAGGAGCGGCGCCAGCATCGCCAGCGCCGGAAAGAGATATCGCTCGTGGGACTCGGCCGGCAGCATAAAGAAACCGATCACCAGCGCGGCCGCGGGCAGGTACAGCGAGCCACTATTGTCCTCCCGCGAGCGCCACCAGGACCAGAGCACAAACAGAGACCACGCCGCCAGCAGTACCAACCCGATGTGCCAGCCGTTCAGCGGGCCCAGGATCGGTTCCGTGTCGAGGATGGGCTGGGGTAGATGCCGCGCTGCAAAGCTGCCCCGGCCAAAGGTGAGCAGGTACCAGAGGTTGTGAGCGTTCATGGTCAGAAAGAGTTGCCGCCCGGCCGACGCCCGCAATTGGGCCCACAAGCTTGGCAACTCGCCGGACCAGGCCAGGGGGGCCAACACGGCGAGAGCCACCAGCCCGGCCGCCAGCGCCCCACGCGCAACGCCGCGCCAGCCATGCCGGCGCCAGCTCCCCAGCGCCACAACCGGTCCAATGACGGCCGCCTGGGGTTTGACCAGCATCGCGGCGGCCAGCAGCCCGCCGGCCCACCCAGGACGGCCCCGGTCGAGCGTTGCCAACGCCAGCAGCATCGGCAGCGTGTACAGCGCCTCCAATTGCCCCCACCAGGCCGACGTGTACCAGATAGCGGGTTGAAAGGCATACGCCGTGGCTGAGAGGAGGGCAGCCCGTTCGTCGTGGCGGCGGCGGACGAGGTGGAAGATGATCAGCGTCGTCAACAGGTCGGCGGTGATGGTTGGTAGCTTGAGCAGCGCCGTGAACAATGATGCGTCGGCGTCGTCGGGTATTGGAAGCGCCTGGTAGAACGCGCCCATTGCCATCAGCGGCAGCATCGCCAACGGTGGGTAGTTGGCCGTGCTGCCGCTATAGACCTGCAATGGCCCGTGGGCGAGCGCTGCCTCGGTCCACGCCTTGAACTGGTCCAAGTCGTGGACGTGCCCGCGGGCAGGCGCCAGCCAGAGCCGCAGGGCCAGCGCCAACAGCAGGCAAACCACAAGTGGGATGCGCCTGGCGGCCAAGCCGGTGTTGCTGTTCGACCTAGGGCGCGAGCAAGTACTCGACAATCAGGCGCACTGTTTGTTCGATCGAGTCACGATGGGTGCGCTCGTAGGCGTGGGATGCGTCCACCCCGGGGCCGATCAACCCCACCCGCACGTCTCCGCCTGCCCGCCAATACGCCTCACCGTCCGAGCCATAAAATGGGTAGACGTCCACCTTGTAGGCTATGTTGGCTTGCTCTGCCAGCTCTAGCAGCTTGCGTCGCATCGCCAGGTGATACGGCCCACCTGAATCCTTGGCGCAGATGCTCACCGTGTACTCGTCAGAGTTCTGGTGCTCTCCCAACACGCCCATGTCCACCGTCAGCAGCTCCACAATGTCGGGCGGCAAGCCCGCTGCCGCCCCGTGCCCCACCTCTTCATAGTTGCTGATGTGAAAGGTGGTCCGTTGGGCCGGTTGGAGGTTCGCGTCCACCAATGCCTTGAGGGCGCCATAGATGCAAGCGACGCCCGCCTTGTCATCCAGGTGCCGCGATCGGATATAGCCGGTATCGGTCACCTCGACGCGTGGATCCAGGGCCACAAAATCGCCCACCCCGATGCCCAGACGGCGCAGATCATCGGCCTTGTCGGCGCGCACGTCCAGGCGCACCTCCATGTTCTCGGCCGTGCGCTCCTGCTTGTGCGATTCGCTGCCAAACGCGTGGACGGACGCCCTGGTGGTGAGAACGGTGCCGCGGCAGGTCTTGCCGCTGGCTGTGTGCACCGTCACGCCTTCGCCCTCGACCGAGTTCCAGGAATAGCCGCCCAATTGGGTCAGCTTGACGCGGCCGTGTTCCTTGAGCTCCGAGACCATGGCCCCGAGCGTGTCAACGTGTGCGGTCAGGGCGCGTGGTTGGTCCGAGGTTTCGCCCTCCCAGGTCGCCACCAACGCCCCCTTGACTGTCCGCGTGATGGTGAGAGGAAAGTCGCCAAAAGCCTCTTCGGTAAAGGCGATCGCTTGCTCGGTAAAGCCGGTGGGACTGGCAACGTTGAGCAATTGGCACATAAAGGCGACAGTGGCGTCAATGTCAATGTGTATCCTGGTCATGGTGGCCTCGTGAATTCATTGTCCAGGTTGCGTCTCGCAGCGTGTATTATCACACAGACTCATCGACGCACAAACTCGCCTACGATGTGCACGCGCGCCGCGGCCGGAAGCAGTTGCTCCAACCATTGGCTGAGGGTAAAGAGTTGGTCGTTGAATGCCAGGTAGGTAGGGTCGGGGATGGTTTCGATGGCGACTGGAATCAGCCCAACAGTTGTCCCCAGATGGCGCAGGCAACCCACGCTGTTGGCCCGGTAGTGGACGGCAAAGGTGTCCCATTCTGCCCGGCCGTACAGACGTGAAATGAGCTGGCCTTGCAGCCTGGTTGACCAGGCCAGCAGTCGGTTCGCCAGCGTCACCGGATGCCAACGGTTGGGGGTCAGGACCACCAGGCGCCCACCCGGCCGCAGCACGCGGGCCATCTCGGCAAAGACGGCCGCCGGGTGTTCGAGGTGCTCCAACACCCAACTGGCGATGAGCAGGTCAAAAGAGCAACGAGGGAACGGCAGTTGCGCCATCCAGGCGGCCGCCCGCGGCATTGCCTCGGTCGAGAGCCGGTGTTCTGCCAACGAGCGGCGGTCCGGGTCCACGCCAATCACCTCCCTATCGGCCGCCTCCAACTGCTCCACCAGGCCGCCCCGCCCGCAGCCCAGGTCCAGCATGCGCACCCCCGGACACACGTGCCGGCGGACGGCCGCGGCATAGACCTCGGTAGCCGGCCGCCAGTCCAGTCGGCTGGCCCGGTAGCGCTCGCGATAGGTGTTCTGTTGATCCAGAGAGAGCATGACGACAGTGGACAGCGCGGGCTAGTCATCCAATTCGCGCAGAATCCCGTTGAAATCGAGTTCGCGACATTCGCACGCCTCGCGGGTCTGGTCCCCCTTGACCAGAGCCCCATCATACTCGTTCCCAAAGCTGATGGGCACCCAGCCGTCGAGCACAAAGGGTATGGGGCCGTCGGCTTCGACCCCACCGGCCGTTATAACGCCGGGCGATGTGCAAGTGGGTGGCGATGGTGAACCCACCTTCACATGCGGGATGCCCAATCTTGTCGCCCGCCTCCACCCAGGTCCCCAACGGTACCCGACCATCGCTGCCGATGTGCAAATATAGAACCGTCCAGCCGGTGCCCTCAAACCCATCGTCATCCATGTCCACCACGACCTCACCGTTTTCGCTTCGGATGACCCGCCCGGGGGCGACAGCGCGGACCCAGTCTTCAGACAGATAGCAGCCCAACTGTTCGTCGGCCGGCACAAAGTCGAGCGCTGCCCAGCCGCTGTAACTGCCCCAGCCTCCATGCGGGCCTCCGGTAAACCACCAAAGCTCCCCTTGACGCCATGGAAGCACCATGGTGGGCTGTTCCAGGTCGGCCGGGATGAGGGGTTCCACCGCATACCGGAATGGATTGCCGAAAAACGCACGATAGACGGCCATCAGCCCACCGTCCCAGGTTGCCCTGGACTCCCAAGTCGGCATACCGTCGTGCAACGCTAGAAACACCTGGACGGCCGCGGTGCCGGCGTTCAGTTCGGGCGCCAACTGCACCCACCGGCCGTCCGCCAACTCGACCTTTTGCAGCCAATTGGCCTCCCATCCATAATAGCCTCGATTGAGCTGGTTGGCGGTCCAACTGAGCTGGATGAACAGCCCATCATAGCCGGTCTCGACCTTGCCCATGGGGTAGTACAGGGTCTCTTCGGCCGGCCAGGTCTCGGTCACCCACCCGGCCTTGAGTTCCAACAGCGCGAGCAAAACTCGTGGGCCGACGCTAAAGCGTTGGGCCACCAGTTGTACGATCTCGGGGCCGGTGAGGATGCGTTCTTCCACCTCTTCGGTGTAGCGAGTGAGGTAGCCTCCCTGTTGTTCAGCAAACACCGTCACGTCAAAGTGGGAAAAGGCCGGACCGTAAACCAATTCGCTGTCGGGGATCAACTTGTCGGCCGGCCCGACCGGCAGTTGCCCGGCCGGGACCAGTATGGTCTGCCCGGCGCGAACGGCGTCGGGGTTTGCCAGGCCATTGAGTTCCATCAACGCCTCGATGGTCGTGCCGTACTGGTCGGCAATCAGGCCCAAACTTTCGCCGTATTGGACCAGGTGGTTCTCGGTGTTGGGGGCGACCGAAACCGGCCGGGTGGGGTTGGGCGTGGGGCTGGGGATGTCCCGGGTAGGGCTCGGCCGCGGGGTAGAGGTTGGGCCAGGCGCGGCCGGGGATTCAGGGGTCTGGGTTGGCACCTCTCCTGCTGCTGTCGTAGGTGGGGGCAGGGTGTTTTCCGGAGTGAGCGCGGGGCCACAACCTGCCAAGGCCAGCAGCAGTGCGATCACCATAGGAGCGATCGGCATGCGGTGTTTGTCAAGACGCATAAGCAGTGATCCTGTGGTGTGGCTGAAATCAATAACCCGGGGCGGAATGGAGGCTGTCGAGCGGTAGGGAGATGGTAAAAGCAGCTCCCTGTCCCCATTCGCTGTCCACCCACACCTGGCCCTGGTGCGCCTGCACCACCGAACGCACGATGGCTAACCCTAGCCCGACCCCCTCATGCTCCATGGTGTGCATCGAACCGACCCGATAGAATTTGGTGAACAGCCGTTGCTTGGCCTCTGGGGGGATGCCGGGTCCGGTATCGGCCACCCTGATGAGCATGGTTTGACGCTGCGAATCTGCCCGCGCCGATAGGTTGACCCACCCGCCAGAGGGGGTGTACTTGATTGCGTTGTGGAGGAGGTTGGCGACCGCCTGCCCGATGTGCACCGGATCCACTCGTACCGGTGGTAGATCAGGGGCATAGTCGGCCGTGAGTTGCACCTCCTTGAGACGCGCCTGGACGCGCGCTTCACGCACAATGTCGGTCAACACTGGCTGCATAGCAACCACCTGCCACTCCAACGCCTGGCCCGACTCGATCCTTGAAAGGTCCAGCAGGCGCTCAACCAGGGCGCGCATCCGGTCGGCCGTGCCGGTGATCAAGTCAATATACTCTTTTTGTTCATCCCCTACCTCGGTGTACCGGACCATCATCTCGGCCGAGCCCAAAATGGTGCCCAGCGGCCCGCGCAAATCGTGCGACACGGCCGCCAGCGACTCGGTCTTGAGCTCATCCAGCCGCTTGAGAAAGGTGATGTCGTGAAGAACGGCCGCGTACCCTACCTCCGGAACCGGCGATAGGGTAGCGTTGTAGGTGGACCCATCTGGGAGGCGCACCTCCCCGCTGATCGGCGCTGCCATGGTTGGGTTGCTGCGTTCGAACAGTTGCAACAGGCTGGGCAGGTCGATGACCAACGGCAGCGGCTTGTCTACTGCCTCATCGTGATTGATCTGGAGAATGGCCGCTGCTGGTGGGTTGATCAAGAGGATGCGCCGATCAAACGTGGTAACCAGGATGGCGGCGCGCACACTGCGCAACACGGCCGCCAGGGTGCGACGCTCTAGATTGACCTGGGAAAAGAGGCGCGCGTTTTCGACCGCCACGGCCGCCAAGCCGGCGATGGCGACTGCCAAACCCAGGTCAAGGGGTGAGAAACAACCGGGCTCGGGATGAACCAGCGTGAGCAGTCCAACCACCCGTTTCCCCCGCATCAGCGGCACCGACAGCGCCGAACGAGGGGTGGTTACGTCGTCGGGAAAGGTGACCCAGCGCTCATCCTCCTGTGTGTCGGTGATGACGGCCGGTGTCCCATGGCGCAACACCCATCCCGCCAGGCCAGTGTCCATGACGGTGGCGACAACGTGGCGAGAATCCTCCGGGATCAGGTCGGCGCGAGCGAGGATCTTGCGGGTCACCCGCCCCTGATCATCCAGTAGAAAAATGCTCCCCTTGTTGGCGCCCAGAGAGCTGACCGTCATTGAGAGCACCTTGCCCAGCACATCGTCCAAGTTCAGCGTGCTGCTCAGTTCGACGCTGAGCTTGTAGAGGAGGTCCAGCCTATGCGCAGGGCTGCCTAGTTCAGCCGGCATGGTTGACAACGCCTAGCGGCCGGATGGACGGCGTCTGCTCGTCGCCGGTCTGGCGGATGAACTGGCCGCGCCGCGGTAGCTCGGCGCCAGGATGCCAAAGATGGTGCAATGGGTGGGGTCCAGCATGCGGCTGGCCAGGCGAGCGTCCAGCCCCTCTATCAACGACGCTGTAGTGATGACGGTGGGCAGTCGCGCGTTGTACCGGTAATCAAAGAGTTGGTACAGCTTTTCTCGCGCCCAGTTTGTGGCGCTTTCGACTCCCAGGTCATCCAGGATCAGAAAACGCGCCGATCGCACTTCTCGAAACCGCTTGCTATAGCTGACCGGGCTGCTGGGGCTAAAAGTTGCCCGTAGATCGTCCAGCAGGTCAGGTACGCCGACAAAGAGCACCGGGTGACCCTGAAAACGCCAATGGTTGGCAATAGCAGCCGCCAGATGGGTCTTGCCGCAGCCGTGCGCGCCAGTAAAGACTAACCAGTCCTTGGGCAGCTCGGCGTACTCGTAAGCTTTCTCGATAGCCCGTTTGAGGTTTTCTCGCTCAGGGCGGGGCAGCTCGTTCTCGCGCAAGTCAAGGGTCGAAAAGAGCTGCTCATAGTGCAGGCTCAGGCTCGAAAGATCTGATTGCTCTTGCTCGACCCCCGCGAGACGATAGTCAGGGGCGATGATCGCCAGCACATGCACCAGGCTCGGGTCAACGAGCCGGGAGCGTATCCGCAGCTCGATCTCCTCGAGTTCATAGTTGGTGGTTATCACTGTCGGCAGACGGCCGTTGTAGCGGTAGTTGAGAATCTGAAAGAGCTTTTCCTGGGCCCATGGCGTGCCGCTCTCGGTCCCAAAGTCATCCAGGATGAGCAGCGAAGCTGATCTGATCTGCTGGAACCTCTCGTCAAATCCCATGGCCGAGTCCGGGGCAAAGGCGGACCGCAAATAGTCCAACAGATCTGGAACGGTGACCAGGATGGCTGGCTTGCCCTGGGCAAGCTGGAAATTGGCGATCGCCGCGGCCAGGTGGGTTTTGCCGCAGCCATATCCTCCGCGCAAAAGGATCCATCCCTGGGGGTCCTGAGCAAATTCGAGGCAACGACCGTACGCGTGTTGCAGATTGCGGCGTTTGTCCTCGGTCAGCCCAATGCCATCGGGTTTAAAGGCCTCAAAGGTCTGGTCCTCCAGCGTTGCCAACTGGCTGGCGCCCCGCAGGCCCGCCATCCGGCGCGCCTCGATCTCCTCCCGGCGGCAGTCGCACGGTACCGCCCGGCCGAAATTGGGGTGCCCGGGTGGCACCTCGCGGGTCACAAAACCCATGCCGTTGCAGAGCGGGCACGGGGGGGCGTCCTCGCCCATGGCCGCTCGCGCCTCGGCGGCCGCTGTCCGCCACTCGCTCTCAGTGCTGGATGAGGTCTCCATACTTGCCTTCGACGTATCGGCGGCGATCCCGCGCAGAATCTCCTCCACCTGTTGCATCTTGCTTTCCTTCGATTTTCCATCGTTCCAGGATACTCACAACGTAGGCCCATTTGCGTACGTTGTTGCTGACCGCAGTGCCTATGGCCTCCTCAACCCAGGCGGCCGGGTAATTCTGCTCGGCGTCACGCAACTGCTCGGCGATCATCGGAGTCAGCGTGCCGATGTTCTGCTCGTAAAGGACAAAGATGTTTGGGCGCTCGACAACCAGGCTGATCGGCTCCTGGGGATCGCCGGTGGGGCGCCACTCCCCGCGTGTGATCCCCTCCACGGCTGCCCGACCGCGGTCAGTGTTCACAAAGTACAGGTCCTCCATGCCGGCCGCGCTCTCGATCGATATCTGTAGCAACGTCCCCCGGGCGACTGCGCGCTCTAGCGCGTCATCCAACGCCGCTTCCGCCACCCGGCGCGGTCTCCCCAGACTCTCCATCAACAGGTCGTCGGAGGCGAAATCCTGGCGGCGCAGGTAGCGGATCGAGCCCTCCTTTTGGTGCAGGGCCCAAAACGCGTACAATGTGATGCGCAGCTCTGCCAGGTCGTCGATGATCGGCAGCAGCTCGCTGAAGAACAGGACTGGCAGGCTAATGGTTTTGAGCCGGCCGGCAGGAAACCCGCTGAATCCTTTCATGGTTCGTAGTTAAAGGGGCGGCGCTCCAACTCGCGGAATTGAGCCAACTCGGACTGGAAAAAGAGCTCGACGGTGCCGGTAGGGCCATTGCGATGCTTGGAAACGGCAATCTCGGCAATGTTCGGTTTGTCGGTTTCGTCTTTTTTATAATACTCGTCACGGTAGATGAACATGACGACATCCGAGTCTTGCTCGATCGAACCGGACTCTCTGAGATCAGAGAGCAGCGGATGTTTGTCCTGGCGCTGTTCGACGGCGCGGGAGAGCTGCGCGGCCGCCACGAGCGGTACGTTCAATTCCCGTGCCAATCCCTTGAGCTGGCGTGAAATGTAGCTGATTTCCTGGACACGATTGTCGTTTCGAAAGTCGCCGCTCATGAGCTGCAAATAATCCAGCACGATCAGGTCCAGGCCATGTTCGGCGTCCAGGCGCCGGCACTTGGTCCGTAACTGCATGGGGGTGATCGAGGGGGTGTCGTCGATGAAAATATGGGTGTCCGCCAACCGGCCGGTGGCCTCGGTGAACAGGTCCCACTCGTCGGGCCGCAACGCGCCGCGCCGCAGTCGCTGTGAGTCGATCCCGGTCTCGGCCGCTACCAGTCGCCCCACCAGTTGCTCGGAGCTCATCTCGAGGCTAAAGAGGGCAATATGCTTGCGGAAATGACGCGCTGCATGCAAGGCAAAGCCTAACAGCAGGCCCGTCTTGCCCATGCCCGGCCGGCCGGCGACGATGATCAGGTCTGAGCGCTGCAGACCACCGAGCAACGTGTCGATGAGGCGGAAACCGGTTGGGATTCCCAGCAGGGCAGTGTCCCGCTCTGAGAGCTCCTTGATCCGGTCATAATAGTCGTGAATGACGTCCTTGATGGGCTGAAAGTCGCGCTTGAGCCGGCGTTCGGAAACCCCAAACAGCGCCTGCTCTGACCGGTCCAGCACGATGTCAATGTTCTCGCGTTCGTCGTATGCCAGTTGAGCGACCTGGCTGGCGACACCCAGCAGACGGCGGCGCAACGCCGTCTCTTCTACGATACGGCCATATGCTTCGCCATGGATCGCGCTGGGGACCGCGTTCATCAACTGGGTGATGGTGACCGGCCCTCCGATCTCGTGCAGGCGGCCCTGGCTTTCCAGTTCGTTGGTAATGGTCAGAAAATCGATCGGGTCGTCGCGGTCGTGGACCGCCAGGATGGCCTCCCAAATCCAACCATGTTTGACGAGGAAAAAGTCCTCGGCCTTGAGAAAGACAGCTACGTCGTACAACGCGTCGGGGTTGATCAGCACGGAACCGAGAACTGCCTCCTCGGCTTCGACGCTGTGTGGGACAACCCGCTCCGGCATCACCCTCGCGCCTGAGGAGGGCCTGCTAAGTTCTGCGATACCGGTGGTGGCGTCCATGGTGTTCATCTCGGTTTCTCACGCTGGAGGTGATTGGCTGAACTGGCCTGCATCCTCTGGTCAGAGCCTATGCGGTTCCGGCAGCTCTCTGGCTCTCGCTTTGACGGCGCATCACCATCCAGGTCAGGTTCTACTGGTCAGGTCGGCAATCCCTCCGGACCTGGATGGCTCTCCGGCCATTTCGGCCGGAGGGTATGAGGTGTGTTGCATCAAGAGGGATCAGACAGGCAACCAGGCGGCGATCGGCCTGACCGGGCTTGATGGCTATTCGTCCAGGTCCAATGTGTCCAGAAAATCGCTAAAGATGTCCAGTTTCTCGTCGGGGATTTCAGCGGCCTCTACCGAGGTTAATTCCTCCTCCGGCAACACCCCTGCTTCGTCCATGACCTCTTGAGCGACAAAAATCGGGACCTTGACACGAACTGCCAGAGCAATGGCATCAGACGGACGGGAATCCAGTTCAAGCAACTTGCCGTCCTGGTCGATAAACACGCGCGCAGTGAAATAGTCGCCCTTGAGCGCGTCCACCAGGATGTGCGAGATGGCGCCGCCCAGCACTGTGACGGTGTTCTTGAGCAGGTCATGGGTGAGCGGTCGGGCAGCCTCCACCTGCTGCAACTCGACCACGATTGCGTCCGTCTCAAAGGGACCGATCCAGATCGGCAGTTGGCGCTCGCTTTCCACCTCGCGCAGGAGAATGACGCGATGAGGGGACATCAGGCTCACCCGGATGCTGTCGATGA
This sequence comes from uncultured Chloroflexia bacterium, assembly GCA_963695825.1. Lineage (GTDB taxonomy): Bacteria > Chloroflexota > Anaerolineae > Promineifilales > UBA4811 > CAVOHX01. The sequence continues at coordinate 39,368 of CAVOHX010000004.1, forward strand.
CCACGCGAATCATAAATCCCTCGTCTCTTTCCGAATCGTCAGCCAGGATTGTAGCATGCCGTGGGTAGAAAGCAAGTGTCGCCCAGCGTGAGGAAAAAGAGCGGCACAGGGGTGGACCGCTCTTGGAAAAGCTGCAACCCGTTGTGGAGCCGCAAGATCAGGAAATGACGCCCAACTCGCGTCCGACCATGGCAAAAACCTCCAACCCCATGTCCAGATCCTCGCGGGTGTGCGCGGCCGTGTTCATCACCCGGATGCGGGCAGTGCCGCGCGGCACGGTGGGAAAGCCGAGCGCCATGGCAAATACGCCTTCCTCAAACAGTCGGGCAGAGAATTCCTTGGCCTTGGGCACCTCGCCCAGCATGACCGGGACGATGGGTGTTGCAGTCTTGCCGGTGTCAAAGCCGAGCTTTTCCATCTCGGCCTTGAAATAGTTGGCATTGTCCCACAGCCTGTCTACCAGTTCGGTCGATTCGTCGAGCAGATCGACGGCCGCCAGGCAGGCGGCCGTGTCGGCCGGGGTGACGGCGCTGGAAAAGAGATTCGGGCGCGCCTTTTGTCGGATGTAATCGATCACGGCTTGCTTTCCGGCGATGACCCCACCCATCACGCCAAAGGCCTTGGATAGCGTGCCGATCTCGACGTCAAACTGGCCGTGCAGTCCAAAATGAGCCACGATGCCTTTGCCCTCGCCCAGGACTCCCTCGCCGTGGGCATCGTCCACCATGGTCAGGACGCCGTACTTCTCGGCCACCTCGTAGAGCTTGTCCAGCGGCGGCACATCGCCGTCCATGCTAAAGACACCATCGGTCACCATCAGGCCGCGTCGATAGTTGGGTAGATTCTCTTGGATACTCTGCTCCAGGCTGACCGGGTCGCAGTGTTCATAGACGATGATCTTGGCCCCGGCGAGCCGCGCCCCGTCGATGATGCTGGCGTGGTTCAGCCGGTCGGAAAAGATGACGTCCTGCTCGCCGGTCTCCCGGTCTCGGCCGACCAGGGCGGGGAGAGCGGCCTGGTTGGCGCAAAAGCCGATCTGCACCAGCATGGAGGCATCCACTCCCTTGAACTCGGCCATCCGGCGCTCGAACTCGAGGTGCAGCGCCTGGGTGCCGGCGATGGTGCGCACGGCCGCCGGGCCAACGCCCCACTTGTCGATCGCCTCCTGGGCCTTTTTCTTGAGCAGCGGGTGGTTGGCCAGCCCCAGATAGTTGTTGGTGCAAAAGTTGAGCACCTTCTTGCCGTCCACGACCATCCAGCCATCGGCCGCCGAGTCCATCGTGCGGATGTTGATGAATGATTTGGCGTCGTGCATCTGCGCCAATTCATCGCGAATAAAGGCGAGTTTATCAGTCATGGTTCCTCCGGGTGACTAGATGGCTATGGATAGAGTGTGCCCTCGGCATGGCGTTGGCTTAGCTTTTCCAGCATGTCCACCGTCATCGCTGCCAGGTCGTATTCCGGTTCCCAGCCCCATTCGCGGCGCGCGGCGCTATCGTCGATGGTGCGCGGCCACGAATCGGCGATTGCCTGCCGAAAGTCGGGTTCGTACTCGATCTCGAAATCGGGGATGTGCTTTTTGATCTCGGCCGCCAGTTCGCCGGCCGAAAAGCTCATCGCCGCCAGGTTAAAGTCGGCGTGGTGTTCGCAGCTGAGGCAGAGGTCGGCCTCCATCAGGTCGATGGTCGCCTTGATGGCGTCCGGCATGTACATCATGGGCAGGACCGTTCTTCTTGCGCACAAAGCAGGTGTAGCGCCCGTTTGCGACCGCCTCGTAGTAGATGGCGACCGCATAATCGGTGGTGCCGCCGCCGGGCAGCGTCTCGCTGCTGATGATGCCCGGATAGCGGAGCGCCGCGCACATCGACCCCAAAGCGCTGAAAGTAGTAGTTGCACAGCAACTCGCCCGAGACTTTGGTGACGCCGTACATGGTCGTCGGGCACAGGATGGTCTCCTGCGGCGTGTCGTCGCAGGGGGTGTTGCAGCCAAAGACGGCGATGGAACTGGGACAGAAGAACCGCGTCAGCTCGCGCTCGCGGGCGACCTCCAGCACGTTGTACAGGCCGTTGATATTGACATCCCAGCAGAGCTGGGGCTTTTGCTCTCCCACGGCCGAAAGGATGGCTGCCAGGTGGTAGATGGTGTCGATCTGGTATCTGTCCACCACCTCCTCGACCGACTCTATTTCGGCGACGTTGATGAATTCAAAGGGCCCGAATCGCGCAGCGTGGGGCTGGGAGGGGTATGGTGACCGGTTGCTATCACATTCTCGTTGCCATAGCGTTCGCGCAGGGCCATTGTCAGCTCGGAGCCGATTTGACCGACCGCGCCGGTTACCAGAATCTTGGTCATTTCCTTTCCTGCCATATTTGTTTCATCCTTATCAATGACTGGAGACGATGGAACTGGAGGCTGGAGGCAAGAGACGGCAAACGAGGAAAGCAGCGCGAATCCATCTGGTTTAAACCTTCCTCCAAAACAGCCCTGGCATCCAAGCAGCATCAGTCTAGCACACCGGTCTGGGCGCTTGTAGTGACAAAAGTAACCGGCCGTCGATTGCATTGGGCAGAGCGCTGCCCACATGCTACAATCGACGACGCCTGGTGGAAACGAGCCAGCGGGCGTCAAGGTGTATCGAGTATGGACCAACGACAATCCCTCAGTTGTTTTTTCGACCCCCGCAGCATAGCGGTCATCGGCGCCAGCCGCGATACTCACAAGCTGGGCTATGGAGTGGTGCGCAATCTGCACGAATATCACTTTCGTGGGGAGATCTACCCGGTTAACCCGCGGGCCCGCGAGGTGTTGGGGTATACGTGCTACCCGTCCATCGCGGCCGTGCCCGAGCGCGTTGACCTGGCGATTGTGGTCGTGCCGGCCCGCTATGTGATTCCGTCGGTCGCCGCCTGCGGGGAGGTCGGTGTTCCGGCGGTCGTGGTGGTCAGCGGTGGCTTTAGCGAGACGGGCCCCGAGGGCCAAGCGCTCGAGCGGGAGTTGCAGGCGACGGCCGCCCGGTACAGTATCCGCCTCCTGGGGCCAAACTGCATCGGCACCATCGACACGCACACCCCGGTGAACACCACCTTTGTGGTTGGCATGCCGCGCGCCGGCGACATTGCCTTTGTCTCCCAATCCGGCGCCGTCGTGGCGGCGGTGATCGACTGGGCGTTGGGCGCAGGGGTCGGTTTTTCGCGCATGGTAAGTTTGGGGAACAGCGCCGACGTGAACGAAACCGAGTTGCTCGCTGCCATGGCGGACGACCCGCAGAGCCGGGTCATCACCGGTTACCTGGAGGGCGTGGCGGATGGGCGCGCCTTTCTCGAGGTTGCCACCGAGGCGGCGCGCGCCAAACCGGTGGTCATGCTCAAGGTCGGCCGGGTCAGAGGCGGCGCGCGGGCGGTAGCCAGCCACACCGGCGCGCTGGCTGGCAGCGCCCAGGCCTACGACGCCGCCTTTCGCAAGGCGGGGGTGCTACGGGCCAGCTCGCTGGAGGAGCTGTTCGACTGGGCGCGGGCACTGGCGTGGCAACCATTGCCCCGAGGAAATCGGGTGGCGGTGTTGACCAACGCCGGCGGCCCGGGAATCCTGGCGGTGGACGCGCTGGAAGCGGCCGGTCTGACCCTCGCTCCCCTGACCGACGCCACGCGCGACTATCTCGCTTCTCGGTGTCCACCCCACGCCAGTGTCCGCAACCCGGTCGATGTCCTGGCGGGCTCTGGCCCCGGCACCTATGCCCGCGCGTTGGACGCACTGCTGGCGGACGAGACGGTAGATGCAGCCATCGTAATCCAGGCGCCGCAGGACTGGTTCTACCCGACCAGCTTGGCTGAGGTGATCGGAGAGGTGGCGGCCGGCAACCGCAAGCCGGTGTTGGCCTGCATCATGGGGCTTGCCAGCACGGGCGATGCGCTCAACATCCTGCACCGCCGTCGGATTCCGAATTTCGCATTTCCCGGCCGCGTTGCCAACACCCTGGCCGCAATGTTGGCGCGCCGCCGCTGGCTGGACACCCCGCCAGAGCCTCCGGTCGATCCCTTTATCGTTGACAGGGACGCCGCCCATTCTCTGGTGAGCGAGGCTGTGCAGGCCGGCGGCGGCATCCTGGGAGGCGGGCATGTCGTTCGCTTGTTGCGGGTCTATGGGCTGCCGTTGCCGGCCGATGGCTTGGCGACGACAGCGCGAGAGGCCGTTGCGTTGGGAGAGCGCATTGGTTTCCCGGTGGCGCTCAAGGTGGCGTCGCCGGACATTACCCACAAAAGTGACGTCGGCGGGGTAGAGATCGATCTGCCGGGCGCGCAGCAGGTGGAGGCTGGCTATGAGCGCATCATAGCGGCCGTCCAGCGCCACCATCCGGAGGCTCGGGTAGAGGGGGTGCTGGTGCAGCAAATGATCCCGGCCGGGCAGGAGGTCATCCTCGGCTGGAAACGGGACCCCCAATTCGGGCCGCTGATGTTGGTGGGGAGCGGTGGCATCGAGGTAGAACTGGTACGTGATGTGGCGATGGGAATCGCGCCGCTGACGCGCGGCGAAGCTGAGGGGATGTTGGAGAGCACGTTGGCCGGCCGGCGGCTGGCTGGATGGCGCGGTTCGCCGCCGGCCGACAAGGAGGCGGTGATCGACGCGTTGTTGAGGCTTTCCCAGATGGCGTTGGACCTGCCCCAGGTGGCGGAATTGGAGATCAACCCGCTGCGCGTCATGCCGGCCGGCGAAGGCGCGGTTGCCGTGGACGCGCGCGGCATCCTGGCGCCGCCGGCCGCGGGGTAGGGGCAATCTCTCATAGAGGGTGACACGGATGAGAAAGATGTGGATCAAGAGCGGCAGGTTTGTGATTGGCTTGTTGGCGCTGCTCATTGGGGTTGCCGCCAGCGCAGGACCCGATCCGGGGGTGGATATTGGAGCGACCTGGGGACCTGATGTCCGCGCCAACGCCGACAATAGCGGCTGGAGCCAGCACGAGCCCCACCTGGCCATCAGCCGGACCAATCCCGACGTGGCGGTTGTGGTCGCCAAGGATTACCGGGTGGCGAACAACAAAGAGGTCTGGATCTACGTCAGTCAAGATGGCGGGCAGACCTGGCCTCTGAACCGGCAACTCCACTTACCCGGCTTGCCGGCCCGACATCCCTAACCAGAGCGATCCCGTCGTCGTGTCGCGGGACGACGGCCGCCTCTATGTCTTTTGCCTGGGGCATGGCAATGGGCACGGTCTCTTTACCACCTGGTCAGACGACGACGGCGTGACCTGGCGCGACGCAGTGTCGATCACCCACAACGAGACGCCGGCCGGCACGGTGGACGACAAAGAGTGGCCGGCCATCGACAATAACCCCAGCAGCCCCTATTACCACCGTATGTACATCGCGTGGGCCGACGACGGCATCATATTCAAGGTCTCGGCCGATGGCGGGGAGACTTGGTCTTCCTACGTCACCGTCGCCCCGGGCTGGACCGAGTACCCGTTCCCGGTGGTGGCCGCCGACGGCGACCTGTACCTCTTTTACATGGACAACTGGGGCTTTTGCGTTGACGGGACTATCCGTTTCGTCAAGTCCCAGGATGGGGGTACGACCTTTACCAGTCCTTTTGCCGTGACGGCGGCCTCGCAACCGTGCAGCCCCATTCACGGATCGGGTGGCTACGACCAGTGGCGCTTTTTTTCCATCATCACGGCCGCGGCTGACCCCAACGATCCAGATAATCTCTGGGTGGCGTGGACCGACGACAACAACGTCACCTATGGGCAGACCGACGTCCTCTATGTGAGATCCACCGACGGCGGCAGCACCTGGAGCGCGCCGGCGCGGTTGAGCCACGACCCGGCCGGCGCCGGCCGGGATCACATCACCCCGGTCTTTGCCATCGGTGCTGACAGCACCTTGCACGCTTTTTGGCTCGACCGGCGCGACGACCCGAACAACATCCTCTTTCATGGGTATCACACCTATACCCGCGACGGCGGTCTCACCTGGGCGCCCGACGCCCAGGTCAGCGATCAGCCGTTCGATCTGAACGTCGGCTTTCCGCCGCCTAGCGGCTACAATGCGGCCGGCGATTATTGGGGACTCGACACCGTGGGGTCGGTGGTGATGGCAGCCTGGAACACGACGGTGAACGGCGAGCAGGACATCCATGTGTCGCGGGCCGTCCTCTCCACTACCGTCGTGACGGTCACCGGGCAGGTCAGCGACGCTCATGCGCTCATCCCCATCAGCGGGGCCACGGTGGCGGCGGAGCCAGGCCCCACGGTCACCACCGACGGCGGCGGCGCCTATTCGATGACGCTGGCGCCCGGGGTCTATTCGTATACCGTGTCGGCCGAGGGGTACTTGACTCAGACCGTGGCCAGCCTGGAGTTGGTGTCCGGCACCGTCACCCTGGACTGGTCGCTGCAGCCCATCTTCCGGGTCCACATGCCGCTCATCTTCCACGCTGGATCGGGGAGCGCCGCGTGGCGGCCGGATGATCTGCGGTCCTGGCCCTAGTCGGGCAGAGCGCGCCAGCGCCTGGCCGAACTCGGCCGAGGTTGACAACCGGTGACGACTATGGGATAAACGGTGGCTGGGTTGGTCGCGCAATGAGGCGACTGGCAAATCCGGTGCGGTGTTGATCTGACCATGAGTACAGGTTTGCGAATTTCACCAGGCCGCGCCTATCCCCTGGGCGCGACCGTGCAGGGTGACGGCGTCAACTTTTCTGTCTTTACCAAGAACGGCACGGCCGTTGAATTGCTCCTGTTTGATCGCCACGACAACCCCCAGCCGGCCCATGTCATCTCGCTGGACCCGCGCGTCAACAAGACCTTTTATTACTGGCACGTCCTGGTACAGGGCATTGGGCCCGGGCAATTGTACGGCTATCGTGTCGCCGGGCCGCATATCCCCGAGGAGGGGCATCGTTTCAATTATGCCAAGGTGTTGTTGGACCCGTATGCGCGCTGTGTCATATATGGCGACAACTGGTCCCGCATAGAGGCCCAAGGCTTTGGCATTAACTATGCCACCTCGATCAAGGCGCAGGTCATCAATAGCGAGGATTATGATTGGGAGGGGGACCAGCCTCTCGGGCTCGCCTATAGCGACATGGTCATCTATGAGATGCACGTGCGCGGCTTTACCCAACATCCCTCCTCCGGCGCCCAGTGCCCCGGCACCTTTGGCGGGGTGATCGAAAAGATACCCTATCTGAAAGAGCTGGGGGTCACGGCGGTCGAGTTGTTGCCGGTGCAGCAGTTTGACCCTCAAGGGGTCTACCAGCGAAACCCCCTTACCGGCGAACCGTTGGTCAACTATTGGGGGTACGATCCCATCGGCTTTTTTGCCCCCCACCATGATTACCGCTGCCCCGGCGTCTTTCGTTGCGCCGTGGAAGAGTTCCGCGAAATGGTCAAAGCGCTGCACCGGGCGGGAATCGAGGTCATCCTGGACGTCGTGTTCAACCACACGGCCGAGGGGGACGCCGACGGTCCCACCATCAGTTTCCGTGGGCTGGAGAACCGCGCCTACTATATGTTGGAGCCGGATCGTAGCGTTTACAGCAACTATAGCGGCACCGGCAACACCCTCAAGTGCAACCACGCGATCGTGCGGCGGCTGATCATCGACTGCCTGCGCTACTGGGTGCAAGAGATGCATGTGGATGGCTTTCGCTTCGACCTGGCTTCGATCCTTGCGCGTGACGAGACCGGGCAGCCGATGGAGAACCCGCCCATCCTCTGGTCGATCGAGTCGGACCCGGTGCTGGCAAACACCAAGATCATCGCCGAGGCGTGGGATGCGGCCGGTCTCTATCAAGTGGGTTCGTTCATCGGCGACCGGTGGGCGGAATGGAACGGCCGCTTTCGCGATGACGTGCGACGCTTTATCAAGGGCGACGAGGGCATGGTGAGCGCCTTCGCGGCCCGCCTGATGGGCAGCCCAGACCTTTACGACAACGCCGGCCGCCAGCCGCACCGCAGCATCAACTTTGTCACCTGCCACGATGGCTTTACTCTCAACGACCTGGTCTCGTACAATGAAAAGCACAACGAGGCCAACGGCGAGGGCAATCGGGATGGCCTGCGACGCCAACTATAGCTGGAACTGCGGCGTCGAGGGACCAATCGACGACCCCGAGATCGAGTCCACTTCGGCTGCGTCAGATCAAGAATTTCATCGTCGCGCTCTTTGTCTCCCAGGGCACGCCCATGCTCTCGATGGGCGATGAAGTGCGTCGCACCCAATCGGGCAACAACAACGCCTATTGCCAGGACAACGAGATCAGTTGGTTCAATTGGGATCTGGTGGAGCAACACGCCGACCTGTTTCGCTTTGTCAAGGGGATCATTCGATTCAACTGTGCGCACCCGTCTCTGAACAGCGACATCTTTATCTCCGAGACACGCAAGCGGGATGGAAGCCTGAAACACATCACCTGGCACGGTGTCCGCGCCAACCGGCCGGACTGGGGCAATTCCTCGCGCAGCATAGCGTTTACCTTGCACGATTGCCCCGGGGATGTGCCCATTCACGTCATCTTTAACGCCTATTGGGAGTCACTCGAGTTCGAGTTGCCGTCGCCACCCGAGGGTGCGACCTGGCGCCGGGTGGTGGACACGGCGCTCGACTCACCGGCCGATCTGCCTGACCCCGGACTCGAGCCGCCCATCACTGCTCCTCGGTATCGGGTCGCCTCGCGCTCGGCCGTGATCCTGGTTGCCAAATAGCGCCCGTCCGCCGGGTTCCATTACCCTATGAACCGAAGGAACTGGTTGACCGTGGTGATCGTTGTGGTCGGCTTGCTGGCTGTGGCGCTGGCGGTTGAGCGGCGCCAGCTCGACCAGACTCTGTTTGACTGGACGGGAGAGGAAGAGCCAGCGGGTCAGGCGCGGGCGGCTCTGCAACTCGCCATGGGAAAGCTGAGGCCGCAGCCCGACACCCAGCCCGACGCTGTTATCCAATACGCCGATGTCAACCCCTTTGGCATCAACACCTTTTTGCAGGAAGAGGTCGAGCCAGCCAAACGGGAGCGGCAGGTACAATTGGTTTCCGAGGCCGGTTTCCACTGGATACGCCAGGAGTTCACCTGGGAGGACATCGAGATTCACGCCAAGGGGGACTATGTGGACCGGCGCAATGACCCTGCTGGCGTGGATGCCTGGGGAAAATACGACCACATCGTGGAACTGGCCGAGCGTTATGGGCTGGAGATCATCGCTCGGTTAAGCAATCCGCCCGCGTGGTCTCGCGCCCTGGGTAACGAGATTGGGCCCCAGGCACCGCCGGATGACATGGCCGATTACGGCGACTTTGTCGCCACGGTCGTCTCGCGCTATGATGGGCGCATCACCTATTATCAAATCTGGAACGAGCCCAACATCTACCCCGAGTGGGGCGAACTGCCGGTGAACCCCGAGGACTATACCGAGTTGCTATGCCTTGCCTACCGACGGGCCAAGGAGGCCAACCCCGAGGCGGTCATCCTGAGCGGCGCGTTGGCCCCCACTCTCGAGATGAGCGGCCGGGGGTTCAACGACATGCTCTTTTTACAGCGCATGTACGACGCCGGGGCGGAGGACTGCTTTGACATCCTGTCGATGCAAGGGTATGGGCTCTGGTCCGGGCCTACCGACCATCGGCAGCGGCCGACGATGATCAACTATGCCCGCAACGTGCTGGTGCGCGACATGATGGTGCAGAATGGGGACGCGCACAAGGCGATCTGGATCAGCGAGATGAATTGGAACCCGGTGCCCGACGAGGTGTTGACCACTGGGCAATACGGCCAGGTGACGCCCGAGCAAGCAGCCCGCTATGCGCCGCTCGCCTATCAGCGCGCGGAGGAAGAGTGGCCCTGGGTGGGGGTGATCAACTTTTGGTTCTTCAAGCGAGCCACCGACGTGGAAAAGGGCCAAGAGTGGTACTATTTCCGCATGGTTGAGCCTGATTTCACCCTTACCCCCGTTTATACCTCGATGCAGGAGTACATCCTGGGATCCACGCGATGAGCGAGCGCTCGCGCTGGCGTGTTGGCATCCTGCTCATTCTGCTGCTCGCCGCCGGGCTCCGTTTTTTTCGGTTGGATGCCCAGTCGTTCTGGAACGACGAGGGAAACAGCGCCCGGCTGGCAGAGCGTTCCATCAGCCTCATCCTCGAAGGAGCGGCCGGCGACATCCATCCCCCGCTCTACTACCTGGCGCTGCATTTCTGGCGCGGGCTGCTGGGCCCGAGCGAGCTGGCGCTGCGCGCCTTTTCGGCGTTAGGCGGCCTGGGGTTGGTGGGGCTGACCTACGCCCTTGGGTCGCGCCTCTTTGGCCCGGCCGTAGGGCTGGCGGCATCTTTTCTGGCGGCAATCAACCCCTTTCAGGTCTATTATAGCCAGGAGGCCCGCGCGTATATCTGGGTGGCTCTGCTGGGGGCTGCGGCTGCTTTTGCCGCCCTGCAACTCTGGGAGGCGCCGGGGAAGGGGAACTGGCGCTGGCCGGCCGTCTATGGTTTGATCGTGACCGCCGGGCTGTATACCCATTATCTCTTCCCCCTGACCCTCATGCCGATCAACCTGGTCGCCCTCGCTTTTCTCCTGCGGCGCAGAGCGTACTTTAAGCTCGCGGGGTGGATTGGGCTACATCTGGTCGCCGCTGCGCTCTACCTGCCGTGGGCGCCGATTGCCTGGCGCCAGTTGACCACCTGGCCGTCGGCCGCGGCCGGGTCCCCCTTGGGGAGCGCCCTGCTGGAGACGCTGCGCCTGTTGAGCTTGGGCCCGACGGTGGATCCGGCCGATGTGACCGTGTCCCTGCTCGGTATTGGGTTTCTGCTCGTATTGGGCGCGCTGCCCCTGGCGCTCAGGCCGCGGGCGGCGAATGACGATGGCGTTAATGGGTTCCCGGCGGCGCTCGGGCTGATCTGGACTATCCTCTGGCTGGCGACGCCCATAGCGCTCATCATCAGCCTGGGGCTGTTCAAAGAAGCGTTTCTCAAGTTCATGTTGGTGGCGAGTCCGCCCTTTTGCCTGCTCGCCGGCCGGGGCGTGATCCTGGGGTTTGCGCCCAACGCGGCCGGTGGGTCACGGGCGCGGTTGCCCTTTTTCTTTTCGACAGCGCTCGGCGTAGGACTGGCGCTGTCTTTCAGCTATGAATCGCTCCACAATCTCTACTTGAACCCGGCTTTTGCGCGGGCCGACTATCGCGGGATGGCGCGGGCCATACAAGAGATGGAACGGCCCGGCGACGCGGTCATCCTGAACGCCGCCAACCAATGGGAGGTCTTTACCTACTATTACCCGCACGTCGAGCGGGTCTATCCGCTGCCCCGCAGCCGGCCGGTGCGCGAGTCCGAGGTGGTGTCCGAGTTGGAGGCGATCGTCGCCCGGCACGACCGCATCTTTGCCCTCTTTTGGGCCGAGGCCGAGAGCGACCCGCAAAGGGTGGTGGAGCGTTGGTTGGACGATCATGCCTACAAGGCCTCCGACACTTGGTGGGGGGACGTCCGGCTGATCACCTATGCGGTGCCGGCCGCTCCGGCGACCGAGGTACGGACCCCGATCGATGCCCGATTGGGCGACGCCATCGCGTTACGCGGCTACACGCTGCTAGCGGACCGGCTGGCCCCGGCCGACATTGTCCAGATCACACTCTTTTGGGAGGCGGTGGCGCCGGTGGACCAGCGCTACAAGGTCTTTCTGCACCTGTTGAACGGAGAGGGAGTTCTGGTCGCCCAGCACGACAGCGAGCCCGGCGGCGGGTTGGGCCCCACCACGGCATGGGAGTTGGGCGTACGGCAGATCGACAACCATGGGGTGCTCCTCCCGGTTGACGCGCCGCCGGGGGACTATCAACTTGTTCTGGGTCTCTATCCGCTGGGGAACCCGACCGGCCGGTTGCCGGTCACGTTGCACGGCCAACCGGCCGGCGACGCCCTCTCGTTGGGCGCCATCACCGTGGTCGCGCCATAAAAAACGGCCGGTGACGTTTGCCACCGGCCGCTAATCTTTCTTGCCCGTGATTCGGCTACTGATTGCCGTTCAGGAGAACGCGCACGCCGTTGTTGCGGCAGAGAGAGCACATGCGCTCCTCGTCGGCCGCCAGGTCAAACTGCTCCCCCCATTCGTGGCCACATCGCATGCAGCGCATGGTGGCCGCGGTTGGCTCTTTGAGCCGCCACACCTTGCTGGCGGTGGGCACCCGCTTGCCGCGCAGCGCCTCCACGGTCTGCTCTACCTCTGCCTCGGTGACCTGCGCCCGCATCTCTTCCAGCTCGCGCATGATCTTGGCCCACTTTTGCCCCTCGGCCGCGCTGCACCAGTCGAGTTGCAGCCGCTCCGGCCGGACCCCCTGCTTTTCCATCCCTTCCCAGAGCGCATCGACCCGCCGCACGGTGTTGCGGTTAGCGTCGATATAGTGACAGTCGGCATAGTGGCAGCCAGAGACCAGGACCAGCGGCGCGCCGTTTTGCAGCGCATACCAGACGAAATCCGGCTTGACCCGGCCGGAGCACATGGTGCGAATCAGGCGGGCGTTGGGTGGGTACTGGAAGCGGCTGGTGCCGGCGGTGTCGGCGCCGGCATAAGAGCACCAGTTGCAGGCAAAAGAGAGGACCGTCCCCAGCGGGTCCCGGTCGAGGATGGCGTCGATCTGGGCATAGATCTGCTGATCGGTAAAGTGGCGCATGGTGATCGCGTCAAAGGTGCACTCGGCCGCGCAGGTGCCGCAGCCGGAGCAAGCCGCCGAGATGACCCGCGCCACCTCTCCTTTCTGCCAGGTGATGGCGGAGAACGGACAGACCTTGACGCACAGGCCACACTTTTTACACGCCTCCGAGTCCACCACCGCGGTGATTGCCTCCACCTTGATTGTGGGTGCATTGAGGAGGATTTCGGCGCGCGCGGCCGCTGCGCTCGCCTGGGTCACCGAGTCTTTGACGTCCTTGGGCGATTCGACGCAACCGGCGATATAGACCCCTTTGGTGGGCGCATCCACTGGCCGTAGCTTGGGGTGGGCTTCCATCAAAAAGCCATCACCGGTGCGCGACAGGGTCAGCAATTGTCGCACCAGTTCTGTTTCGCGGCGCGGGATGGTCCCGATTGAGAGCACCAGCATGTCGAACTCGTGGGTCTCGAGCCGGCCGGTGGTGGTGTTCTCGACAAAGGTCTTGAGATTTCCCGACGCGGGGTCCGCGACGACCTCACCGGGCAGCCCTCGGATGTACTTGACCCCCTCGGCCCTCGAGCGCATGAACAAATCCTCAAAGCCCTTGCCAAAGGCGCGGATGTCCATATAGAACACAGAGATGTCAGTGTCCGGGTAATGATCCTTGAGCAGCAAACTGTCCTTGATCGTGTTCATGCAGCAGATGTTGGAGCAGTAAGGGTTGCCCCGGCTGCCGTTGGGGTTGTTACTCGAGTAGGCCGTGCGCGAACCGACACATTGAACAAACCCAATCCGCTTGGGCTGCGTCAGGTCGGACGGTCGCACGAAATGGCCTTCGGTGGGGCCGCCGGCCGAGATCAGCCGCTCGAATTCCATGCTGGTGATCACGTTCTCGCAACTTGAATAGCCGTACTCGTCCAGCGGGGTTGGATCATAGACGTCCATGCCGGTGGCGACAATGACCGCGCCGACGTTGAGATCGACGATCTTGTCACGCATGTCAAAGCTAATGCACTTTTTGTCGCACGCCTCCAGGCATTTTCCGCAGGCGATGGGGTTGTCCCCCAGGCACTCTTGCATGTTGATCAGAGAAAGCTGACGGGACCGCTTGGGGAAAGGGGATATAGATGGCGCGCCGGGTGGAAAGTCCCATCTGGAACTCGTCCGCCCGGACGATGGGGCAGACCTGCACGCAGTCCCCGCAGGCGGTGCATTCGTTCTCGATGACATAGCGCGCCTTTTTACGGATACGCACCTGAAAGTTGCCAACGTACCCCGAGACTTCCTCGACCTGGCTGTAGGCCATCAGTTCGATGTTGGGATGTCGACCGACATCCATCATTTTCGGCCCGAGAATTCATATACTACAGTCCATGGTGGGGTAGGTCTTGTCCAGTTGCGCCATGATGCCCCCGATAGAGGGCTCTTTTTCCACCAGGTAGACCTGGTGACCAGCGTCTGCCAGGTCGAGCGCCGACTGGATACCGGCGATGCCGCCGCCAATCACCAGGGCGGCGCTCGTGACCGGCAGTTGTTCCTCGTCCTGGGGGTAGAGCCAGCGCGCGCGGGCGACGGCCGTCCGCACGATGTCCTGCGCCTTGTTGGTGGCGGCCGGCCGGTCCCGGACGTGCACCCAGGAGCAGTGTTCGCGGATGTTGGCCATCTCGAATAGGTATTTGTTCAGTCCGGCCTCTTCGATGCAATTGCGAAAGGTGGGTTCGTGCAGCCGGGGCGAACATGAAGCCACCACCACCCGGTTGAGTCGCTCCTCTACGATGACTCTTTTGATCTCTTGCTGGCCCGGGTCGGCGCAACTGTACCGGTTGCGCACCGCGACGACCACATCGGGCAGCGATTCGGAATACACGCGCACCGCCTCGGTGTCCACGCTGCTGGCAATGTTGGTGCCGCAGTCACAGACAAAAACTCCTATTCGCGGTTTATCCATCAGATCTCCTTTGAAGAATGGGTGTACTGGATGGTCTACTCGCTTAACGCATTGGCGACCACGGTAGTCAGGTCTTGGATATCGATTCTCAGCCCTTCATCCAGGCGCGGATCGTCCTGGGCGCACCGAAAGTGGATCTGGCACTTGGCGCAGGTAGTGATCAGCGTCGCAGCGCCGGTGTCGCTTGCCTCTTGCAGGCGATCAAGCTGAATCCGCTTGGCGGTAGCGCCGCAGTGGGTCCAGGCGCTGGTGCCGCAACAAATGGCGCGGCTCTGGTTGTGGGCCATTTCGTCCAGTTCCAACCCCAACGCCTCTATCACCTGGCGAGGTTCCTGGTAGACGTTGAGGTGCCGGCCGAGACGACAGGGATCCTGGTAGGTGACGCGGACGGGCGACCGCCGTGGCAGGCGCGACGCCTCCTGAGCAAGCAGTTCGCTGATGTGTAGCACCTCCATACCCAGCCGCCCGAGGGTGCGCGGATAATCCACGCGCAAGGTTCGGGCGCACTCGGCGCAGGCGGTGACGATGCGGCTGGCGCCGGTGGCTTGCAGTCGGGCCACGTTCAGTTCGGCCAAACGGCGGAACGTATCCACTTCCCCTTCCCATAGCAGATCGTGTCCGCAGCAGCGCTCATCTGCCAGCACG
Organism: uncultured Chloroflexia bacterium; assembly: GCA_963695825.1. Lineage (GTDB taxonomy): Bacteria > Chloroflexota > Anaerolineae > Promineifilales > UBA4811 > CAVOHX01. The sequence goes on from CAVOHX010000004.1 coordinate 54,581, forward strand.
ATTGGCTCGACGCCCAGATAGTTGAGGACCTTGACCGCGCTGCGGGCTATATCGACACACTGGACGCCGATCTTGCCAAAGAGCGTGTCATAGTAGGGCAAACAGCCGACAAAGTAAACAGTGTCGGAGCTTTCCGAGGTGCGCAGTTTGTCGTCCAGCCACTCTAACCGGTTCTGCTTGAGGGCTGGATCAGCCATCATCCGCATCCAGGTCTGGATCGTGGAGCCGTGAGAGCAATGGCCCTGAAGGCATTGGTCCCGGGCCAGGGCGCGCACATCGCGCACAAAAGTCAGAAAATGGACGTCCGAGGGACAGATCTGGGTACAACGGCCGCAGGTGAGGCACTCCCACAGGCGGTCGTCGTGCAATATCCTGCTGCTTCCATCCAACCGAATCGCCTCGACCAGGGCGCGCGGTGAGAAATCGGGCTCGCGCCAGGAAATTGGACAGACCGAGGTGCATTTGCCGCAATCGAGGCAGAGGAACGCGCGGTTCCGTTGTATGGCTTGCTTGATCAATTCGTGCTGCATATCATCACCCTGTTGAGACCAACCAGCGTTCCAGATCGGCAAGCAGTTGTGGGTGACAGGTGTCGTTGTGAGGTTCATGGTAACCACCGTCGTACACGATGCGCTGCTTGTGCGCGACGGCCACTCGGTCAAAGAACACCCCACTCGCTCGCACCGGCACCAGCCGGTCTGCGTCTCCGTGGACGATGAGCAGCGGAGGTTGCCAATCGGCCGCGTGGGCCAGCGTCCACTCGATCGCTGTTGTCCCCTCCACTGCGGCCCGAGGGGTACCGCGGGCATGGACCAGCGGGTCCTCCACGTACGCCTTGACCACGGCCGGGTCGCGAGAGATGCCGGTTGCGTCCAATCCGGTCGCTACGCTGAGGCTGGGCAGGATCCCGGAGAGGAGCTTGCTCACCCGGATCATCAGGGGCGAAAGCCCCTCTGTGCTGAGACCGGGAGCCGAGGCAATGACTCCGGTCAACCCCTCCGGGTGATGCAGAGCGTACTCTAGCACGATGAGGCCACCCATGCTGTGCCCCATCAAAAAGAGCGGCCGACCGGTTTCACTCTTTCTTACCATGTCGAGGAAGGCCTCTAGGTCGCCGCGCAACTCGGCCCAGGCGTTGAAATGCCCGCGCTTGCCCGGCGAGCGGCCGTGGCCCCGCAAATCATAGCAGTAGACCACGTATCCTCGAGGGACCAGATGGTTGACTATGTTCATGTAACGGCCACTGTGCTCTCCCAGGCCGTGCACGATGGCGAGCGTTGCCCTGAACCCGCCGTCCGGCCGCCAGCTCTGATAGCTGAGCGCCAGACCGCCGACTCCCTGGAAACTGGCCTCGCGATGCTCCATCAGATCACCTCCTGCAACACGTGATTGCCTGCCGCGGTGGCAAAGGCGGTTACCTTGTGCACAAATTCCTCGCCTTGTCCGGCCGCCAGCCAGTCCAGTTTGAGCCGCTCTTCCCCGATTCCGAGTAGACGGGCCAGCGCCAGCGCCTCCTGGAACATCTCTTTGGCTCGCCGACCACCGAATCCATAGTGACAGTCCTCTGGGTTACAGCCCAACAACATCACCCCGGCCGCCCCCAACTCGAACGCCTTTAGAATCAGGCCTGGATGCAGCCGTCCCAGGCACATGACCCGGATGGGGTGCACATTGGCCGGATAGGACAGCCCCTGAAAACCGGCCGTCTCCAGGCTGCTGTAGGCGTGCCAGTTGCACGTATAGACGATGATCTTGGGTTCTGCACTATTCATGATCTCTCCAATATCGGGTCGAGCATGGCCGCCAGCATCGCGTTGATCTGCGCGTCGGTCGAATAGCCGGCGAGAATGGCGCTCGAGGGGCAGTGAGCGGCACAGGTGCCACACCCCAGGCAACTGACCGGGTTCACCTGGGCGACCAAAGTCGCGCTGACCACCACCTCGGCGCCGCCGGTCAGCGCGAGGAACTCTAGCACCGGGTCTCGTGGTCGGGGCGCTGGGGTCTCGACCAATCGGATTGCCCGATGTTCGCAAACCTGCACACAGGTGCCGCAACCGAGGCAGAGAGATGGGTTTACCCGGGCTATGTTGTGATCTGCTACGATTCCTCCGCCTCCCATCATGGCCCCGATGCGAGTCGCGGCCGCGGCTCCAACCTGGCTGGGATTATCACCCGGCCGGCAGATGACGATGCTTCCGGGCAGCGCCGGCAGCGGGTCGAGTTGTCGCTCGTCCCTGGGGGCCAGCACCACCGCGCTGGCTTCCACCTGCCACTGCCATTCGCCGCTGCGCAGGGTGACCAGTAGGTCGCCCAGGCATCCACTGATCGCCACCGGGATATCGTCGCTGTGGGCGACAGCAATGTTTTGCCTGCGGAGGGCATCCGCGCAATAGAGGGCTGCCTCGCCCTCTCCTGCCACCAACACGCGGCCGGGGATGTTTACCAGGGTGAGCGCCGGAGGCGCTGAGAGACTCACCTTGGCGATGGCGCCAGCAACGAGCCGTCTGGCCTTGGCGGTGGCGAGCACAGGAGCGTCCCGGTGGGCCCAGGCGCACTGCTCGCGGATGTTGACAAACTCGACTGCCGTTGCCAATCGGCTCAAGTCAAATGGAACTCCCAGCAGGTTGCCTTTACACCGCACCCGTTGAAAAGTGCAACTATCACATGCCTGGTCCAACGAGCAACAGGAGCACGCCGCGAGCACCACCCGGTCGAATTGGTGATCCGCCATGGAACGCTCGACATGGGCGGCTGCCTCCGGATGGCAAGAAAAACCAAGCTCCTGTGCGTGGGCGACGTTGGGCAGGGAGCTGGATGCTCTGACCAGTTCACCGAGGTTGAGGATATCGGAGATTTGGCCGCCGCAACGGCAGATAAAGACGCCCACTCTTGGAGTCTTGGACATCGGTCCTTTGGCAGGCCGGTCGGCGGTTACCGTCCGGCGGCCATGGAGCCAGGTCCGACATGGCCTGCGCCACAGTGGACGAGGCCGCCAGGGGATCGTCATCGGGCAACAGGTAGATGGGCGCACCAGTGTTGCCCCTCTCCTCGGACACCAGCCAGTCGGGCGACGGCCCGGCCGTGTCCGCCCAGAGAACGGCGCCCACCTCCAGCTCGAGCAACTCGGGTTTGTCAAAATGATCGATGGCGCCAGCCTGGCAGACGGTTACACAGGCGAGGCATTCGGAGCAGGCGCCGCACACCAGGCAGCGCCGCGCCTCGGCGACCGCCTCCTCCTCGGTGAAACCGCCATACATCTCGACAAAACTCTGTTTTCGCAGGTCGGGCGGCAGGTGCGGCAATTCGTGGCGGGGGAGCTGCGCGCCATATCGAGCGCCTCTCTCACCCAACCGGGACCTGGCCTGATCAGCCGTAAATTTGACCACCGCCTGACTGGGGTTGGTCGCCTGCCAGCCGACGGGAGCGCCGGTGGCGAGGTAGGTGTCTAGCGCGTGGGCTGCGCGGTGTCCGGCGGCGATGGCGTCCACGATGAAACTGGTGCCGGTCACCACATCTCCCCCGGCCGTGACACCCGGCAGGTTGGTGATCTGTGTCTCCTGGTCAGCCACCAGCCAGCGGCCGCGGTATCTTTCGATGCTGTCCGGCGCGCCGGTCAGGTCGGGCCATTGGCCGACGGCAAAGACCACCACGTCGGCCGGGATGATTTCCTGGGAGCCGGGGATCTCGTCCAAGTCTGGTCGCCCACCGATGAATCCCCTGAAATCCACCTGTATGCAGCGCACGCCGGTCACCCACTCTCCGTCCACATAGCTGGCGCCCATGACCTCTTTGAAGGTGCGACTGGGGAGAATGACCACGCCCTCGTCCTCGGCGTCGCGGATTTCCCACTCAAAGGCTGGCATCGCCTCCCGGCTCTCGAGGCATGACACTCCCACCCAGGCTGCGCCGGTGCGCACAGCTGTCTGCGCGACGTCCAAACCGACGTTGCCCCCGCCTATTACCATCACCCGCTTGCCGCTGACGTCCACTGGCGCCAGCAGATTGGCGGCGCGTAGAAAATCGGTTGCCAGATAGACATCCGGTAGATTGGCGCCCTGGATGGGCAGTTCGACGCCGACGTGCGCTCCCACGGCGATGAAAATGGCGTCGTATCCTTGCTCCAGTAGCGCTCCCATATCCGTGATGCGCTGGTTCAGCCTGAGATCGACGCCGGCAGCGACGATTTCGTCGATCTCGCGTTGCACCACGTCTGGCGGCAGGCGGTGATCGGGAACGCCCAGTCGCATCATGCCACCCGCCACCGGCTGAGCCTCAAAGATCGTCGCCTGATAGCCTTTGCGCACCAGATCAAGGGCGCAGGTCAAACCGGCCGGGCCGGCCCCGATGATCGCCACCCGTTTACCCCGGGGCTCGACCTCGACCGCAGGCATGGCAGCGGCGACCTCTTCTGGGTGCTCGGCCGCCCAATCGGCCAGGAAACGCTTTAGCCCCATCACGTTGAGCGGTGCGTCCACCTGGGCCCGGTTGCAGGCCGCTTCGCAGCGGTGGTTGCACACGCGCCCGCAGACAGAGGGGAATGGGTTCTCCTCCCTGACGGCGCGATATGCCTCGGCAAAACGGCGCTCGCGAATCAAAGCAACATAGCCCTGTACTCGCTGGTCAATAGGGCAGGCATTGCGGCAAGGCGCGGTGCCTGCCTTTTCGATGGCAAAGACGTTGGGGACCGCCTGCGGATGCGGCTTGAAAATCGCTCTCCGTGTGTCTGACGCCGCTCTCTCGGCCGAAAGCGGCATTGGACAGACGGTTGCACAGTCACCGCAGGCCGTGCATCGATCCATGTACACGTAGCGGGCGCTGCGCACTAGGTAAGCCTGGCTGCCCATCTCCCTTGACGCCATGGGGGTGAGATCGGTGATCTGGACGTGGGTGTGGATGGTGAGGTTGGGGTGCTTGACGAGTTGTAGCATCTTGGGGATGGAGGCGCCGCTCAGGAATGGCGCACGTTCGAGCAGCGTCACCGCAATGCCCGAGTCCGCCAGGTCCGAGGCAGCCTGCATGGCAGCCGGGTTGCTGCCAATGATTAGTGCTCCTCCATTCACGCTGTTCCTCCGATTTGAGATCTGGCGGGGCAGTCGCCTGGACATTACCCGCGCCGCGTCTCGAACTGTTGTCGCTCTTGCGCTACTGTAAAATGGCCTCCAACATCGCTTGAATCTGTTCGTCGGTAGAATACCCGCTCGAAATGGCGCTAGACGGGCAATGAGCGGCGCAGGCGCCGCACCCTTGACAGAGCAAGGGCTCTACCTGAGCTACCAACCGAGTGCCGACCTCCAACACGCGAATTGCCTGGTGCTCGCACACAGTTTCACAGGTGCCGCACGCCCGGCAATAGGCTGGATCGACGCAGGCAATGTTCTCGGCCGCCAAAACCCTGCCCCCTCCGAGGACTGCGCCCACCCTGGCTGCCATCGCGGCGCCGATGAGCTCGGCGTCCTGGTCGGGCGGGCAGACAAATAGGCCGGCGCGCGGAACCAGCCCGGCGGCTTGGACCTCGCTTGCGGGCGCCAGCACAACCGCGCTGACGTCGATTGCTACCCCGTTCTGCGCTACGGTAAAGCGCCCCAGCGAGCCGCTCGACTTGGGATGGCAACGAATAGCTGCGAGTGACTGCCAGGCTCTGGGCTCGCAGTGCGTTGGCGCAGACCTCGGCCGCCTCTCCACTGCCAGCCACCAGGACTCGCCCCTCCAGCTCGGCTGCCTGGCGCGGCGCTCGCAGCGCCGGATGCAACAGCGCAACCTTGGCAACGGCGGCCGCGATCAGCCGCTCCGCCTTGGCTGTGCCCAAATCCGGGTTATCACGATGCGCCCAGGCGCATTGTTCGCGGATGTTGACAAACTCGGCCGGCAGGTTCATCAATTCAAAGGGAACGCTGAGCAGGTTGCTCTTGCAGCGCACCCGTTGGTAGGTGCAGCTTTCGCAGACCTGGTCCAGCGAGCAACAGGAACAGGCTGCCAGGACAACCTGGTTGAGGTTATGTTCAGCCATGGCCCGCTTGATCGCGGCCGCTCCCTCGGGCTGGCAGGCGAATGGCATATCCTGCGCGTAACAGACGTCCCGTCTAGCGCCGCCTGCGTGAACGAGCGCCGGCACATCCAGGATTCCCCCGATGCGCTCCCCGCACCGGCAAACAAAGACGCCAATGCGCGGCGCCGCTTTCAGGCGGCGTCCAGCGCGGCAGCGGGCGTTTCTGGCGGTAGAGCGCCAGGTCTGCCATCGACGCGAGCCGCCACGGCCGAGGCGACCCACGGATCGTCGCCGTGCAGCTCATAGATGTTGCCTCGCGTCACCGGCGGCGGCGGCCCGGCGGACATCTGCCCAGATGATGACGCCTGCGCCCAGCGTCATCTGCTCGGGCATTTGGCTGTGATCGATAGCCACTGGCTCACAGACCGCGCACGCACGCCAGGCACTCGGAACAGATCCCGCACGCGAGACAGCGTTCCGCTTCAGCCACCGCCTGCTCCTCGCTCAGGCCCAGAGCGATCTCGGCAAAGCTGCGAGCGCATTTCGAACGGGATATGGGGCATCTGAGCGCGTGCCCGGCTCACGGGCTCGGCAGGTGTGTAATAGTCAACGAGCGAGATGTCCGTTCGCTCGGCTGTGCGCCCTTGCGTCAAGTCTTGACCGCGTAGGTAGCGCAGGATCGACTCTACGGCGCGCCGGCCATCGCCGACGGACTCGATGACGCTGGCGGGGCCAATGACGGCATCGCCGCCGGCAAACACGTTGGGCAGGTTGGTCTGCAGAGTGACCGGGTCCACCTCGATGCTGCCCCAACGCGAGGTCGTCGAGTCCTTCAAAGGTGTGGCTCACCGTCTGCCCAATGGCGGGCAGCAAGCGTGTCGCATGGGATGAGGAAATCGGACCCCTCGATAGGCACCGGCCGCCGCCGGCCGCTCTGGTCCGGCTCGCCCAGCTTGTTCTGAATGCACTCGACGGCGACGATGCAGCCGTCCTTCCCGATAACTCGCATCGGTGAGGCCAGGAAGCGAAACTCGACTCCCTCCTCTTCAGCCTCGGCAATCTCCCACGGGTTGGCCAACATCTCGGGCCGGGAGCGGCGGTAGAGGACGGTCACCTGCTCGGCGCCCAGCCGCCGCGCCACCATGGCCGAGTCGATGGCGGTGTTGCCCCCGCCAACGACAACCACGTGTTTGCCCACGGCCGGCCGGGGTTCGCCTTGGATGCCTGCCAGGTTGACTGCGCGCAGGAGATCGACGCCTGGCAACACCCCTCCAGATCGTCGCCGGGGATGTGCAGGCGGCGGGGCTGGTGCGCGCCGACGCCCAGAAAAACAGCGTCGTATTCCTGGCGCAGTCGCGCCCATTCGGGCTCGTCAACCGGATGGTCGAGATGGATGTTGATCCCCAGCGCCTCGATGGCGTCGATCTCGCGCTGCAGCACCTCCGGGGGCAGGCGGTAATCCGGGATTCCGACCGCCAGCATGCCACCCGCCACCGGCAACGCTTCAAAAACATCGCAAGGAATGCCTTCCTGGACCAGGAAATAGGCGACCGTCAACCCGGCCGGACCCGCCCCGACGATCGCAACTCGTCCCACGTCCGGGCGACAATCGATAGGGGCCGGCCGCGGAGCCTCTTGGTCCATCTCGCGATCGGCGACGAATCGCTTCAAGGCGCAGATCGCGACCGGCGCATCCAGCTCGGCGCCTCGGCGGCACGCATCTTCACAGGGGTGGTAACAGACGCGCCCCAGGACGCCGGGCAACGGGATAGCCTGGCGGATCAGGTCAAGGGCCTCCTGATAGCGGCCTCTGGCTATCAGCGCCACGTAACCCTGTACGTGAATGCCGCCCGGGCAGGTCGCCTTGCAGGGTGCAACACCTCGTTTCTCGATGGCAAACACATTGGGCACGGCGCCATTGCCGCCCCCATAGATAGCCGTGCGTGATACCTCGCCGGCCGGCGTGGTGATGGGACAGACATCGACGCAGTCGCCGCAGGCCGTGCACTTTTCGAGATCGACGTAGCGAGGCGCTCGCTCGATCTCGACCTGGAAACTCCCCTTGCGGCCGTGAACGGCCGAGACGCGCGTCCCGGTCATCAGGGTGATGTTCGGGTGCTTGACCGCTTCGAGGAGCCATCTGGTCGTGGCTTTCGGGCCGTTCTGGTTATTGCCGTTATGCACAGTCGCCTTGTGCGACTGACCGAGAAAGGGGGACTCTGTTACCAGGACGACGCTCAGGCCTGATCTGGCCAGGTCGAGGGCCGCTTGCACAGATGACAGGTTTCCGCCGACTAAAAGTGCGTGTTTGCTCAAATCGCTGCTCCCTCGCCAAAGGTGTATCGTAGGTCCCATTAGGCCGTGGTGGTCACCGTTTTCCCGTACTCTAGGCCTGCCTCGAACGCACGCGTGTTCAGGTCGATCGTCTTGGGCGGAATCGAGCTCAGCGCCGCGTCTCGCATGGCATTGACCGAGACCAGGTCAGTCACGGCAGCCACAAAGCCGAGCATTACGATATTGGCTACCAGCTTGCGGCCGACCTCCTCAGCGATGCGGGTAGCAGGGATAGAGAGCACCCGGCGGTCGCCCGCCTGCTCGTCTAGTTCGACCAGGTCAGTGTCGATGATCAGCAACCCGTCCTGGCGGAACTCGGGCACGTAACGGTTGTAAGCTCCCTGCGACATGACCACCAACACAAAAGGATTGACGATGTGGGGATAGTGAACTGGCTGCTCGTCGATGACGACCTCGGCGGCGCAGGATCCGCCTCGAGCCTCTGGCCCATAGCTCTGGATAAATGTGGCGTGTTTGCCGTCGTGGATGGCAGCCGCCTTGCCCAAAATGCTGCCGGCCAGAATGATCCCCTGACCGCCAAAGCCCGAGAGGCGCACCTCTTTGCGGCTCATTTGCCGTTCCTCCCCTGATCTTTGGCGCCCAACACCCGCCTTAATCCCTCGTCGCGAAAGTGGCTGAACGTCGGTTTGTCGATGTCCACGAACTTGCCTTCGATGATGTCTCCGCCCAGGGTGATGCCCGCCTCGTGAACGTTGGCGTCGTGGGTGATCACACCACGCTGGTGGTAGTAGCGCATCGTGTCTAGACCCAGCCGTTGCTGGTGCCGGCGACCAAAGCCTGTGGGGCACGGCGAGATGACTTCTACCATGCTAAAGCCGGGTTTCTGCAAAGCCTCGAGCATCGCCTTTTCCAATCGCCGCACGTGTAGCACCGTCCAGCGCGCCACGTACACGGCCCCGCTGGCGGCCGCCAGCGAGGACACGTTAAAGGGATACTCAAAGTTACCATAGGGCGATGTGGTGGTTCGGGCGTCAATCGGGGTGGTGGACCCCGCCTGCCCACCGGTCATACCGTAGTTAAAGTTGTTCACACAGATAACGGTCAGATCGACGTTGCGCCGCGCCGCGTGGATAAAGTGGTTCCCACCAATGGTGACCAGGTCCCCATCGCCGCTTATGACAACCACCGTCAGTTCCGGATTCGCGAGTTTGAGGCCGGTGGCAAACGGTATGGCGCGGCCGTGGGTGGTGTGGAAAGAGTCCAACTTGACGTATCCTGCAATCCGGCCGGTGCACCCAATCCCCGATACCACACAGACCTTGTCGAGGTCCAGCCCCGATTTGAGCAAGGCGCTGATAAAACAGTTCAGGGAGATGCCCAGCCCGCATCCAGAGCACCAGATGTGTGGCAGGCGATCCTCGCGCAGCATCTCGTCCATCGGGTGTTTTTCCGCCCGAGCCGCCTCGTCGTTGCGGCCGTCCAGGTGTAGCATCTGTCTCCGGACGCGTTCGGAATCGCTGGCCCGCAAGGTAGAGTGTTCGTCTTGGCTGCTCATTTGCTTTCTCCTCGGCTCACCCGTCCGGCCGCTCGCCGGATGGCTGCCAGTACATCCTTTGGCTTGTGAATGCCGCCCCCGGGATGTGGCACGAAGATCACGGGCGCCTGTCCAGCCGCGCAGCGCTCCACCTCTAGCGCAGATCTGCCCCATGTTGATCTCGGGCACCACGATCGCTTTCACCTGCCTGGCAAGTTGGCGGACGGTCTCTTCGGGAAAGGGCCATACAGTGACCAGTCGCAGCAGCCCCACCTTGATGCCCTCCTCGCGGGCCATCTCAATAGGCCACAAGGCGGTGCGAGCGGCGATGCCGTACGAGATCACGGCGACCTCGGCGTCATCGAGCTGATCCGCCTCTAGCATGATGATCTGATCCTTGTTCTTTTCAATCTTGTCGATCAGTCGCTGCACCAGTGTCCACTGCACGCTGTCGTCTGTAGTCGCCGGGTAGCCCCGCTCATCATGCGTCAGGCCGGTGGTGTGAAAGCGATATCCGTCACCAGCAATCGCCATCGGCGGCACTAGTTCGCCCGGTTCGCAGCGATAGGGCTGATAGGTGTCCGGTGGGACAGTCGGCTTGCGTCGCTCGACGCGCTCGATCTCGTTGTAAGGTGGAATGACCACCTTTTCAGTCATGTGTCCGACCTCGGCGTCGGTCATGACCAAAACCGGCGTGCGATAGGCTTCCGATAGGTTGAAAGCGTGTATAGTCAGATCAAAAAGCTCCTGAGGGGAGGTGGGGGCCAGGGCGATGATCGAGTAGGGCCCATGAGATCCCCAGCGGGCCTGCATCATGTCTCCCTGTCCCACCAACGTGGGCAAGCCGGTGGAGGGGCCGCCGCGCTGCACATTGACCAACACGCATGGGGTCTCCATCATGATGCCCAGCCCCAGGTTCTCCATCATCAGGCTAAAGCCCGGCCCCGAGGTGGCGGTCATTGATTTGACACCGGCCCACGACGCGCCCAACACGGCGTTCATTGAGGCAAGCTCGTCCTCCATCTGGACATAGATGCCGTCTACCTGGGGCAGGCGCAGCGCCATGCGCTGCGCGACCTCGGTGGCTGGGGTGATGGGGTAGCCAGCGAAAAAGAGACAGCCGGCGCAGATGGCGCCTTCCGCGCTGGCGTCATCGCCCAACATGAAAAACTCGCCCTCCAGGGCGCCCTCGGCCGGGTTGCGAGCTCGGGTCGTGGCCACGCTCATAAGCTGGTCACCTCCCGGTACTCTTCTTCACGATAGATGGCAAATTCGGGGCAGATCATCTCGCAGAGGCCGCAGCTCACGCAGGGGGTGTCCTCAATGACGATTGGTGTGTGATAACCCTTGGAGTTGAACTCGTCTGATTCGACCAGCACCTGCTGAGGGCAGAACTCGATGCAAAAGCCACATCCTTTGCAGCGTTCTCTGAGGATGTGCAATACACCGTGCGGAACCTTGATCTTGGATAGATCCAGCGGTTTGCGCCAATACTTTACCAATGGTCCCTCCGTACGAGTTGGATCCGGGCAGGCGTCCGCGTCCAGCCCGGATCAAGGCGGTCGTCCACATTGACACAGTGAACTGGGGGCAGAGTGAGGGTGGGATCGGCAAGATGAACAACGGGAAGGTGAGAAAACAGAGCGATCGCGGGTCTGCTCATGATGGAATGGATTCGACAGCTAGAACTACCTGGCTGGCAGGGGAACGGCGTACACAGACAAGATCGGCAGAATGAGCCCAGACACCACGTCCTGCGACGGACTCTAGCATAGTTGGTTAGCGCTGTCAATAGTCTCTGAGTTCATCGCGCAAGTCAAATGCCTGCCCAATGAAATAGCCGACGATTGCCAGGAATAGGATGGCGATCAGCCCTGCTACCTCGCCCCACGTACCCTCGATCAAGAGGGGTAGCAAGATTGCGAGGCCCATGCCGATCACTGCCCCAATGATGAGGCCGCGCCACTTTTGAGGGATGTCCCGAAACATCTCGCCCAAGGTCACCCGCTTGTGGCGCCGTCGTCGCCGCCGGCTGACGGTACGCAGGACCTTTTTGTCATACGTGTGCGGGTCGCGGGCCCTGAGTTGTTGGTCACGCAACTTGATCAAGCGTTCCTGTTCGTCTTCTCTGCTCATACCTGCCTTCTACTTGCGTCCTGCAGTGTATTGATGCGCAGGCTGCTGCTCGACCCTGACTGGAGTGGTTTCACTGTGACGCATGCCATTCCGGCCAAGAATTTACCACAGAACAGGTTTGGGGGCAAAGCTTGTGGATAGGTTCGAAAGCCATGAGGCGCGTCCGGCGCCGCCCTTGCCGCGGTATAGCAAGAGGATTATACTTGGCCGGGATATGCGATCATCAAAGAACGTTGTTCTTATCACCTTGCTGATACTAGCGCTGGGCGCGTTGGCTGCCTGTTCGACCGCCTTGGAAGAACTCGCCAGCCGAATTCCTCTCCCCGCCAAAACTGCGGCGCCAGAGGCGGTGCCCGTTGTCTCGATCCCACCGCCCTCCGAGGCCCATACTGCGTTGAGCCTATTGGAACTGGTCGATGTGCCGCAACGGGACCTGGTAGCGCTGGCGCAACGCTTTCAGAAGGTGGGCGAGATATCGGCCGTGGCGACCGATACCCCGCGCAGATACGCTATTGGCGACGAAGAGCTGTTTTGGATTGTCAACTCGGATACCAACGATCATCGTCAGATCACGGCCGTCCTGCAATACATCACGCCGCATCTCTATATGTGGCTGGAACAAGGCGCAGCCGTGAACCTGGACGCATTGAGAGCGTCGGCCGATCTTTTCGAATCTCATACCTATCTGGCCAATCGTCGGATCTTTGGCAGTGAATGGAGCCCTGGGGTGGATGGGGACGTCCATCTTCATGTATTACATGCGCGCGGGCTGGGGGCGGGAACTGGAGGGTACTATTGGAGCGCGGACGAGCACCCCCGCCAGGTGCACGAATATTCCAACGAACGGGAGATGTTTTACGCCAACTTGGACACGGTCGCGGTTGGCAGCGCCTATTACGACGGCATGTTGGCCCATGAATTCCAACACATGATTCACTGGCACATGGACCTCAATGAAGATCTGTGGGTTAACGAAGGTCTGGCAGAGCTGGCCGCCTTTGTGAACGGATTCGACGTCGGCAGCGTGGCGGACCGGTTTCTGGCCCAGCCCGATCTACAATTGACCGATTTTCGGTACGACGTACCTAGCGGCAGCTCTCATTACGGCGTGTCGTTTCTCTTTACCCTCTACTTTTGGGAGCGATATGGAGAACAAGCCGTGCGGGCGCTCGTCGAGCATCCGGCGAACGGCGCGGCCGCGTTCAACGCCGTTCTGGCGCAGCAACAAGTGGGCGTTGACCTTGGCCAGCTTTTTGCTGATTGGGCGGCAGCGCTCTGGCTCGATGACCCGGACCTGGGTGACGGGCGGTATGGGTTTCGATCCATCGATCTGGTCCCGCCTGCGCTGTCAGCAGAGGTGACCGAATTTCCGACGCCGCTCCAGACAGGTACGGTGAGCCAGTTCGCCAGCGATTATATCTATCTCGCCGGCGCCGAGCCAGTGACTGTCTACTTCACAGGCACGACCCAGGTGCGCCTGATCAACACCGCCCCGCACGGCGGTGACGCCTTTTGGTGGTCCAATCGCGGCGATGCTGTCGATTCCACCCTCACCCGCCGCTTTGACCTGACCGGAGTGGAACGCGCAACGCTCGATTATTGGCTGTGGTACGATATAGAGCAGGGTTGGGACTATGCCTACCTGGCCGTGTCGATTGACGAGGGACAGACCTGGGAGACCATCCAGACCCCACATACCAGCGACGAGGACCGTACAGGCAACAACTTGGGTCATGGGTATACGGGCAAGAGTGGCGGTGGACAAACATCCGAGTGGATCCACGAACAGGTAGATCTGAGCGCCCATGTTGGCAGAACCATCCTCGTGCGGTTCGAGTATGTTACGGATGACGCCGTCAATAACGCCGGGCTGGCGCTCGACGACCTGGCAATCCCCGAATTGGACTATGTGGATGGGTTCGAATCCGACGATCCGGCCTGGGCAGCGGCCGGCTTTGTGCGCACCAACAATGCACTGCCGCAAACCTACATCGTGCAACTGGTCGAGTTGGGCGCCAAGCCGCGGGTGAGCCGCCTGACCTTGAACGAACAGCGGCGTGCTCGCTGGAGTATCCCCCTCAGCGCCGATATGAACCAGGCAATCTTGATCATCTCGGCGACTACGCCGGTGACCCTGGAACCGGCCGGCTATACGTTCCGGATCAGCCAGGACTAGACGATGACCGAGCGCGCTGTCTTGATAACCGCCGGCTGCGCCCTGCTCTCCTTGTGTTGTCTGCTGCTGCTGGCGCTGCTGCTACTGGCGGCCGCGTTGGGCTGGCTTCAAGATCTAACGCTGTTTCGTCCGCCGCGCGAGTCCGCCTCAATCGATTCCTGCACCCAGTGGGGCTATGCGTTCCCCTCTTTCATGCGCTCGAATTCAGCCCGCAGCCGCTTTTCCTGTTCCGTCACGGCTGACTCGATCTCGGCCTTGAGTTGCTCAAACCGATCTGTGATCTCGGTCTGTAGATCTCGGCCAGACATGGGAGCAAACACCAGGGCAACGGCCGCGCCCACAATGGCACCGCACATCATACCAGCCAGGAAAGCAAAGAATTTACGCATATGGACCTCCTCATAACCGACCGTGATTCACTTGAATGATTATAGCCCAAAAAAGGGGAAACGCACAAGAGTGATGACGGAACCTGAATGTCAATCATAGGTGGACAGTCATGGAAGACGATGTGAATGGAATGACTCAAGTCGAGCCCGAGTTTATTACGATAGTAGAGGGCCCGGAACCCGAGTTTCTGTCTCACAATGACATGTGGGCGCTTTCCGTGCTCGAGGGAGCCGAGTACATTGGCACCGAGCGCTGCCGGCTGCGCACCTTTGACGGCCCGGGTATGGTGGCTCGCTGTCGCAATGCCTGGGGCGACGGCCGGCCGGTCGTGTTGGACTATCCGAACAGATTAGGGCTGCGCCGCCAGACGCAGATAGTCGCCGCGCGCTGTGAACAGGTGTCTGAGGGCATGCTCCTGCATCTGTGGGTCCAATCCCCCACCTCACTGGAGCCAGATGATGACTAGATCAGTCAAGACGTCCAGCCCGGCTGGTCAAGGCGACACCGGCAACGGTTTCCCGGATTGCAGACCCATTGGATGAGTGATCAGACAGGCGTCAGGCGCTGTCACATCTGTGACGGCGACCCGCAGGCCAAGCGTCGATACCGCGGCGATGGCCTGTCGGCAGGCACGGAGTGTCCGCTTTGTTTTGCCCCAACTTGCCGTTATCACCTGGCGACTGTGCGCTGGCGCTGGAAACAGGATGGACGCCTGGACTCGGCCCGTGTTTGCCGGGAATGCAAGCGTACCTATAGCTACCGATCGTGGGACACGCTGAACCGGGACTGGATTAGCTGACTTCCATGTGCGCCAGGCGTGTCAATTACGATCGGATTGCCCCTGACTATGACAAGCGATTTGCCGACGGGCGGCCGCGCCCGTCGGCCGAGGTTCTGCTCTCGCTGGCGCGCGAAACCGGGGCGCAGCGGATTCTCGAGGTCGGCTGTGGTACCGGCCGCTGGTTGATCGATCTCAAGCCGGCGACCCATGCCCTGGTAGGGCTGGATTATTCGGCCGGCATGCTGCGGGAAGCCCAAAAACGTGATGGAACGCTGCCCCTGGTGCACGGCCGGGCGGACCTGCTCCCGTTCGGCCACCGCTCCTTTGATCTGGTTTACTGCGTGAATGCGCTCCACCACTTTGATTGCCAACCTGCGTTCATCCACCAGGTGCGGCGGCTGCTCCGTCCAGGGGGGGCGATGGCGATAGTTGGCATGGACCCACGTCAGCACCGGGCCAAGTGGTACGTGTACGACTATTTCGACGGCGCCTATGAGCGGGACCTGGACCGCTTTCCCTCCTGGGAACGCGTGTTGGACTGGGCATTGGAAGCGGGTTTCACGGAGACCAGGTTGGGGCTGGTGGAGTGGATTCGAGATGACAAGGTCGGCCGGCAGGTGCTCGACGATCCATACCTGGACAAGAACGCCGCCTCCCAGCTCGCGTTGCTGACAGATCAGGAATACGCGGCCGGTCTGGATCGACTCTATGCAACCCTGGCGTTGGCCGAGAAGAGTGGCCAGCCGCCGCTTTTTCCCGTGGAGATCAGGCTACAGATGTTCGTCGCCTGCGCCAACTAGGCCGGCGGCTATGGAACCGCAAATGTCGTTCTGACGGTGCCATCTGCGTCTCGTAGCGTGGCTGTCTCGCCCGACTCCCAAACCGCAAACGCCAATCCCCAGTACAGATCAAACGTGGTGTCCGCCCCGGGCCCCGTGTGCAAGACGACGTTTGCCCCATCTCCAAAGAGGATGAACGGCTTGAAAACATATACGTTCCCCTGCCCGTCCTCCAGCCGCCAATTTGCCAGTTGAATCTGCCGATTGCCATCGTTGGCGATTACCACCGCCTCTTTGTCCAGGTCGCCGATCGAGACGATCTCACCGATCAACACTTTGGCCTCTCCCAGCGCAGGCGGCTCGGTGGGGATGGGTGTGGGCGGTTCGGCCGAGGTTGGGGTGAGACTTGGCGCCACTGTTGGCGTCGGCAGCCCTCCAATGGGGATGATCAGCTCTTGACCGACCTCCAGAATGTTGGGGTTCGGGATGTTGTTCATGGCTATGATATCGTCCAGCGGCACATCGTACTGCTCTGCGATATTTCCCAGAGTGTCACCGGCCTTGACTATGTGAGTCACCTGCGAGCTGGTTGGCTCTGCGTCCGGCGGGGGGGCAGAAGCGGTCGCCAGGGCGGCTGCAGTAGCAACGGGCGCCGTGGCAGCCACCGAGGTCGCTGTTGCCATCTCTTCTTGCCCCGTCTCTCGCTGTTCCCACAGATACAGCACCCCCAGGATGACAGCGGCCGACACAACGATGTTGAGCAGAATGAACGGGACGTAGCGCTTGATCATGCTATGCTCTCCCTACAACTGGCGGACAGTCTAATCTTAGCACGTTTGACCTACCAGGACAACAAGCTCGCCTGGCGGCAACTGAACCCACAACTGGCTAGTGAACCATCGCCTTGTCCGGATTGCGTAGTCGTAGAGCCCAAAACGCGGCCAACCCGGCCGTGGCGGTGATGGCGCCGGCCCCCATAAAGACCACCTGGGCGCTGAGCAACTCGCCCATCACCCCGCTGAGCCCCTGGGCCCCAACGGTGGAGACCCCGATGATCATGTTGACGGCGCTCTCTACCCGGCCGCGGACGTGGTCCGGTGTCAACCTCTGGGTCATGGTCGCCAGCCCGGCCCGGGCGATGACGACCCCGACGCCCACGAGCACCGCTCCGGCTACGACTGTCTCGTAATAGGGCAACACCGTAAAGCTCATGATGGCCAGGCCAACCAGCGCCAGGCACCCGCCGACCAGGGCGGTCAGCGTAAGGCGCGCCACCAGCCACCGAACGGCTGCTCCGCCCAGCGCCACCCCGACGCCAATCGCCGCGACCACCACCCCAAATCCGGCCGCGCTCACCCCCAGTTCCTGTTCCAGGTACCCTATACCCAGAATCATGATTGCTGACAGGCCGAGCGCCGCCACAGCCGTCACCGCCATGATACGCAGCAGCAGCGAGTGGTGGAGGATAAAGTGAATCCCTTCCCTCAATTGCCCCCACACCTCAAAGGACGAGGTTTGGCGGAGACTCACAGTCCGAGAGGGTACCTGGATCATCAAGATGGCGGCTGCGGAAAAGAAAAAGGTGGCGCTGTCAAAGACAAAAGCGTAATAGGCGCTGAATGCGTCCACCGCAAACCCGGCGGCAGCGGCCCCCACCACAGTTCCGAGGATGAACGTGGCCTGGATCAGCCCGTTGGCGAGAAAGAGTTGATCGCTTGCTACAATGTTGGGGATCACCGCGTTGCGCGCGGGTTCAAAGAACGTGGTCAATATCCCCAGGGCGACAGCGGCGACGTATAGGATCCAAATCTGGCCCGGCCGGTGGATCAGCAGTGGGGTCAGTACGACCAGGCCGCGCAGCAGGTCGGTCGCGATCATGACGTGTTTGCGGTTCCAGCGGTCCACTGCCACCCCTGCCAACAAGCTCAGTGGAAGGCGAGGGAGCGAAAGGGCAAGCGCGATGCCGGCCAACGCCAATTGCGAGCCGAGGATCTGGTTGATCAGATGGAGGGCGGCGATCAGGACAAACTGATCCCCTGCCTGGGACATGGTTTGCCCGACAAAGAGGGCGACAAAGCTCTGGTTGCGCAGCAATTTTACGAGCGACCCGGCCGAGGCGGTGGCGTGCGCGCCCGCATGCGCGGTTGGAGGCGGTTCGCCCCCGACATCTGAAAGAGAGGGTGGCATCAGAGCGCTTTCTGGTAGATGCGGTATGTTTTGTAGATTCTGGCCCCCAACATCTCGATGGCCCGGTTCATCATGTCATTGTTAGCCAGGATCCAGGAAGCCTCGCCCTCGGTATAGCCGTGCTGAATGGCGCGCTTGACGGTCTCAAAGTAAAAGAGCGCGTCAACTCCCCGCCCGCGGTACTCTGGCGCCACCCCCATCGCAAAAACACGCAACAACTTGACCTTGCGGCGTCCCAGCAGTAGCCGGACGGCCGCCAGATAACTGCTGAGGGTTGATGCTCCCGGCCGGGCCTTGTGCAGCACCTCGTTGATGTTGGGCAGCGGCACGGACGCCCCGATCGGTTTCCCGTCCACTTCGGCAAACAGGGTGACCCGGGGGTCCACCACCAGTTTCAGGCTCTGGGCAATGTGGTGCAACTCATCGTCGGTGACGGGTACAAAGCCCCAGTTCTTACTCCAGGCAGCGTTATAGATCTCCTTGAACTTGTCTATCTCGTTGTCCCAGTCCTTCATGTCGATCTCGCGCAGGGTGATGTTGTATCGTTTCTTGATCTTGTCCACCACCCGCACCAGCTTGGCTGGCAGGTGCTCCGCGTTGGGTCCATAGAGTTCATGCATTGGAAAGTACCACGCCCAGAGATCCATCGCGTTGACAAAGCCGGCCGCCTCGATGTAATCTACGTAATAGGCCGGGTTATAGGTCATCTCGATGACGGGCGGGCTGTCAAAGCCATCCACCAGCAACCCATAGAGATAGTTGCTCGAGTAGTTGGCCGGCCCCAGGATCTTTTCCATGCCCTGCTGGCGCCCCCAATCGCAGGCGGTGTCCAGCAGCGCCTCGGCTGCCTCTTGATCCTGCAATACCTCAAAGATGCCAAAGTGAGCCGCCTTTTCCTCATGGAATTCGTTATGCCGGTGGTTGACCATCGCAGCGATGGTGCCTACCGGCCGGTCGCCCCGGCAGGCCATGAAAAACTCGACGTCGGCGAACTTGAAAAAGGGGTGTTTTTTGCGATCAAAGAACTCTTTGCGATCAAAAAAGAGGTACGGCACCCAGTGTGGGTCATTCTCATAAACTTGCCAGGGGAATCGTATCAAAGCTGCCCAGTCGGCAGGTGTTTCTACAGGGCGAACGGTCAGCGCTTGGTTGCTCATCAGGGTGCCTCCTTTGGGCCGAGACAGAACGTGGGGCGGATTATAGTCCCAGATGTAAAAGCGGTCAAAAAAGGGTCACGTTCTGCGTTGTTCCAGGAACCACCAGAGCGCGGCCAGCACCAGACCGGCCGCCGCCAGCCCGCCGATCAGAGGCATGACTTGGTTTTGCGCGGGCGCAGACAGTTGCGGCCGAGGGGCCGGCGTTGGTGCAGCCGGCCGTTGAGCCGGGGTCCGCATGTGGAACTGCCATAGAGGCCCTGTCACCTCGTCGCCCTGGCGGTCCCGCACCACCACCCGCCAAAAGTAGGTCTGGCGTCGTTCCAGATATGTGACCTGAAAAGTCGGCGACACCAGGTCCGTGGCGACTAATGGCGGTGGGGACTGGGAACCCAGGTAAAGGTCGTAGGTGAGCGGATCACACTGCGACGCCGGTGGTCCCCAATGGAGTGTCGTGTCGGCCTGATAGAACATGGCGTCGTCGGCCGGCTGCGGCATCCGTGGAGTTGGCGGTAACGTTGGCTCTCCCGTCAGGTCAGACTCGAGCGCCATCAACTCTCCGATATCAGCGACATAGACTTGACCACCCTGCGTCTCCACGTCCAGGGCAAAGCCGGTTTGCCAGTAGCCAACCTCGGTTGGCGCACTGGTCCCCGATGCGTTCAAGGACACGACCCGTACTCCGCATTCGCCATCGGCTATGTACCCGAGTCGCCCATCGGCATTTACCGCCACCGCGTGCGCCTGCCCCGGCGTGTCTAGCGTGTCGAGCAAGATCGGCGCTGACGGGTCCGAGATGTTCAGGACCATCAGGCCAGAGTCTGCATCGGTGAGGTAGGCCCAGTCGCCGATCACGGCCAGATCAGTGGGGACCACACCTTCTGGGGCAAAAGAACCGATCTCGACCGGGCCCGCCAGTGGTCGGCTAATGTCCAAGCCGCTGACCCATCCTTCCGACGCTATCCAGAGTTGATCCCCAACCAGCGCCAGGTCGCGTGCGGCGCCGGCGGCCGGTGCAGGCAGGTTGGCCATCCGCGTTGGAATGGCGGGGTTCGATAGATCGATCAACATGGCTGCGGCCTCGGGGCCCGCGCCGCCCAGCGCCACATAGCCTCGGTCGCCAGCCACGGCTACGCCCGTCACCGGTGAACCGATGTGGAGTTCGGCCAGGATCGAGAGATCAGCGCCGGCCTGGGCTAGCCCCTTGACTACCACCAGGGCCGAGTCGGTGCCTACGTAGGCCAGATCGTCATCCAGGAACAGGCTGCGGGCGGGGGCCGGCAGCGGGACGTCGGCGCCAAGCGATATGGCAGGCAGACCGACCAGGTCATAGAGGGTGAGAGAATCCCCAGCCGTCACCAGCCAGCGCTCATTTTGCGATTTGACCACTACGGAAAAAGGTGCAGGAGTTTCGAATACATTCTGGCTTGACGGGTCGCGCGGGTCTTGGATGTCCCACACGCGCAATTGGCCTACTACTGATGGCTGATCGGGGTTATCATTCGTCGCGCTCGCCTCCAGACCGACGATCAGTGTGTCCCCCCGCAGGGCCATTCCCTTGACAGCCGCCCCGTTACCCATCATGCCGACGACTCGCGGGCTTGATGGGTCCTGGAGGTCAACGATGGAGACATGCCCGGCATCACTGCCGACTAGCGCTCGATCTCCTGCCAGCAGCAGGACTGCCCCGTTGATGCGAAAACGCGCGACGGCCGCTGCTTCTTCAAGATCGCCGGACCCCCACCCATCGCCCGAGTCGCATCCAAACTGGGAGAGATCCCACACCGAAAACATGTCGCCATCGAGCGAGTAGGCATAGGGCTCCGCACATTCCTTGGCTCCGGGAGGGCAGGTGAGCCGGATGGTGTTCACTTTTGTTCGCAGGGCGCATGTTGGCACCATCCCGGCCGTGGGGTGGCCCAGGTCGACCAGCCGCAGCCCGGCCCGACCGGACAACACATAGGCCAGGCCATCCCCCAACAGGACGATACGCTCCGGTGTGCCGGCAACCGGGATGGTCTGCAAACGGGCCGGTTGCTGCACTGGGAGTGGGTCCAGCACATGCAGCTTGCCTTGCCAATCGGCCAGGTAGAGGTAGCCTTTGTAGACCAGAATATCCCGCAGCGAGGTGCTACCAGCCCACTGTCCGATAAACATTGATTGATCCGGCGCTGTGGCGTCAAAGATTAGCAGCCCGCGCGCTGTGGTGGGTGCATAGAACGCGTCCGCGACCCGCACCAGGCCGTGGACCGGCGCATCCGTCTGTACGTGTGCCAGTGGAATCGGCAGCAGCGGGTTCTTGATGTCGGTGATGGTCCAGCCGGCCTCGCCAAAACCCAGAATCTGATAAGGGTAATCGGTTGCGGTGGTCAGCCCCATCAGCGCATCCATCGGGTCATAGATGGCCCGTTCGCTCTGTAGACCCTCCCCCGAGAGGGATAGCGCTCGCAGGCCCCGCCGACCGGAGGCCAGGTAGACCGTGCCGCCGGCCGCCGATACCATCCCCCCGCCACTTGTCCGGCCCAGATTCAGCGACTCTCGCGGGTGTCCGGGGTCCGTGACGTCAAGCAGAGTCAGTTCGGGGCCAACTCCACCAGAGGTGAGATATAGCACACTGTCAGACTGATCGATACCGCCAGCGCCAAGCGGTGGTTGGTAATGGCCTAGCAACACTGGGCCGCTAGAGGCGCGGGCGTCAACGGTCTTTAGCTCGCGCCCTCCCACTGCCAGCGGTTCGACCCCGCGCACCGCGACCCCTTGGCCGGGCCCCGGTACGCGTGACAGGATTACGGGGCGATCCCGGAAACCAACGTCGGCAATCGCCAGGCCGGTGTCCTCTTTAGTCGCTCCCTGGATGGCCAGGTACGCGCGCTTGCCTACAAGAGCAATGTCCACGGCGCGTTGCCCATCGGGCAGCGAGAGCGTACCTACCAGAAACGGCGCCGCCGGTCGGATGGCGTTGATGATCTGTAGGCCACCGTCGTCGGCGGCAACATAGACAAAGGTGCCGCTCATGTCCAGCGCCTGCGCTTCTCCCGGTGTGTATAGCGTGCCGCGCAATTGCGGCGACGTCGGTTGCGCCAGGCTGATGATAGCCAGTCCTTCTGGTCCATCTGCCAGATACGCGAAATTTTCATCCGCCTTGACGTCGCGCGCCTCGCCGGCCGTGTCCAGGGCGCCCACCATCACCGGTGCGCGTTCGTTGGCGATGCTGACGACCGCCAATCCGTCCTCCCCCAAAGCTACCAGGATATAGTCCCCCCAGAGCTCCAACCCCTGCGCCACCCCAGTCAGCGGAAGCTGCGAAATCAGCCTGGGCTCGGTCGGCCGGCTCACATCCAGGATACGAAGGCTGCCGACCCCATCCGCCACGTACAGCCGATTGCCGAGCGCGAGCAAGTCGTGTATCGTTCCCTCAATCTCTGCATAGACGAGCAACGGCCGGGCCATGTCGCGGACGTCAAACACCTTGAGACCTCCATCCAGGTCGCCGACGTACGTATAATCGCCGTTAATCTGCACCCTGTGCGCGTGGCGAGGGGGCGCGTATTCGCCCAGTCGCACCAGCACCCCGGGCTGGCTGACGTCCATCAACAGAATGCGATCTCCGCTGCTCAGGCTCAAAAGATCGCGTTGCAGCTCGAGTTGTTGCACACCGGCCGGTGGCTCCATGCTGGCGACCTCCCGTGGGAGATCGGGCATGGTGATGTCAATGACCCGTAACCCTCCCGTGTCGGTCGCAACGTAGGCAAGATTGGCGTCCGTGTCCAGAACCAACGCTACCGCCTTGCCGGGCAACGGTAGAAGGCTCGCCAGAACCGGCCGGCGCGGGTCGGCGACGTTGATGACGCGCAATCCGGCCGCCCGGGCAGCGACAAAGGCGAAATTGCCTGCCACCTGGATCGCCTCCCCGCCGCCGGGCAGGAAGCTCTGCAACTGGGGGTTGGATGGATCACGCACGTCGATGGCTGCTAGGCCAATGGGGGTGATGGCAAAAACGGTGTCACGGGTGACAGCCAACCCCTGAATCCGGCCCTGGTTGGGGCTTGTCCGCGCGAGAACCGCGGCGCTGTTCCGATCAACGCCTTGGCGCAGGATGGTGAGCGCATCCCCCTCGGGGACAAACACCAGGTCATCGTGGATGGCAAAATCGGTGATGATCCCGCCCGTCTGGCCCAGGTATTTGACGCGTTGGCTGGTAGGGGGAGGGGCAACTGCCTGCAGGAACGGCGCCGCCGTAGCGGCCTGGCGCCATAGCACAGGAACTCCACACAGCAGCAAGAGAGATGCCAGCGCAAGGAAAACCCGCTGCATCACCCGACCTGGCCTGGCAGAGACGAACAGACTCGAGTTGGCCTTCATGATCAGATAGCGCAATTATAGCATGGGGTAGTTATGCTGGCGAAGACCGGGCACATGCGCAGGCCGGCATGATCTTTGTCACTTGACGTGCGCATCCGCCGGGCCTACAATTACTTTTGTCTGATGTCAGACAAACAGTCCAGGTGCTGAATTGATGTCCCTTGAGGACCTGACCCCACTTCGAGACCCCCGCCCTCTCACTCTGCAGGCAGAGGAGGCGCTGACCGGGTTTCTGGCTCAATGCGAGCCAGGGGAGCGGTTGCCGCCCGAACCCGAGTTGGCCCACAGGATGGGTGTCTCGCGAGCCACCTTGCGCGAATCGTTGCGCACCCTCAAAGACCGCGGCCTAATAACCAGCCGCCGCGGCGTGGGTACTTTTGTCCAGTCCCGACCGCCGATTATCCCTAGCGGGTTGGAGACACTGGAGAGCGTAGACGCGCTCGCTGCTCGCCTTGGGCTGGTCGTGCGTACGGCTCGGGTTACCATCGAGGAACGATTGGTCGGCTCGCAACGCGAGTTGATCCAGTCACTCGAACTGACACCAGACGATTGGGTCACTTGTGTCAGCCGAGTGAAACTGGCGGAGAACCATCCGGTGGCTTACATCGAGGATATGGTCCCGGCGAGGGTTGCCACCGTTGACGAATTGCGAACCGGCTTTCAGGATTCGGTGCTGGACTTTTTACGACAGCGAGGCGATCCATCTCCCGATTATGCTCGGGCGAACATCCGAGCCCTGTCGGCCGACAAAGAGCTGGCGCAAAAGCTGGCGCTAAAGACCGGCGCTGCGTTGCTTTTGTTGGAAGAAACCTTGTACACAACGGAGGGTCTACCGATCGATTTTTCACGCAACTATTTTGTTCCTGGCTACTTGGGTTTTCACGTCATCCGGCGCATTGGCAACGGGTAACGCGGCCGTCGGCCGCATACCGGTTGGGCGCTGTTTATCAACCAAATCACAGTGGAGGTAATTTAATGAGAACAGACACATTCAGAGGGCGCGATTTCATAACCCTGCTGGACTGGTCAAAAGAAGAGGTCGGGCAGATACTCGACCTGGCCTTACAGCTCAAGCAGGACCGCGCAATCGGTCGCCTGCACGATGAGGTGCTGCGGGCGAAAACGTTGTTCATGATCTTTTACAACCAAAGCCTGCGCACGCGTAACAGCTTTGAAGCTGGCATGCATCAGTTGGGCGGACACGCCCACTTTCTCGATCCCAGCAAGATCTATACGCCGGCCCTGGAGGGCAAGGAAGTGGCCTATAGCACGGAGCGAGTTTCGGATGTTGCCCGCGTCCTTGCCCGCATGGGAGAGGGTATTGCCATCCGCTGCTACGGCGACCCGGTGGATTGGGTCTATGGCGGCGCCAACGAACTGATGCACGAGTTTGCCCGTTGGTCCGACGTGCCCATTCTCAACATGGAAGATGACAAATACCATCCCTTTCAGGGGCTGGCAGACATCCTGACGGTCAAGGAGAAATTCGGCACTTTCAAGGGGATCAAATTCGTCATGAGTTGGGCCTATTCGCCCAGTGTCCACAAACCGCGGGCTGTGCCGCAGAGCGCTATCATCGCCGCCACGCTGATGGGGTGTGATACCGTGTTGGCTCACCCGCCCGAGATGGAACTGGACCCCGAGGTTATTGCGGCCTGTGAAAAGAACGCCGAGATGAACGGCAGCAGCTTTGAGGTTTCGCACGACTTTATGGGCGCGGCCGAGGGGGCGCATGTGCTTTACCCCAAGGCATGGGCCGCAACCTCGATCTTCAAGCCGCCGGTCGGTGAGGACGACCCGCAAAAGACCCAGGAGATTTTTGACAGATACAAGAACTGGAAGGCGACGCGCGAGTACATGGAGACGGGCGACAGGAACGCCATCTATATGCACTGCCTGCCGGCCGACCGCGCCTGGGAGGTTTCCAATGAGGTGCTCGACAATACCGACCCTGTGAGTGGCTGGCGCTCGGCCGCCTACGATGAAGCTGAGAACCGCTTGCACGTGCAAAAGGCGGTCATGGCGCTGACAATGTAATGTAGGAACATCGTTGTGAGTGGAACTGGTTTGCCCAGTTACCTCCGGTGTCCACATGAGGAGATGAAAATGGATCTGTACGGACGTGATTTCATCGTGACCCAGGAGTGGTCCCTGGAAGAGCTGACCGCTCTGCTGGACTTGGCCGGCAAGATGAAGCGAGACCGGTTCTCGCCCCGGTGGACCAACTTGTTGGCGCACAAGACTTTTATGATGTTCTTTTACAATCCCTCGGTGCGCACCCGGATGTCCTTTGAAGCCGCCGCCACCGAGTTGGGTGGGCACGCTCAATTCATGACCCCGGCGGCCGGGCGCTTTAAAACCGAAAAGCAGGCCGGCGAGACGGTCGAGGATGCAGCCCAGGTGATGGCGCGCTATGTTTGCGGCATCGGCATCCGCATCCTGGAGGACAAGGTGCCCTATTATGGCGCCGGCAACGAAATGCTGCGCGAATATGCCCACTGGGCGGACGTCCCCATCGTCAACATGGCGGATGACCGCTTTCACCCCTGCCAGGGGATGGCGGACCTGATGGGATGGGCCGAGTGGTTTGGCAAGGGGCCGGGGCGACCCGACTATCAGAATCTGCGCGGCAAGCGACTCTTGCTCACCTGGGGTTCCGGCGCATTGGCCCGATCCTGGTGCAGCGTGCAGGAGGCGTTGCTGGTGGCCTCTCGGTTTGGCATGGACGTCACCATCGCCCGGCCGGATGGCTATGATCTGGACCCTGAGGTGTACGAGTGGACGCGCCAGAACTGCAAGGAAAACGGCGCTGGTTTTGACATCGTCAACGACCCTGAGAGCGGATACGATGGTGCCCACGTTGTCTATAGCCGCAACTGGGTCACCGCCGACGCCTACCAAGACGGTGTGCTACAAAAGCAAGCCGAGATCGCCAAGGCGATGGCCTATCAGGGTTGGACTGCAACCGCTGAGCGGATGGCGCGCACCGACAATGGGATCTACACCCACCCGATGCCGGTAGACCGGGGCGCCGAGGTGACCGACGAGGTTGCCAGCGGCCCCCGCAGCGCTATTTTTGACATTGCCGAGAACCGCCTGCACGTGCAAAAGGCGGTCATGGCGTTGACAATGGCCAACCTGTAAGAGAGGAGAAAATGGACGACACCCGCAAAACCGCCGTCATCGCCATTGGCGGCAACTCGTTAATCCTGGACAAACAGCATGAAGATGTGCCCTCTCAATGGGATGCTGTGCGCGAGACCTGCAAGCACATTGCCGACATGATTGAGCGAGGTTGGAACCTGGTGATCACCCATGGTAATGGCCCCCAGGTGGGCTTTATCCTGCGGCGCAACGAACTGGCAGCCTATGAGGTGCACACCACGCCGTTGGACATGATCGGTGCGGACACTCAGGGCGCGATCGGCTATATGATCGCCCAAACTCTGGGTAACGAATTCAAGCGACGCGGCATCGACCGGCCGATTGCCAGCGTAGTGACCCAGGTGTTGGTGGACCGGAACGATCCCGGGTTTCAGAGCCCCAGCAAGGGTATCGGCGGCTTTACCACTGAGGACAAGGCCCGTGTGTTCCAAGACGACGGCTGGCGCGTGGTCGAGGATGCCGGCCGTGGCTGGCGGCGTGTCATCGCCTCGCCCATCCCGCTGCGCATCGTCGAGCTGGATGCAATCCGCACTTTGGTCGAGAGCGGTTTTATCGTCATTGCGGTTGGCGGAGGTGGCATCCCGGTGATTGAGGACGAGAGTGGAGACCTGGTTGGCACCCGCGCGGTGATCGACAAGGATCGCGCTACCAGTCTGCTGGCCCAAGAACTCGAGGTAGATCTCTTTCTCGTCTCCACTGCCGTGCCACAGGTAGCCATCCATTTCAACGAGCCGAAACAGCAATGGTTGGACAAGATGACGGCCGCCGAGGCGCGCGCCTATCACGCAGAGGGTCACTTTAAACCCGGCAGCATGGGACCCAAGATCGAAGCCGTTCTCTCTTTCCTGGAGGCTCACCCGGCTGGCAAGGCGCTTATCACCGATCCGGCCAACATTGCGAAAGCGCTGGACGGTAAAAGCGGCACCTGGCTGGAGGTTTAAGCTTCGGAGGCTTGCCACGCGGCGAGACCGTGATACACTAGCAATGTCGCCGGCAAAAAAGTGATCACGCCGGGTAAACCCCACGTCACTTCAAGCCGCAGATAGCACGCCAGTATACCGAGGAGGTGGAGCCGAACAAACTAGACGTAGTCACTCTTGGCCATTTACCTTACTGCCGATAAATTTCCGATAGAGTTACATGGAGGAGTAGAGATGTTGTCCAAGAAGATAAGGTGGCTTTTGGCCGCCCTGATGATCCTGACACTGGCTCTGAGTGCCTGTAACGGTGGAGAAGAGCCGACCCCCGAACCCACGGCCGAAGAGACAGCCCACGAGGAAGAGACCGTCGAAGAGACCGCTGCCGAGGAAACCAGCCAAGGTGGCCTGCAAATCCCTGATATCCAAGAAGGCAAGTTCAATGTTGCCTTTGTGATGCTCAGCACTCACGATGATGGTGGCTGGTCCCAGGCTCAGTACGACGGTCTGAGGTATCTTGAAGCGAATCTTGATGGGGTTCACGCCGCCTATATGGAGTCGGTTGCTGAGGGGGCGGATTCGGAGCAAGTTTTCCGCGCGCTGTCCCGCAAGGGCTTTGACCTGATCTTTGGCGGTTCGTTTGGATACATGGACTCGATGGAAGTTGTCGCTGAAGAGTTCCCCGACATTGGGTACGTTCACATCAGCGGCTTCAAGTCCAACATGACCAACTTTGGCAACATGTTCGGCGAGATGGAGGACATGAAGTACCTGGCCGGCATGCTGTCGGGCTCGCGGGCCAAAGTGGATGGCAAGACCAAAATCGGGATTATGGCAACCTTCCCAATTCCAGAAGAGTTCCGGCTGGCGAACGCCTTTGCGTTAGGCATGCAGGTGACCTGCCCCGAATGCACGCTGGAGGTGCGCTGGATCAACACCTGGCACGACCCAATCATCGAGCGCGAGGCGGCCGATTCGCTCTTTGACGCTGGTGCACACGTAGTCATCACTGGGGCCGACACCCCTGCTTCGGCGCTGGCGGCAGCCGACCGCGAGGGCGTGTGGGGCATTACCTATGACTGGTCCGGCTCCTGCACAGTAGATGAGTGCCTGACTGCGCCCTATTGGGTATGGGGCCCGGTCTTTGTCGAGATTTCCGAGCAGGTGATGGCCGGCACCTACGAGTACGGCTGGCATTACTTTGATGCTGCTTCCGGCGGATTGGGCCTCTATGGCTTTATGGAAGGCGAGGAACCACAACCAGGCATCGCCGACCTGCCAGAAGAGGATGTTCAACTGGTGCGTGACACGCTGGCCAAGATGCTGGCGGGCGAGTTCAATCGCTTTGACGTGTTTGCCGGTCCGATCATCGATAACCAGGGCAATACTGTTATCCCGGCCGGTGAGAAGATGCAACAGGCGGATATCGATCAGTTCCCGCCTGGCGCCCCTGGCCTGGAGTGCCAATACTGCATGTTCTGGTGGAACGAGAACGTGACCGCCGAGCTGCCTGAGCAATAGAGCCTTTAGAATTGACCAGGTGACCAGGGAATCTTTATTGCCTGGTCACCTGGTTTTCAGATTGCCACATACGTGCTAATCTCCTTCCGCACTGGTCCAGTACAAGCTGCGGTATCCTGAAAACGGAGTCAAGAGAGTATGGACCAAGCATTCCCGACCGGCGAAACTGAAAACGTCGTTTTCATGAAAGGCATCGTCAAGCGCTTCCCCGGCGTCTTGGCCAATGACCAGGTCGATTTCGACCTTCGTCGGGGTGAAGTCCATGCCCTGCTGGGCGAGAACGGGGCAGGCAAGAGTACTTTGATGAACATACTTGCCGGGTTGTACCGCCCGGATGGTGGCGCGGTGACCGTGCACGGTCAGGTAGTCGAATTCTCCTCGCCCCGCGATGCGATTGAAGCCGGGATTGGCATGGTTCATCAACATTTCATGTTGGTGCCATCCCAAAGCGTCACCGAAAACATCCTATTAGGTCTCGACGAGCCCCGTTTTCGCATGCACCTGGCGCATTTCAATCGCAGAATAGAAGAGATGGCGCAGCAATATGGGCTTCACGTAGATCCGGCCGCCAAGATCTGGCAGCTGACTGTGGGAGAGCAGCAGCGGGTAGAGATCCTGAAAATGCTCTATCGTGGGGCAGACGTGTTGATCATGGATGAGCCCACCGCCGTCCTGGCGCCCAGCGAGATAGAGGATCTTTTCGAAACACTGCGTTCCATGACGGCAGAGGGCAAGTCAATTGTCTTTATCAGTCACAAGCTGCACGAGGTGATGGAAATCTCGGATCGCGTGACCGTGCTTCAAAAAGGCAAAGTGACGTCCGCTGGCATTCCAACGGCCGGCGTGACCCGTGCGGACCTGGCACGGCTGATGGTGGGGCGGGATGTCATCTTTCGGGTTGAAAAGCCAGATGTAAAGGCGGGGGAGGTCGTACTTGCCGTGGAGGACCTCAAGGCGGACAATGACAAGGGTCTGCCGGCCCTTCGCGGTGTGACCCTGAACCTTCGAGAAGGTGAAATCGTCGGCCTGGCGGGTGTAGCTGGAAATGGGCAGAGCGAACTGGCTGAGACATTAGCCGGGCTTCGGGAAGCTCTGAGCGGCCGGATCACGGTATTGGGTAACGATCTCGCCAACAAACCGGTCAAGTTGGGTATCCGGCACGGCGTCTCCCTGGTACCGGCCGACCGCACGGCCGTGGGCACCGCACCAAACCTGAGCGTCACCGACAATGTGATCATGAAGTGCTACGACCAGGCCCCGATCGGACAGGGCTGGATGATAAGCTCCACCGAGGCTGTGAAACACGCCACGGAACTCAAGGATGCCTACGACATCATCGTCCCGACCGTCAATACGTCGGTGCGCTTGCTTTCTGGCGGCAACCTGCAAAAAGTCATCCTGGCCCGAGAGATATCCAGCGAGCCAAAGCTGATGATCGCCGTTCAGCCAACCCGCGGGCTGGATGTAGGCGCGATTGAAGGGGTGCAACGCCTGCTGCTGGCTCAACGTCAAGCTGGTGCGGCGATCCTACTGATATCGGAAGAGCTGGAGGAACTCTTGTCTCTGAGCGATCGCATTTACGTCATCTATGAGGGAGAGATCATGGGTGAAGTGCTGGATGGCGATATCGAAAAGATCGGCCAGATGATGACGGGGACTCGACTGGAGGAGATCGATATCCAGGGAGTTGTCCAAAATGAGTGATACAAAGGTAAGAAAACCTACTCTGGGGTTCAAGCTGCCATTCAAGGTCAAGATCGAACCCCGGCTGAAGGAGCCGTCCCGGTGGGTCTCCCCGCTGCTGTCCTTGATCGCGGTAGCAGTGGCCTTGTTGATCGGCGCCCTGGTGATCTGGCTGGGAGGCGGCGATCCGTGGAAGGCATATTCTCACATTGCCAAATACTCCTTCGGAAGCGTGGGCGTGCTGTCAGACACGATGGTCAAGGCGATCCCGTTGATGCTGGTCGGGCTGGCGTGCTCGATGGCTTTCCGGATGAAGTTGTGGAACATTGGCGCTGAAGGCCAGTTCTACTTGGGAGCATTTGGTGCGAGCCTCATTGTTCTGCTGCCCGCCCTGCCAGAAGAAGCACCCAGGTGGCAATTCATTCTTATGATGGCCCTGACAGGCATGCTGTTTGGCGCCTTGTGGGGTTTTATCCCCGGCTTTTTAAAGGCCAGGTTCAATGTGAATGAGATCATCTCGACTCTGATGATGAATTACATCGCCGTCGAATGGAACAATTACTTCATCTATGCAGTTTGGACCGACGGTGGTTTTCAGATGTCCCGCATGTTCCAGAGAAACGCCTGGCTGCCGCGCCTGTCCGATTATGCCAAACAGGCACCGGCGCTCGGTGGACTGACCACGCACATGGGGCTGCTCTTTGCGCTGGTCGCAGCGGTGATTCTCTGGTGGATTCTGGCCAAGAGCCAGTGGGGATATGAGATCCGGCTGATCGGCGATAACCCCCGCGCGGCGCATTACGCCGGGATATCGATGAAAAAGAACGTGGTCCTGGTCATGATGGTCTCGGGAGCGCTGGCCGGACTGGCCGGGATGTCGGAGATCAGCGGCGTCGTGCACCGCCTGCAGGGCGCTATCTCGCCGGGCTATGGCTATACGGGCATCATCATCGCCTGGCTGGCCAAGCTCAATCCTCTGGCGGTTGTCCTGGTCTCGGTGCTGTTCGGCGCGCTGATCCTGGCCGGGCGAGAGGTCCAGCCGGCCGGCATCCCCACCTTGATCCAGGGGGTGATCATGGTCTGCCTGATCGCCAGCGACTACTTTCTGCGCAATCGGGTCCGCATCATACGGGGCACGGAGGAGTAATGATGGAACTGGACTGGCTGGTTATCCTGGCATCGGGCGTTGCCACGGGGACGGTGCTGCTCTATGCCACGGTGGGGGAGATCTTTTCAGAACGCTCCGGGGTGCTGAACCTGGGGGTGGAGGGGATGATGTTGGTGGGCGCCATGGCGGCCTACAAGGTATCGGCCGCCACCGACAGCGCCTGGTTGGGACTGCTGGTCGGCATGATCGCGGCCGGCCTCATCAGCCAGATCCACGCCTTTATCACCATCACCCTCCAGGCAGATCAGGTCGTCAGCGGCCTGTCGTTGAACTTTTTGGCGACCGGCGTCAGCCTGGTGCTGGGCGAGGGGCTGACCAGCCTACGGGACGTGGTCCCCGCCTTGCCGTCCTTTTCCATCCCCTGGCTCTCGGATATCCCTCTGCTCGGCAGAGTCCTTTTCACCAACCAGAGCATCATGGTGTACGTCGGCTTTTTCTTCATTCCGTTGGCCTGGTACTTTATCAATCGCACCCGCCCGGGCATGCACCTGCGCGCGGTGGGTGAGTATCCGTCGGCGGCCGACTCGCTGGGGATCAGCGTCTTTGCATTGCGTTATTTCTACGTCTTTGTCGGTGGCCTGTGCGCCGGCCTTGCCGGGGCGACCATCAGCCTCTCCATCTCGCCAGGCTGGTTCGGGGCGCTGACGACGGCCGGCCAGGGATGGATCGCGGTGGGCCTGGTGATCTTTGCCCAGTGGAACCCTGTGCGGGCCGCGTTCGGCTCTTATATCTTTGGCGCGCTGCGGCGCCTGGTGCTGGACATCCAGGGACCGGCGACGCTGTTTGGCATCGCCAACCCGTTTTTCCTCAACTCGCACTACGGCTTTTTCATGAAGATGCTGCCCTTTGCCTTTACGGTGGTGGTCCTGGTGATCGGCTCGCGCGAGGCAAGCCGCAAGCGAATCGGCACACCGGCCGCCCTGGGTCTGCCCTACATTCGGGGTCAGCGCGGTCTCTAGACCGGTATCATGACGCGTAGAACATCCCAGGCCTCGGCGAGACCTGGGATGTTTTGCCTAGCGAGAAGCCAGAGCGTGTTATGAACTGACAGAACATGTGCCATAACTCGGACAAGATGCTTGAGCATCAGGATGGCAAACGCCAGGAAATGCAGCCCGACCAGGGTTTCCGGCGGGCGCTCATACAAAGCCTGGAGCCTACCATCTCCAGGCCAAGTTAAAGACAAGCTCTAGATGCGTGCAGTTGAACAACTTTGCGAGCGGATTGAAGCGGCTCTTGGACGCCGTCCGCTCGACCTGCTCATTCAGAACGTTCGCCTGGTCAACGTCTACTCGGGCGAGATCATCGCTACCGATATTGGCGTGCAGGCTGGCCGGGTGGCGTCGATCCTGCCGGGATGGACACCGCCAGTCGAAAGTTATCCGTGGACGGCCGAGGGCCTCTATGCGCTGCCTGGCTTTGATCGACGCCCACGTTCACATCGAGACCACGCTGCTCACGCCGCCAAGCCTGGCAGAGGTGATCGTGCCGATCGGCACCACGTCACTCTGCGGCGGACCCCATGGAGATGGCCAACGTCGCCGGATATGCGGGCTGGAAGCCTTTCTGTCGCGGCGCCCAGCCAATTGCCCTACCGCCTCTTTATCCAGGTGCCCGTCGCGCGTGCCGACGGCGCCCGGCCTGGAGACCAGCCGGCGCCGAGTTGCACCTGGCGGAGGTCGGGCGCGTCCTGGACTGGGAGATGCATTGAGCCTGGGGGAACTCGATCCCCGCCAAGGTGCTGGACCTTTCGCGCGAACACCTCGAAAAGGTGCTCGCCGCGCCCGGCGTGGGGCAAGGTCGCCAACGGCCACGCGATCGGGCTGACGGGGGCCGAGCTGGAGGCCTATGCGGCCGCCGGGCTCTCTGACGATCACGAGTGTGTGACGTTTCGCACAATTGGTCGAGCGGGTCAGCCGTGGGGATGCCGTGATGGTGCGCGAAGGAAGCTCCGAGCGCAATCTGGTGGAGTTGATGACGCGGTGGTTGCGCACAGGGCTGGACACCCGCCACCTGATGTTCTGCACCGACGATAAACACCCCACGGACATTCGGGCCGAGGGGCACATCAACTTTAACGTCAACGAGTCGATCTGCCTGGGGTTGCCGCCGCATGGAGGCGATCCAGATGGCGACCGTCAACGCCGCGCGCCATTTTCGCGTCGACCACCTGATCGGCGCTATCGCCCCCGGCCGGCTGCGCCGACATCCTGCTGTGCGAGTCTTGGAGTGGGTTGAACCGCAGGCAGGTCTATGTCGGCGGCCGGTTGGTCGCCGAGGCCAGGCCGGCTGGTGGTGGACGTGTCGGATGGCCAATTCCCCGATTGGCTCAAACGGACCGTCCACGTTCGTCGCGGCCGTTCACCCGGCCGATTTTGTCGTCCCGGCCGGCAGCGAAGCGGTGACGGTGCGCGTGATCGAGATCGTTCCAGATCAGATCACCAACTATCTGCGCACCGCCGCGACTGGCCGTCGGCGACGGCCGGGTTGGGTCTGATCCTCAGCAGGACGTGCTCAAGCTGGCGGTCGTTGAGCGGCACGGCAAGAACGGCAACGTCGCCGTGGCGTGGACCAGCGGGTTTGGACTAAAGCGGGGCGCTATCGCCTGCTCGGTGGCCCACGACCACCACAACATCTTGGCCGTGGGGACCAACGATGTCGACATGGCTGCCTGCGTGCGGGCGCTGGAAGAGAGCCAGGGCGGGCCTGGTAGCCGTTGCTGACGGGCAAATACTCGCTCGCCTGGCGTTGCCGCTCGCCGGCCTGATGAGCGAGGCCCCATCTGCCGAGGTAGAGGTTGGGCTGGGTGCGGTGCGCTCTGCGGCCGCCTCGTTGGGTTGCCCCCTCAAGACCCCTTTATGACCCTCTCTTTCATCTCGTTGCCCTCCATACCCGAGGCTGGCATCTCGGACATGGGCCTGATCGACGTAAAGCAGCGCCGGCTGATCCCGGCCGTGCTCCCCGAGTGAGCTAATGACTGGTGTAGAGCGAGACGCCTAGGTGGAGGTCAGAATCTATGGCCGCTTTCGCGAGCTGGTTGACCGGCCGCGCCTGACATTGGATGTCACCCACGGCGAGACCATCCAGGCGCTCATCGACCGGCTGGGGCTGCCCGGCGAGGCGCCCGACCTGTGGGCTTGTGTCAATCACGTCCCGGCCCAGCGCGACCATCAGCTCGAACCGGGCGAGCAGATCATGCTCTTTCAACCGGTTGCGGGAGGTTTCTGAATGCCCTCGACCAGCGCTCCCCGCATAGGGGAATCGGTGACCCGGATCGACGCCTTGGCCAAGGCAACCGGCGCTCATGGTTACCCCTCGGATTACGTACTTGACGGCATGCTCTGGTTGCGCGTACTCCGCGCCGCTCACCCCCACGCCCGCATCTTGTCGATTGACACCCGCGACGCTGTCAATGTGCCTGGGGTAGTCGACTCCTACACCGCTCGGGATGTACCCGGCAGCAACCGGGTGGGCATCGTTTTTCAGGACATGCCGGTGCTGTGCGATACCAAGGTGCGATATCAAGGGGACGCGGTGGCGGTGGTCGCCGCCGAGACCGACGAGGCGGCGCGGCAGGCCCGCGATCTCATCCGGGTCGAGTACGATCTGCTGCCGGTGGTGGATAACCCCCGCGCTGCCCTGGCGACCGACTCGCCGCGCGTGCACGAGAATGGCAACCTGGTGGCGGAACTGCATTTCGGCGCTGGCTGACCCGGCGGCCGCCTTTGGTTGCGCCGATCACGTATTTGAGCACACCTACCAAACCGGCCGGCAGGCGCACGCCTTTCTGGAGACCGAAGCCGGCGTCGCTTTCTACGACGCTGACGGCCGGTTGACGGTCGGGTGGGCGGCCAATACCCGCAGCGCGACCAGACCCAGATCGCCCGGGCGCTTCGGCCTGCGCAACGAGGACGTGCGGGTGATCATGCCGATGCCGGGCGGCGCCTTTGGCGGCAAGGACGAGATCACCGTCCAGGGCTACCTGGCTTTGGTGACCCTTTTGACCAGGCGGCCGACCCGGTTGATGCTCGACCGGGAGGAGAGCTTTTTCGCTGGCATCAAGCGGCACCCCTTTCACATGCGCTACAAGACCGCCTGTAACGCCGACGGCCGGCTGGCGCCGCCGAGGTGGAGTTGATCGCCGACACCGGCGCCTACGCCTCGCTGGGCCCGGCGGTGCTCGCGCTGGCGACCGA
This sequence comes from uncultured Chloroflexia bacterium, assembly GCA_963695825.1. GTDB lineage: Bacteria > Chloroflexota > Anaerolineae > Promineifilales > UBA4811 > CAVOHX01. Next base: position 91,011 of record CAVOHX010000004.1, read on the forward strand.
ACACTGCCTGGGCCCCTATTTCTTTCCCCACCACAAGATCGATAGCTACAGCGTCTATACCAATAACTCTTTTGCCGGCGCGTTCCGCGGTTTTGGCACCCCCCAGGTTGCGGTAGCCATCGAACAGCAGATGGATATGATGGCTCGCGCCGTCGGCATGGACCCCATCGACTTTCGGCGGCTCAACAGGTTGCAGACCGGGCAACCGGCCGCGCTGGGCAACCTCATCGACCCGCCCATCACGCTCGACCAGGTGCTGGTGGAAGCGAAAGCGGGCCCCATCTATCGGCAGCGTGATCACTTGGTGCAGGCTGGGGGGCCCTGGAAAAAGCGAGGCGTCGGCATTGCCGCCGGCTGGCAAGGCTTTGGGCTGGGGGCCGGTATTCCGGATTATGCCGTCGTGCAGATGGCGCTGGATGAGGAGGGGCGCTTTCAGTTGCGCGTGGGCAGCGTTGACATGGGACAGGGCAACGCCACCGCTTTTATGCAGATGGCGGCCCACGAGTTGAATTGCCGGGTAGCAGACATTGAACTGGTGATGGGGGATACGGCGCTGGCCCCTGATTCGGGCTCGAGCAACGCCTCGCGCAACATCTTTGTCATTGGCTTGGCGACCATGAACGCCGCCCGGGACCTGCGCGCCAGTATCCTGGAAGCAGCGGCCGCCGAACTAGGGGTTGACCTCACGGACGTGAAGCTGCGGGGCAACGAGGTGCATCTAGCAGACGGTGAGCGGCGCCTCCCGCTGCGAGGGCTCGGCCCGCTCCTCGGTCAGGGCAACGCCCACATGCCAGAGGCGGATGAGGTCTCCCCTGGCATCCCTCACAAGGTGTTTGGCTACGGCGCCCAGGTGGCGTTGGTCGAAGTGGACCTGCTGACCGGTCAGGTGGAGGTGCTCAAGCTCCACAGCGTGATCGACGCCGGCCGGGTGGTCAACCGCCAGGGGGTAGAGGCGCAATCCGAAGGTGGCCTGGCGCAGGGGCTTGGGTTCGCGTTGATGGAGGACAGCGTGGTCAACCGCGGCGAGATGCTGAACCCGCGCCTCTCCACCTATATCATTCCCTCGATCAAGGACATGCCGCTGGATGTAGAGACCACTATCCTGGAGTATCCCGCACCTGATGGCCCGCACGGCGCCAAGGGGATCGCCGAGATCGTGTTGACGCCGACCGCGGCCGCCATCTTGAACGCCGTTTATGCCGCCACCGGGGAGCGCTTTACGCGCGTGCCCCTGACCCCCGAAAAGGTCTTGGGGAGGTTGTCCCATGCAGGTTGAGTTTGTCATCAACCGCCAGCCAGTTGCCCTGGAGGTAGACCCGCGCGAGACCTTGCTCGGCGTCCTGCGCGAGCGGCTCGAGCTCCGTGGGACCAAGTATGGCTGTGGGGAAGGTGAATGCGGCGCTTGCACGGTTATTCTGAACGGCCGCCCGGTCAACGCCTGCCTGATTCCTATGGGACAGGTGCATGGCGCCGAGGTTCTCACCGTGGAGGCGATGACTGCCGACGCCGTCGGGCAACACGTCGTTGACGCCTTTGTCGAGTGCGGCGCGGTACAGTGCGGGTTCTGCACCCCTGGTCTGGTGCTTTCCTCCCGCGCCCTGCTGGTCGAGAACCCCACCCCGACGGACGCCGAGGTCAAAGATGCCCTGGCGGGCAACCTGTGCCGCTGTACGGGATACGCCAAGATCGTGCAGGCGGTGCACACGGCCGCGACCCGCATAAGCGATGGACCTCCCGGCCGCACCCGCGCCAAACTGTCGCACCCGGGTTCCAGACTCGAGAGTATGTGCGACCTGGAACCCTGCAAGATGCGCTGGAATTGCTGGCTCGCTCCGAGGACTGGCGGGTGGTCAGCGGAGGCACCGACGTGGGGGTCAAATACGAGAACCACCTCAGGCAATATCGCTGGCTCGACCTGAGCGGCCTGGAGGAGCTACAAGCTATCGACGAGGACGGAGACGCGCTGTTCATCGGCGCTGGCGCCAGATATTCCGCTCTGCTCGAATCGGCCGCCGTCAGCAGGTGGGCCCAGCCGTTGGCTCGGGCAGCTGCCATGGTGGGCGGCAAACAGATTCAAAACGTGGGCACGCTGGGCGGCAACCTGGTGAACGCCTCCCCGGCCGCCGACGCCGTACCTCCCCTCTTTGTCCTGGGGGCGCTGGCGGTGCTGCAGTCGGTCCGGGGCGCGCGGCGCCTGCCGGTGACCGAGGTTGCCACCGGACCTGGCGCGACCGCTTTGGCGCCCGACGAGCTATTGACCCAAGTGGTGGTACCCAAGCGACGCCAGGAGGGCAGTGAGATTGCCTTTTTCGACAAGCTGGGGCCGCGAAAGGCGCAGACCATCGCCATCGCCTCGGTCGCTCTACGGGGCTGGCTGGCTGGCGACCGCATGACCAACGTGCGCATCGCCCTGGGAGCTGTGGCCCCAACGGTGACGCTGGCGCCACAAGCGGCTGGACATCTGATGGATGGGGCCCTGACGGCCGAGCGCGTTCTCGAGGCGGGCGAGATAGCTGCCCAGGCTTGCCGGCCGATCGACGACGTGCGCGGATCGGCCGCCTATCGTCGCCAACTGGTGCGTGGATTGTTGGTGCGGAACCTGTGGCCCCATCTTGCCCAACTCTGATCATACCAACGGAGGAGCACAATGAGCAAACCCAGATATGCCATCAAAGCGCCCACGAACCTGTCGCCGCGGATCCAGTGGCTGCGCGATTATTACTTTCAAGGGGTAGAGCGGCGCTGGAATAACGAGTTCACCTCCTGGACGACCGGCACTCCCTGGGATTTTCAGTACGAGGAGCTTACCTTTTACATCGTGCCCGAGACCTATGCCTTTTTCCAGACCTTTCGCTCGGCGTTCAAGCAGACAGCGCAACCGGTTGACCTGCACCCCGAATTCTGGTACTGGAGCATCCCTGAGCGCAAAGGCGTGGTTCAACCGCGAGGTGATGGTCAGGTACCTGCCGCAGCGAGATTCTACCCGGCGACCTGATCGCCGGCGCTCGATTCAACGTGCAGACCTCCACCTGCCTCACCAAGCGCGAAGCCAGGCCGAATACAACAAGCTGGTCTATGGCAAGGACGGAACCCGCGGCCGCCATCAAGTGGTTCCACGATCATGGCTATGGCAACGCGGGCGCTACCAGCGGTCATCTGATCCCGGATTACGCCCGCGTGCTCCGGGAGGGCTGGAAGAGCATCTACACGGGAGCTTTGCGAACGGTATGATGCGCTGGCCCAGCCGAGCAAAAGGGAGGCAAAAAGGGCGCCCAGCTTGCGGGCGATGCTGCACGGCCTCTACCATGGCGCGCGACCTGGCAGCCAGGTACCGGGCCAAGTGCCTGGAGTCTGGCCGACGTTCAGGAGCGGACGAAACCCGCCGCCAGGAATTGCTCCAGATGGCCGAGCCAACCTGGAGCCGGGTGCCCTGGGAGCCGGCCGAGACCTTCTGGCAGGCGGTCCAGTCGCTCTGGCTGACCCACATGCTGGTCATGAGCGAGGAGAACTATCCCGGCCCCGGCGTCTCCTTTGGACGCATCGACCAGTACCTCTATCCCTCTGTGGGCAAAGGTCGCTGGCGAAGGCATGGATCGCGAGTTTGGCAAAGAGATCCTCAAGTGCTTCTGGATCCATGCCAACACCGCCTACGATGCCATGATCCGCACCGGGGGCAACCAGGGCATCACGGCCGGCTATGGTCAGCTCATCACCCTCTCCGGCATGGGTGCCGGACGGCGTGGACATGACCAACGATCTGACCTACGCCATGCTGGAGGTCATCGACGAGATGTCGCCCATCCTGGAGCCCAAGCCCAACGTGCGCCTGCATCGCAACACGCCCGACGCCTGTACGACAAGATCGATCGAGATGATCGCCTCGCAGCCAGGGCGCGCCCTTTCTTGCTCAATTTTGACGAGCGCTCCATGGCAGGCATGATGCGCCAGGCCAGGAGGTCGGGGGTCGAGCACCTGATCAACGAGACCAACGTCCACGAGTACGCGCCCGGTCGGCTGCCTGGAAAACACCATGGTCGGCAATGACCGCTCGGGCACGGTGGATCTGAACCTCAACCTGCTCAAGGCGGTCGAGCTGGCCCTGACGGGTGGGTACGATCTGGTCCCCTTCACCGATCCCATGACCGGCAAGACGGAGCCCAGCAAGCGTTGGGGGCCCGACACCGGGGACGCGACGCGCTTGTCGACCTGGGATCAGTTCTGGGAGGCGTACGCCAGGCCAGACGCGGTTCATCATCGGCAAGATCGTCGGCCTGTACGAACAGACCGAGGAGCTGCGTGGCGCGGTTCTCGCCGACGCCCTATCTCTCCTGTCTGGTGCAAGGGGTGCGCCAACGAAGGGCTGGACATCACCGAGGGCGGTCCGGAGCTCTCTTTACGGACCATCGAGGCGGTCACCTATGCGACCACCGTGGATTCGTTGCTGGCCGTCAAGTACCTGGTCTTTGACCAGCAAACTCTGCACCATGGACGAGTTGATCCAGGCTCTCAAGGACAACTGGGAGGGGCATGAGGTCCTGCAGGCCCAGAGCGCTGAACAAGGCGCCCAAGTACGGCCGCGACGACGACCGGGCGGACGAGATGGGGCAGCAGGGTGATGGACCTGTGGACCGAGGAGACCTGGAAGCACAAGACCCGCTCGACCGGCCGGCAGTTCCGCCCCGGCATGTTGAGCTGGAACTATTGGATCTGCGGATAGCTTCATCCTGCCCGCCAGCCCTGACGGCCGTCCCAAGGGCAAATTCCTGTCCAACGCGCTGTGCCCCTCCAACGGCGCGGACATCATGGGCCAACGGCCAACGTCAACTCGGTGGGCAAAGTGCTGGGCGGCAAGGCGCCGGCGGGCGATGGGCGACTGGGGTGAGTTCTTCAACTGTTACCCAACGGCGGCAGCCACACGATGACCTTCAGCCCTTCGCTGATCCGGGACCCGGAGCACAAGGAAAAGTTCAAGGCGTTTCTGCGCGGCTACGTCGAGAATGGCGGGACGGCCCTGCAGATCAACATGATCGACGCCGACATGCTGCGCGATGCGCAGCAGCACCCCGAGGACTATCGGCATCTGCTGGTACGCGTGACCGGGTACAACGCCTACTTTACCAGCATCGGCAAGAGAGCTGCAGGACGAGATCATTGCCCGCGAAACCCACCGGATGTAGAGCCAGGGGGTTGTCTGACGGTCATGTACGCGCGCATTCTGCACCTGCAACGGCTCTCTACCGAGGACGGGCCAGGTATTCGCACCACGGTTTTTTTCAAAGGGTGCCCACTGGCCTGTCATTGGTGCCATAACCCCGAGAGCATCACGGCCGCGCCCCAGGTTCAATGGATCGAGGATCGCTGCATTGGCTGCGAGAGCTGCATCCCGGCTTGCCCGACGGACTCGCTGACCATGACCAAAGCGGGGGTCGTCATCGACCGCGAGCGGTGCGAGGGGTGTGGCGCGTGCGCCGAAGAGTGCCCCGCCAACGCCATGGAATTGCTGGGAACGCGCACCAACCTGGACGAGCTGATGAGCGAGTTGATCAAGGACCGCGCCTACTATGAAAAATCGGGCGGCGGCGTCACCGTCTCGGGCGGCGAGCCGATGATGCAGCCGGCCTTTGTGGCCGAATTGCTGCGACGCTTGCAGGCGGCGGGCATTCAGACGTCCCTGGACACCTGCGGGCTTGCCTCCCCGGCCGCATTGGGCCAGGTGCTCGCCCACACCGATCTCGTGCTGTATGATCTCAAAGAGATCGATGCGATCAGGCACGCCCAGTTCACCGGGCAGCCCAATGAGGTCATATTGGAGAACCTGCTGTTGGTACGCGATTACATGACCCAGAACGGGGGACCAGCGCTATGGATCCGGACCCCCCTCATCCCGGGGGCCACGGCCACGGCCGAGAACTTGGCCGGCCTCGGCGCCTTTATCGGCCGCTACCTGGGCGGCGCCGTGCAACGCTGGGAGCTCTGCACCTTTAACAACCTCTGCCGTGACAAGTACCATCGTTTGGGGATGTATTGGCGCTACGCCGACACTCTGTTGATGCAAGAGGACGAGCGGGATGCGCTGGTGCAAATCGCCCGGGGATCAGGAGTCGATCCCACTATTGTGGTGGCGACCGGAGCTACGGCGCTCGCCGAGCCTGCCAATGACCGTCAGCCGGCCGCTCTCACGACATAGAAACGGACTGTGAGCGAGAAAATGGAATGCAACGCCTTTTTCACCGAGTCAGATATGGCCTCCTTTAGGCCAACGATGAAGATCGGCCTCCTGGCGACGATCAACTGATGAGGGGCTGCCCCACCTGTCCTTGATCTCGTCGCTGCAGGCCAGCTCCCCCACCGAGGTGATCTTTGGTCAGTTCACCGAGGGGCTGTGCAAGCAGTACATCCGGCGCTCGCCGTGCGCTGGCTTTATGATCATGACGCTCGACAAAGAGCTGTGGCGCGGCAAGGCCAGTTTTACCCACACGGCGCAAGGGGGTCCCGAGTTTGAGATGTACAACCAGACCCCCATGTTCCGCTACAATGCCTACTTTGGCGTGCACACGGTCTATTACATGGACCTGGTAGGGCAGACCGGCCGGGAACGACTGCCGATGGGGCAGGTGGTGTTGGCTGCGGTCAAGACCATGATTGCCAGGCAGCTTGCCCGCAACCGCCAGGCGCGACCGGTGCTCAACCTGTGGACGCAGGCGCTGTTCAACAGGCTCGACAACCTCAAGTTCCTGGCCTACATTGGGGCGGACGGTTTCCCGGCAATCGTGCCCATCATCCAGGCACAGGCGGCCGACGCCGAGCAGATCCTCTTTGCTGCGTCTACCTACCGAGACGAGCTGGAAGAGATCCCCGATCGCACGCCGGTGGCCGTGTTGGGGATGACGTTACAGATGGAGGATGTGCTGGTACGGGGTGAAATGAGCGCCGTTCGGCGGCTTGGCGGAATCCGGTGCGGCCGGGTGCGGGCAGATTGGGTTTACAGCCCGATGCCGCCCAAGCCGCAGCAAATCTACCCTCCAGTCACCGTCGAGCCAGTGACCCACTTTTAGGACCCAAGGAGAGGATAGAGTCGATGAATCACGTTCTTGGTCTCGCGTGCCTCATCTGCGGCGCGCGGTACACACCCAGCGATGCGGAATACGTCTGTCCACATCACGGGGACGACGGCATCCTGGATGTCGTCTATGATTACACGGCGATCGGCCGGCGCGTCGCGCAAGCTGGCATAGAGCCGTTTGGCAGCGGCGGGGGCATCTGGCGCTATCGAGCGCTGCTGCCGGTGCGGCCCGACTCGCCCGCGCCTCCATTGGCCGTGGGCGACACTCCGCTGTACTCGGCGCCCCGGCTGGCGACTGAACTGGGGCTGCGAGCGCTGTGGGTCAAAGATGACGGCCGCCAGGCGTCCGCCAGCTTTAAGGATCGCGCTTCGGCCATGGCGGTCGTCAAGGCGCGCGAAAAGCGCGCCGAGATCATTGCCACCGCCAGCACCGGCAACGCGGCCGCTGCACTCGCCTGCATATGCGCCAGCGTGAAGCAGCGCAACATCATCTTTGTGCCCGCATCGGCCCCGCCGGCCAAGATCGTCCAGTTGCTGGTGTACGGCAGCACGGTGTTGTTGGTGGATGGCACCTACGACGACGCCTTTGAGCTTTGCCTGGAGGCGTGTCGTGAGTTTGGCTGGTACAATCGCAACACCGCTTACAATCCCTACATGACCGAGGGCAAAAAGACGGTAGTGTACGAAGTCTGCGAGCAACTGGGGGGGGCGGAGGCCGCGCTGGAGAGCGCCCGACGTGATGGTGGTGCCGGTGGGGGATGGGTGCATCATCGGCGGTGTGCACAAGGGGCTCAAGGATCTGCTGGCGCTGGGGATGATCGAGCGCATGCCGCGCGTCGTCGGCGTGCAAGCGGCCGGATCGGATTACATGTGGCAGGCCTGGAGCCAGGGGGAGGACGTACTCACCAAGCGCCCCATCCAGGCTAACACGGTGGCTGACAGCATCAGCGCCGGACTGCCACGTGATCGGATCAAGGCGATGGCGGCCGTCCGCGAGACCGGCGGCGCGTACGTGCGCGTCAGTGACGAACAGATTTTGGTTGCCATCCCCAAGCTGGCGCGCGGCGTCGGTGTGTTTGCCGAGCCGGCCGCTGCGGCCGCTTATGCTGGCCTGGTTCAGGCGGTGCAGGACGGGGTCATCCGCTCGGAGGAGCGGGTGGTGATGCTGGCAACCGGCAATGGCCTCAAGGATGTCCAATCTGCCATGCGGTCCGTGGGCGAGCCGTATCGCGTGTCTACCAGCCTGACAGATGTCAAGAAGGTATTATCAATTGGGGCGTGATCAGCCCCGACACAGAGAGGAAGGAAAGAATGAGAGTTTTTATCTCCGTGGATATGGAGGGCGTGACCGGGGTTACATGTTGGGATGACGTAGACGACTCCAAGCCGTCGTACCAACGCTTTCGCGAGGTGATGACCGGAGAGGTCAACGCGGCCGTAGAGGGAGCGCTGGCGGGCGGAGCCACCTCGGTGTTGATCAACGACTCCCATGCCGGGATGCGCAACGTGCTGCTCGAAAAGGTTCATCCCAAGGCCGAGTTGATCAGTGGCTGGTCCAACAAGCCGTTGGGGATGATGAGCGGCGTCAATTCGGGGATCGACGTGGCCTTTCTGATTGGCTACCACGCCAAGGCCGGCACCCCGCACGCTATCCTGGATCACACCTGGTCCAGCGCAAGGGTCTATGCCCTGTTTCTGAACGGCCAGGAGATTGGAGAGACCGGCCTGAGCGCGGCGTTGGCGGGTCACTTTGGCGTGCCCGTGGCGATGGTCAGCGGCGATCAGGCACTCGCCGCAGAGGCCAGCGCGTTGTTGGGACCGAATCTCAGGGCGGTAACAGTCAAGCAGGCCATCAACCGCCAGGCAGCCCGCAGTTTGCCGGTGGAAGAGGCCTATGCCAGAATACGAGTTGCGGCCGAGGAGGCCGTCACTGGGCCTCTCCCCGAGCCGTATCAGGTGGAGACGCCGGTAACGGTTGGCATCCAGTTCGTCACCAGCCTGCAAGCTGCCGGACCGGCCTATGCCCTGGATGGGGCGAGACTGGTCAACGGCCGGTTGGTAGAATGGACCGTAGCGGACATCCCGGCCGCCTATCGGGGCATACTGACCATGCTCGCCCTGAGTTAACCGCGACCTGTCGCCACCCGGCGCCTCCCTCAGATTGATGGACGCCGTTGGCGAGGGTTGAATCATCAAACACTATGAGGTGAATTGTCAAATGATCGATCTTTCCATCAACGAGAGACTGCTGGCGCGAACCGTGACAAGGGCGCGGGAGCGCAACATTATCGTCCCCACGTTTGCCCAACAGCGGCATCCAGAGTTGATACCGGCCGGGATCCGGCAGCAACTGAGGGAGTTTGGGTTGTGGGACGTCGTCTCGCCCAACCTCTTTCGCATCACCTGGAAGAACGAACCGGTGGCCCATGGAGGCGGCTTTGGCGGGGTCAACTATGTCGAGCTGCCCAGTGTACTGACCGGCGTAGAGGCGCGCATCATCGCCCTGGTGGGCAAGTGGTTCCCCACCGGCGCCCACAAGGTGGGCGCCAGCTTTGGCTGCCTGGTCCCGCGCCTGGTCACCGGGCAATTCGACCCCACGACGCAAAAGGCGGTCTGGCCCTCCACGGGCAACTATTGCCGCGGCGGAGCCTACGATTCGGCTCTGCTGGCCTGCGAATCGATCGCCATCCTGCCGGAAGAGATGAGCCAGGAGCGCTTTGAGTGGTTGTCCCGCGTCTCGGGTGAGGTGATTGCCACCCCCGGCTGCGAGAGCAACGTCAAAGAGATCTTTGACAAGTGCTGGGAGCTGACGGCCGAGCGGGGCGACGACATTGTCATCTTTAATCAGTTTGACGAGTTTGGCAACCACCTGTGGCACTATAACGTGACCGGGCAGGCGATGGAAGAGGTGCTGCAGGCCGAAATGGGGCCCCACGACGCCTACTGCGGCGTGGTGCTGACCACCGGTTCGGCCGGGACTATCGGCTGTGGAGATTACCTGAAAGAGTTGTTCCCCACCAGCAAGGTTGGCGCCAGCGAGGCGCTGCAATGCCCAACTTTGCTCATTAACGGCTTTGGAGGCCATCGCATTGAGGGGATTGGTGACAAGCACATCCCCTGGATTCACAACGTCAAGAACACCGACCTGGTGGTGGCCATCGATGATGAGGCGTGTATGAGCATCGTGCGGTTGTTCAACGAGCCGGCCGGCCGCGCCTACCTGGTCAAGCAAGGGGTGCCGGAGGCGCTGATCGGGCAGTTGGATCTGTTGGGTATCTCGGGGATTGCCAACGTGCTCTCGAGTATCAAGTTCGCCAGATGGTACGAGCTGGGTCCCAATGACATCGTGCTCACCGTCTTGACCGATTCGATGGAGCTGTATGGCAGCCGGGTGCGAGAACTGCGCGAGGAGCGTGGCGAGTATACCGACCTGCACGCGGCGGCCGATTTTCATCGCTACCTGCTCGGCTGTACGGTGGACTATGTCGAGGAGTTGGGATACTGGGATCAGAAGCGAATCCACAACCTCAAGTACTACACCTGGGTGGAGCAGCAGGGCAAGACCTACGAAGAGATCCAGGCCCAGTGGTACGAGCCCACCTACTGGAAAGGCATCCACAACCAGGTGGACGAGATTGACGCGCTGATCGAGCAGTTTAACGAGATGACCGGCCTGCTTAAATAGTGGGTAGAGAACCAGAGAGGCCCGGACGCCGGAAACGGCCGTCCAGGCCTCTCTGCGCGCGCTAGGGTGCGTCGCTCGTCGCCCGGTTATCCTCTTGGGTCGGCGTCGGGGTAGGGGTCGGACCCGGGGTCTCTGTCACCCCAGGGGTCGGGGTCGGTGTAGGTGAGTCGGTGAGCTCGGGAGTTCCGGTCGCCGTTGGGGTGGGAGTTGCGGTGGGGGTCGGCGTCTGGGTAGGCGTTGGTGTCTCTGTCGGCGTGGGAGTGGGGTTGGACACCCACACGTACACGCGATGCTCGACCTGGATTTCGTTGCCGTTGCTGTCGGGCGGTCCGTAGATGATGATCCGCAGTGTGAAATCGCCGTCGTTGACCTGGGAGGTGTCCCAGCGAGCGATTTCGCCTCCCTCCACCGGTCCGGGGACGCGATCCTGCACCAAGCCCCAGCCCTGCGGTTCGGGCCCAATGCCGTATTCGACCCGGAACCCGCGCATGTTGGGCGCCGAGACCTCGCCGTATAGGATCAGCTCTCCGGTCAGGGTCTGGCCCTGGGTGGGCGCGGTCAGGCGGACGCGCGGGCGGGGCGTTTCCAGGGTGCACGCCGCGCCCGGTGGCTGCCGTAGGCGCGGGGAGGGGTCGCCGGGGACGTTCTCCAACACAATCCCCCGCGCGGCCGCCCATTGGCGGCCCAAAGCAGTCTCCTCGGTCCAGCGCCGACCGGCCTCGTCTTCGATCACGACGAACAACCGCTCCTCGACCGCCTCTGCGCAGTGCTCATTGGCCTGCAATCCCGTCCAGAGGTCCAGACGCAACCGGCGGTAGAAATCGTGTTCCGGGCCCAGCGGCGGCTGCCCAGAGGCGTACAACTCCCAGCGGTGCCGATCCGCGGGACAGTCCGGCGACGGCCGGGTTCCCGAGTCGGCGCAAATCTCGGCCTGGACGATGCCCTCGGGTCGCGGGAATCCCACCACCGGCAGCCCAGCGAGGGCGCGATCCATAAAGGAGCGCCAGATGGGAGAAGCGATCTGATAACCCGAGGCGCCGCTTGCCATCGGCGTGTTGTCCGTATTGCCGGCCCAGACCGCCACCGCCAGTTGTGGGGTGTGCCCCACTGTCCAGGCGTCGCGCACGTCGTTCGCGTCCGTGCCCGAGGTGCCGGTCTTGGCGGCTACCGGCCGGTCGGCGAACTGGAGCCGGTTGTTGGATTCAAAAGCCGGAAAGCGTGCGCTGTCGTCCGACAGAATGTCGTTGATCAGGTAAGAGTGCTCGGCTCGCACCACCGGCTGCGGATCGGGTTTGAGCTCGAATAGCACATTACCCGCCAGGTCCTCGATGCGGGCGATGGCGACCGGCGCGGACCGGCCGCCGTTGTTGGCCAAGGTGGCATAAAAGGTTGCCAACTCGAGTGGCGTGACCTCGCCGCCGCCCAGGGTTAGCGCCAGCCCATAGTCGCGCGGTTTGCCCTCGGTCGCGCACCCGCTATCCTGCAGCGAGTAGATGCCGACCTCGTTTGCCCGCCGGATGAAATCACAGACACCCACGTACTGCAACGCCTTGACGGCTGGCAGATTGTACGAGTTGCCCAACGCCTGGCGTACCAACACAGGGCCGTGGAACCGGTTGTCGAAATTCTTGGGCGTGTAGGCTTGGCCCCATTCGTCAACAAAGGTGGTGGGCACATCCCAGATCAACGTGCTGGGGGTCCAGTTCTCTTCCAAGGCGGTGACGTAGGTCAAGGGCTTGATGGCGCTGCCAGGTTGCCGGCCGGCCAGAGCCATGTTCACTTGGCCTGATATCTCTTCCGAGTAGAAATCGGCGCTGCCCACCATTGCCAAAATGCGGCCGGTGCCCGGCTGCAACACCACCAAGGCCACGTTGTTGGCGCCCCAGTTGGCGAGGTGTGTCTGGTATTCCTGCACCACATCCTCCGCCATCCCCTGCAACCTTGGGTCGAGGGTTGTATAGACCCTGATACCTCGTCGGTAGGTGCTCTGGGGACCGATCAGCGCCTCCAGCTCCTGGCGCGTGTAGGTGACAAAATGCGGATGGTGCATGTCCACATGGGGCGGGATGAGGGAGTCAATGCGGCCGCTCATTTCGGCGGCCGCCTGTTGCGCCTCTTCGAGCGTGATATAGTTTGCCTCGATCATGAGCGCCAGCACCTGTCCCTGACGGCCGAGCGCCAACTCGGGCGCGGTATAGGGATCCCAGGCGGCCGGCGCCTGGGGCAGGCCGGCAAGGAACGACGCCTCGGCCAGGTTCAACTGGGAGGCGGGCTTTTGAAAGTAGGTCTGCGCGGCGGCCTCGATGCCGTAGGCCAGGTTGCCGAAATTGATCTCGTTCAAATAGATCTCGAGGATCTCCTCCTTGCTATAGCGGCGTGTGATCTCGGCCGCCAGGATCACCTCGCGTATCTTGCGCTCGGCCGTCACTTCAAAACGCTCATCGGGGCCGAGCAGGACAGCGCGGGCTAACTGCTGGGTGATGGTGCTGGCTCCGCTGACCACGTCCCGTTCGCGCAGGTTTTGTACGATGGCGCGGGCGAGACCAACGGGGTCAAAACCGGGGTGCTGATAAAAGTTGCGGTCCTCCGTCGCCACCGTTGCTTCGATGAGCAGCGGCGAAATCTCGCTCAGTGACACGCGTTGTCGCCGTCCCGCGTCGGGCGGTATCAACTCGTACAACACATTGCCTTCAGCGTCCAGAATGTAGCTGGTCTCAAAGTCCGAGGCCCGGGCGGTCAACTCGCTGGGCGGCGGTAGTTCGCTGGCGATAATCACATAGCCCACCGAGGCGGCCGCCACGCCAACGAAAAAGAAGAGCACGAGGGCGAGAAAGCCATACAAGCTTGCCTGAACCAGGCAGCCAACCCAGTTTCGCTGCGGCCTGGCGGCCGGGTAGGCAGTCTGCACGGCCGACACGGCCGGCGGTTGGTAGGCGCTCTGCGGGGGGATGCTTGCCGGCGGTTGAATCGGATGCAAAGGCTGCGTCGGCTGATCGGCCACGCTCGAGCCCCAGGTGGCAGGCGTCTGACGGTGCCCGGGAAAAGTCTGCCCTGGAATACCGCTTGGTTGCACGGGCGTAGCCTCCGGATCTCGCCATGGCGGGGGATGACGCGGGGTCCGGTCTGCCCATTGTGGTGGTGGTAGAGTCTGCGGTGGCTGTGATGGCTTGGCCGTCGGCGGGTGAAAGGTGGGCGTCTGTTCAACGTCCCCTTCCCGCAGCGGAGGTCGAGGCCAGGGACCCAGTTTCCCCTGCCAGTCCGAGTCTTGCGAATTGTCGTTCATATTACCCAAGACGATCCATCAGCGCCCCAAGTTCCGCCAGCGGCGCGCTTTTCTGGTCAATGTCCGCTTTCAAAGACAAGGCGCTGACCACTCTGAACCGCAGGCAGAGCCAGTTCCTTGCCCGCATAAAGGTTGCAAGAGGCGGGCCAATTGGCATGCGTGTGGCGTGGTAGATACAGTCTCCGGGCAGCCAATTGTGCGGTCATTATACCGCAATAGCAGGGTCAATCCAAGGTTTGGATCGTCTCTGCGGGTCCCGCAACCGCCATTTCGGGTCATGGAGGGAGAACCGTGCAGTTGCCCTCCCCCCAGGAACGTTTTCGGCCATCCAGTCGTCCCACTTGTGCAGCAGGGCGATGGCATAGCGCCGGGGCCAGCGCATCGCTGGTCAGTCCCTCCCTCGAGGCGCTGAGCCGACTGCCCTGCTGCTGGTATCTGTGTATGACCCAGGGGAGCGCCGGCGGGTTGCCACAGGCCCGGGTCAATCCCTCAGCGGCCTCTTGGTGGGCATCCCCGGCCGGCGAGGGTACTTGGCTGGGGTGGGCGCTATTTTGGCGACCAGCACCAGGTAGCGGGTCTCTGCCAGGCCGTGTAGCTCGACGGGCAGCAGCCGCACCAGCCGGCCGCCCAGCAGGCCAAACGCGTGCTCGGCCTCTCGAACCTCGACCGGCGCCTGTTCTCCTTTTTGCGCCAGGCAGTGCCCTCCCACCCGCACCAGCGGCAGCAGATACTCGGCCAGCACCGGCATCTCGGCCACCGCGCGCGCCAGCGCCCAATCATAGCGTTCCCGGTGATCGGGGTTCTGGCCATACTCCTCCGCCCGGCCGTGGTGAATCGTCACGCCGCTTAGCTTGAGCTGATCGCACAAGTACTCCAAAAAGTGCACCTTTTTCTCGGTCGCCTCCAGCAGCGTCAGGTGCCAATTGGGGCAGGCGATCTTGAGAGGCAGGCCGGGAAAACCAGCCCCGGTGCCCACATCAATCAAGCGGAGGGCGCCAGCGCAGGCGCTTGTTTCGGGCAGGTGAAAGGCCATCAGGCAGGAGAGCGAGTCCAAAAAGTGGCGCACCTGAATCCCCGCGTCGTCGTCGATCGCTGTCAGGTTTATGCGGCTGTTCCACTCTTGCAGCTCGCGCCGATAAAGATCGAGAGCTGCCAGTTGCCTGGCTGACAGGTCAACGCCTAGCTTGAGCGCCCCAAGTACCAGTCTCTGCATACCATTATTATACCAGCCGGCCGGCTACTCGTTTCCTCTCTCGTGATAGAACAGAACGTTGCGCCGGTTGACAAACATCAAGGGGGACGACATGTTCGGGGAATGGCGGACCGGCTGCAGTGGAAAGAGGGTGGCCTCGGTGATGCCGACAAAGTCCTTGTCGCTGCCGTTAAGACTTTCCAGTGGATGCTCGTCCATCCGCATATGAACGTATCCCTTGATCACAAAGCGCAGCGTATAAAAGATCATCCTGTGCCGAGCAGTCAGCAACTGCGCCGCATCGATGCCTTCCTGGTCCAGCACGCTGATGTAGACAATGTTCTCATTGTTGACCATCAGGGTGGGTAGCGGCCGCTCACCCAGTGGGTTGTCCTGGTCAAAAGCAGCCAGCATAGAATCCTTGAACTGGAAATATTGTCGCTGGCGGTCGTTTAGGTATGGAAGCATAGGTCCAACCGGCTGAAAGCCGCCGCGTAGCCGATAATCGCGCATGATACACTCGGATCGGTAAACCGGTAGCTCTATTTTCCCTAATTGCATGATTGCCCCCTTGGCTTCTAGAGACCTGCGGGCCGCCCGGCGGTCTGCTAGGCGATTTCCAGCAACGCCTGACCTCCCTCCACGCTGTCCCCGTGCGCAACATGAACCTTTTCCACGGTGCCGGCTTTGTGGGCGTGGATTTCGTTCTCCATCTTCATGGCCTCGAGGATGGCAACGACGTCGCCCTCTTTGACCTGATCCCCTTCGGCGACCAACACCTTGAGAATGGCGCCCGGCATCATGGCGGTGACAGAACTCTCTTTTGTGGCCGCCTTTTTCTTCTGAGCGACCTGTTTTTTCTGCGCCGCCGCCTTGACCGTCATCCCGGCCGCCTCTATCTGATGTTCATGCCCGTCCACCACGGCCGTCCTGTCGCCCAGGATGACGTCGTAGGTGATCCCATCCACGGTGAGGGTGTCGTTCACATAGCCGATCACAAACGGCTGACCGTTCACCAGCAGGCTGTTCCCATGAACCTCGACCTTGTAACTGGTCCCATCGACGACTAGCGTGAACTCGCGATCCATAGCAATCTCCTCGCTAGAGCCCGGTCCAGTGCCGAGACGGCCGCCACGCTTGTTTCCAGGCGTTGGTAGAGACAGTCGGGCGGTCTGCGGCCTGGGTCGGCTGGTGGCGGTCGGCCTCTAGCGCCAGTTTGGCGGCGATGGCTGCGATCACGGCCGTGTGTTCGTCGGCTCCCTTGGCGCGTCGCTCCAGGAAGGGGCGCGCTACCTGCGGAAAGAGCGCATACGAGATGACGTCTTCCTCACTCCGCGCCAAGTCGCCAATCCCCTGGCGCGCTGCCTCCATGCCTGGCTCTAGCATATCAGCCGGCCGGCAGGTGATCGGCTCTTCATCGCCGATGACCAGCTTTTTCACCTCCGGGTTGATCGGCGCCGGCGGCCGGCCGTAAAAGCCGCGCACGTAATTCTTGACCTCCTCGGGAATGACCTTGTAGCGCTGCCCGGTCACCACGTTGAGGGTGGCCTGGGTGCCGACGATCTGGCTAGAAGGGGTGACCAACGGCGGAAAGCCCATGTCTTCTCGCACCCGCGGCATTTCTACGAGTACGTCTTCGTAACGATCGGCCGCTCCTTGCTGCCGTAGTTGGGACGTCGAGGTTCGAGAGCATGCCGCCGGGAATCTGGAATTGCAGCACCCGCACATCCACCCCTTGCAGACCGCTCTCAAAACTCTGGTACTTTTTCCGCACCTCGCCAAAGTAAGATGACACGTCAGCCAGCAGGTTGAGGTCCAGCCCGGTATCGCGCGGCGTCCCCCGCAGGATAGCCACCAGGGACTCGGTCGGCGGCTGGGCGGTGAGGCCCGAGAGCGCCGAGATGGCGGTGTCCACGATGTCCACACCCGCCTCGACCGCCTTGAGCGCCGAGGCCATCGCCATGCCGCTGGTATAGTGGGTGTGAAACTGGACCGGCAGCCCGACCTGGGCCTTGAGTTCGCCCACCAACTCGTAGGTATCATAGGGGGCGATCATTCCCGCCATGTCCTTGATACAGATCGAGTCGGCGCCCAGATCTTTCAGTTCTTTGGACATCTCGACATATTGGCCGATGGTGTGGACCGGGCTGATGGTGTAGCTAAAGCTACCTTGCACGTGTCCGCCTACGTCCTTGACGAAACGCATCGCCGCTTCCATGTTGCGCACATCGTTGAGCGCGTCAAAGATGCGAAAGACGTCGATACCGGCCTCCTTGGCGTGGACCACAAAGGCGTGCAGCACATCGTCCGGGTAGTGTTTATAGCCCACCACGTTCTGGGCCCGAAGCAACATCTGGAAGCGGGTGTTGGGCATGAGCTTTTTCAGGCGCCGCACCCGATCCCAGGGGTTTTCGTTGAGAAAGCGCATCGCCGAATCAAAAGTCGCCCCGCCCCACATTTCAACCGACCAAAAACCAACCTGGTCCAGCTTGGGCGCGATCGGGAGCATGTCATCGGTGCGCATCCGAGTCGCCAGGAGCGATTGGTGCGCGTCGCGCAAAATGGTGTCACATAGCATGAGGGGTGTTTGTTCCATAAGTTATTCCTCCGTGGTCAATGGCCTCTATTCGGCAAACAGGTCGCGGGCTTTGAACATGAGCACCAATGCTCCGTCCGGAGCGCTCGAGCGATGGAACTGGCCCGCCTTGACCACCAATGAGTCGCCTTTGGAGAGCGCAAAGACGGCGCCGTCGTCGTGCTCGATCATGGCCTCGCCCTCTAGCACCAGATACATCTCGTCCTTGGCGTGTTGGTGGTACTTGTACACCCCCTCAAAGCGGCACAGATAGGCGCAATAGTCATCTACCTGACCCAAAACCGTGTGGACCCACGGATCGGTCAGTTTTGCCGCAACTTGACTGATAGAGACACCCTTTTTCGACATTGCTTTCCTCCATCCTTACAATGCATACTTACAATGGGATGTTGCCATGCTTCTTGGGTGGATTGGCGTCCCGCTTGTTCTGCAGCATTTGCAGCGCCTCGATGATTCGCGGCCGGGTCTCGGCCGGTTCGATCACGTCGTCGATGTAACCTCGAGCCGCCGCCACGTAGGGGTTGGCGAACCGATCGCGGTACTCTTGCACGAGTTCGGCCTTGCGCGCGTCCGGGTCCTCGGCATCGGCCAACTCTTTGCGAAAGATGATGCTGACCGCGCCATCGGGTCCCATCACGGCAATCTCGGCCGTGGGCCAGGCATAGCTGATGTCACCGCGGATGTGCTTGCTGGACATGACGTCATAGGCGCCGCCGTATGCCTTGCGAGTGATGATGGTGATCTTGGGGACCGTTGCCTCGCAGTAGGCATAGAGTAGCTTGGCGCCGTGCACAATGATGCCGCCATGCTCCTGGGCCACCCCCGGCAAAAAGCCGGGCACGTCCTCAAAGGTGATGATGGGGATGTTGAACGCATCGCAAAACCGCACAAAGCGCCCCGCTTTGCGCGAAGAATCGATGTCGAGCACGCCAGCCAGCGCCTGCGGCTGCTGCGCCACGATCCCTACACTGTGACCGCCCATGCGGGCCAAGCCGACGACGATGTTCTGAGCGAAATGCTGATGCACTTCCAGAAAGAACCCGTCATCGACCACCGCCTCGAGGATCTTTTTCATGTCGTACGGCTTGTTGGGGTTGTCGGGGATGATGGTGTTCAGTGCCTCGTCCATGCGGTCGTGAGGGTCATCGGTGGGCAGATACGGCGGGTCCTCGGTGTTGTTTTGCGGCAGGAAGCTGAGCAGCGAGCGCAAGGTCTCGAAAGCTTCTTCCTCGTCCTCGGCTGCAAAGTGCGCCACCCCGCTCTTGCTGTTGTGGGTCATGGCCCCGCCCAGCTCTTCCGAGGTGACCTCTTCGCGCGTGACCGCTTTGATCACGTCGGGACCGGTGATGTGCATAAAGCTGGTCTCTTTGACCATCAGAATAAAGTCGGTCATGGCGGGCGAGTAAACGGCTCCACCCGCACAGGGTCCCATCACGGCCGAGATCTGAGGCACCACGCCAGACGCCATCACGTTGCGCTGGAAAACGTAAGCATAGGCCGCCAGCGAGACCACCCCTTCCTGAATGCGTGCTCCGCCCGAGTCGTTGAGGCCAATCACCGGCGCGCCATTCTTCATCGCCAGGTCCATGATCTTGCAGACCTTTTCGGCGTGCACCTCGCCCAGGCTGCCGCCAAAGACGGTAAAGTCCTGGCTAAAGACGTAGACCAGTCGGCCGTTGATCTTGCCCCAGCCGGTCACCACGCTGTCGCCCAGGTACTGCTGCTCCTCGATACCAAACCCGACCGTGCGATGGGTGACGAACATGTCCATCTCGCGAAAGGTACCGGGGTCGAGTAGTTTTTCGACGCGCTCCCTGGCGGTCAGTTTGCCCTGGGCGTGCTGCCGGTCAATTCGCGCTTTTCCTCCACCAAGGCCAGCCAGTTCCCGCTTTTCACGCAGTTTTTGGATATTTGGATCCGATGCCATGTTGAGTGTCTCCTTTTACGTGCCAAGGATAGTGTACGGTGTGTCGGTTACGATGCAGTTACTGGATCAATTGCAGTTGCTGGGGTTTCTTGCCCGGGATCCGCTCGATGACCCCCCTGGCTTCCAGGTCCAGCTTTACAGTGGTCACGTACCAGGGGATAGAGCCCTGGAACCTGCCTTTCAGCGCGGATTGCACTGCGGCCGTCAGCTCCTTGAAACTCATCACCCCATGGGCATTCAGCGAATCGACAATGGCGCCACGGATCTGGTCGTACTTGGGCTTGTCGATATTGACCCCGGCTTTGCCCTGGGGATGTAGGGTGAGGATCTTGGTTTCCACAGCGTGACCTCTTGATATTGACCAAGCCGGCAGCACGAGCATACCGGTCCGGCGCAACAATCAGGATTATAGCCCAGCGGGCAGCGGTACACAAGCGGGCGCGCCCTATGTGACTCTCCTCACGATAATTGCCCTTGAGGCCAGTTCTGCGGGTCGCGGTTTCCAGGTTTCCCATCGGCGCTCACTGTCTGGCAAACGCCTCCTCAAAGAACTGCAACAATCGCAGGTAGAGGGTTTTCTGGTTCCTGGGCTTGGAGATTCCGTGCCCTTCGTCCTCAAAGGCAAGCAATTGATACTCGACCCGGGCCGCCTGTAGCGCCCTTGTGACCACCCGAACGTTCTCTGGCGTGACGTTGGGGTCCTGCAGCCCCTGGACAATGAGTAGCTGCCCCTGGATTTGATCCACGAAATAGATCGGCGAACGCTCGCGGTACCGCTCTGGAACCTGGTCCGGACGGCCGCCCATCATCTCGGCGCTGTAGGGGCGCAGGTCGGGTCGGGTGCTCTCGTAATCGACTACCAGGTCGGTCATGCCGCAGATCGGCGCCGACGCCGCCACCAACTCGGGCGGAAAACGGGTGATCGCCACCCACGCCGAGTATCCGCCGTAGGAGGTGCCGGTGATGCCCACCTTGCCCGGCGCGGCGATGCCGGCCGCGATCAGCGCCTCGATGCCGGCCCGGATGTCCTCCTGCTCCCGGCCGCCCCAGCCGTCCTCCTTGATCGCCTCGCGGAAAACCTGCCCAAAGCCGGTGCTGCCGCGATAGTTGGGAGTCAGCACGTTGAACCCGTGCCGGGCAAAGAGTTGGACCTGGTTGTTGACCGCGTCCTCGCTGTGCGCTGTTGGCCCGCCGTGCACATAGACGATGGTCCCTCTGGCCCTGCCCTGCGGCCGGTAGAGCCATCCCTGAATCTCCAAACCGTCCACCGACTGCCAGCGAAAATCCTCCGCCTGCGTCAGGTCATCCGGCTGGAGAACGGTCCGCTCCCACACGCGGGAGAGACTGACAAATCGCTCCGGGTCTGGCTCTGCCCGCAAGAATCGCACGATGTCGGCCGGCTGGCGCGAACTGGCAAAGATGCCTACCCACTCGCCCTCTCCGACCGAGGCCAGCGGCGCGAGATCGCCGGGAAGGTCAGGCAGGTGCGCCTCCGCCCCGGTCTCTGGGTCTAGCCAGGAGGCGTGGGTCCGCGCCCCTTGCACCTCCAGGACGACGATGCGGTCGCTGCCCAACGGCACGTATGCCGCCTCAATGTTTCGAGTCGGGTCGTCGAGCAGCCAGCGCAACTCACCATCGGGACGCCAGACTCCGAGGCGACGGTGGGTCGCCGTTTCTGCCAGCACCAGCACCTGCTGCCCGTCCGGGAACCAACGGGCGTACGTTTTGACTTGGGGCCCAAAGTTGAGTATCTCGCGGTCCTGCCGCCCCTCAATGTCCACCAGCCAAATCTGCCGGCCGGCCGGATGCAGGTCCAGCCGCGTGTAGAGCACCTGGTCACCCGCGGGGCTGAGCTGCGGCCGGGTCCAGCCCCCCTTTTCCGGTCGCGCCAGCACGACCCGTTCCCCCGTCTCCAGATCGTGGCGGACCATCCAGGTGGGCTCGATCTCCTCGCCCGTCGTCACGTCCACGTTGGCGCCATAGACCAGCCAGCGGCCGTTGGGGTGCAATTCGCCGCCGCGGAGGTAATAGTTGGGTTCGAACTCGGTCAGCGGGCGCATCTCCAGCGGCCGGTCCAACTCTACCCGAAAGAGTTGAGCCCGTTCATTCCCGTCCTTGTCCTGTTCCACCAAAACTGCCCGGCTATCCGGCGTCCAGGATACCACCAAGGTATCGTCCAGGGTGTCGGTCAGGCGCGTGGGCGGCGTCGAACCATCGGTCGGGACGACATAGACGTCGGCCGCCGGACCGGTGCGATACCAGGTCCAGGCCACCCACTTGTTGTCGCGGGAAACGTGCGCCTCGTACATGCCGGGCAGCGAGAGCAAGGCATCCATATAATCGGCCGGTTTCATTGCCAATCCTCCATCAGGAATCAGAGCACGGATTCGACGGTCACTCGACCAACAGAAACGCGTAGCGGTTCATCTCGTCGGTATAGTCGGTCAGCACCTCGATGGGGTAACCGATCTGTCGCACGGTACCGAACACGTCCACCGCAAACGACTCGGGAGACGGCCGCGCCGCCTCGAGGTTCTTGCAGTCTTGCCGCGAACCCGAGCACTCGGCGCACAAGCGGCACGAGTCCATCGCCAACAGGAACGCTTTGTGGTAGCCCGCCAGGAATACGGCCCGCTCGAGGTTGAGCAGGTCGGCGTTGACCTTTCGCGACCAGGGGCCCCGGTCCTCCGGCCTGTCCACCCGCTTGGTGAAACGGATGACCGCCGCCAGGTCGTATTCGTCAAAAAAGAGGCGGCATTCTGCTACCGAGGGTGTGTTCGGAGGACAAGTGCCGTCGCGCCCAAAACTCGAACAGCCGAACATGCACTTGACGCGCACCCATTGAGCGACGACGATCTTTTTGGGGTCGATCCAGCGAAAATCGAGATATCCACGTCCTCGAAGCAACGCCTCTAGCTCGTTACGGTCAACTGCCATGCTTTCACTCCTGACAGGCTCTGATGACGGGTCGCGTTATGCGCTAGCCGGCCTCCAGATCAGCCGCCAACCCCTGTATGCGCTCCCAGGCCCGAACCACGTGGCGGCGCTCGGTGTGGGTCTGCCCGATGCTCATGCGCAGCGCGAGCTGATCGTGCAGACGGGTATGGGTCAGGTAGAGGTCTCCGCTCTGGTTCAGACTGTCCATCAGTCGCTGGTTGATCTCGTCGCCACCCCGGTGGCGAAAGCAGACCAGATTCAACGGCGGCTCGACGACCAGCTCAAAGCGGCCGTCGGCCCGGACCCATCTGGCGAATTCCTGCGCCCAATGCACGTGGCGTCGAACGTGATATTGTAACCCCTCCACCCCATAGTGGCGGATGACGAACCACAGCTTGAGGGAACGGAACCGCCGCCCCAACTGCACGTGCCAGTCTCGATAATCGATCACCGCGCCGGACTCGGTGGCCTGGTTGCGCAGATACTCGGGCAAAATGCTCAACGTTCGGATCAGCGCAGCGCGATCGGCGACCCAAAAGCAGTCGCAGTCAAAGTTGGTAAACATCCACTTGTGGGGGTTAAAGCAGTAGCTGTCCGCCAACTCGAGCCCATCGAAAAAGTTGCGAAACTCGGGACAGAGCGCGGCCGTGCCTGCCATTGCCCCATCGACGTGGAACCAGAGGTTGTTCTCGCGGCAGATCCGGCCGATCTCGCGCAACGGATCCATGCCATTTGAGGAGGTCGTTCCCACCGTTGCGCAGACAAAAAAGGGTATCCGGCCAGCTCGCCGGTCCTGCTCGATCTGGTGGACGAGCAAGTCGGGGCGCATGGCAAAATCCGCGTCCACGTCGATCAGTCGCAGGTGGTCGCGGCCGATGCCGGAGATCATGACCGCTTTGGCGATGGACGAGTGCGTCTGGGAGGAGGTATAGGCCGCCAACGGAGCGCGACAACCTTGCTCGTTGCTGGTGTACCCGGTGACCCGCTCGCGGGCCGCCAGCAGCGCGCAGAGCGAAGCGCTGGAGGCCGTGTCCTGGATCACCCCGCCGCCGCGGCCGTCGATGACTTGAACTTGAGCGGTAGTCCCAGCATGTCCACCAGCCAGTCCAACACGTGGGTTTCCAGCTCGGTGCAGGCCGGGCTGGTCGCCCACAGCATCCCCTGCACCCCCAGACCGGCCGAGAGCATCTCGCCCAGGATAGAAGGGCCGGAAGCGTTGGCCGGAAAGTAGGCAAAGAAACTGGGTGATTGCCAGTGGGTCACGCCGGGGAGGATCAACTCCTCGACGTCCTTGAGAACCGCCTCGAAAGGTTCGCCGTGCAGAGGTGGCTCGGCCGGCAAGCTGGCTCGTATCTCCCCCGGTTCTACGCGGGACAACACCGGCAGCGTCTCGACCCGCTCGTAATAGTCGGCAATCCAATCCACCACTGCCCGGCCGTAGCGGCGAAACTCTTCCGGACTCATGTGGTAGCTCTTGTCCTCACGCATGCTGATTCCTCATCACCTGGCGCCTGAACGGGGCGGACAAACGGGTCTCATTTTCGAAACGGCGTTTCATCATGCGGATTATACCAGAGACAGCGTGGTTTGCCCCAATGGCTAGATGTCCCCGAGTCGTTGCCCGTTCCAGGCGCAACCAAATTGGAGGTATTGGGTTATACACCATGAACTAGGAGGAAACAATGAGTCGACGAGTTGTCATTACAGGAATGGGAGTTATCTCGCCGCTGGGACAAGATGTGCCCACCACCTGGGAAGGGCTGATGGCCAAGCGTTCAGGCGTCGGCCCCATCACCTGCTTTGACGCCAGCGATCTAAAGGTCCAGATTGCCGCCCAGGTGAACGACTTTGACGCTGACGGCCGCTTTGGCAGGCGCGAGGCGCGGCGCATGGACCGTTATACCCAGTTTGCGATGGCAGCGGCCGAGGAGGCGGTCTCAGCGGCCGGCCTGACGGCGACGCCGTCAAGCGCTCCTCGCATCGGTGTGATCCTGGGCAGTGGCATCGGTGGCATCGGTACCATCTTTGATACTGACCGCGTGGTGCGGGAGCAGGGTCCACGCCGGGTGAGCCCCTTTGCCGTGCCCATGATGCTCACTGACACCGCTCCGGGGCAGATTGCCATCCAGTACGGGTTCAAGGGGCCGAATTTCGCGGTTGTCTCTGCCTGCGCCTCGGCCGCCAACGCCATCGGTGAGGCAGCGGCTGTCATCCGCCGGGGATCGGCCGACGCGGTGGTGACGGGCGGCGCCGACGCTGCCCTGGTGCGCACGACGATCGGCGCTTTTGTCAACATGGGTGCGTTGGCCACCAATTGGAACGACGAGCCCGAGCGCGCTTGCCGCCCCTTTGACGCCAAAAGAGACGGTTTTGTTGCCGCTGAGGGCGCCGGTATCCTGGTGCTCGAGTCGCTCGAGTTTGCTCAAGAGCGAGGTGCGCCGATTCTGGCTGAACTGCTGGGCTATGGCGCCTCGGCCGATGCATTTCATATCACGGCGCCGGCCGAGAACGGCGAGGGCGCCGTTCAATCGATGTGCGCAGCCCTGGAGGACGCCAAGTTGCAGCCAGAAGAGGTCGAGTACCTGAACGCCCACGGCACCAGCACGCCCCTGAACGACCGCGGGGAAACCGCGGCTGCGAAACAGGTCTTTGGCGACTATGCCTATCGCCTGCCCATCAGCTCCACCAAATCGATGACCGGACATCTATTGGGCGCGGCCGGCGCGTTGGAGGCGGTCATCTCGGTGCTGACCATCCGGGAGGGGATCATTCCCCCCACCATCAATTACGAGTTCCCGGACCCCGAATGTGACCTGGACTATGTACCCAACGAGCTGCGGCCGGCCTCGGTGCGGATTGCCATGTCCAACTCGTTCGGCTTTGGTGGGCACAACGCGACCCTGATCTTTGGAGCGAGTGAACTGAACTGAACTGAACTGAACGCTGCCTGGCGGTTGTCGAGCCAGCCCGATGCCGTTCACCCACTTGTGATCCCATGACCCAGTCATCCTCCCCGGACCCACCACCAGAAGCGAGGGCAAAGCCTAGCCTGGCGTCGCGCTTTCGGCGCAACCGGCCGCCGAACGGCATGAACGGCCGGCTGCGTTATGCGCATATTATCGGGTGGGGCAAATATCTTCCCAAGAAGGTGTTGACCAACGTCGAGATTGCCCAGATGGTTGACACTAGCGACGAGTGGATCCTTGAGCGGACCGGCATCCGGGAGCGGCGGATTGCGGCCGCGGAAGAAAGCACTGCCACTATGGCGCTGGCGGCCGCTCGCGCTGCACTGGAGACAACCGATCTGAGCCCGATCGATCTGGACCTGATCATCGTTGCCAGCGCCAGCCCCGAACACATCTTTCCCGCCACCGCATGCCTGGTGCAGGACGCGCTGGGCGCCACCAAGGCGGGCGCCTTTGACCTGAGCGCCGCCTGCTCTGGCTGGATTTATGGCCTCAGTCTGGCTGCTCAATCCATCGCCACCGGCGCTATCGACCATGCGCTGGTCATCGGCGCAGAGACCCTGTCCCGCATCGTCAACTGGGAGGATCGCGCAACCTGTATCCTGTTCGGTGACGGGGCGGGAGCGGTCATCCTGGGTCCGTCAGACCGGCCGGGAGGGATTCTGTCCTGCGTGCTGGGCGCCGATGGATCCGGTAGCTCCACTCTGTCAGTACCGGCCGGGGGTAGCCGGCATCCGGCTTCATTTGAGACGGTGCGCAATGGCCTGCACACCATCCACATGGATGGGCGCAAGGTCTTTCGCTTTGCCACCCGCGTCATGCGGCAGGCAGCCCAAGAGGCGGTCGAAGGGTGCGCCAGCGTCTTTTCAACAGGAAGTCGCATTGCCTCACGTTAAATGTCACTTTACAAAGCGTGTTTGCCTCACGAATAATGTCACCCAACGGCGACGTCAATCAGCACTCAAAATGGAGGCGACAACGTGAGGTCATCGATGAGTCATCAAGCGAAGAAAGAGCTACTGATCCAGATCATTCCGCGCTACCGAGAAGCGAGTCGCAATGAGAAAACAGCCATCCTGGATGCCTATGTGGCGGCAACGGGCTATGATCGCAAATATGCCACACGGCTGTTCAGTCAGCCGGCGCCAAAGGTTGCAGGGCCCATCAAGCGTGCGCGTGCGCGTCGCTATGGTCGGGAAGTACAGGATGCGCTGATCGTGGCGTGGCAGGCGAGCAATTGTATTTGTGCAAAACGACTGGTTCCTTTTCTGCCGGAACTGGTGGAGTCCCTGGAGCGACATGGTCACCTGCTGGTGACAGATGAAGTTCGCAGGCAATTGCTCGCCCTCAGTGCAGCCACAGCGGATCGGATTCTGTCCCAGCGGTGTGGACAGAGCGAGCAGCGGGGCGCCACAACCACACGACCGGGAACGTTGTTAAAACACCAGGTGCCGATCCGCACCTTTGCCGATTGGTGTGAAACAGAACCAGGATTCTTTGAGGCGGACCTGGTGGCTCATTGCGGTGGCAGCGTTGCCGGCGCCTTTCTCTGGAGTCTGGTGCTGACAGATATCGCCACCGGCTGGACAGAATGTCTGGCCCTACGCTATCGGGGCGAGGATGCTGTGATTGAGGGATTGAAGCGTCTACGGCCGCTACTGCCCTTCCCTCTGCTCGGCTTTGATACGGACAACGGTGGCGAGTTCATCAACTATGCGCTGCTGGCTTACTGCGAACGGGAACAGATTACCTTCACCCGTGGCCGGGTTGCCAGGAAAAATGACCAGTGCTATGTCGAGCAGAAGAATGGCTCGATTGTGAGACAACTTGTCGGTTACGATCGGTACGAGGGTGAAGTCGCCTACCGGCAGCTGGCCGAACTCTATCGAGCTGTCCGCCTCTATGTGAATTTCTTCCAACCCTCCATGAAATTGCAGGAGAAACAACGTCACGGCAGTCGGGTCAAGAGACGCTACGATCAAGCCCAGACTCCCTTTCAACGCTTGCTCGCCAGCAACCTGCCAGATGAAACAAGGGCTTTGCGCCTGAAACAGGTGTATAAAACCCTGGATCCGGTGCAGTTGCTGAAACAAATACGGGTCCTGCAAGATGGACTATGGCGTCATGCAGTACCAGCGGAAAACGTGAATGCCGAAGGTATACCTGAATCTGTCTCAGCTCAGTTGCCTTTGACCTGCAGGCATGCCTGGCTGCGGGCACTCTTATCGGAGACAATGGGAATCTGAGCGAGACTGCCATTGAAATCCTCGGTGGTCCCTCTCAGTCTGTGCAAAAGCGCAAATATCACAGGAAGAAGAAACACAACAAACCACGCACCTATCGCACTCGCAAGGACCCCTTTGAGGAGGTCAAGGATGACTTGTACGGGTGGTTTTTGGAGGCGCCAGAGAGTACGGGCAAAACGCTGTTCCAAAAGCTGCAACAACACTATCCCGGTCGTTATGCGGACAGTCAGCTGAGAACGTTGCAGAGGCGCCTGCGGGGTTGGCGTCAAGAGGTGCTCTTTGAATTCGATGATCGTCTGATCCGTGAAGATGTTGCCCTGACACAATCGTTGGCGCCCCAAGTGCGAGCAGTTCCCCTCAATCAGCTGGGGCACAAGGACACAACAAAACAGATGGTGTGGGACTGAACCCCCCCTTCTCAATCCACGCTGCAAACGTAGGGTAACTTTTTTGGAGAATTCAAACAATGGCCCAGAGTAGTCCGCAAGTCAGAGACCTGCGACTTTACCCCAATCCCCACACAAACGCACCCGCTCTGTGCACCGTCGGCTCACGAGAATGGTTTGCCTGGCTGGAATCTGCCACCCGTTTTCGCTATCAGACAGCGCAACGCCTGCCCGTCCATGCCCGGTACTCCCGGGCAATGCGTCCGATCTCAGTCCGCAAAGAGAAACGCCGCCGGGGCTATCTCTGGTATGCCAATCTGCGCGTGCATGGCATCTTATACAAACGCTATGTCGGACGCACTTCCGATCTCAGCGTTGAACGTCTCGACCTAATTGCATTGGACCTTAACCAACAATGGTGAGTCGGGCGATGCGATTGAGTCCCCTTGCTAAGCCGTACCCCATCTATTGAGAACTTCTCACATTCACCCAGGAAAGCGGGGAGAGGGAACCTCTCCCCGCACCCCTCTCCTTTTCAAACCAGGCATTTTACCGTTCGTTTTGACCACTGATTCGAGGTTGACTTTGCTACAGGCTTGGGTATGATTATTCGTGAGGCAACGACTCGGGTTTGGGTGACATTTTCCCGTGAGGCAATACGTGAG
This sequence comes from uncultured Chloroflexia bacterium, assembly GCA_963695825.1. GTDB lineage: Bacteria > Chloroflexota > Anaerolineae > Promineifilales > UBA4811 > CAVOHX01. The sequence goes on from CAVOHX010000004.1 coordinate 119,957, forward strand.
TAATTCTAATTGTCATTGGGCGTCGCCCATTTGCCAGAGCGTACCACGAACAAAACTCGGATTCGTGGCTGCAAATGGCGTCGGTGTGCAGACGTGCTACCGACGGGTGTGACGTTCCACCGCTGGGCACTGGGGTTCAGGCAGTTTAGCTTTAACCCTATCGCTCAGGCGTTGCGGGGCCACGGCATACACGTCTTCCACCGTTCCCCTGTCATTGACAGATCACCTCCAATTTCACCGTCAAACACGGCTGATCCCCCTTTTCCGGCTTTTCTTCGCCCCCTTTCGCTTCGTTTTCAGCGCACCTTTGAACAGTTCAGACATCATCCCCCTCTTTTTCATCCTACTCAACGCCCTGGCCCAAGTTACCGCTTCGAATACCCTCATCAAGGAACCTCATTATGTATCTTTCACAGAAGCGTTCCTCTTGGCTGGAATAGTAAACGGGTTCCAGTGTTTTTTCGTACCTTAAATCGGTCAAAATGCCTGCTATCGTCCTACCTATTTTTCACAGCAATGTACAAAGTCAAGCTAAG
>CAVOHX010000005.1:0-72374 GCA_963695825.1 uncultured Chloroflexia bacterium
CGACGTGGCCCAATACCCTGGCTATATCGCCTGCGACGACCTGACCTGCTCCGAGATCGTGGCGCCGGTGATGCAGGATGGCGAGTTGTTGGCGGTGCTGGACGTGGACGGAATCGGGGTGAGCGATTTCGACGAGACCGATCAAGTCTACCTGGAAGAATTGGTAGCGCTCTTTTTCGGGTAAATATCGGCGCCGGCCCTCCGCTCTACCCCTGGCCGTTGACCGCGATTCTGGCTGTCCCGCCAACCCAGAGTGGATATACTCCGCTCCGGCGAACCCCACCGCGCGGCTGCACCTGGCGTCGTATCATCGGCCGTGTATCCCGCGCTCGGGCGGCGCCGGGTCCGATCACAGGAGACAGCGATGGACGACAGCGGCAAGCTGGGCACGAGAACCAAGCTCATCTATGGGGTGGGCGACGTGGGCAACGCGGTGGTCAACTCGGCCATCCAGTTCTTTTTGATGATCTTTTACACCGACGCGGCGCTGATCGGCGCCGGCCCTGGCGGCCAACGCGCTGCTGGTGGGCAAGATCTGGGATGCCGTCAACGACCCACTCTTTGGCTGGCTCTCGGACCGCACCACCTCGCGCTTCGGCAAGCGGCGGGTCTACATGATCTTTGGCGCCGCTGCCGCTGGCGATCTCGGTCGCGTTGCTCTGGTTCGTGCCCGGCGGCCTGTCGGACACCTGGCCTCTTCATCTGGATCGCCGGCACGTTCGTGCTCTTCGACACCGTGTGGACCCTGACCAACGTCCCCTATTACGCCCTGACGGCCGAGCTGACCGACGACTATGACGAGCGCTCCAGCCTGACGGCCTACCGCATGGTGCTGGGGGTGCCGGCCTACATCGTCGGAGCGGCCGCTCACCCCGGTCATCGTGGGGCTGTTCGTCGCCAAGCGGACCGGCTACGGCGCGGTGGGCATCATCTATGGGGTCCTGGCGGCGGCGGCCTTGTGGGTCGCGGCCGCAGGGCTGAAAGAACGCCCCGGGATAGCCGAGGCCAAAGCCGAGGCCGCGCCCCGCGCAGACCTTGAGCGACACGCTGCGCAACCGGCCGTTCGTGCAGTTGATCCTGGCCTACCTCGTTCGCCAACACCGCCTTTGCGCTGATCAAGACGCTGTTGGCCTACTTATCTTACCTACCAGTTGGACATGGAAGCGCAGGTGCCGCTGGTCATGTTTCTGCTGCTGCTCTTCGTCGCGCTCTTTATGTTCCCCTGGAAGAGACTCGCCGAGCGCTGGAACAAGGGGCCGGCCTACGCGCTGGGGCTGGCCATCGGCGGCCTGGCGGTGGCGGCCACCTTTTTCCTGCCCTATGGGCCAACGCCGTGGGTCTATCTGATCGCCGTCGTGGCTGGCATCGGCTTTTCGGCCCAACTGGGTCTTTCCCTGGGCGATGGTGCCGGACGTGGTCGAGTACGACCGGCTGCGGACCGGCGAGCATCGCGGAGGGGATCTATTATGGGGTCTGGGGACTGGCGCACGAAGGTCTCGGACGGCGCTGGGCATCGCCGCCTAGCGGCTGGGTGCTGCAGGTGTACGACTACGCTGCCCAATGTCGAGCAGAGCGCCCACACTCTGACGGTATCCGCCTCTTTTTCGGGCCGGTCCCGCTGATCTTTTTCGCCCTCGCCCTGCCGCTGCTGATCCGGTACCCGATCACCCGGGCCAGACACGCCGAGCTCAAGAAGCAACTGGAGAGCCTGGGCGCCTGACGTGGGCGTCGCGGGGCCGTCGCCGACCGGAGGAGATGAATGCAACTGACCGGTGGGCAGATCGTCGTCGAGACCCTGGTCCGTGAGGGGGTGCCGTACATAGTCGGCATCCCCGGCCACGGGACGTTGGGCCTCTCGGATGCGCTGATCGGCGAGGAGCGGTGATGGACCCCGAGTCGTCAGGCCTGGCCCAGATCGCCCAACGCCTCGATGACGAGGGGATTGTCTGGGCGGTCTTTGCGGGCGCGGCCGCCTCGGTCTATGGGACCGGCCGGCCGTGGGCTGACGTGGATATTCTGGTGGCTGCAGCAGACGGCGAACGCGTGGCGGCGCTTTTTCCCGGGGCAGCACTCGATCTCGCGGACGGCCGGATCAAGCGGATTAGCCTGTCGAACGTCGATATCCTCGCCGGGCTGACCTCGATGGACCTGGACTCCCCGATGGCCAAGCGGCTGGTCCGGCGCGAGATCGAGGGGGCGCCGGCGCCGCTGATCCCACCCGAGGACAACATCCTACTCAAGGCGCTGTGGGGGCGCGGTTCTGAGCAGGACAAGCAGGACTGGGATGACGTGGAGGCGATGATGGCGCACCAGCCAGCCCTCGACTGGAACTACCTGCGGTGGCGGGCCGCGACGATGGGCGAGCCGGCGCGGATGCGGCCGTTGGTCGCGCGGTTGGAACGATTGTGGCAGGCGCTGCACGAGTGAGCGGGAGGAGATAGAGATGCCCAAGATAGCAAACCTGGGCCAGGTGGAAAGCGCTACCGTCACTGTGCTGGTGGACAACCAGGCGGACCTGCTGGCCCAAGAGACCCAGACGGTCAAGCGGTTCAAGAAAAAGCCGCTCCTGGCGGAACACGGTTTCGCCGCCCTGATCGACCTGAACCCAGGAGGCCCCGGGCAAAAGGTGCTTTGGGACGCAGGTGTGACGCGCGATGCCTTGCTGGAGAACATGGCGCGGATGGAGATCGACCCCACGTCCATCGACGTCATCGCCCTCAGCCACGGACACGGCGACCACACAGCGGCCGTGACCGACGTTCTCCGAGCGATTGTCGGGCGGCCCGAGTCGCGAAAATGGCCCCTGGGCACCCCGCCGGCCGATTTGCGTCGTTACGCTGAGGAGGGCAGGAGGCTGCCGCTGGTGGTCCACCCGGCCGCTTTTCGGGAGCGTTGGTCCAAGCAAAAGGACGGCGCCTGGTTCGGCCCGGCGCTGCCCCCGCCGCGCGCCGAGTGGGAGGCGGTGGGCGCCGAGGTCATCCTGTCAGAGGGACCTTACCAACTGGCGCCAGGCTGCTGGACGACAGGAATGGTTCCGCGCCGCAGCTTTGAATCCGGCGGCGCGACGCGCTCCCGGATGTACCGCGACGGCGACCAATTCCTGCCCGACGGGATCGACGACGACCAGTCGATTCTGATTCACGTGCGGAACAAGGGGCTGGTGATCGTCTCTGGCTGCGCCCATGCCGGAATCGTAAACACCGTTAACCACGCCCGCGAGATCAGCGGTGTGGAACGGGTCTGGGCGATCCTGGGCGGCTTTCACCTGGCGCCCGCCAAGGAGGACGAGATCGAGCGCACCATCGACGCCATCGAGGCGCTCGAGCCGGCCCTGGTCGCTCCCACCCATTGCACCGGTTTCCCGGCGCAGGGCCGGTTTGCCAGCCGGTTGCCCAAGGCATTTGTGTTGAACACAGTCGGCGCGACCTACCATTTCTAGACCAGGGGAGCGGACGATGAGTCCCATACGGGTAGCCATTGTCGGCTGCGGCCGCATTTCGGATCTGCACGCGCTGGGCTATCGCGGCCGGGAGGACGCCCGCATCGTCGCCGTCTGCGACACCAAGGGCGGGCGCGCCCGGCGAAAAGGCCCGGGCCTGGGGGGTGGAACAAGGTCTACACGGACTATGCCGCGATCTGCTGGCCGACCCCGAGATCGACCTGGTCGAACTACTGGTGCCCCATCACCTGCACGCCGAGATGACCGTCGCGGCCTGCCAGGCAGGCAAGCACGTCTCGGTGCAAAAGCCGATGGCGCTGACGGTGGCCGAGGCCGACCGCATGATCGCGGCCGCCGGCGAGGCCGGGCGTCATGCTGCGGGTCTATGAGAATTTCGTCTTTTACCCGCCCCACGTCCGGGCCAAGGAGATGATCGAGGCCGGCGAGATCGGCGAGCCGCAGATGATCCGCCTGCACGTCGGCACCGGCAAGAGCGAGACCGAGTGGAAGGTGCCGCTCAACTCCTGGCTGTGGCGCATCAACGAGGCCAAGTGCGGCGGCGGCCCCCTCATCTTTGACCACGGCTACCACCTCTTTTCGCTGGCCCACTACCTGATGGGCGAGGTGGAGCGGGTCTATGCCTGGATGGACAAGAGCCCGGTCGGAGGCTTGGTCCCCAGGCAGGTCGCCCAGGTGGACGCCCCGGCGACCATCATGTTCCAGTTCAAGTCGCCGCGCCGCTACGGCGTGCTCGATTTCGCCCACACGCCCGACATGGTGATGGACTCGATCTATTATGCCGACGACGACCGGGTGGAGGTGATCGGCGAAAAGGGCATCCTCTTCGTCAACCGCTGCACGGCGCGCACCGTGGACCTGCCGCCGTTGATGCTGTTCCGCGACGGCAAGACGACACGCCATCCCGGTGGAGCGGTACGAGTGGCACGACAGCTTTATCGACTGCACGCGCCATCTGATCGACGTGCTGCCCGAGGGGGCGAGCCGGTGCTCGACGGCCCGACCGGCAAGGCGGTGCTCCAGTTCTCGCTGGCAGCGCACATCTCGGCCCGCGAGGGCCGGGAGGTGCGGCCGGACGATGTACGCTGAGCCAGAACAGCGCGGCGCGTGTGGCACAGCGCATGCGCCTGAGATCTGAACCCGCCGGCATTGGAGTAGGTATCCTTTTTAGGTATCGAATGGATGTTGCGCCTCTGGTTGACTCGGCCACATACCAGGGATATACTACCGTTTGTAGACACCTGGGATGTACCCCGGTGACTGTGCGCCATACACGGGAGTCACAAAGTGATTTTTGACCGTGGTCCGTGTTTTTTGTACAACCCCGCGCCATGTGGCGCACGGCCTGTCCCTCATTGCCTGGTCGAGTGATCTAGCCAGGCGCCTTTTTCTGCCAAAGGAGGTGATGCGCACTGTATAAACCTCTCTGGTCCCATTAAACCGAGCATCAATCGATCGGTAAGCTGTTCTGTAATGGAGGAGAACGAGATGAAAAAGATGCAGTGGAAACTCTTGGTGATCGCACTCTTGTTGATCACGCTGGTTGGCTGCGGCGTCGAGCCCGAGGTGATCGAAAAGGTGGTCACCCAGGTGGTCAAAGAGATCGTCCAGGAGACAGTGGTTATTGAAGGCACACCCCAGGTCATCGAGAAAGAGGTGACCAAGGTGGTGGAGGTCGAAAAGGAGGTGGTGGTCACGGCGACGCCTGAGGCCATGCGCAAGGTCGTGACCTTTGCCTGGACCCAGGAACCGGACTAGCTGAACTGGTACTACAGCAACATGTGGTTTTCGGCCATCCTCCAGCAGCTCTGGCACTGCTGGGCCTGGGAGTTCGATGAGGACAACGCTGCCTTCCCCGCTGGTAACCGAGATCCCCAGCATGGAGAACGGCGGCGTGTCGGAGGATGGGCTGGTCATCACCATGAACCTGCGGGACGACATCGTCTGGTCGGATGGCACGCCCATCACCTGCCGAGATTTTGTCTTCACCTACGAGATGATCATGGACCCAGGGCAACACGGTGTCCTCCCAGTATCCCGTACGACTATCTGGCCAGCGTCGAGGCGCCCGACGAGCGCACCGTGGTCATGACCTTTTCCGAGCCGTTTGCGCCGTGGCAAGCCTAGTTCTGGCGCGGCGTGCTGCCCAAGCACATCCTGGAGCCGGTGTTCGAGGCCGAGGGCTCAATCGACGAGGCCGATTGGAACCTGGCGCCGACCGTCGGCTGCGGACCCTATCATCTTTGCCGAGTGGGAGTCGGGCAGCTACATGCGCTTTGTCAAGAACGAGAACTACTGGCTGGGCCAGCCCAAGATCGACGAGATCTATCTCCAGTTCGTGCCCGACGACGCCTCGCAGACCGCCGCCCTCGTCGCCGGTGACGCCGACCTGGGCACCTTCCCGCCCCTCTCTGACGTGCCCATCCTGGAGGCCGGCGGCGTCGAGGTGATCATGGTCCAGAGTTCCGGCTATGCCGAGGGCTGGTTCTTTAACTTTCGCGAGATGGCAAGCCCCGGCGCCAACGACGTGAACGTCCGCCAGGCCATCGCCATGGCGCTCGACCGCGAGGCAATCAACGACGACCTGCTGTTGGGCCTGACCCAGCCAACCGAGACCCTGTGGGATCCCCTGGCGGCCTATGGCTACGTGTCCCCGGACATCGTGCCCTGGACCTACGATCCCGAAGGCGCCAAGACAGCTTCTGGAGGATGCCGGCTGGATCGACCGCGACGGCGACGGCATCCGCGAGGACGCGGATGGCAACCCGCTGACGCTGATCCACGGCACCACCATCCGCGAGATCCGCCAGGACAACCAGGCGGTGACCCAGCAGATGCTGCGCGAGGTGGGCATCGACCTGCAGATCCTGAGCTATGACTCCGACCTTTTCTTTGGCAGCTAGACCGACGGTTCGCCCTGCGCCTTGGGCGAGCTGGACATCATGGAGTGGTCAGACTCGACCGCCTTCCCCGATCCCGACACAACTACTGGCTCTGCTCCGAGCTGCCCAGCGACGACAACCCGTGGGGCTACAACTACTTTGGCTGCGACGAGGAGCTGGACGAGCTCTTCCAGCAGCAGATCGTGACCATCGATCCCGACGAACGCGCCGCCATCATTCGGGAGATCACCAAGTACATGCACGAGCAGGTCTACTGGCTCGGCATTTGGGATGACCCCGATATGTGGATCGTCGGCGAGCGGCTGACCAACGTCAAGTTCTCGGGCGTTACGCCGTTCTCAACATCATGGAGTGGGACGTAGTCGAATAGCGGCTACCAGCATCTCCTTGAACCCGGGGCGGGGGCGGCTGTGCCACCTGCGCCGGCTCTGGCACTCGCTCACAGGAGGCCTCGATGACCCGATACATCATCCGGCGGCTGTTGCAGGCCATCCCACTGCTCTTTATCATCAGCCTCATGCTCTTTGTGCTGATGCGCAGCACCGGCGACCCACTGGCGACCATGGGCGGTCGCCGCATGATGCGCCCCGAGGACCGCGAGCGCCTGTCACGCCAGCTCGGCCTGGACAAGCCGATCTGACGTCCAGTACCTGTACTGGCTGGTCGGCAACGACTGGACCAGGATCGACATTGACGGCGACGGGGTAGCCTGAAACGCCCGGCGACCGCAAGGGCGTCCTGCGCGGCGACTTCGGCAATTCGCTGGTCTAGCCGGGGCAAAGCGGCGTTGGACATCATCTGGGAGCGTTTGCCCAACACGCTGCTGCTGATGATTCCGGCCGAGATCATCATCATTCTCTTCTCACTGGTCATCGGCATTTTTTCGGCGCTGCGCCAATATACGCTGGACCGATCACGTGATCACCGCCGTTTCCTTCATCGGCTACTCGATGCCCATCTTTTTCGTCGCCCTGGTCTCCATGTATCTCTTTGCGGTCAAGTTCAAGCGCTGGGGCCTGCCCTACCTGCCCACAGTCGGCATGTTTGACCCCAAGGTCGGCAAGACGCCCTCCCAGGTCGCGCTGCACATGGTGCTGCCGATCTTTAGCATGACCCTGATCAGCGTCGCCGGCTACAGCCGCTACGTCCGCTCCCGATGCTCGAGGACGATCAGCCAGGACTATATCCGCACGGCCCGGGCCAAGGGGCTGCAGTGAACGGGCGGTCATCTTTGTGCACGCTCTCAAGAACGCCTCGTTGCCGCTGGTGACCATCGTCGGGCTCGACATCCCGCTGCTGCTGGGCGGCGCCATCGTCACCGAGCGCATCTTTGCCTGGCCTGGCATGGGACGCCTGTTCCTCGACCACGTCTCCCGGGCGGACACGCCGGTGGTCATGGGCATCCTGATGCTCATCTCGGTCGCGGTCGTCCTGTTCCAGCTCATCACCGACATTGTCTACGCCTGGCTGGACCCACGCATCCGCTACGACTGACCGGTAGGAGGCTGACATGCCATGGAAATCACGGCCCGAAGCAATGTCGATCGCAATTGCCAGGTCAGGCTGACGCCCAGCCCCTCTCCTGGCGAGCGACTGGTCTGGCGCCGTTTCCGCCGTCACAAGATGGCGATGGCCGGCGCGGTCATGCTTATCCTGCTGGTCTTGTACGCGTTCGGCGGCACGCTTTTCTTCTACCGAGGAGTATGCCAACCACACCGACACCATCCTCGAGGCTGCAACCTCCTTCCGCCGAACACCCCTTTGGCACCGACACTGTCGGCCGCGATATCCTGGCGCGCACCATCTACGGCGGGCAGATCTCGCTGCTGATCGGGCTGTCGGCAGTGATGGTCGAGGTGATCGTCGGCGTGCTGATCGGCGCGATCGCCGGCTACTACGGCGGCTGGATCGACAGCCTCTTGATGCGCTTCACCGAGGCCATGTTCACCATCCCCCAGCTCTTTTTGCTGCTGGTGATGGCCAAGTTCTTTGCCGGCAAGATCCCCACCATCCAGTTCCTCGGCCGCACCTTTAGCGGCAGCGTGATCGTCATCATCGTCATCATCGGCTTCACAAGCTGGATGTACCTGGCCCGCATCGTACGCGCCGATTTTCTCTCGCTCAAAGAGCGCGAGTTCATCCAGGCAGCTCACACCATTGGCACCCGCAATCGGCCATCATCTTTCGCCACATCCTGCCCAACACGATGGCGCCGATCATCGTCTCTGCCACCCTGGGCGTGGCCAATGCCATTCTCTCCGAGGCCTACATCAGCTTCCTGGGCCTGGGGGTCCAGCCGCCCACAGCCACCTGGGGCAACATGCTGGATGGCGCCTACAACTATATCGACACCGCCCCCTGGTTGTGGATCTTTCCTGGGACTGCTGATCGTGCTGACTGTCCTGAGCATCAACTTTCTGGGCGATGGCCTGCGGGACGCGCTCGACCCGACAACCGTCACCTGACCTGACACGAGATCGTTGGGCCGTGGTCGTTTGCACAGGCCACAACCTTGCCATGTGCCTTGATCTGCTCTGCATGAGGAATCGCCATGACCCAGTCCATTCCCGATCTGGAATCGCTGCTGCAGGTTCCGTACTTCGATCCAGAGAATGGCTATGATCTGTCGTCCGACGGGACCACGGTAGCGTTTTCCTGGAACAGGTCCGGCTGGTGGGAGGTCTATCTCCTCCCGCTCGACGGGTCGGCACCGCCCAGGCAATTGACGGCCGGACCGGGGGCCAAATCCGCCCCACGCTGGTCGCCGGACGGGCAGTACGTGGCGTATGCGCTGGACGCCGACGGGGGCGAATCCTACGACATCTATGTTTGCGACCTGGTTACTGGTCAACACCGCAACCTGACGCCGGGGACGCCCGATGCCATCCAGCCCGATTTCTGCTGGTCGCCCGACGGCCGGCACATCGCGCTCATCTCGGATCGCTCCGGCTCCTTTGACACCTATCTACTGTCCGTGGCTGGCGGGGAGATTCACAAGGCCTTGGAGAGCGCGTTCCCTGACCGGACTGTGCGCTGGTCCCCCGACTGCCGCTGGCTGGCGGTGGTCTCTGAGGCGGAGGGGCAGGATTTCGCGACCACCGTCGTCTCTCCTGACGGAATCGAGCGGCACGCAGTCCTCGACGGCGACTGCGCCAAGGACGCCGCCTGGTCCCCCGACAGCCAGCGCCTGGCCTTGGCGTCGGACCAGAGCGGCTGTTATGAGATTGGCGTGTACGAGCTGGCGACCCGCCAGGTGAACTGGGTGACGGGAGGCGCGGGTGAAAAGGAAAATCCCGCCTGGTCATCCGACGGCCGGCGCCTGGCCTACGTGGTCAGCGACGGCCCGCTGACCCGCCTGGAACTACTGATGCTGGAAACGGGCGCGGTCTCCGCATACCAGATTGCGCCGGGTGTGCACACTGGGCCGCGCTTGACCCCCGACGGCGCCCATCTGCTCTGTCTCTTTGACAGCCCGACGCACCCTTGTGACCTGTGGCTGATCCCGCTGAACAGGGAGGCGCCCCGCCAACTCACCTACTCGTTGCCCGCCCGCCTGGCCGAAACACCGTTCGTAATGCCCAAGTTGATTCGATACCCCGGCCTGGACGGCGTCGCTGTGCCCGCTCTGCTCTACCGGCCTCCTCCGAGCTCAAGCCTACCCCCGGCCGTCGTCTATGTGCACGGAGGTCCCAACTGGCTCACCCAGATGGCCTGGGACCCGGTGGTACAACACATGGTGGGGCGGGGATGGGTCGTACTGGCCCCCAACTATCGCGGCTCGATCGGGTATGGGCGGGAGTGGCAATTGGCCAGTCGCTTCGACTTTGGGGGCGTTGACACACGAGACGTGGCGGCCGGGGCGGATTACCTGGTGCGCGAGGGGCTGGCGAACCCAACGCGCATCGCGGTCACCGGCCGCAGTTGGGGCGGCTACCTGACGATGACCAGCTTGACGCAATACCCCGAGCGATGGGCGGCCGGTTCGGCCGTCGTGCCTTTCTTGAACTGGTTCACCGGTCACGCCAACTCGCGCAAGGATCTACAGCACTGGGACCTGGAGAATTTCGGCCACCCGGAACGGGATCGCGACCTTTACTACGAGCGCTCGCCGTTCTTTTTCCTCGACCGGGTCCAGGCGCCGGTGCAGTTCATCTGCGGGGCTCACGACGTACGCTGCCCGGCGAGCGAGTCGGTCCAGGCCGCGCGACGCACTACTGGCTCTGGGCAAAGCGTGCGAGCTATTGCTCTATCAAGGCGAAGGGCATGGGTTTCTCAAGACCGAGAACGTCATCGACGCCGAATTGCGCCGTGTCGCTTTTCTGGCGCGGGCATTGGAACCGCAAACCGATTGACCAGGAGGGTTGAGATGGTGCGACTCACAGTGCTGACACCGGATGAAATCAAGGCGGTTCACCAGGCCACCTTGTGTATTCTGAGTGAGGTGGGGGTCATTCTGACCCAGCCCGAGGCGCGGGAGCGGCTGACCGGGGAGGGAGCCACCCTCGGCGGGGATCGCGTGCTGTTACCCCCCGATCTGGTGGAGCGCCTGATCGCGAAATGCACCGGCCGGGTCCGGGTGCGCGGCCGCAACGGCGAGACCGTCGTGATCGGGGATGGGGACCTTCACTGGCACAACCTGGGTGGGGCGCGCGACATCTATGATCACCGCAGCGGCGATAAGCGGCCGGCCACGCTGCAGGACGTGGTAGACAGCACCCGGCTGTTGGACGCCATGGAAAGCGCCACCACCATCACGCCGCTCTTTACACCCCAGGACGTCCCCGGTGAGGTGATGTCGCTCGCCATGTATCGCCATTCGCTGCCCCACACGGTCAAGCCGCTGCAAGGTCCCGGCGTCCTGACGGCGGCCGAGGTGCAACTGGCGGTCGAGATGGCGGCCGTGGTCGGGCCGCCGGCCGAGGTCCTCACGCTCTCGGTCTCGCCGGTCAGCCCGCTCACCTTTTCCGACCACGTGGCCGAGTCGATCATGGAAATAGCCCGCCATGGGATCAGCTTTGCGCCGCTGCCGTGCCCGACAGCCGGGGCGACGGCGCCGTTGTCCCTCGCCGGCGCGCTGACCCAGCAGAACGCCGAGGCGCTGACGTCGTTGATCCTGGCGCAACTCATCCAGCCTGGCCTGCCAGTCATCTATTGCGGCCGGCTGGCGATGATGGAGCCGCGCACGGTCAGCTCGGTGTGGGGCGGCGTCGAGTTGGGGCTGGCCTCGGCCGCTACGGTACAGATCGGTCACCACTACAACCTGCCGGTCAACGTCTATGGCATGTCCACCAACGCTCACACCCTGAATCTGCAGAGCGGATTCGAGCGGGCGCTCAATTCGGTCGTGCCCGCCCTCGCCGGGGCGGACGAGCTGTCGGGCATCGGCGAGTTGGAGGCCGGGGTCCTGGCCTCATTGGCCCAGATCGTCGCCGACAACGAGATCGCGGCCGCCGTGGTCCGGTTGCGGCGCGGATTCTCCGTGGACGAGGACTCGTTGGCGGTGCCGGTCATAGCCAGCGCGATGGACGGTTCGCGCAACTTTTTGGACCAGATCCACACGGTGCGCTACCTGCGGGCGCAAGAGATCATGCCGACGCCGCTGTCCGACCGCCGCCCGTGGGACCTCTGGAACCAGGACGGCCGGGCGGACATGGCGGACCGGGCCCAGGCCGAGGCAGAGCGAATTCTAGCCACCCACGAGGTGCCGCCCCTCAGCGTGGCGCAGGAGCGCGAACTGGATAGAATCATGCAGGCGGCCGCCAAAACATTGGCAAATCGCTGAGGCCTTTGCGGCGCGAACCTTGTCAATCATTCAGCTATCAGGAGACCACATGCTTGATCGTGCGCAGGCAATCAAAGAAAAGCTCGTCCAATGGCGCCGGGATTTTCACATGCACCCCGAGTTGGGGTTTGAGGAGACCCGTACCGCGGCGCGCATCGCGGACGTGATGCGCGAATTGGGGTACCGGGTGCGGACCGGCGTCGGGCGCACAGGCGTCGTGGCGGACCTGGGGTCCGGGGATCCGGTCGTCGCCATCCGCGCCGACATGGACGCGCTACCCATTCAGGACGAAAAAGAGGTCCCCTATGCCCTCCCAGGTCCCAGATGTGCTGCACGCCTGCGGGCACGACGCCCATGTGTCGATCGCGCTGGGGGTGGCGACGCTTCTGGCGGCCGAGTCGTTCCCGGGTACCGCCCGCTTTCTCTTTCAGCCCTCCGAGGAGCGCGAGGACGAAGAGGGGATCAGCGGTGCGCCGCGCATGATCGAGGATGGGGCAATGGAGGGGGTGGACGCCGTGTTGGCGCTTCACGTGGGCGCCTCCATCCCGGTGGGCGATATCTTTTTGGATGCTGGTCCGGCGTCGGCCGGCGTCGATACCCTCTACCTCACGCTCCTCGGCCGGGGGGGGCATGGAGCCCGGCCGCAGGAGACCATCGACCCGGTCTATATCTCGGCGCACGTGATCCTGGCGCTAAACGCCATCGTCTCCCGGCGCGTGGCCCCCTTTGACCAGGCGGTGATCAGCATTGGCTCGATCCACGGAGGCCAGGTGGACAATGTCATCCCGGATCGGGTTGAAATGACCGCCACCATCCGCTATCGGGAAAAAGAGGTGCAGCAGCAGTTGCACGCCGAGATCGAGCGAGCGCTGGGCGTCGCCCAGGCGCTGGGCGGGGACTATGAGTACCGCATCGCCATCGGCTACCCGCCGATGAACAACGACGCGAAAATGGTAAACCTGTTGCGAGCGGTGGCGGCCGACCTGCTGGGCATGGAGCATATCCAGACCCCCAAGCCGCAAATGGGAGCCGAGGATTTTGGTTTCTTTTCCGACCTGGCCCCCGGCGCCATGTTCATGCTCGGTTGCCAGATCGAGGGGGACGGGCGGCAGCATCACAACCCGCGATTTGATATCGACGAGCGTTGTCTGCCGATCGGCGCCGCCATCCTCGCCGAGGCAGCGCTTCGCTTCCTGACACGCGGCGCGTGAGGCACAACCATGAGCATCGTTCGACCAGAGATCACGGTTCTGAACTCTGAGCAGATCGACGAGATTCACCAGCGGTCGCTGCAGATCCTCGAGTCGGTCGGCGTGCGGGTCGATTCGCCGCATGCCCAATTCCTCCTCTCCAAGGCCACCGGTGAAACGATCACCGGCGGCCGGATGCACATCCCGCCAGAGCTGGTTGCCTGGGCGTTGGAACAGGCCCCGTCCAGCGTCACACTCTACAACCGGCGCGGGAAGCTGGCCTTTCAACTCGGCCGGGACCCCGCGGCTGACGCTCCCACCCAGCAAAGCGGCGCGCGTTTTGGCATCGGCGTGACCGCCCTCTATTATCAAGAGCCAGAGAGCGATCGAGTGACGCCGTTCGCCAGAGAGCACATGCAGGCGATGGCCCGCCTTGGGGATGCCCTTGCCAGCTTTGACGTCATCTCGACCGTCGGTATTGTGCAGGATGTGGCGCCCGAGATCTCGGACCTGTATGCGACGCTAGAGATGGTCACCAACGCGGTCAAACCGCTGGTCATCCTGGTGTCGGACGATGACCGCTACCCGGCCGTGTTGGACCTACTGGCTCATCTGCACGGCGACCTGGCCGAACGGCCCTTTGTGGTCCCCTATTTCAATCCGATCAGTCCGCTGGTCCTCAACCGGGGCACCGCGGACAAGATGTTCCTGACTATCGAGCGCGGTCTGCCCTTTATCTTCTCCAACTATGGCATGGCTGGCGCGACCACGCCTATCACGCCGGCCGGGACGCTAACGCTGTTGAACGCGGAATTGCTGGCCGGGCTGGTCCTGAGCCAGTTGATTCGAGCCGGGCGCGCCGATTATCCTGGGTAGTCTGCCCGCCTTTTTCGACATGCGTGGGGCGGCCAATTTCTACGCGCCCATCAGCTACCTGCTCAACCTGGCCTGCGCCGAGATGATGGCGCACTACCGGCTGCCCCACTGCGGCACGTCGGGCAGCGGCATGGGGTGGGGCGCGGACCTGATCGCGGCCGGCAACCAGTGGGTCAACCACCTCACCAGTTGCCTGGGCAAGATCGGCCTGGCGCCTTTTGTGGGGGACAATTTGGGTTCCAAGGCATTTTCGCCGGCCGTGGTGGTCTATGCCAATGAGGTCATCGCCCAGGCGCGCCGCATCGCCAAGGGGTTCCGGTTGGAGGTTGGCGAACTGGCGCTGGACGATATCGCTTCGGTGGGACCCGGCGGCAATTATCTGACCGCGGATTCGACGCTCCAGCGCTTCCGGTCGGCCTATTTCAGCAGCGAGGTGTTTCCCAATCTGACGCTGGAAGAGTGGCAGGCGCAAGAGTCTCCCCAGGCGGTGGAGCGACTACGGGCGTACACTGGCCGGCTGATCGCGCGACTGGCCCCGCCCGAGGACCACGACGATCTGATGTCGCGTGGTGAGGCGTATATCACCGGCCGTTGCTGACCCCAGGGGTCACTCTGGTGGTAGCTCTCTGCGGCCGCCAGGGCGTCCCAGCCGGCTCAGAGCCTCATCGACCAATCGTTCGCGGTTGTCAGGTCGTACCTCCAACAGCGTGACCCCTGGACGAGTTTTGATGCGATCGGTAAAGGGTGTGCTACGCCAGACGATGGTCGCCAGCAAGGGTTGATGTCCCTCCAGCGCCTCGAGGACCGCCTGGCGAAACACCTGGGAGATAAGCTCCATCGGACCGATCTCGTCGATCACCACAACCTCCTGAGCGGCGACGGCGCGCCGGATGGCAGCGACCCCCAACGTCTCCAGGGCCGTGAGATCCACCCGGTACTTGCCCACCCGCCGAGCGCTGTGGAGCGCGACGTGGGCCAGCAGTCCGCGCTCGCCGCCGAGGGTGACAATCTCGAACCCCCGGCGTTGCCCGCGCTCGCGAATCTCTTGCGTGTAGAACCCATCAGCCGATCCCAGGAGTTGCGCCAATACGCGCTTGATCAACGTCGTCTTGCCGCAGCCCGGCCGGCCGGTCAAAAGCACCTTGGTCATAGTTCACCAGTCGGATCTTAACAGAAAGGGAGCCTTGCGCCTACCCGCGCGCCGACTTGTAGGCCCCGTGCCCGTGTGCTATCATCACCAGGCAGACGTTTAGTCACGCCGGATTGGCCGACGCGTGACGTGTGATTGGTGAAAAATGGGGAGATTGTTGATGGGAAGAATCGTCATATCCGCAGGGGATGTCAGCATGCCGGCCGAGTTGAACGACAGTTCAACCGCGCGACAGATCTGGGAGGAACTGCCCATAGAAGGTAAAGCCAACACCTGGGGGGACGAGATCTATTTCGAGATCCCGGTGACGGCCGGACAAGAGAGCGGCGCCCGCGCCGGGGTCGAGGTGGGGGAACTCGGCTACTGGCCCGTGGGGCGGGCTTTTTGCATCTTTTTTGGGCCGACCCCCGTCAGCATTGATCACCGGCCGCGGGCCTATAGCCCGGTGAATATCATCGGGCGCGTGGTGGGCGACGCAACTCGCTTTCGCCAGGTACCTGACGGGACCAGAGTTCGCCTGGAGCGACCGCCCGAATCATAGTTACAGCGCGGCGCTGGCGCCGGTTGCTTCCCCTGGGTGACTGTGTTAGAATTTCGTCACCTCGCGGTTGCCGGTCGGCGCAGCGGGTTGCTGCGGCGGCGCCGGGCTCCCCACCCGGCGAAAAGTGCGGGCAGCCGGCATACCCGTGAACGATAGCATGAGACTGACAGTCAACGGCCAACCCTACGACCTTGACGTTCCACTCGACGCCAAGTTGATCGACGTTTTGCGCGGGATACTCGGCTTGACAGGCACCAAGGTGGGGTGCGGCGATGGACAGTGTGGCACCTGCACGGTGCTGCTGGATGGCCGGCCGGTTCGTGCCTGTGTCTTTGCCGCCCGCCGCGCCGCCGGCCGGGGGTTCTCACCGTGGAGGGGTTGGCAGCGAGTTGGGGGAGCCCGGCGAGCTGCACCCGCTGCAACGGGCGTTCATCGACCACGGCGCTGTCCAGTGCGGTTTTTGCACCCCTGGCATGCTAATGTCCGCCGCTTCCCTGTGGGACAAGCTGGTTAACCCCGGGGAAAAGTTGCCTCCCATCACCGTCGACGTCATCAGGCACGTACTCGGCCGGAACGCCTGCCGCTGCACCGGTTACGCCAGCGTCATGCGGGCCTTTCAATCGGCGATTCACGAATACCAGACCGGCGAGCCGCTAGCCCCCATAGAGATCAAGACAGTCGAACCACTTACCGCCATCGGCCGCTCGGTGCCGCGGCCGGATGTGGTGGGCAAGGTCACAGGGGCTGCCCGATATGCTGATGACTATGCTTTCCCGGGCATGCTGCACGGGGCGACGCTGCGCTCTGCGTACCCCCACGCGCGCATCCTCTCTATCCACACCGAACAGGCGGTCGCGCTGCCCGGCGTTCGCGCGGTCCTCACCGGCCGCGATGTACCGGGGAGCAACCGGCATGGGCTTGTTTACCGGGATTGGCCCGTGCTTTGCGACGAGAAGGTGCGCTACTTGGGCGACGCAGTCGCCGTCGTGGCGGCCGAGGCCCCCGACGTCGCCGCTCAGGCGCTAGAGTTGATCCAGGTCGAGTACGAACCGCTGCCGGTAGTAGACAGCCCAGAGAGCGCCCGCCGGCCGGACGCGCCCCTGGTGCACGAGGAATGGGACCAGGGCAACCTCCTGGAGCACATCAAGGTGCGCCACGGCGACGTCGCTGTTGGGTTGGCCGAGGCCGACGTGGTGGTGGAGCGTGAATACCGCACCCCAACCTATGAGCACTTTTTTCTAGAGCCCGAGTGCAGCATCGCGGTGCCGGCGGGATATGACGAGGAGCATCCCAAATTGACCGTCTATGTCGGTTCGCAGATCCCGTACGCCGACCGGGCTCAGATCGCAGCGGCTATGAACCTGCCGCCGGCCGCGGTGCGGGTGCGGGGGACGCTCATGGGAGGTGGTTTTGGCGGCAAAGAGGATATCATGGGGCAGATTCACGCCGCCATGTTGGCCCAGGCTACCGGCCGGCCGGTCAAAATCCTCTACTCGCGGTCCGAGTCGATGCTGGCTCACCCCAAGCGGCATGCCACCGTGATCCGCATCCAGACCGGCGCCAAACGGGACGGAACGCTGACGGCGGTGCAAGCCGAGCTATTGGGAGATGCAGGTGCGTACGCCAGCCTCTCCACCAAAGTACTCGCCCGGGCGACGACGCACGCTACCGGCCCCTACCAGGTACCGCACGCCAAGATCGACTGCTATGCCATGTACACCAACAACCCGCCGGCGGGGGCTTTTCGTGGCTTTGGCGTCACCCAGTCCGCCTTTGCCGTCGAGCAGAACATGGACCTCCTGGCGTGCGAGTTGGGCATGGACCCGCTAGAGTTGCGGCGCAAGAACGGATTGCGAGTCGGTTCGGTGACCGCCACCGGTCAGACGCTGCGGGAGAGCGTTGGCTTGATAGAGTGCCTGGATTGGGTCCAGGCGCGGGTTGACGCGTTGGCCGACGACCGCCCCGACCTGGGACCCCACGTCAAGGTCGCGTGGGGAGTGGCGGCCGCGTACAAGAACACCGGCCTGGGTGGAGGAGCGGCCGATGCAGCATCGGCTGAGATCGAACTGTATCCAGACGGAACGGCCGAGGTGCGGAGCAGCTCAGCCGACATGGGCCAGGGGTTGGTCACCTTGGTCGCCCAATGTGCGGCCGAGGAACTAGGATTGCCGCTGGGACAGGTGCGCGTGTTGCTCTCCGACACCGACCTTACGCCGGACGGAGGGCCGACGACCGCCAGTCGCCAGACCTTTGTCACCGGCAACGCCGCCCGGCTGGCGGCCCGCGCCATGCGAGACCGATTGGCGGGTGCGACGGCCGAGCGCTGGGATGTGCCGCCTGCTTCCATCCGGTTCGAGGACGGACAGCTCGACATCTGCCCGCATCACGACCAGGGGGCGCGCAGCCGGGTGGAAAGGGAGCCGTGCCGGGTTTCCATGGGGCAGGCCGTGCAGTGGCTTGTCGAGGAGGGGCGCGAGACACGCCTTATCTATTACTACCGGGCGCCAGAAACCCATCCGCTGGGCCAAGGTGGCGACATGCATTTCGCCTTTAGCTTTGGCGTGCAGGCCGCCCAGGTGGCGGTGGACACACGGACGGGCCGTGTTACTGTGCTGCGGGTGGTCGCCGCCAGCGACAGCGGCCGGGCGCTCAACCCGCAGGCGCTGCTCGGTCAGATCGAGGGAGGTATCGTGATGGGCATCGGAACCGCGCTGACCGAGGAGTATCGCATTGAGGATGGGATTCCCCAGACACTCCGCTGGGCGGATTACCAGGTGCCGCTCATCCGGCAGACCCCCTACATGGAGTTGCACCTGGTGGAGCAATTCGCCTCGGCCGGACCCTATGGCGCCAAGGGAATTGGCGAGTTGCCATCCATCCCCACCGCGCCAGCCATCTGCAACGCGATCTGTAACGCAGTTGGGGTGCGGGTTTATCGACTGCCTGTCAGGCCCGACTGGCTGCTGAGGCAGCTGAATGCCTGATCGCGCGATTCGTAGCTTGAGAAACGTAACAGGAGGAGCACCATGCTGATCACAAACGGCCGGGTCATCACCCTGGGTGAGGAAAACAAAATCATTCAGAACGGCGCTGTTCGGGTTGATGGGGGTTTGATCACCGACGTCTCTACCAGCGTCAAGCTAGAACAGGCCTACCCGGACGACGAGGTAGTGGACGCCCGTGGGCAGTTGATCATGCCCGGCAACATCTGCGCCCATACCCATTTCTATGGCGCGTTTGCGCGGGGTATGGCGATACACGGCGAGCCACCGCGCGACTTTCCAGAGATCCTGGGCAAGCTCTGGTGGAGGCTGGACCGAGCCCTGTTGGAACTAGACGTCAAATACAGCGCGTTGGTTTGCCTGGTCGATGCCATAAAGCACGGCACGACCACCTTGATCGACCATCACGCCAGCCCGGCCGCCATTCCCGGCAGCCTGGACTATATCGCCGAAGCGGTGACCGAAGCGGGGCTTCGGGCCAGCCTGTGTTACGAGGTGACCGATCGCAACGGCCGCGACGGGGCGGTGGCGGGCATCGATGAGAACGTGCGCTTTATCAGATCTGTGGGCGAGATGAACAACCCATTGTTGGCAGCTTCGTTTGGCCTGCATGCCTCTCTCACTCTCTCGGATGAGACGCTGGCTGATAGCGTGGCAGCGGCCAAGGGGCTAGATACCGGTTTTCACATCCACGCGGCCGAGGCGGTCGCCGATCAGGAAGACAGCCTGCACAAGAGTGGCAAGCGAGTGGTAGAGCGACTCCAAGACCTGGGCATCCTTGGCGCCCAGAGCATTCTGGCTCATTGCGTCCACGTTGACGCCTGGGAAATGGAGATTCTGCGTGACACGGGGACGTGGGTCGTCCATCAACCGCGCTCCAACATGAACAACGCGGTCGGCGCTGCCCCGATCGAGACCATGCTGCGCGGTGGGATCAAGCTGGGGATGGGCAACGACGGCTTTGGCAACAACATGTGGGCCGAGTGGAAGACAGCCTACCTGGTGCACAAGCTGTGGCACGGCGACCCGCGCCGGGCGAACGGCTATGACATCATGCAGATGGCGGTCCCCAACAACGCCGCCCTGGCGCGGATCTTTTGGCCCGAGGCGACCCTGGGCGCCATCGCCCCCAGGGCCAGCGCCGACCTGATCCTGGTAGATTATCACCCATTTACCGAGCTGACGGCCGGGAACCTGCCGTGGCATATCCTGTTTGGTTTTGAGGCCAGCGCCGTCACCGCAACCATGGTCGCCGGCCGCTGGCTCATGTGGGACCGCGCCCTGTTGACTTTGGACGAGGCGGCCATAGCGGCCAAGGCCCGCGAGCTGTCGGCCGCGGTCTGGCAGCGGTTCAACGCGTTGAGCAGGGCGGGCGCGAGCGGCAAAGGAGCATGACCATGAAGATCGCAGTTCTTGGAGGAACCGGCAAACAGGGGTCGGGTTTAGCCATCCGTTGGATCAGGGCAGGCCACGAGGTGATCATTGGTTCGCGAACGGCCGACAAGGCCGAGCGAGTAGCCGCCGAGTTGAGCGCTCAACTTGGGGACGGAACGACCATCGTCGGGCTGGACAACGCGGCCGCGGCCGCCGCCTGCGAGGTGGCGGTCCTCTCGGTGCCTTACGATTCGCAATTGCCCATTCTAGAGGGCGTCAAGTCCGGGTTGACGAACAAGCTGCTCATCAGCGTGGTCGTACCGCTCAAACCGCCCAAGGTCAGCCATGTGTGGCGACCCGAGGCGGGTTCGGCGGCCGAGGAAGCCCAACGTTTTCTAGGTGAGGCCACGCCGGTGGTCGCCGCGTTCCAGAACATCAGTGCAGACCACCTGGCGGACCCGAATCACGAGATCGACTGCGACGTGTTGATCTGCGGCGACCGCAAAGCCGACAAAGAAATAGCCCAACGCCTGGTGAGCGACGCGAACATGCGGCCGGTTGACGCCGGTCCGCTGGTAAACGCCAGCGTGGTAGAGGGATTGACGGCGGTGCTGATCGGCATCAATATCCGCCACAAGGTCAAGGGCGCGGGCGTACGGGTCACCGGGCTGGCATGACACGGCCGCAGCAACCGTGCACCCACATGGTAGTGGTTGCGACATGAGCGACCGGCTGATACTGACCGCGCTGCCCGGAATTCCGCTAATCCGCCCGGGTGACGACCTGGCGGCGATCGTCCTGCGCGCCCTCCGGGCGGCCGGGATCGAGTTGGCAGACGGGGATGTGCTGGCCCTGACCTCAAAGATCGTTTCAAAAGCCGAGGGTCGCCTGGTCCGGTTGGATGAGGTTGCGCCTTCCGCCGAGGCGCAGGAGGTGGCGGAGCGATGCCAAAAGGACCCGCGACTGGTGCAGGTCATCCTGGACGAAAGCCAGGAGGTCTCTCGCGTCAGGCCGGGCTTGCTCATTGTGCGCCATCGCCACGGATTCACCTGTGCCAACGCTGGCGTTGACCGGTCCAACGTCGAATCAGAGGATGAAGAGCAGGTGGTGTTGCTGCTGCCGGCCGAGCCGGACGACTCGGCCGCCAGGCTACACCACCAGATAGGTGAGGCAACCGGTGTTCGCGTTGCAGTAGTGATCGTGGACAGCCACGGACGCCCACACCGCATGGGCACCGTTGGGGTGGCGGTGGGGGCGGCCGGCCTGCCGGCGCTGGAGGACTGGCGGGGCCGGCCCGACCTCTTTGGGCGGCCGCTGCAACACACCCAGGTTGGCCTGGCAGACATGATCGCCAGCGCTGCATCGCTGCTATTTGGCCAGGCGGCCGAGGGCACGCCGGTAGTGTTGTTGCGCGGTGTCCCATTTTCACCGCGCCAGGGGCGCGCCTCCGAACTGGTGCGCCCCCAGGAATTGGACCTTTATCGATGAGCTCGACCCGGTCGCGACAGAGCTGGCCTGGTCGATTGAACACTAGTTTTCAAAAGGAGCGAGTGAATGATAGCTATCAAGAACGGCCGGGTGATCACCATCACCGAGGGAACACTGGAGTGCGGCACCGTGCTGGTGGAGGGCGGCCGCATCGTCGCCATCGACGAGGTGGTCGAGATTCCCGAGGACGCCGAGGTCTATGACGCCACCGGCAAAGTGGTGATGCCGGGCCTGATCGACGCCCACTGCCACGTAGGGCTCTTTCCCGACGGCATCGGCTGGGAGTACGCGGATGGCAACGAGATGACCGACCCCGTCACGCCCCACCTGCGGGCGCTGGACGCGGTGCATCCGGATGACCAGGCGTTCAAGGAACTGGTGGCGGCCGGGGTGACGACGGTGCTCACCGGGCCCGGGCAGCGCCAACCTGATCGGCGGTCAATGGGTCTGCATCAAGACGGCCCCCAGGCCGAGCGTGGAGCAGATGGTGTTGCTGGAACCGGCCGGTATGAAGATGGCGCTGGGCGAGAACCCCAGGCGGGTCTACGGCGATCAGAAAAAGACGCCCTCCACCCGCATGGGGAACGCCGCCAAGTTGCGGGCTGCGTTGGTGGAGGCGCAGAACTATCTGGAAAAATGGGCGCCTATACGACGTGGAAAAGACAAAGTACGAGTCCGGAGAGAGCGATGCCCAGCGTGCCCAAGCCGCCCGAGCGCGATCTCAAGCTGGAGGCGCTGGGCCAGGTGCTGCGGCGCGAGATGAAAGCGCGCGTCCACGCCCACCGGGCCGACGATATGCTGACCGCCATCCGCATCGCCGAGGAATTCGACCTCGATCTGACCCTCGAACATGCCACCGAGGGCTACAAGATCGCCGACATGTTGGCCGCCAAGGGGATCCCGGTCACCGCGGGCCGATCCTCTTTTCGCGCACCAAGTACGAGCTCAAGGACATGACCCCCAAGAATCCCGGGCATCCTGGCCAAGGCCGGCGTCAAGGTGGCCATCCAGACCGACGAGATGTCGGCCGTCAAGTACCTTACCATCAACGCCGCGCTGGCGGTGCGCGAGGGGATGCCGGAAGAAGAGGCGCTCAAGGCGATCACGATCAACGCGGCCGAGATCATCGGCGTCGCCGACCGGGTCGGCAGCCTGGAGGTGGGCAAGGACGCCGATATCGTCGTTTTCAGCGGTCACCCGTTCGACTATCGCACCGTGGCCGAGCTGGTGCTGGTGGACGGCCAAGTTGCCTACCGGCGGGACAACTCGTAGCCTCGCCCGCGCGGCGGGCAGGCGGCCGCGAAAGGACAGGATGATGGCAGGCCCATCCCGGATCGACCCGTCGCCCGCGCTCGGTCGTGGTGTTGGCGGGGGGCGTGGGAGGCGCCAAGCTGGTCTGGGGGCTGGCCCAGTTGCTCCCGCCAACTGAGATGGCGGTGATCGTTAACACGGGCGACGACTTCCGCCACCTGGGGCTGACCATCTGTCCCGACCTGGACACGATCATGTACACCCTGGCGGGCCTGGCAAACCCCGACACCGGCTGGGGGGTGGTGGATGATTCTTTTGCGGCGATGGAGATGCTGGATCGTTACGGCCAGCCCAACTGGTTCCGGCTGGGCGATCGCGACCTGGCAACTCAAGTGACCCGCACCGCGTTGCTCGGGGCCGGACAGAGTTTGACCCAGGTGACAACACACCTATGTCGAGGACTGGGCGTCGCATACCCTCTGCTCCCCATGACCGATGCGCCTGCGCCAACCATGATAGTCACGGACGAGGAGGTGTTGCCCTTCCAGGACTGGTTTGTACGACGACGCTGGCAGCCGGCCGTTCGCCGGGTCCTGCTGCCCGACCCACCTCCGCGAGCGTCAACGGCCGTTGTCCAGGCCCTCGAGGCAGCTTCTCTGGTCGTGATCGCTCCGAGCAATCCGCTGGTCAGCGTGGCGCCCATTTTGAACGTACGCCCGGTGCGCGACCTGCTACATCGCGCGCCGGTGGTGGCGGTGAGTCCGATCATCGGCGGCGCTGCGGTCAAGGGACCGGCCGCCAAGATGATGGCCGAACTGGGCCTGGAGGTAAGCCCGGTTGGGGTGGCCCGCCTATATGGCGCAAAGTTGTTGGACTGCCTGGTCTTTGACGAGGTAGATGCCGACCTGGCGCCCCTGATCGAGGCCACGGGCATTCGCGCCGTCCCGGCCGCGACCTGGATGCAATCGGCCGAGGATCGGGTGCAACTCGCCCGGACCGTGCTGGAGGCTTGGACCGGATGATCGTCTGGGCCATCGTGCCGGTCAAGCACCTGGTAGAGGCCAAGAGCCGCCTCAACGAGGTGCTGGGGCCCGTCGGGCGTGAAAAGCTGGTCTGTGACCTGGTGTGCCGCACTCTGGATTTGCTCGCAACGACGCAGGG
The DNA here is from genome assembly GCA_963695825.1 of uncultured Chloroflexia bacterium. Classification (GTDB taxonomy): domain Bacteria; phylum Chloroflexota; class Anaerolineae; order Promineifilales; family UBA4811; genus CAVOHX01. The sequence continues at coordinate 24,176 of CAVOHX010000005.1, forward strand.
AGTGTCTGACACCATCCTGGTCAGCACGGACCCGGCCGTGTTGGATCTTGCCGGTCGCTGTAACAGCCGCCCGCTGATGGAAGAGACGCCGCCCGACCTGAACCGAGCGCTGAACCAGGCCACCAACTTGGCTCTGGAGGCCGGGGCCGAGGCTGTGCTTGTGGTGCCGGCTGATCTCCCCTTGGTGGAAGCGGCCGATCTGGAAGCTGTGTTGACCTTATTGGCATACCCGACTCCAGGCAAGAACTCGGTGGTCGCGGTGCCCGACCGGCATGGCACGGGGACCAATCTACTAGCGCTCAAGCCACCCGGCGTCATCGAGTACTGCTTTGGCCCGGGCAGCCTTGTACGCCACCGGGATGCGTGCATGACCAGGGGGGTCCCGTTTCACACGCTACAGAATCCGCGACTGGTGTTGGATCTCGATCTACCCGAGGATTTGGCCCTCTGGCGGCCGACAGCCGGCCAGCAGGGCTTGCTTTTAGGGTGTGAACGTTGTAGGATAGGATTCGAGGATCGATGAAAGGAGAATGAAATGGCAAAGGACCGAGTAGCCCTCTACCTTCAGGATGCGCACCCGATTCGGGACGGGATGAAGTATGCCCAATATGCGGAGCAAAAGGGGTTCGAGGCAGTTTGGCAAGCAGAATCCAGATTGGTGCGCGATGCGATTGTGCCCATGGCGGCTTTTGCGGCCGTGACCGACAAGATCAAGATCGGCAGCGGCGTCATCAACAATTGGACGCGCAACATTGGCTTGCTGGCTGCCACTTATCTGACGTTGGATGATTTGGCGCCAGACCGCGTGATCTGTGGCATCGGTGCGTGGTGGGACCCCCTGGCGCAAAACGTGGGCATTACCCGACGCAAGCCATTGTTGGCCATGCGGGAGACGATCGAGGTGATGCGCCGCCTCTTGAACATGGAGAACGTGACCTTCCAGGGCGAGTTCCACCATGTGACCGGGATCGAACTGGACGTGGTCCACGGCCGGCGGGAACCGCGCAACGTGCCGATCTATATCGGCGCAACCGGACCCAAAATGCTGGAATTGACCGGCGAGATCGCCGACGGCGTGGTGCTCAATTACATGGTCTCACCCGAGTACAACCAACGGGCGATGGACCAACTCGAGATTGGCGCCAAGCGGGCGGGGCGCAGCGTCTACGACCTGGACCGGCCGCAGTTGGTCATCTGCTCGGTGGACAATGACCGAAAGAGGGCGCTCGACGGGGCGCGCAAGCTGGTCACCCAATACCTGGGGCAGCAACCGCATCTGATGAAGGCGAGCGGCGTCAGCCAGGACCTGTTGGACGAGGTGCACCAGGTGCTCACCTGGCCTGCGACCGAGGAAGAGATCGAGAGAGCGATGGAGTTGGTGCCCGATGACGTGGTGCAGATGGTCAGCGCCAGCGGCACGCCGGCCGAGGCCAAGGCCAAGGTGCGGCAGTACGTAGAGACCGGCGCTACCTGCCCGATTCTGTACCCGCTCGGCGACGTCGAGCTGATGATCGACGTGTTCGCCGAGGGATTCTCCGGGTAGGGACGTCGCCCGTAGACACCAGGCCACAGCGAGCGAACCCAAGATGACATCCTATCAGCCTACTTCGAATCACTGCTTTGTCTGTGGTCGAAAAAGCCCGGTCGGCCTCAAGATGCACTTCCGCAACACAGCCCCGGGCGAGGTGGCAGCCGAGTACGCCGTGCCCGACATCTACCAGGGTTACCCCGGCATCGTTCACGGCGGGGTGGTCGCCGCCATGCTCGACGAAACCGCCGGGCGTTCCATCATGTCAGAGGCGCCTGGTGAGGAGCTTGTGTTCTTTATGACCCTCAAGCTGGACATCAAGTATCGACAGATGGTGCCCACCGAGACGGCGCTTACGATCGTCGGCAACTTGGGGTCAAAGCGCGGCCGTCGAGCCACAGCTCATAGTGAGATCCGGCTGCCCGATGGGTCGGTTGCGGCCGAGGCCGAGATGCTGATGGTCCAGGTGCCGGACGAGATGTTGGCCAATGTCGATCTGGAGGCATTGGGTTGGAGGGTGACCGATGGTTGATATCTACCTGGAGGGGGATTTTTACGATCAGATGACCGGGGACTATACGGTCGATATCCCCTTTTACGTGGAGAAGGCCCGGCGCGCAACGCCGCCGGTGCTCGAGTTGGCGTGCGGCACCGGCCGGGTGCTCATACCGGTGGCCCAAGCTGGCGTGCCCGTTTGGGGATTGGATGCAACCAAAAGCATGCTTGCCGAGGCCGAGCGCAAGGTGTCGCAGCATCCGACCGACGTACAGAAACGCATCACTCTGCTCCACGGAGACATGCGCGATTTCGATCTGCCCGAAAGATTCGGGTTGGTCATGATCCCCTTTCGCTCATTCCTTCACCTCTTGACGGTCGAGGATCAGATGGCGGCGCTCACCACGATTCGGCGCCATCTGCGTCCAGAGGGCCGATTGGCGCTCAACTTTTTCCAACCCAGCCTCCCAATCATAGCCGCCCACCTGACCCCAACCGGTCAAGCCCTCAAAAAGTTCCGCGAGTGGCGCGATCCCCAGACGGGGAACCTGGTGATCGGCTGGGATGCACGAGAATACAACGTGGCTGAGCAGATCATTAACGAGACGCGGATATTCGAGGTGGTGGATGGCGCCGGCCGGGTCGTGGACCGCTCGTACCACTCGTTGACCTTGCGCTGGATCTACCGCTACGAGTTTGAACATCTGCTGGCGCGAACCGGATTCGAGGTGGAATCCCTCTATGGCGATTTCGATGGCTCACCGGTTGATGAGCGCAGCGGCGAACTGGTCTGGGTCGCCAGGCGCGGAGAGTGACGTTTCAAAAGGACCAGCACAGCGGCGATGAGAGGGAGAGACTTGGAACTGGCGCATGTAGGGCTGCCTGGCCCGATCACCGTCGGCCTGCTGGCCCTATGCCTGCTCCTGCTCGTTGGCTGCCGCAGCGACGTCGTCTATGGCGACCAGGTCGTGCTAACCGGCACGGGCTACCTTGACTGCAGCCTGGAATGCATGACGCGCGGCTCCTGTGTTCCGGCCGCGACGCCCAGGCAGCACGTGGTCTATGTGGGCGCTCTCCCCGGCTTTCCGGGCGTCAGCAGCGTAGCCTTTCAAGAGTTGGACGAAGGGACGCCCGTCGAGGTGTTGGACACCGAACTGGTCGCCGGGATCGAGCAGCGTGACAACCGCGCGATCAACATAAGGTTCTATCAGGTTAGAACTCGAGATGACACATTGACGGGGTGGGTTCCGGGCTTTTGCATCGCCAATCAGGCTCCGTGAAAGCGGGGACCCACGGATCAGGAGGTTCATGAGCAATCAGAAAGTTTATCGAGCGCTGGTCGAGCTGCAGGAATCGGGTGGGTCGGCCGCGCTGTGCACGGTAATCAAAGCCCAGGGTTCGGTTCCCCGCCAGGTCGGCGCCAAGATGTTGGTGTTTATCGATGGCAGGACGATCAGCACCGTCGGGGGTGGGGAGCTGGAAGCGCGTATCATCGCTCAAGCGCAGCAAATACTGGCTGACGGCGGCAGCGACACCTTTACGATTTCGCTGGTGGACCCAGAGCGCGGCGACCCCGGCGTGTGTGGGGGCGAAATGACCCTCTTTGTCGAGGCCCTGCTGACCGAGCCGACCGTGCTGGTCGTGGGGTGTGGGCACGTTGGCAAAGAAGTGGCGGCCCTCGCCAAGTGGATCGGTTTTCGCGTCGCCGTGACCGATGACCGCGTCGATTTCTGTAATCCGGAATGGATGCCCGAGGCGGATATCTACCTGCCCGGGAACATCCCGGAAGCGTTTGAGGGTTTCGAGATCACCGACCAGACGTATGTCGCTGCGGTGACCCGCGGCGTCAAAGCGGACACGGCCGCGTTGCCCCACTTGCTGCGCTCCCGGGCCGCCTACATAGGCGTGATCGGCAGCCGGCGCCGATGGACGTTGGCCGTACAAGAGTTGCAGGCGCTGGGCATCCCGGACGACTTGATCCGTCGCGCCCATGCACCGATTGGGCTAGAGATTGGCGCCGAGACGCCGCGCGAAATCGCAGTGAGCATTCTGGCCGAAATAATCGCCTTTCGTCAGGGGGCCGATGGACGCCCGATGCAGTGGCATCCCGCGGACCTGGAGACAGCGCTAAAATGACCATGTGGCAGCGTTATCTGTCGCCAGCAACGTTGCACGATGCACTCGAGCTGCTGGCGACCAGCTCGGCCGGTGATGGCAGCGCACGCCTGATTGCGGGCGGTACCGATTTGATCATCGAATTGGAGCGCGCCGTCAGACAGGTGGAGACGCTGATTGACATCACGCGGGTTCCCGGCCTGGATGCCATTACCCTGGGGGAGGACGGGGCGCTACACATTGGCCCGCTGGTGACCCACAACCAATTGGTGAGCTCGAACCTGGTAGTCGAGCGAGCTTTGCCGCTGGCGCAGGCAGCCTGGAGCGTTGGCGCCCCCCAGATTCGCAATCGGGGCACGCTGGTGGGCAACCTGGTTACCGCGTCACCGGCGAACGATACCATCACGCCCCTCTGGGCGCTGAATGCCCAACTCCAACTCGCCTCGCAGCGAGGCGAGCGCCTGGTGACCCTGCCCGAGTTTTACCAGGGGGTGCGTCGCACGATTTTGGCGCCGGACGAGATGGTGGTGGAGGTGATCGTGCCGCCGCTGCCGCGCAATGCCCGGGGCACCTTTCGCAAGTTGGGCTTGCGCCGGGCGCAGGCCATCTCGGTGATCAACGTGGCGGTCGTGCTGGCGGCGGATGAAGATCTGGTCCGGGACGCGCGGATTACCCAGGGGAGCGTCGCCCCCACCATCATTCGCGCACCAGAAGCTGAAGCGTACCTGATCGGCCGGCGCCTGACCACCGAAATCATTGCCAGGGCAGCCCAACTGTCCGGCGAGGCGGCACGACCCATCGACGACATTCGCTCGCCGGCCGATTACCGAGCCGACATGGTAGCCGTGCTGACCCGCCGGGCGCTGACGGCGCTCCGTGACGGTGTTGAACGAGCCGAGTGGCCGATGAACCCACCAATGTTGTGGGGAAAGACGGACGGCCATTTCCCGGTCTGGGCCGCTGGCGAGGGCGCCCGGCACACACTGCAAGACGACGAACCCATCGAGACAACCATCAACGGCACACCCCATAGGGTGCAAGGCGCGAATCAAAAGACCTTGTTGCAGTTGTTGCGCGATCACCTGGGCCTGATTGGCACCAAGCTTGGGTGCGGAGAGGGAGAATGTGGCGCCTGCACGGTTCTTTTGGACGGAATTGCGGTCATGTCGTGCCTGGTGCCCGCTCCGCGCGCGCATCGCGCCGAAATCGTGACCGTCGAGGGAGTGGCGGCTGGCGGCCGGTTGCATCGGCTGCAGCAGGTCTTTGTGACCCAGGGGGCCGTGCAGTGCGGATATTGCACGCCCGGCTTTATCATGGCGGGGGTGAACTTGCTGCAAGAGTATCCGGCGCCGACGCGGGAGCAGATCACGTATGCCCTCACGGGCAACCTCTGTCGCTGCACGGGGTACAGCAAGATCATCAACGCCTTTGAGCAGGTTGGAGCTAGAGATGTCTGATTACACGGTTTGGAAGCGAGAGGAAGAGCGTCTACGGCAGCGCAAGGGTCTCACCGGTCGGGGGATCATAGGGTGTATCACCCTGATCCTCAGTGCTGCGCTGACCTACCTGGCCTACTATTGGATCACCACGGTCGAAAAGTACCCAATTCGACACAAATTCCAGATCCCGCCCGAGATACCCGATTGGGGTGTTGACGTTCTGGCGGTCCTCGTCCTGTTCGTCGCTATTCAGACGGTCTTTACCTTGCTGGCCAGCGTTCTCTGGAAGTTGGCCGGCAAGGACAAGAAAGTGGATGACATGATGGACGACCTGTTGACCCAATGGGACGACATCGACATGAAGGGATGACCCTTCCCTGCGAGTTGACCGATGGATAGAGCCGTACCCAGAACCGGCAGCGACGAGATCGATCTCTACATCCGCACCTACTACTCGCTGCTGCGCAGCAGCGCCGAGGTCCAGATCGAGACGCTGGTCGAGGCACACGCCAACACCAACTCTACGCTCCACTCCGGCGCCCGCAGCCTGCAACCGGACATAGATGCGCTGACCTACACGACCCTGCGCTTGCCAGATTGCATCTTTGAGGTTCGCCTGGTTGTCCTGGGGCAGTCACAGGACGTCTTTAACTGGCACAAGTACCCGGCCGTCGAATCCTGGGAGCCGGCAACGGCCGTGGGCCGACGCCGCCAGATGCACTTTGACGGTGAGGAGACGCTGGCAGTCTATATCGCCAGCCGCTCGGACATTGATGACCTGGTTCCCATCCTGACCGCTTTTCAGATCGAGTGGAACAAGTTCCACCATCTCCTGCAAGGAAGCCAGGTGCGCACCTGGCTGGCTGAGCTGGTAGGCCGACCCATGGACGACGACGAGTTGGCGACGCTGGCAGGTGGGCTGGGCATGTCCGGCGAGGATGCTATTCGGCTAGAGACACTCTGGGGTGACCAACTGGCAGAGCGGTTGTTGATGATGGCGGACAAAAGAAAGCGGTTCGCCCTGCACTCCCTCGACAGCACCCTGGCTGCCTACCGCAAAGCCATACGTTGCTGGTGGATGCACATTGAGGAAAAGCTGCCCGAAATCGAGTTCCTCGAGCGGCCGGTCTATTTCGTCTCCAGCAACCCCCACAGCATGGCCAATCTGCTTTCAACCTATGCGTTGCGACACCAGGGGGAACTGGTGGAGTATATGCAGCAGATAGGCGAACGCGATCTATTGGCCGAGTACGATCGCCTGCGCGGGGATTTGCCTTCCGGGGGACGCGAAAACCTCTTGTATTATGTCCAGAAAAAGTACCTCGCTGCGCCGGCAAATCAGGCCGCCCAGGCAGAGAACCTGACTCGGGAGCGGACAGCCGGCATCCACCGCGTCCCCAGTTCGCACGGATTTGACGTCGAGGCGCAGATAATTCATCTCAACCGCCTGAATCCCGAATGGTTGGACCCACGGCTTCAGGTGCCCGGGGTGGAAACGCTACGCCGCTCGAACGCCTTGATCGTCAACATCGACTATCCGTTGGGCATGGCGGCCTACCAGATCCTGACCGAGATCGCCCGCAACATTCACTTTTTCAAGGGAATCTATGTCGTGGGCAAAGCCGCAACCCTCAACGGCCGGATCGGCGATGTGATGATTCCCAACGTGGTGTATGACGAGCACTCTCACAACACCTATCTCTTTGCAAACTGCTTTGCAGCCGCCGACGTTGCTCCCTACCTGCTGTATGGCACGGTCATGGATAATCAAAAGGCGATCACCGTGCGAGGCACGTTCCTGCAAAACCCTGACTATATGGCCGTGATCTATAAAGAGGGGTACACAGACATCGAAATGGAAGCGGGGCCTTTTCTCTCGGCGATCACCGAATCGATCCGGCCGACCCGCCATCCGTACGACGAGATCGTGAACCTGTACGGCGCGCCCTTTGACATCGGATTCCTCCATTACGCCTCGGACAAACCCATGGGCAAAGGACAGAACCTGGGCATGCGCAGCCTTTCGTATTTTGGGATCGACTCTACCTATGGCGCCTCGGTCGCCATTCTAAAACGCATCTTGCAGCGCGAGATCAACGAGCTGGCGACGCAGGCACAAGCATAGCAGGACAATCGTATGCAAATGAACCGGGCTATTGGCAAGAGCAGCAAGCGAATTGACGCCCAGGGCAAGGTCACCGGCGCGACCTTGTACTCGGGCGATCTGGCCGTGGAAGGCATGTTGCACCTCAAGATATTGTTTTCCGGCCGGCCCCACGCCCGCATTCTGAACATCGACACGACCCAGGCCCAGGCCGCCCCCGGCGTGATAGCAGTCTTTACTGCCGCCGACGTCCCGGTGAACGAGTACGGTCTACTCATACCCGACCAGCCGGTCCTGTGCGGCCCGGGGTCGGACAAGGCGGGAGCGGATGTGGTGCGCTGGGAGGCCGACCAGGTGGCCCTGGTGATCGCCGAGACGGCCGAACAAGCCGCCGCCGCTCGCGACCTGATCCGAGTCGAGTGGGAAGAGCTGCCGGGCGTCTTTGGGATCGAGGATGCATTGCAGGCTGACGCGCCGCAGTTGCACCCTGACACGCCAGGCAACGAGCTGGTGCACTGGCGTGTCCGGCGCGGGGACATGCAGGCGGGCTGGGCTGCGGCCAAGGTGGTAGTCGAGAGCGAATACCGGACGCCGTTCCAGGAACACGCCTACCTGGAACCAGAGGCCGGGCTGGCCTACATCGATGACCAGGGGCGGGTGACGGTGCACGTAGCCGGACAGTGGGCCCACGAGGAGCGGGAGCAAATCGCTCACGCGCTGGCGCTGCCCAAAGAAAAGGTCAGAGTGGTTTACCAAGCCATCGGCGGCGCCTTTGGCGGCCGTGAGGACATGTCGGTCCAGATCGTGTTGGCGCTGGCGGCGCTCAGGCTGCGCCGGCCGGTCAAGACCGTCTGGAGCCGCGAGGAATCGATCCGCGGGCACCACAAGCGCCACCCCATGATCATCCGGACCAGGTGGGGTGCGGATCGCGACGGCAAGATCACCGCCGTGGAAGCAACGGTGCTGGCAGACGCTGGCGCCTATGCCTATACAACCACCAAGGTGCTGGGCAACGCCAATCTGATGATCGCCGGTCCCTACCTGGTCCCCAATGCCAACGTGGACACGGTGGGCGTGTACACCAACAACCCGCCGGGCGGCGCGTTTCGCGGTTTTGGCGGCCCGCAGGCTGCATTTGCGGCCGAATCGCAGATCAACAAGTTAGCTGAGGCGCTGAACATCGACCCGGTGGAGATGCGTCACCGAAACCTCTTGCGAGAAGGCGACCCGCTCATAGTCGGCTCACCGCTCCCGCCAGGTGTGACCATCACCGAGGTGGTGGAACGCTGCGCGGCCGAGGCTGGCTGGCGCAGGGAAGGCGCCAGGTGGGTCAGGCCGGCCGTGGACACCGCCGCGCCCCATCTTGCCAGGGGGGTAGGTTTTGCGTGCGCTTTCAAGAACGTTGGCTTTAGTTTCGGCTATCCAGAGAACTCGTGGGCCAAGATCGAGCTGCACGGCCGGGGAGAGATCGAACGGGTGGTGCTCTATCAGGCAGGGGCCGACGTCGGTCAGGGTGCGCACACTGTCATGATGCAAATGGCGGCCGAGGCGACGGGCGTCTCGCTGGACAAGGTCGAGATCGTCGCTTCTGATACCGCCTCTTCGGAAAACTCGGGAACCGCCTCCGCCAGTCGCCTGACCTTTATGTCAGGCAACGCCATCCGGGGGGCGGGCGAGCGGGCATTGGCAGCCTGGGAAGACGAGGAGCGGCCGGCGATTGGAGAACACGTCTACCTCGCCCCGACTACCACACCCTATGACCCCGAGACCGGCGCCTCTGATCCCAACTTTGCCTACGGCTATGTTGCCCAGGCAGTCGAGGTCGAGGTGGACCTGGAGACCGGCCAGGTGCAACTCTTGCGGGTCGTCTCTACCAACGACGTGGGCAAGGCGCTAAATCCTCAGCAGGTGGAGGGACAGATCGAGGGAGCGGTCGTGCAGGCCCAGGGATACGCGCTGTTGGAGAACCTGGTGGTCGAGGGGGGGAGGATCAAGAACCCCTACCTAAGCACCTACCTGATCCCGACCGTGCTGGACGTGCCAGCCGAGATCCAGCCTGTGATCCTCGAATTGCCCGACCCACGGGGCCCATTTGGCGCCCGCGGGATGGCCGAGATGCCGTTTCTGCCGTTGGCCCCGGCGATCACTGCCGCCGTGCGCCAGGCCACCGGCATTTGGTTCGACGATCTGCCCTTGACGCCGGATCGAGTCTGGCGTCGTCTGCGCACCCGCGAATAACAGGATAATTCGCTATGCTATTTAATCAATTGCTGGTCTGCATCCGCGGGGGGGGCGACTCTGGCCACCGGGGTCGCCTATCGCCTCTTTCGAGTTGGTTTCCCCGTGGTGGTGTTAGAGTTACCCCGGCCGCTGGTGATCCGGCGGGCGGTCGCCTTTGCCCAGGCGCTACTCGAGGAAGGGGAGCCGGCGCACGTGGAGGTCCAGGGGGTAGTAGCCCATCGCGTCAAGCTCGGCCGCCAACGCAGCCGAGCTGGCCCGCTCGGGCGAGGTTGCGGTGTTGGCCGATCCACCGGGCGACAGTATCGCCACCTTGCGCCCGACTGTCCTGGTGGATGCACGGCTATTAAAGGCCAACCCCGGCGACACCAATATCGCGCAGGCCCCTTTGGTGATCGCCCTTGGACCGGGCTATTCGGCCGGAGAGGACTGCCATGCGGTCGTGGAGACCAATCGGGGGCACGATCTGGGGCGCGTGATCTGGCGGGGGTCGGCCGAGATCAACACCGGGGTGCCGGGCAAGATCGGTGGACGACAATCCGAGCGCGTCCTACGCGCCCCGGCCGATGGCGCTGTCGAGGGTATCTCTCGCATCGGCGACAGGGTAGCAGCCGGTCAACTGATCGCCCGGGTGGGCGGCGCGCCGGTGGTGGCCCCCTTTGAGGGCGTTCTGCGTGGGCTGGCTCACGACGGGCTGCCGGTGCGGGCAGGCGCCAAGATCGGCGACGTCGATCCACGCGGGATTCCCGGCAATTGCTTTTCCATCTCGGACAAGGCGTTGGCGGTGGGCGGAGGGGTGGTAGAAGCGGTCCTCAGCGCACCTCAGATTGTGGACCTACTCCGATCAACGATCGTTCCCTCTCGGCCGCCCGGAACCCAATAGGCGCAATGCCGGGTCGCGGACAGCCCAACCCAGGCTCCTGGGACCTCATTTCAGCCCTCGACATCCGGCGCGGGGAGATTGTCGCGTTGGTCGGCGCAGGCGGCAAGACCACGACCATGTTCCGCCTGGCGGCGGCCGTAGCCGGATGGCGCGTCTGCAGCACCACGACCACCCACATCGGCCGAGAGCAGTCGGCCCTGGCGCCGGTTCACCTGGTCTGGAACCCGGACCAGACGGGCCCTGAAGGGATGGCGGCCGCGCTGGATGCACACCGGCACGTCCTGGTCACCGGTCCCCTGACAGAGAACGGCCGACGGTGGGGGAGCGTGCCCTCAACGTGGATCGCCGAGGCGATGGCGACCTACCACCTGGATCTGGCTCTGGTCGAGGCGGATGGCGCCAAAGAGATGTCCTTCAAGGCGCCGGCCGCGCACGAACCGGTGGTCCCACCCTCCACCACCTTGTTGGTGCCGGTGATGGGGATAAGCGCCTTGAACAAGCCCCTGGGGGATGCGGCCCACCGGCCGGAACAGGTCACCGCCCTCACCGGGTTATCCCTAACCGAAATGCTGACGGCGGAGGCGATTGCCGCCGTCCTTGCCCATCCCTCCGGCGGGCGCAAAGGACAGCCACCCGGGGCACGGGTTCGAGTCCTGGTCAATCAGGTCAGCACGCCGGCAGACCTGGACGGCGCCCGGCAAATCGCCCGCCATCTGCTCGGCGAGGCGTCGTCCGGCGTGGAGGCGGTGGTCATCGGCGCCGTAGCCACATCGCGGCCGGTGCACGAGGTGCGCCGGCCGGTGGCGGCTGTGGTGCTGGCGGCCGGCCGTTCGTTACGCATGAAGGGAGAGACCCCCAAACAGTTGCTGCCCTGGAAGGGGGCGCCGGCGGTGCGGCATGTGGTGGACGCATGCGCTGAGTTGACCGGGCCGCTGCTGGTGGTCACCGGTCATCGCGCGGACCAGGTGCGCCAGGCGTTAAAGGGAACCCGCGCCGAGATGGTCCACAACCCGGATTACGCGGCCGGGGAGATGTTGTCGTCGCTTCAAGTAGGGGTGCGAACACTGGGCAACCGGCCGGCGGCATGCCTGGTTCTCCTGGCCGACCAGCCCTGGCTGGAGGCTCACGTGGTCCGAACGGTGCTGGACGCCTATGCGGCCGGGCCGTCCGGGCTGGTGGCGCCCGAGTTTGGCGGGCGGCGCGGACATCCGGTGCTGATAGATCGTCGTTACTGGCCCGAACTGCTCCGGCTAGAGGCGGGGATGGCGCCGCGCCACCTGCTTGAACGCCACCCAGAGGAGGTCCTGCAAGTGGGGGTGGGAACTGATGCGGTGTTGCGGGACATGGACACCTGGGACCAATATCAGCAGGCGCTGGGGGCAGCGCAACATTGACGCTCATTTGGCGGTATGTTATACTCTTTTCGCCTGGGGAGAGCAGAGAGCGCCCCCTATCCGGAGGGATGGCCGAGTGGACGATGGCACCGGTCTTGAAAACCGGCAAGCGCAAGCTTCGGGGGTTCGAATCCCTCTCCCTCCGCCTTGACAACTTTATAGTACGTATTGGGGAGGTGCCAGAGTGGACGATTGGGGCCGCCTGCTAAGTGGTTGAGGTGTAAAAGCCTCCTAGGGTTCGAATCCCTACCTCCCCGCCACGTGTCCTTGTAGCTCAATGGATAGAGCGCTACCCTGCGGAGGTAGAGGTTGCGCGTTCGAGTCGCGCCAAGGACGCCTTTAATTGAATATACAAGACTGCGATCAAGAGGAGTAGACAGGTCAGGCCCTGGACCAGAGAAAAGGGTCCGCGACTGAAAGCCCTTGCAGCGCCCCCTGTCAAAGGTCGCTTGGGAGTTGTCGCACTGAACCGGATGTCAATAGGTGCGAACGTTTGAGGCTCGTTATCGCCTCCCCGAGTGCGGCTGGGCTGTGTGCCGGCCGAAACAAGGTGGTACCACGGAAGGGTTGATACCCTCTCGTCCTTGTGATGAGAGGGTCGTTTTTTTGGTGGTGAAATATGGAACCGATCATAGAGAGCACGCGCTTTGGCAGCATGACGCTGGTGGAAGATGGTGAGCGGATCGAGTACGACCACGATATCCTGATCCGGTTAGATGGCAAGGTGCACAAGCGCAATAAAAAGCTATCGAAACGTGTTTATGGCACCTCCCACACCATCTCGGAGGCTGAGGCGGAGCACATCTACCAGCAGGGCGTCGAAAAGCTATTGATCGGAACCGGGCAGTTCGGCCTGGTCCAGCTTTCAGACGAGGCAGACCGGTTCTTCCAGGGGCGCGGGGTAGCTACCGAGCTCCGGCCGACGCCCGAGGCAATGCAACTGTGGAACGAGATGCAAGGCCGAGTTATTGCGCTGTTCCATGTGACCTGTTGATGGGACCAATTGAGAGGAGGTGATGACCGTGCATGTCATTGTTGATGGCGTCGATGATGTTAGCTGGCTCATGTGTTGGAGCCGGTCATCGCCGGTTGCTCTGACCTCAGCGATGACTTGCATCGATTGATTACTTGAGGACCCTGAAATATCATGACCGAAATGCCTACAACCTACGATTTCGAGGCCACCGAGGAGCGATTATACAAATGGTGGCGCGAGAATGGCTGGTTCAAACCCGAGATAGCGAGCCCGGACGCCCCGCCATTCGTCATCTCGATGCCGCCGCCCAACGTGACGGGCGCGTTGCACACCGGACACGCCATCACCGCCTCGCTCGAGGACCTGATGATCCGCTACCATCGAATGCGCGGTCTTGCGGCCCTCTGGGTGCCCGGTTCGGACCACGCCGGGATCGCCACCCAGCTGGTGGTGGAGCGCGCTCTCGCAGGACGAAGGCACCAGCCGCGAAGCGATCGGCCGCGAGGAGTTCCTGCGACGCACCTGGGCCTGGAAAAAGACGTACGGCGGATCGCATCACCGAACAGCACCGCCGCCTGGGGGCTTCATGCGATTGGGACCGCGAGCGATTCACGCTGGACGACGGATCTGAGCCGAGCGGTGCGCGAGGCCTTTGTGCGACTGTACAACATGGGCCTGATCTACCGGGGCGAGTACCTGATCAACTGGTCGCCCGGCCTGCAAACCGCAGTCAGCGACCTGGAGGTGGAGTACAGCGAAGAGCCGGGCAAGCTTTATTACTTTAAGTACCCCATTGCCGGGGCAGCGCGGGCGAGTTCATCCCGGTGGCGACCACCCGCCCCGAGACGATACTGGGCGACACGGCCGTGGCGGTTCACCCCGACGATGAGCGCTACCGTCACTTGATCGGCAAGACCTGCCTGGTGCCGATCCTCAACCGGCACGATCCCGGTGATCCTGGACACTTACGTCGATATGGAGTTCGGCACCGGGGCGCTCAAGATCACGCCCGGCCACGACCCGAACGACTTTGAGATCGGGCAACGCCACGATCTGGAGATCGTCAACGTGCTCAACCCGGACGCCTCGATGAACGAGAACGCCGGCCCCTACCAGGGGATGGATCGCTTTGACTGCCGCGAGGCGCTGTGGGCCGACATGGAAGACCGCCGGTCTGACCATCCGCGTCGAGGACTATGCAGCTCTCGGTGCCCCGCAGCCAACGCGGCGGCGAGATCGTCGAGCCTATGGTCTCGACCCAGTGGTTCGTGCGTATGCGACCGTTGGCCGAGATGGGGCTGGAAGCGGTGCGCGCCGGCCGGATTAAAATCGTGCCGGAGCGTTTCACCAAGGTCTATTACAACTGGCTGGAGAACATCCGCGACTGGTGCATCAGCCGCCAACTGTGGTGGGGGCATCGCATCCCGGTCTGGTACTGCGCCGACTGTGGCGGAATGACCGTGGACCGGGAGGACCCCGACCGCTGCGCGCACTGCGGCAGCCAGCGCATCGAACAGGACAATGACGTGCTCGACACCTGGTTCAGCTCCGGGCTGTGGCCTTTTCAGCACGCTCGGCTGGCCCGACGACACGCCGGACATGCAGCGCTATCTTTCCGACCGACGTGATGGAGACCGGCTATGACATTCTCTTTTTCTGGGTGGCGCGGATGATCATGACCAGCTTGCTGTTCACCAACGACATCCCGTTCCACACGGTCTACCTCCACGGGTTGATCCGGGACGAACACGGCCGCAAGATGTCCAAGAGTCTGAATAACGCGGTGGATCCGCTCGACCTGATGGAGCAGTACGGCACCGACGCGCTGCGCTTCATGTTACTGACCGGGAGCTCACCGGGCAATGACATGAACCTGAACCCCGGGCGGGCAGAGAACAGCCGCAACTTTATGAACAAGCTCTGGAACGCCGCGCGATTCGTGATAGGGAATCTGGAGCGGGCGCCAACCGCTGGTGAGCCGGATTTTTCGCTGGCAGACCAATGGGTGATCAGTCGCCTGAACAAGTTGACCGACACGGTGAACCGCCTGTTCGCCAACTATCAGTATGGCGAGGCCGGCCGGCAACTGTATGACTTTTTCTGGGGCGAGTACGCTGACTGGTACATCGAGATCGCCAAGCTGCCCCTGAATGCCGGCGGCGATGCCGCCCTGGCGGCCGGCAAGACCCTGGTCACGGTGCTCGACCGCGTCCTGCGAATGCTGCACCCGTTCATTCCCTTTGTCACCGAAGAGATCTGGCAGAATCTGAGGGCGGCCTGCCTGGATCGGCCCGAGCTGACCCCCGAGGGAGGGTGGCCCGAGGCGCTCATCATCGCCTCGTGGCCTGAGCAAGGGGGGCCGGCCGACGATCAGGCTGAGGCTGACATGGGCTTGCTGATGGACCTGATCCGCGGAATCCGCAACGCGCGCGCCGAAAGCGGCGTCGCGCCGGCTCGTTGGATCACGGCCCAGATCGCCGGGCGGGAACGAACCGGGATGGTAAACGAGCAACGCGACATCCTGACCCGTCTGGCGCGCCTGGACCCAGAGAGCCTGCTGATCGAGGAAGAATTGCCGGCTCCCGAGCAGAGTCTCACCCTGGTGCACGGCACCCTCACCTGCTACCTTCCTTTGGCCGGCATGGTGGACCTGGACGAGGAGCAAGCGCGGCTCAAAAAAGAGTTGGTAGAGCTCGAATCGCAGGTTATGCGGAGCGAAAACCTGCTGAGCGGGCCGTTTTCCAGCCGTGCGCCGGCGAACGTGGTCCAGCGGGAGCGCGACAAGTTGGCCGACCTGCAGGCAACGCGAGCTACCATCGAGGAACGGCTGGCGGCAATCGGCAGCTAGCAACAATGCGGGGACAGTGGGAATCATCCCACTGTCCCCGCCCATGGTTTTGGAGGGTCCGCATGGCGAGACATCCGTGGTTAGACCCCAGCGCGTTCCATTTCCGCGCCGGCCCGATTGGCGTGCTGCTGATCCACGGCTTTACCGGCGCCCCCACCGAGATGCGGCCGCTGGGCGAGTATCTGGCGGTCAAGGGCTACACCGTCTCGGGACCGCTGCTGCCGGGGCACGGCACGACCCCGCGCGCTCTGATGAACCGCAAGTGGAGCGAGTGGGCAGAGACTGTCGATCAAACCTACCAGGAGCTGACCGCCTCGTGTGACCGGGTCTTTGTCGCCGGTCTCTCACTCGGCGCCCTGCTGGCGCTCAACTTGGCGGCGGATAAAAAGAGTCGGCCCGGCCGCCGGCCGGCCTGGTCCTCTTTTCCCCGGCGATCTTTTTCGCCAACCGGCTGATCCACTTGAGCTGGGTAGGGTACCTGGCCCCCATCATGTTTTCCCAGCCTTCAGGCGGCGACGATCTGCTGGACCCCGAGGCCGACCGGCGCACCTGGTGCTACGAACAAATCCCGGCCCGTGCAGCTCACCAGGTCCTGCAGTTGAACCGGCGCGTGCGCCAGCTACTGCCCACGATCACCTCTCCGACACTGATCGTGATGAGCGAGGGCGACGCAAGCCTCAAGTACGAGAGCGGGCCATATGTGCGTGACCACATTGGCGCAACCGACAAGACGCTGATCACGCTACACAAATCAGGCCACAACGTCCTGGTAGATGGGGAACGGCACTTGATCATGCAGGAGACAGTCGATTTTATGGCGCGAATCCTGACCAGCGGGGCCGGCTGAGAGTTCTGCTTCTCCCAGACTCGATCAATAGTCAGTACCGGGCTGCGGTTGACTCGATCGCGAGTCAAGCTCACCAGCGCGCGTGGTGCTCCTCGGCAAAGCCGACCAGTCCGTCCAACGTAACGGCCTCGCCATCGTCCGCTCGAACCATGCCGTGGTAACGGCCGAACATCTGGTGCACCTCGCTGGTGATGACGACCAGGTTGGTCGCAGCTACCCGCTCGATGAACGGTTCAAAGGTGAGATCGACGCGGCCGTCCGGCGAGGTACATACGCCAGGGACGTTTGAAATCGCGGGGATCATAGTCGAAATCGACCCGCCCCAGTTTGTGAACCCGCCCATCCAGGATGAGGGCGTTTTCGGTGGCGGCCGAGGTATCCCCAAAACCAAACCCCAGGTTGAGTCCTACTGGGCGCCCCTCCTGATGCCCCGAAGCGCTGGCCCATACCCAGAAAGACTGATACTCCCACACCCCGCGTCCCCAATCCAGATTGCCCAGACTGTCGGCCGGGTTGACCGGGATATGCGTATCTCCGTAGGTGATCGATCCCTCGGCCGGCATGCAATTCACCTTGCGGTTATAGTAGAAACGCTTGCTGGCGATCGGTATCACGATGGTCATCGATTCGTGCTCTGGCGGGAGTCCAAAAGCCAACTCGGCGCTCAACCGGCGCCCGTTGAAATCGGGCCATACTCACTGATACCGCACGCCCACCGGGCGTCATCTTGAAGGTCAGCCTTGTCCGGCCGTTGTCAAAGCTGCTCTCGCCCTCGGTGCTGTTGCGCGGGCAGGTGGATGCCGCGAGCAAGCGGGATGGTCAGAGTCTCCTCGTGATGCTCGCCCGTCTCCAGGCCAACCAGGTAGATAAAAGCCTGGCCCGCATAGCCCAGGTCAGCAAGGGTCGCCGAAAAGTAGTGGGTCGGCGTGGTGACGCCATAATAATCCCAGCGCTTGACGCGCAAGGGCTGCAGGAACCGCAACCGGTAGAATCGGGCGTGCTCCAGGTTGCAGTCCAGCAGTGGCTGCCGCGACCAACCGATCTGCACCAGGTTGCCGCGGGCATCGAGCAAGGGAGTGGGTCGGCTCAGTTCGTGTTCCATGCTATCGCTCTCCATCGAAGTTTCGCCCTGCGGGTCAACGCCGCAGCACCCGGCCGCGACGCTTGGCTGGCTGCAGTTGGCCGTCCTGGGCGACAATATCGCCCGAGATTAGCACCGCCCGGACGCCCGTGGGCGGGAGGTCGGGCTGGCTGAGGGTGGTATTGTCGGCGACCGTCGCCGGATCAAAAAGCACCAGGTCGGCCCAGTTCCCTTCAGCAATCGCGCCCGTCTCGACCAACCCGATCCGTTCGGCCGGGAACGAGGTCATGCGTCGCACCGCCTCCTCTAGCGTAAAGAGTCCCAGATCGCGGCAATAGCGACCAAGGATGCGAGGAAAGGTCCCAAAAGAGGCTGGATTGTGCTTCCCGCGGCGGGTGAGGATGGTGTCGGTCATAAAGGCGCACAGGGGATGAGAGAGCGTCGCCTGAAGCGGCGCTTCGCGTTCACCGTCTCCCGAATAGGTACCCAGCAGAACCCGGGCCCGGCCGTTGCTCTTCCGCGCCACGTGCATGTAGGCCTCAAAGGGGGACATCCCCAGGCGACTGGCGATGGCGGCGAAATCGAGCCCCTCCAGCGCCTCCAACTCGGGGGTACAGCCCCACAGCAAGACGATATCCGGGTAACTCAGGCCCAGCGCCAGGCGCAAGATATCCATCTCGCGCTTGATCTTGCGCACCGCCGCGGGGTCATTGATATGCTGTTCAAACCCATCCAGGAACCAATCCGGGAACACGACGTTGATGGTCGTGTTGCCCACGGTATACGGGAAAGCGTCCAGGGCGACGTCGAGGCCGGCCTCGGCTGCCTTGTCGATGTCGCGCAACACGGTGCGGTGGGTACGCCAGGTGCGCCGGCCGACAAAGATCTGGTGCGAAAGCTGCAACCGCACTGTGGCCTGCTGGGCGAGGGCGATCAGTTCGCGGACCGAGCGAATGTTGTGGGCCGTGCCCACGATCATCGGCTGGTAAAAGGAGGATACCCAACTGTAGGCCCGGCCGTGTACGGCAAAGACCGCGTCCTCGGCCGCTGTGATGCGCAGCAGGTTCACCAACTCTGCATTCTCGGCAAACACCCCTGGTGCATAGGCCAGCCCGGCCGACAGGCCAAAA
This sequence comes from uncultured Chloroflexia bacterium, assembly GCA_963695825.1. Taxonomy (GTDB): domain Bacteria; phylum Chloroflexota; class Anaerolineae; order Promineifilales; family UBA4811; genus CAVOHX01. Next base: position 43,254 of record CAVOHX010000005.1, read on the forward strand.
GCGCCCTCGTGAATCGCCTGCCGCGTGAGGCTGCCCATTTGCTCCAACTCTTTAGACGTGGGGAGGTCCGCGCGCGCCCATGACCGCGTAGCGTAGCGTACCGTGACCCACCAGGGTTGCCACGTTGAGCAACACCCCATCGCTTTCGAGGATGTCCAGGAACTCGGCCATGGAGCGCCAGCGATAGGTCAGGTCTCGCTCGCGCATCATCTCGGAGAATCCCTCAACCAGCGGGACCGATTCATCGGTGACCGGCGCGGGAGAAAAACCGCATTGACCGGTGACCACGGTGGTGATCCCCTGCAGCAGGAGCGGGGCCAGGATCTCATCGTGATCCTGCAACGGTAGCACCCAGTCGCTGTGCGAGTGGACGTCGATAAAGCCAGGGGTGACGATCAGCCCGGTGGCGTCGATGGTTTTTTGCCCGTCAAGGCGTTCGCCTATGCCAATCGCGCTGATGCGACCGTCTTGAATCCCGATATCCGCCCGGAAACGGGGGCGGCCGGTGCCATTGATGACAGTGCCGTTGGTAATGGTCAGATCAAATTCCATGCAATGTCCTTTTTCGAGAGGTGTCTGGAGCGGCTACAATAGAGATAACTGCCCCGATGGACGGCACAGGTCGCGACCAGCCACGCCCAGCAGACGCACCGGCCGCCCAGGCTGCCAGGAGCGCGCCAGCAGCGCCAGCGCCACGCGGGAAATCTCTTTTTCCTCGTTGGTAGATACCGCCAGGCTCGTCTGGCGACTGATGGTTTCAAAGTCAGAGTAGCGCAGCTTGAGGGCGATGGTCCCGGTCGCCAGCCCAGTTTTGGTCAGATGACGTGCAACCAGTTGGCTCAATCGCTGGACCTGCTGTTGGAGAGCGCCGAGCTCTTGAATGTCCCGCGCAAAGGTCCGTTCGTGGCTCACGGACTTGGCCTGTCGTTGGGTGACGACCCGCCGGCGGTCAATCCCTTGAGCCTGTCGCGCCATTGCCAGGCCATTGCGGCCAAAACGCGCCTGCAGTTCCTCTTTGGGGAGTTGCGCCAGATCCCCAACCGTGTTGATGCCCATCTGTCCCAACTTGGCGGCGGTCACCGGACCAACTCCCCACAAGACGCGCACCGGCAGAGGAGCCAGAAATGCAGCTTCATCCCCCGGCCGGACCACCGTTAGCCCGCCGGGTTTATCCTGGTCCGAAGCCACTTTGGCTACCAGCTTGTTGGTGGCAACACCCAGCGACGCGGATAGGCCGGTCTGCTCCCGCACCTGGCGCTGGAGTCGCCGGGCCAATTCCACTCCCTGCTCCCACGCGTCGAGTTGATCCGTGAGTTCCAGGCAGGCCTCGTCGATACTCATTTGCTCAATCGGCGCCTGGGTCTCGTACAGGATGTCCATCACTCGCCGGGAATACTCCCGGTAAAGGCGGTGACGCGGCGGCAGCACGATCGCCTGGGGGCAAAGCTGCAATGCCCGGTAGGTAGGCATCGCCGAGCGGATTCCATAGGCGCGCGCGGGATACGAGGCGGCCGAGACCACCCCCCTCCCCTCGGAGCTTCCGCCAACGACCACCGGCTTGCCGACCAGCTCGGTGTTCTCCAGCACTTCGACGGCCGCGTAAAAGGCGTCCAGGTCCAGGTGCACGATCGATCGTGGTTGATCCGGCATGTCTCCTCGTCGGTCCAGTTGGCTCAGTTTAGCATTCATTTTCACCCTCTGCAACTTGTGACAACCTTGATCGCGCCGGATAGAACTTGCCGTTGCGCTCAGGCAAGCGGGATTTTGAGCGTGTGAACCTTGTGCGCCAGAACGCTGATCGCTCCGTTTCGCTTTTGCAATTGGCCCTCAATCACCACAAAGGTGGATCGTAGTGCAGACCGGCTCGCCTCGTAAACCTGGGGGTGGAGCACGATGTTGATCAACCCCCATCGATCCTCTACCGCCAAAAAGGCGGTCCCTTTGGCCGTTGGCGGCCGCTGGGCCGCCACCAGGACGCCGCCCACCCAGACCCGGCCGCCATCTCGGAGATCGACCAGTTTCGCGCTGGGGGTGACCCCCATCGCGTTCAGTTGCTCAGAAACGACCGTGGTGAGATGGGCGCTGGCGCTGATGCCGGTCTGGGTGACCTCGGCCCAGAGCTTTTCCAAAGGCGAGAGAAAACCAAAGCGCGGCCGCTCGTCGTCCGATTCCAGCGACAAGGTGGGTGGCGAGTCGGCTGCCACTAGCGCTGCCTGCAAGTCCCACAGCAATTGGCGGCGCGGCACGCCCCAACGGTCAAAGGCGCCCGCCCAGATGAGCGCCTCAGTCAACCGGCGCCCCAGCCGGGTCCGCCGCGCAAAGTCCGCCAGCGAACGAAACGGTTCCATGCGCCGCGCTGCCAGAATGCTCTCCCCGGCCGTCTCCCCCAGCCCTCCAACAGCCGCCAACCCCAGCCGGAGCGCATCGCCTTCGACGGTAGCCAATAGATCGGACGCGGCAATATCGGCCGGCCGGATCTCGATGCCGCACCGCCGCGCCTCCGAGACGATCACGTGCGGAGGGTAAAACCCCATCGGTTGATGGCGCAGCAAGGCGGCAAAAAAGGCGGCCGGATGGTAGCAGCGCAACCAGGCGGACTGGTAGGTGAGCACGGCAAAGGCGGCCGCGTGGCTCTTGGCAAAGGCGTACCCACCAAAGGCCTCCATCTGCATCCAGATATGCCGCGCCACCTGGAACGACGCCCCGCGCTCAATAGCGCCATCAATGAACCCCTGGCGAAAACGGGCGAGCTGTTCTCCGGCGCGCTTGTGGCCCAACGCACGGCGCAAGAGATCAGATCGCCCGGGCGTAAACCCTGCCACGTCCCGGGCGATCTTGAGCACCTGCTCTTGAAAGACGATCACCCCCAGGGTCTCCTCCAACGCCGGCCTCATCTGGGGGTGCAGGTAGCTGATCGGTTCGACGCCCCGCCGCCGGCGCAGGTAAGGATGGACCATGTTTGCCTGAATGGGGCCAGGGCGTATCAGCGATATCTCTATCACCAGGTCAGCAAAGCAACGGGGCTGAAACTCGGGGATCAAACTCGCCTGGGCGCGGCTTTCCACTTGAAAGATCCCTACTGTCTCTCCACGGCAAATCATATCGTACACCGCCGGGTCGTCCCGCGGCAGAGCATCCAGGTCTGGCAACCGGCCGGTTTGGGCCTCGATGATAGCAGTGGCGTCCTGAATAGCCGAGAGCATGCGCAAGCCCAGGATGTCGATTTTCACCATCCCGGTCCCTTCAAGCCCCTCCTTGTCCCATTGGGTGACCACGCGGTCGGGCATGGCAGCTGGCTCTAGTGGGACCAGGGCCGAGAGCGGGGGGCCAGAGAGGACCATCCCCCCGTTGTGAATGCCGAGATGCCGCGGGATTCCCTCCAGTTGGGGGACAATGCGCAGCAGATTCTGAAAACTGGCACCTGCCAGGTCCGGGCCAAAGGATTCGACCAGCCCCAGAGACTCGCTGACGCTGTCCGCCCGGCGCACGTCCAGCGCCACCGCCAGCCGCGCTACCAGCGCCTCTGGAAAACCGAGGGCGCGGGCGGTATCGCGCACCGCACTGCGAGCGCGAAAGGTGACCAACGTGCACGCCATGGCCGAGTGCTCAGCTCCATAGCGCCGGTAGACGTATTGGATGACCTCCTCTCGCCGGTCGGCCGCAAAGTCGACGTCAATGTCCGGCGTCTTGGCCCGCTCGGCCGAGAGAAAGCGCTCAAAGACCAGGTCGCTGGCTACCGGGTCGATAGAGGTGATCCCCAACAAGTAGGCAACCAACGAGTTAGCTGCGCTGCCGCGGCCCTGGCAGCGGACGCCCACCTGGCGAGCAAAGCGGACAATGTCCCAAACGACCAAAAAATAGTCCGCCAGGCCGAGTTGTTCGATGACCGCGAGCTCGCGTTCCAACTGCTCGCGCGGAGGAGCAGTTGGGTAGTGGTCGCGCAGGGCGTCGAGGCAGAGGGCGCGCAGGTAAATACCCGGCGAGCGGCCTCCTGGAACGGGAAAGCGGGGAAGCGCCTGCGGGCCGGCAGGGAGCAGCGTGCCGGCGTCTGCACAACGCTCGGCGATCAGCAGCGTGTTGGTCAGCGCCGAGGGGGTGCGGGCAAAGAGTTTGGCCATCTCGGCCGGCGAGCGCAAGAGATACTCGGCGTTCGGGCGCAAGAGGTCACCGCCCGCGTCCAACGTTGTGTTGTGCCGGATGCAGGTCGAGCACGTCGTGCACCTCGCGCTGTTCCGGCGACAGGTAGTGGGCGTTGCTGGTGGCGACCAGGTGCAAACCGGCGCGAACGGCCAGCGACGTCAGTTGCGCCAGCAGCCGGGCATCTCCCTGGCGGTGATGGCGGGCAAGCTCGATGAAAAAGTGAGTGGGCCCAAAGAGTTGAGCATAGCCCCATGCCACCTGCAGGGCCTCTTTGGCGGCGCCGGCCGCCAACAACTGAGGAATCTCGCCCCGGCGACAGCCCGAGAGCGCGATCAGCCCACCGGTGTGGTTTGCCAGGTCGCTGCGAGAGAGCAGGGTGGTTCCCTTTTTCCGCCCCGCCCTGCCAAGGGTGATCAGGCGACAAAGATTGGCGTACCCCTCACCGGTCTCCACCAGCAACGTGAGATGGGTATTGGCCCCTCCCAGAGCGGCGCCTCCCTGAACGGTCATCTCGGCGCCCAGAATGGGTTTGATCCCAATTTGGCGCGCCGTCTGCACAAAGCGCACCGCACCGTATAGCGCATCGTGATCTGTAAGCGCCACGGCCGAGATGCCGAGTTCGGCCACTCGCAGCGCCAGCGCCTCGGGCGACGCGGCGCCATCCAACAACGAATGATCCGAGTGGGCGTGCAACTCGGCATAGCCAGAGAAGGAGGTCAGACGCGACGCCGTTCCAGCAGCCATTGCTCCCTTTGCAGGTCATAAAAGATCACCCTGGTCCTGTCATCAACAGTCTCGAGGCGGAAATAGTCCCGTTCGACCGGCCGGCCCCACCAGCGCCGCCGTTCTCGCCAGCCCTCGTACACCGTCATCACCTCGTGGATGCGATCGTGCCAGACCAGCGCCCTCGGCCTCCCCTGGGGGTCGAGGGTGACCTGAATCTGCTGCGGCGGTGGAGAGCCGACAAGTCCGGCTATCACGATGACCAGCTCGCCAAAGCGAACCCGAAGGCCGCGCAGCACCTCGCGCAAGCGTTCGAGACGCCGGCTCAAAGGACCATCCTGCACCTGTCCAATGAGGACCAGTTGGGTCGCGCCCAGGTACGCAGGGCGCAGCGGGTATGCGGTGAGGCCCAGGGCGACAATATGGCGATAGCCCACGGGCAGTTCAGGTTGGGTGATACGATTTGACTGGTTGATGGTCCCCTCGACCAATTGGGCAGCCAGGCGAGCGAGCTTTTGCGCCTCTGCGGAAGGGGGTTTGATCGCAGCGCCGGCCTGGTGTACCGCACCCCCCTTTTCTTCCAGCCGTAGCCGCACCCCTTCGGCCTGGTAGCCTCGCTGATAAAGCGCCTGGGCTAGCTGGGTCGCCATCTTTTGTATGTGGTTCAGCAGCAATGATCGGTCAGCGATGGGATCATCCAGGTGCTGTCGTCTCTCCAACAACAGGGGAGGCGCGTCAGGCTGGATCGGCCGGAGGTCCTTGCCCAGCGCCAGGTCGTGCAGCCGCCCGACATGAGAGCCAAACTGGCGCACGATCGCCACCCGTGGGAGCGCCGCCAGCGCCCCCAGCGTGTGGATGCCCAGCATCTCTAGCCGGCGATGTGTCTCCAGGTCGGGTGATAACGACGACAGAGGGAGTGGGGCAAGAAAGCTCTGTTCCTCGCCAAGGGGCACCACGTAGCTCGGCCGCAATAGGGCGGCACGAGCAGCCTGCTCGGCGGTGAACTTGTTCCGCGCCAGCCCTACCTGCGCCAACAGCCCCATAGCGCTCCTGATCTCGGCCGCCAGGCGGCGGACCAGTTCAGCGTCGGGACCTGCCACCCGTTCCAACCCGGTGACCTCGGCGTACACCTCCCCCAGCGCGGCCGTCTCTATTTGGGGCGTAAAGCGGCCGGCAACGCCCACCAGCGCATCGTGGGCAGCCAGGTAGACCTCTTCTCGGGACTGAATCAAGCGGGCGCTGGGGCAAAGAATCTCGGCCTGGCTCTGGCTCATCCCGGCGCGAACGCCCGCCGCGGCCGCGGCGGGGCAACAGTCGAGCACGGCATCCAGGTCCCACCTCCGGCCGAGGATAACAAGCGGTTGCTCCGCCAGCGATGGAGTGCCTTGTATCTCTATCTGCACCGATAGATACGGGATGTAAAGACAGGCAACCTTCAATGCTGCCCTCCTGCTGGCGCCCCCAGCAACAAATAGAACATATGTTCCATTATACTTGGACCTGGTGATTCTAGTCAAGTTTGTCTTGCCTTTTCCTGGCCCCGTAATACAATGCAACTCACCATGCCAATGCAAGGAGAAATGGGATGCGCTTTCGCAATACGGACGCCACACCTGTCGAAATGCTGCCCGGGCTCGTTCGGCGCACGCTTGTTGACGGCGGGTCAATGATGGTCTGCGAGTTCAGCCTGGCGGCCGGGGTAGAGATACCGAACCACAGTCACCCCCACGAACAGGTCGGCTATCTGGTCTCGGGACGCATGCAAATGACCGTCGGTGACGCCACCTATGAGCTAGCGCCAGGCGACAGCTACCGCGCGCCGGCTGCTGTGCCCCACGGCGCCGTTGTGTTGGAACCGTCGGTGATGGTGGACATCTTTGCTCCCCCACGGGAGGACTATCGCTGACCCCATAGCTCACCCGGCCCTAATGGGTCTGTTTCGGTGGACAGGGAACCTGAATGCCCAGCCCTTCGTCTCACAATCGAGCATTGCTCAACGGGATTTGAGACATTAAGGTTCTGAGAACATGTCGATGGCACGCAATCGCACCCAGCCGCCCCACATACCCACCGCCCCTGCCTATCTGGCGCCTGTCATTCGCCAGGCAACGCCCGCACCAGACCGGCATCAATCTCGCCGGCTTTTGCTCCTGTTGTTCGGGTCGTTTGCGTTGCTGATCATTGCCGGCAGCTTTGTGTTGGCTGCTCTGGTGATCATCTACCAGAGCAACCTGGTCATGCCCGGCGTGCAGGCGCTAGAGGTCGAGCTGGGGGCCAAGAGCACCAACGCAGCGACGATAGCTCTCGAACAGGTATGGCGCGGGCGAGCCGTCGATATCGTGGGAGAAGAGATGAGTTGGTCAACGTCGGCCGAGATGCTGGGGATCAAGCTGGATACCGTGACGATGGTCCAACAGGCGTACGAACGAGGGCGGTCGCAGGATAGGATTCCGGCGCTGCTCGAGGGACAGAGGGTCATTACCATTCAGCCGACGTGGCGCCTCGATCCGGAGGCTGCAGGCGCGTACCTGTGGGCGCTGGCGCAGCAGTTCAACCGGTTGGGGACAAACGCCAACCTATCTCTGAAAGAGGGGACGGTAGAGATGCAGCCGGCGGTGCCCGGCCGCGCGCTGGACGTCGCAGCGACAGTTGGCTGGCTCGAACAACACCTATCCCAGGTTGCCACCGAGGGACGCCTGGAACTCACCGTCTCACCGGTTCAGCCTGCCATCACCGACGTCAGCGCTCTGGTCTCCCAGGCGAACCAACTACTCGCCAACACGTTCTACGTACACGCTTATGCCCCGGTGACCAACGAGACCGTGGTGTGGTCCGTTCCTCCCGAGACATGGGGCGCGTGGTTGTCGGTCGGCATGTCCCCGGCCGACCCAACTGCCCTGGTGTGGGAATTCGACCGTGCGGGCGCAGAAGCATTCCTGATCGAGCAAGCGGGCGCAGCCATGGGGCCTGGGCGTTACCTAGCGAACCCAGGGGAGATTGCTCTTGATCTCGAACGGGCAATCGACACCGGGGAATGGAACGTACGCCGGCGCGCCTACCACCACCCACAGCAACACACAGTCCGCTACGGCGACACGTTCGCCAGCATCGGCCGGGAGTATGGGATACCTTATCCGTGGATCCAGCAGGCAAATCCGGGGGTGAGCGATGCGCTCTCGGCCGGCCAACTCGTCAACATCCCCTCCCCTGACGATCTGTTGCCCTTGCCCATCGTAGAGAACAAACGAATCGTGATCAGCATCAGCCAGCAGAGAATGTGGGCCTATGAGAACGGCTCTCTAATATGGGAGTGGCCGGTGAGCACGGGAATTCCATCCAGCCCCACCTCTCCGGGTGTCTTTCAGGTACAGACCCACGAACTCAACGCCTATGCCGCCAGTTGGGACCTCTGGATGCCCCATTTTATGGGCATCTATCGGCCGGTCCCCACGGCCGATTTCATGAACGGATTTCACGGCTTTCCCACCCGCGGCGGGTCCCAGTTGCTATGGACCGGCAGTTTGGGCCGGCCGGTCACCTATGGCTGTATTCTGGTGGACCAGCAGAACGCAGCCACGCTGTACGAGTGGGCGAAAGACGGCACGATCGTCGAGATCCGTCCCTAGCGTCAGCGCAGGGAAGGTTGGTCGCACGTTGGAGGGCGGCAACTAGATCCAGTGGACAAACTAGACGTCATCTTTACATCAGCGCCTGGTTCGGGCCTTGTGGCTCTGCGCGAGATGCGGGGGCTGGTCGCCAGCAGCCCACCGGTAACCTGGCTGGCGCCCGGCGTTGGACTGTTAGCCACCGAACTGCCCTGGCCTGAACTGGCCGATCAGGCCAGGCGTCACCCGCTGCACTTTGTACGCCACTTCTGCCCAATCCTGATCGCCGTTCCACTGGCGCTTTCTGCGGCCGATTTGGATCGCCTTGAGAGAGGCGCCAGAGCGTTGCTGCCTCTCCTTGATCCAACCTGCTCCTACTCTGTCCAGACCCGGCTGGTGCTCCCGCGCGAGGGGGCAAAGGGTTGGCCCTACGGCCGATTTGACGTCAACCAGCGGCTGGCAGCCATCCTATCCAGCTCGGGAGCGCCGCTCAACGTGCGCCAGCCGGAACAGGTGCTATCAGTGGTCTGCGCGCCAGGTCCCGACCCCACGCCAACCGCCTACCTCGGCCTGTCCAGAACAGTTGACAATCTGAGCGCCTGGGCGGGCGGGGAGCGCCGGTTCAAACGCGAGACCGGACAGATCAGTCGCGCCGAGTTTAAGCTACTGGAAGCGCTGGAGGTGTTTTCCTTGTCATTGCCGGCCGGCGGCTCAGCTCTGGACCTGGGCGCTGCGCCTGGCGGCTGGACCCGGGTCTTGCGCCAACACGGACTGCGGGTCGTCGCCGTAGACCCGGCCGACCTGCATCCCCGGATCGTCGCCGACCCGGCCGTGACCCACGTCCGCCAGACGGCGCAGGCGTTCCTATCGCGGCCCACCAGTAAACGGTACGGGGCGATCCTGAACGATATGCGGCTAGAGGCCTCCGAGTCGGCCCGCTTGATGGCGCGGGCAGCCGCTTGGCTCGAGCCAGGCGGACTGGCGATCATGACCCTCAAGCTGCCGAACCGGGGTGTCCAGCGAGTTGTCTCCCAATCCCTACAGATACTGCAAAAGCGGTTCCTTCTGGAGGGCGCTCGCCAGCTCTTTCACAATCGGCACGAATTGACAGTGGCGCTACGACGGCGGCCGGCAAATCGCGCCCGCGTGGCTGAGGCCTGTTGCCTGTCTATGGCAATCGCTTACTCCCAAAAGCGGTAGTTGAGACTGCGCCAACCAGTGCGGAACGGGTCTGCACCGGTTGAAGACAGCCCGCCTGGGCGGGTATTGCGGCCGTTGAAGCGGATTTACCGGTCGAAACTGTCGAGTGAGCGATGGCCCTGGGAGAGAAGCGATTGCCCTGGTTGCCTGTCTCCATTGGTTGTCAGTTCACGCCGATGATGGTACAAACAATCAGCTTATTGAGGAGAATCGGAGACCAGGATGACGCGGATTGACGACGCCAGACAAGGATGGGAAGAGGAAACGCTTGAACCGGTGCTTAAACGATACCCAGAGCGCTGCGAGGCTTTTACGACCTCGTCGGGTATCCCGGTTGAGCGCCTCAGCTTGCCGGCCGGTCTGGTGGAGGGTCAACAGATCGAATACCTCGAAAAGCTGGGCTTTCCAGGGAACTATCCGTTTACCCGCGGAGTCCAGCCCACGATGTTTCGCGGCCGGCTGTGGACGATGCGCCAGTACGCGGGCTATGCCACGGCCGAGGAATCCAACGAGCGCTACAAGTACCTACTAGAGCAAGGGCAGACGGGGTTGTCAGTGGCCTTTGACTTGCCCACCCAGATAGGATACGACAGCGATGATCCGATAGCAACGGGCGAGGTGGGCAAGGTTGGGGTTGCCATCTCTTCGCTGGAGGACATGGCAACGCTTTTTGACGGCATACCGCTGGGTAAGGTCAGCACCAGCATGACCATCAACGCCCCAGCCTCCATTCTGTTGGCCATGTACATCGCCGTTGCCAAGCGACAGGGGGTAGAGCCCAACAAGCTGCGCGGCACGATCCAGAACGACATACTCAAAGAGTATATTGCGCGAGGCACCTACATCTTTCCGCCCAAGCCATCCATGCGCTTGATCACCGACGTATTCGCCTTTTGCCAGGAACACGTGCCGCGCTGGAACACGATCAGCATAAGCGGCTATCACATTCGCGAGGCGGGCAGCACGGCCGTGCAAGAGGTGGCCTTTACCCTGGCCAATGCGATCGCCTACGTCGAGGCGGCGCTTAGGGTGGGCCTCGAAGCGGATGACTTTGCCCCGCGACTGGCGTTCTTTTTCAACGCTCACAACAACTTGCTGGAAGAGGTAGCCAAGTTTCGCGCCGCCCGTCGGCTGTGGGCGTGGATCATGCGCGAGCGATTCTCGGCCGCCGATCCCAGGAGTTGGCTGCTGCGTTTCCACACGCAGACCGGAGGCAGCACGCTGACGGCCCAACAACCGGAGAACAACGTGGTACGGGTCACCTTGCAGGCGTTGGCGGCCGTACTTGGGGGCACCCAGTCGCTGCACACCAACAGCCGGGACGAGGCCCTCTCGTTGCCCACCCAGGAATCGGTGCGCATCGCGCTGCGCACTCAGCAGATCATCGGCTACGAATCCGGGGTGGCGGACACTGTCGATCCGCTTGCCGGTAGCTACTTTGTAGAATACCTGACGGACGAGGTGGAGCGGCGCGCCCGCACCTACCTGGATGAGATTGATGCCCTGGGAGGAGCGCTGGCTGCCATTGAGGCCGGCTATGTGCAGCGCGAGATCCAGAACGCGGCCTATGAGACCCAACGCGCCATAGAAGCAGGCGCCTCCACGCTCGTGGGCGTCAACAAGTTCCAGGCTGACGAATCGCACCAGCTGGAGATCCTGCGCGTCGATCCGGCGATCGAACAGGCGCAGCGTTCGAGGCTGGTCGCGCTGCGCGGCCGCAGGGACTCGGGTCGGGCGGCCGAGTTGTTGGGTAGATTGGAGGTCGAGGCGCGCGGCGACCAGAACCTACTACCTCTGCTTACCGCCTGCGTCGAGGCAGACGTCACGTTGGGTGAGATTTGCGGCGTGCTGCGGGGCGTCTGGGGCGAGTACCGTCCCAGCGTCGTCATCTGACACGTCACCCGTTTAGTGGCGCCCGACAGAATTTCGGGCCGCTGACACGACATGCAGTACGATCTGTTTGTACCCCGCGATAGCTGGCTGCATCGGCTGGATCCGCGGACCAAGCTGCTGCTGACGCTGGTGGCGCTGGTCATCTGCCTCTTGTATCAGGATATGCTGGTTCTGGCGGGGGTGTTGGTGGGATTCCACCTGATACTCGCGCTGGCCGGGATTCCAGCAACCAGCCTGGGGTGGCTGTGGGCGCGAATGCTCCCGCTTACGCTGATGGTCCTGATCCTGCAGCCATTCTTCTCTTCGCCGGCTGGAGGGCGGATTCTGTGGGAGGTGGGCCCGGTGCGGTGGACGCTGGAGGGGGTGCTGACCGGGGTGATGTTTGCCCTGCGCGTAAACAGTATGGCGTTCGCGGCCGCCGGCCTGCTCTTTACCACCGAGCCAACCCAGTTGGTGCGGGGGCTGGTCAAGTTGGGTCTGCCGTACACGTGGGGGTTGACGGTGAGCCTGGCGATCCGCTATCTACCGACCACCTATGGACTGTACCAGTCCATCCACGATGCCCAAAGGGCGCGCGGCTGGGACCCTGGGCGGGGCGGACTCGTGCGCCGGTTAAAGAACTATTCCCCCATGCTGGTGGCGGTGATCATCGCCGCCCTGCGCATGGCGGATAACCTCGCCATGGCGTTGGCGGCGCGGGGCCTCGGTGCTCCCTATAAACGCACGATGTTGCGGGACATCCGGTTCCAGCCGGCCGACTGGTTGATGACCTTTGTGCTGGTCAGCGGGCTGGCAGCAGGTCTCATTCTTCGCTACTGAACGGCGCCCGAGCTGCCAGCAGGGTAACGGAGAAACAGGCACCTTCATCTTCGACGCTCTCGGCCACGATCTTGCCCCGGTGAGCGTCCACGACCTTCTGGACCACGAACAGGCCAAGCCCAACCCCCTCGACCTGTTGAGCGACCCGTGTGCGGTAGTAGGGTTGGAAAAGCTGGTCTATTTGGTCGCTGGGGATACCAATGCCATCATCGATCACCTGAGCATGAATACGAGAGCCCTCCTGATAGACCCGCCAGGAGACGGTGCCGCCGGCCGGCGTAAACTTGCGGGCGTTGTCGAGTAGGTTGCGGAAAGCCTGTTTCAGCGCCGTATAGTTCCCCATTACCCACAGATCGGGTTCGATCTCGCTGATAAACAGCAACTCCCGTTGCGCGCCCAGGATCAGGTTCTCCTGAGCCAGATCTTCAGCCAGTTGACTCAGGGGCACCAGAGTGTGATCCCGGGTGAGGACAACCCCTTGGAGTTCTGAATACTTGAACGTCTCGTCTACAACCGTGTTCACCTCGCGGGCCTGTTGGGCAATCTGCCGCAGGATGGAGGCGCGCTTTTCGTCGGGTATCCGGCTCATAGGGCTCAGGAGTAGATCCACCCACGCGACGATCGCGTCTAGCGGTGTTCCTATTTCATGCCGGGCAAGCTTGAGAATCTCGTGTTGCCCTCTGTCGATGCTGCGGAGCACAGTCACATCTCTCAGGCTGGCAACCACACCAACCAGCTCTTCTTCAAAACGAACCTGGGCAGCATAGACTTCCAACACGGTAGGCGTATCGCTGGCCGGGTGCGCCAGCGTGAAGATCAAGTTGGCCCGCTCGCGATCCTCCAACGTCCTCTGGAGCCGGTGTATCAATCGCTGATGAGCGTTGACGTCCAACTCCCCGCCGGTAGAGAACATTGCCTGGAACCGGGGGTTGGTCATGATGACGTTGCCGTCTGGGTCGATGACAACCATCCCATCGGCTTGGCTGTCGAGCACGGCCGCCAGCCGACCGGTCTGCGTCTGGAGGTCAGCAAAGAGCCTCGCGTTCTCCAAATAGAGTCCGACCTGGCTGCACAGGGTGGTGAGCACATCGCACAGGTGGTCGTCCAGCGCTCGAATCGACGCGTAATTGACTGCCGCCAGGCTGCCTACCGCCCCTCCGCGACCGACAATGGGAATACCCAGGACCCCCATTGTAGGGTAGACATGTGCCAGATCGATCAGCTGTCCGGCCGCGCCCCTGGCTCTCCAACCCTCTAGCTCGTCCGGCGTCAGAGTGCTGACATCAAGTCTGGTCGGCTGGATCTGGGCGTATGCTTGGGCGCCAACACTCCAATCGGGTCGGGTTTTGGTCCCAACCATATCCTGGCTACCTTCAAAACCGTGGGCCAGCAGGACGGTAAGGCAGCCATCCTTTGGGTCATAGAGCGATACAAAGACCGCATCGATCTGGGGAAAGGCGTTCTGGAGATGCTGCAGGAACTGCCCGGGAAAGGTCGGTCAGGCTTTGCTGGCGACTGAGGTCCTGGCTGATCCGGTCGATCAACCTCAAGTCTTGCACAAGCCGACGTTTCTTTAGCGCCTCCCGGAGCCGTATGAATCAGATCGGTGACCTGATACAGCGGCTTTTCCAGGTAACGGTATGCACCCAGTTCAACGGCCTGGATCGCGGATGGTAGCTCGCCATGCCCGGTCAGCAAGATGACATCCATCTCGGGCTCCAGGGTTTTGATTTTGGCGAGCAGTTGCACGCCATCCAGCTTGGGCATGCGGATATCACTCACCACAATGTCAGGGCACTGGCGCTGAAAAGCCTCCCAGCCGTCAAGGCCGTCTACTGCGATTTCCACCTTGAAACCGGCTTGAGAGAGAGCCAGCTCGAGCATATAGGCAACCGAGCGGTCGTCTTCGACTACCAGCACAGTAGGCTGCATCAGACCTCCACAGGCTCGACCTCTTGTCGCAGGGAATCTGGTATGGTAGGTAGCAAGATGGTAAAGGTGCTGCCGGTACCATACTGGCTGTCAAAGGTGATTTGCCCCTGATGCTCCTGGATGATGCGAAAGCTGATCGGGAGCCCAAGCCCCGTACCATAGCCTGGCTTTTTGGTGGTAAAGAACGGGGCAAAGATGTTCGTCCGGTTCTCGGGGGCGATGCCCACACCCGTGTCGGCGATGCTGCAATGGACGTGCCCATCGGCCGCGCTGTGCCACGTGCGAATGACAATGCGACCGGGTCTTTCCTTTGCCAGGATCGCATCCCGGGCATTGGTGATCAGGTTGACCATCACTTGCATCAATTGATAGGGCACGCACGAGATCGGCGGCAAATCAGAGTCGTAATCTTTGATCAATTCGATCTGGTGTCTGTCAAGTTGAGCGTGCAGCAGGATCAGCGCCTCTTCCACCAACTCGTTGAGTTTGACCGTCGTGCGTTCGCTGGAAGCCTGACGCGCAAAACGGCGTAGATGCCGGATGATCTTGGTCATCCGATCGGTGTTGATCAAGATTTGATGGAGCGGCTCGGCAAGTTCAGCTTGGTCTTGATGCGCGCCAGCCAGCACCTGGGCCAGTCCTCGGATGGCAGCCAGAGGGTCGTCGATCTCGTGAGCAACGCCGGCCGACAACTCGCCGATGGTGGCAAGCTTGGCAGACTGAACCAATTGCTGTTGGGTTTCCTGCAATTCCTGATACGCAACGCCGAGTTCGTCTGCATAGGCCTGCAATTGCGCCTGGTTCTGGCGGCGCTCGTGCACGTCGAGAATGATGCCGGCGGTGTTATCTTGGGTAAAGCGGGTAAAGCGCCCTTCTATCCAGCGATAGTCGCCATTCTTGTGTTGCAGCCGGATTTCAATCTGTCCAGTGGCTGGGGCGGCTTCTGGTTCGCCAAGCAACAGCTCGATCCCGGGACGGTCCTCGGAATGGATCAATTGCATCCAGAACCGCCCCTCGTTGCCCAGCCACTCTTCCTGCGTGTATCCAAGCAGCGACTCGATCTGGGGCGCCACATAGGACATCTCGCCCGTGCTGCTGCACAAAAAGGCGGGACCAGGCAGGCTGTCCACCATCGCGCGATACCACTGATCAGATTGGGCGAGCGTGTGTTTGCGTGCGTGCAAGTGCTGCATCATGAAACGGTACACCTCTGCACGTTACCATTCTTGTCGGGCAGGGACCGGCGTCCAACTCCTCGCCCGCTACAGTTCGGCCAAAGCGCTCTCGATCCTGGAAAGGGCTTGCTCGATCCGACTAGATGAATTCGAATAGACGAGACGGAGGTACCCCTCGCCAAACCCCCCAAAGGCTGTCCCCGGCAGAACCGCCACGCCCGCCCGGTCGAGCAGATAGCGCGCCAGTTCCTCCGACGAATGACCGAACGCTTGAATGTTGGGAAAAACGTAAAACGCACCTTGAGGAGTCTGGCAGGTGATCCCAGGAATGGCGTTCAAGCCGCGAACGATCAGATCGCGGCGCTGTTCGTATTCGGCCCTCACTGCCTCGGCCTGATCTTGCGGACCGGTCAGCGCCTCTACACCGGCGAGTTGGGTAAAGGTGGCGGTGCAGCCAACCGAGTGGGTCAGCAAGAGACCGACCTTTTGCGCCAGCGCTGCAGGCATGATACCAAATCCCAACCGCCAGCCAGTCATGGCATAGGTCTTGGAAAAACCGTCCATGATGATCGTGCGCTCGTGGGCGCCCGGCAACGAAGCGATGCTGACGGCTGGCTCGGCGCCGTACACCAACCGCATATAGATCTCGTCTGACAGGATCCAGCAATCGTACCGCTCGGCCGCCTTGAGAATGTGATCCAAGTCATCGGGCGAGATGATGCCGCCAGTGGGGTTGGAGGGGGAGTTGAGAATGACCAGCCGGTGTCCTGGGGCCAATCCGGGCGTCAAAGGCAGCCAGGTCAAAGGAAAAGCCATTCTCCTCCATCAAGGGTACAGGAACGGGCACGCCGCCAGCCAGTTGGATGATCGCACGATAGCTGGGGAAACCGGGGTCCGGGTAGATTACCTCGTCGCCCGGCTCTACCAACGCCATGATAGGAAAGTAGATGAGCGGTTTGGCCCCTGGGCCAACAACTACCTCCTCTGGCTTGACCTCGATGTCCCGTCGTCGGCCGGCGTCCTCGGCAATCGCCGCCCGCAGCGCAGGTAGCCCGGCCGGCGGATTGTAGCGCGTCTGCCCGTTGGCAATCGCCCGCATTCCTGCCAGGCTGATGTGGGGAAAGGTCTGGAAATCGGGCTGCCCAATTTCCAGGTGAATGATGTCGCGTCCTTGAGCCTCCAGCGCCTGGGCCGCAGCCAAGACCGCATAGGCGCCCTCTTCTCGCAGTTGCCCGACGCGATCGCTGAAATGGTACAGATCACGCTTCAATTGCTTGCTCCTCAGGCAATGTCGATTTTCTGCCTGCCGGCCGGCTCCTTGGCCGCCAGGCCGCCAACGCGGCGTCGGACGAGCCGGCCGGCCGTCTTGAAGGCTGCTGTGGCCTCGCGCCTCGAAGCACGCGCGTGTTCCCAAAAGCGCTCGGTCAACACCGACTCGCAGGCGGTCATCAGCCGCTCCTTGGCGGCTGTGCAACGTCCACGGCGTCGTCTAGTCATCGAATGGAGAACTACCAACATCTCGATTCCTCCTAATCGTAACCTGCGTACAGATTACCCAGACCGGGTTGATCACCAACCAGCTCACGAGTGGCCCGATTATACGGTGTATAGGGCATCCAGGCAATTTGCGGTAGAATAGTGCTGGCGGCAAGCGGACCGGCCGGGTGGTTTGGACGCCCCACTTTCCCGATCTTGCCCGTGCTAAAACGCCTGCTACCGTCACATATTCACAGCGGTCTGAGAGGACACGACATTGTCCGAGCGCGACAGGCAAGACGAGTTGGATGCCCGGCTTTCGGCCGACAGCCCTTTCACCGAGCTTTCGGCCGAGATGAACCGGGCACACCCAAGACAAACCGACGATCCCGGCCTGCTAGAGGGCGCCGCGCGCTGGGCAACCGAGAACCTCCTGGAAAGCGAGAACCTGACCTCTGACCTGCCAGATGCTCAGGCCAGGCGGCTGATCACATGGGGAGCGACGCAAGCGCGCCGGCTGGCAGAGGGGGACCCGCGCTTGTTGGAGAAGCGTGTGACGGCGCTGCGCAAGCTGATGCGCGCCGTATCCAAGTTTGCGGCCGATGGCCGGCCAGTAAGCGACGAGCGATTGCAGCAACGTGTGCGGCGGCTTGACGAAATGGCCAGAGCAGCGAACATCTCCCGCGCCGACGACCAGGCAGTGAGTGTTGCCCTGGACGGGTGGCGCCGGATGGCGGTCGCAGACAGGCTCAACCGGTTGCTGGGTCTGTACATGGCGGGTCAAAATGGGTAGCAACAGCGCGTCCCGCAAACGCGCCCTCCTGTCTGGAGGCATCGCCTCGCTGGCTGCGATCGTAGCGCTCACCTTGTGGGTCATCCAGTCAATCGCAGGCATCGACCTGGGGTTGACCGCGCCACGCGCCCCGGAACACCCGGCCGCAGAGGTCATAGTTGCGCCCAATGACCGGGAAAACACCTGGTATCAGGTCTATTTCACCAATCCGCAGGATGCGCCCACGTGGGAGGGCGGTCTGGACAAAATCCTTATCCAGGATATCGATCTGGCTAACGCCTCGGTTGAGGTGGCAGCCTACGATCTGGACCTGCAGAGCGTCACCGATGCGCTCATCCGCGCCCACAAGCGCGGCGTACAGGTGCGGATGGTGACCGACAGCGACAATGTCGATCTCGATCAACCCCAAGAGCTGATCGAGGCCGGCATCCCGGTGATAGCGGACGGGCGGTCCTCACTCATGCACAACAAATTCGTGATCGTTGACCGGATGATCGTGTGGACTGGCTCCTGGAATCTGACTGACAATGGCACCTATCGGAACAACAACAACATTACCAGAATAGCATCTCAAGAGCTGGCGGAGAACTATGGCGGCGAGTTTAACGAAATGTTTGTGGACCAGGACTTTGGCAACGCCTCCGCACCCCACACGCCCTTGCGCCGCCTGCTGGTCGATGGGACGCAGATCGAGACCTATTTTGCGCCTGAGGACCAGGTGATGAACAGGGTCATCGAACTGGTATCGACCGCCAGCCAGAACATCCGCTTCCTTGCGTTCTCCTTCACCGAGGAAGAGCTGGCAACAACCATGTTGGAGCGAGCGGCAAGAGGCGTGGTGGTGGAAGGGGTGTTTGAAGCTCGTGGAGCAGAATCGGAATACAGCCAGTTCCCGGCAATGAAAGCAGCCGGACTCAATGTCCGGCCGGACGGCAACCCGGCGAGCATGCATCACAAGGTGATCGTGATCGACAACATGATCGTGATGTTCGGGTCGTTCAACTTGACACGTAATGCCAATCGCAGCAACGACGAGAATCTATTGATCGTCTTTAGCCCAGACCTGGCTGCCCTGTACCTGGACGAGTTTAACCGGGTCATGGCTAAAGCAAAACCCTGACGCGGGGAAACTGTTCAGAGTCGGGGTAAAAAACCGGTGGTGCGGCCCATTTTCGCCATGTTGGGGGCGTCAAACGGTGACGTAGGCGTTGTGAACGGCAACAAGGCCCGATTTCTCCGGGTTCACGGGGTAAATGTGACAGACGACGCGGGGTGGAGGCAGCACAATCGTGCTCGCGTTGGCAGACCGTCGGCCTGGCGCGGGCGAAACGTAAGGAACCTAAAGGTCGCCAACTCTGTCTAGTGTATGGTAAGATCGTGTAGACCGAGTTGGACATGAGCGCAACGAGTGGTACACAGGAACATGAGGCGCGGCGCGTGAGTTCAAGTGCTTCTCTACTCAAGAGTCTGGCAGGCTTTCTGCTCGTCCCGGCGTTGGCAATCGCGCTGGTCATGGGGGCGGCCGCGGCCGGCTTGATCTACTTTGAGCAAAGCTACGAGGGACGCATCTATCCCGGCGTTACTGCTTGGGGGGTTGATCTCGAGGGCATGACGCCGGAAGAGGCCCGGGACGCTCTGGTAGACGCGTTCCCGTACCCTGACCAGACGGCCTTTACCTTTCGAGATCCAGGCACCGGGCAGACCTGGAGCGCTACGCCGGCCGAATTGGGAGTGACTTTTGATGTCGAATCTACCATCGCCCAGGCCCACCAAGTCGGCCGGGGCGACACGTTGGGCAACAACCTGACCCAGCAGTTGGACATCTACCTGAACGGTCGGCATCTCTCCCCGGTCCTGGTCCGTGACAGCAACGCCGCGATCGCCTTTCTGGAGGCGATCGCCCTAGAGATTTACCTGCCGGTCATGGACGCCGGCCTGGTTCTCGCAGAGAGTCAGTTGATCGCCACCCCAAGCCAGGTAGGCCGACAGATGAACATGGCTGACGCACATGAACGCCTGTCAGCGCCTCTGGGGGCTCTCGGCGGCGCAGAGATCGAACTGATCGTCGATGAGACCTTGCCCGAGATCAATGATCAGGACGTGATAGGGACGCTGGCAGAGGCCGAGCGCCTGGTCGGCCAACCCATCACTGTCTTTTTGGCCGAGCAGAGCTATGAGGAGGACGCACAGATCGAACCTCTAGTGTTCACGCGCCAAGCTCTGGTCAGCGCCCTGCTCTTGGAGCTGGACCGGACCACCACGCCACCACACTATACCGTGCGTCTGGATCGCGACATGCTGACGGCACAACTTGAGCCGCTGGCGCCCTTGCTGGAGACCGAACCGGCGAACGCACGGTTCATCTTTAACGACGACACACGCCTGCTCGAAGTGCTGCAGAACAGCGTTCCTGCACGCAGATTGAACATCTCTGCCACCGTTGATCAGATCATCGCCCAGGCCACAACAGACAGTCGGGAGCTGCCGCTGGTCATCGAGTGGGTCAAACCCCTCGTCAGCGAGGACGCTACCGCCGAGAGTTTGGGCATCACCGAGCTGGTTGCCGAGGGGCAGACCTTTTTCCCGGGTTCATCCGAGGTGCGCGTGCACAACATTGCGATTGCCGCTTCGCGCTTTCATGGGATCGTCATCGCCCCCGGTGACACCTTTAGCTTTAACGAATATCTTGGCGACGTCAGCGAAGAGACCGGGTTCGAAAACGGGTTGATCATCTTTGGCGGCCGGACGATCGAGGGAGTTGGCGGCGGCGTCTGTCAGGTGAGCACCACCGCCTTCCAGGCCGCTTTCTATGCCGGTTTTCCGGTCCAGGAGCGCTATCCGCATGGCTACCGTGTGAGCTATTACGAGCACGGCGAAGGCCCCGGCATGGACGCGACCGTCTTTTACCCGGTGGTCGATCTAAAGTTCGTCAACGACACTCCGTACCATCTCTTGATCGAGACCTACACTAACGAGAGGGCGCAACGTTTGACCTTTAGGTTCTACTCCACCAGCGACGGCCGGACGGTTGAAAAGGTGAGCACTGACATCTGGGATGTCATCCCACACCCACCCGACCTGTACGAAGAGGATCTGGAGCTGGCGTTGGGCGAGATCAAGCAAGTTGACTGGTCAGCCGACGGCGCCAATGTGTTGGTAAAGCGGGTGATCCGGGCGGCCGACGGCAGAATCATCCGGGAGGACCAGTTCTTTAGCCGCTACCTGCCATGGCAAGCAATCTACCACTATGGTCCCGGCACCGAGAACATCCCGACCCCCGAGCCGACGCCGGAACCGACCGAAACCCCCACCCCCTAACGCCACCCCGCACCGTGGATGCCGGCGAACCGATCAGAATCCAAACCGGCTCAGTGTCAACATGATTTCTCTGAACGCGTGCCGCTAGGGCGATAATACCGTAAAGGCGACTGTCTGCACGATATCGTCTTCCAGCATGAGCAGGACCTCATAATCGCCCGCCAGGAATCCCCCTACCGGCCGTAGAAAAAAGTAGGTGCGGCCGCGGCTACCCCACTCCCACAACCGCGTCTCCCCCGCCACCAACCCTTCGTTTCGAAGCCATATGTTGCGCCAGAGAATGCCGTTCCACAGATTGTCATATTCGAACGAGACAAACAGCACCGGCTGCCCCTCTCGGAACTCGGTTCCCGGATCGATCGGCGCGCCACCAAGGTTCACCCCAAGACTGACAGTAAGCTCGCCAACCTCGGCGTCGGCCGACGCGGTGGCAAAAGGGGTCACCGGGGTGAGGATGGCCTGCAAGATGGGAACAGTGGGCGACGGCGTTGGTGTCTTGCTGGGCGTAGGGGTGATGGATGGGGTCAGGCTGGCAGTTGGCGTCGGGCTGGGTGTTGGGGTCGAGGTCGGTGTGCTCGAAGGGGTATTGGTTGGGATAAAGGGCACCGTGGGCGACGAGGGATCGCCCACGCCGGGAGTGACCGTTGGCGTCGGCGCAAGCTGGGTGGGCAACGGGGCCAGGGTCGCGCTTGGTCGGCCGCCAGGGCTAATCACCGGGACTGGCGTGCTCTCGGCCATGATCTCTTGAGGTGGAGCTGGCAGAAAGCGCAGGCTATAGGCCAGCCCGGCGGTCAGGACCGCAAAGAGGGTTGTCAGCGCCAAACTGCTGCCGAGCTTGCGCCTGGCACGCTGCCGCAAGATAAAGAATGAGGCTTGACGAAACTCTAGGTAGCGCAGGACAGCCGAGCCCAGGCCCAGAGCTGTTCCTAGCCCTGCGATGACAAGCAGCCAAGGTGCTGCGAGACGCAGCAATTGTGTGGATTCGTCCATGCGCCCAATGCCGGGGTGACGGCAAGCCGATCACACGTCGAAATAGAGCTCCATCTCATATGGATGAGGTCGATTGCGCACGGCATAATACTCTTGATGCAATTTGTGCTCGATCCAATCGGCTATCATCTCGTCGTCAAAGACGCCCCCCGCCTGCAGAAAGGCATTGTCTTGTGCCAGCGCGTCCAGCGCTTCCTTGAGCGATGAAGGCAGCGGCTTGATGGTCCCTAGCCGTTCCGGCGACCAGGAAAAGATGTCTTCGTCGATAGGACCATAACCATGTTCGGTCGGGTCGATCCGGTTGAGAATACCATCGATTCCAGCCATGAGCTGCGCGGCGACCATCAGATATGGGTTTCCGCTGGCATCTGGCGGACGGAACTCGATGCGCGCCGTGTGGGGCTGGTCCGCGTATTTGGGGATGCGCACCGCTGCACTGCGGTTGCCGATGCTAAAGAACGCGTTGACAGGCGCCTCAAAGCCGGGCACAAGGCGTCGATACGAATTGGTTGACGGGTTCGTAAAAGCCAGCACGGCCGGTCCATGAGCCAATAGGCCACCGATGAAATAGAGCGCCTCCTGGCTCAATTTGCCATAGCCATCGGCCGCGTAAAAGGCGTTCTGGTCGTTCTTGAACAGGTGCTGGTGAAAGTGCATCCCGTTTCCGGCTTCGCCATACAGGGGCTTGGGCATAAAGGTAGCCGTCTGACCGGCCGCGTGGGCGACCATCTTGGTCACATATTTCACCTTCATCACCACATCGCCAGCACCAACGGCGCCGTTGATCATCGGGGTTTCGATCTCGCATTGACCTGGGCCGCCCACCTCATGGTGGTGATACTTGACTGGAACTCCCATCGCCTCCAGGGTGGTAGATATCTGCGTGCGCATCTGATACAGGGCATCCTTCGGAGGAATGGCATGGTAGCCACCGTGCAACGGGATATAGTGACCGTGCCCTCCATCTCCGCTGCGCCAATTCGCCTCGGCGCTCTCGACCTGATATCCAGAGCAATTGATCTCGTTTTCAAACGCGACGCTGTCAAAGATATAAAACTCAAACTCGGGTCCCCACCGGCTTTGGTCCGCAATCCCTGTCTCACGCAGGAATTCTTCTGCCGCGCTGAGCAATGTTGCGCGGGTCGCGGAAAAAGATCCGCTTGGTGTCAGCCTCCAGTGTGTACCCGATAAAGCTGAGCGTTGGAACCTCCCAAAACGGGTCCACAAACCCGGTGGAAAGGTCGGGCACGGTTACCATATCACCCGCCTTGACGCTTTTGAGTCCCACGCTCGAGCCATCAAAACCCACGCCATCTTGCATGAGTTCGGAGGAAAACTGGCTGACCGGAACGGTGAGGTGCCGCCATCGACCCCACAGGTCGCAGAACTTGAGATCCACCATCCGGATGCCGTTGTCTTGGATATATGCGATAGCTTGGTCCAGGTCTGCGAACATGCACTCTCCCATCAAGTCGCCATTCATCAAGAGGGAGTATAGACTTGGCTCTTTTCGCTGTCAAGAAAACCAGATATAATCCAACAAGCACGGAGGGATATTATGGCCGGCGAAAAAATATTGGTCATTGATGACAGCAAGTACATGGTCTCCTTTCTGGCGGATACTGCGTTGCCCACGCTGGGTTACCAGTCATCCGTCGCGACCACAGGACAGCGGGGCCTGGAGATGGTGTCAGCCGCCAAACCAGATCTCATTCTGCTTGACCTGAACCTGCCGGACATGACCGGCATGGATGTGCTGCGTAACCTTTCTACCGCGGGGAATCAGACTCCGGTGATTCTGATGACCGCGTATGGATCGGAGCAGGTGGTGGTCGAAGCATTCCGGTTGGGAGTGCGCGATTATCTTTCCAAACCGGTCGAACTGGATGACCTGTCCGGTGCGTTGGAGCGTGCCCTATATGAACCGCGGCTCCAACGTGACAAGCGGCAGCTAGCCGAGGAGCTGCACCGCACCAACCTGGAACTCCGCAGACAGGTTCAGCAAGTCACCACATTTACCGGCATCGGTCATGCGATAACCGCCTCGCTAGACCTGGAGAATATCCTCACCCGCGTGATAGATGCCGCCATCAAGCTATGCCAGGCCGAGGAATCCACCATCTGGTTGCTGGAGGGAAGCCGCCAGGACCTCATCATGGTGGCGGAGCAAGGGGTGGATCAGAGCGGATCGAGGTTGCCGCGTCTGACCCGCATGCGAGTCGGCGACGCGCTGGCGGGAGAGGCCGTGCGCACCCAGCAACCCATTCTCCGGCATGCGCGGCCGCAAGAGGGGATCAAGATCAAGACCGGTTACCTGGTGCGCTCAGTGCTCTATGTTCCCATGCTGATCCAGGATAACTGCCTGGGCGTGGTGTCGGTCGCCAATCGCCTTTCGTCTCGTCCTTTCCACCGCACAGATGTGGCTGCCCTCCAAGTGTTGGCAAACTATGCAGCTATTGCCATCGAAAACGCACGGCTCTACAAATCGACCGAGGACTCGCTCAAGAAGCGAACGGCAGAGCTGTCGGCTATCAGTGAGATCACCGAAGTAGTAGCGACGATGGATCTGCGGGCCCTGCTCCGCCGCGCCATGAATCGGATTCATCATGCTTTCAACGTCGTGGCGGCGGTGCTCTTTTTGGCCGACGAGAAACAATCCTATCTGCAACTGGTGTTCTGCTCGCACCTTGATCCCAGCGTTCAGGTCGCTCTCAAGGTGCCGTTTGGCAAAGGGCTGGTGGGCAAATGCGCCCAGCACGGCCGGAGCATTCTCACCAACAACCCAGGCAAGCACCCCGCCTATTTGCCCGAAGCAGACCGCGTCATCGGCATCGAGCCCACTGCGCTGCTGGTGGTCCCATTGGCGATCAAGGACCGCGTCATCGGGGTGGTTGAACTGATCAACAAGCGAGGTGCGCCGTTCGACCCCCACGACGCCAGCCTCCTGAAAGCGATGACGACCCCCATTGCGGTGGCGGTGGAAAATACGCGGCTGTTTGACCAGATTGCCCGCGAGCGAATGACCCTGCAGGCCGTGCTGGAGGGCAGCGCGAACCCAATTCTAATCGTCAACGAATCAGGCGCCCTGTTGATGGGAAATCCGGCCGCTCAAGAGCTGTTCGACATCTCTACCCCTGAGCAGGTGGGCCGGCAGCTTGACGAGGTAACAGGCCTGCCGCAACTGAAAAAGCTGATTGCCAGGGGGGAGGTAGTTACCCAAGAGATCAACCTGCGGGGGCAAACTTATCTGACCACGGTAGCGCCCATCGTCGGGGTTGGGTCGGCCGTCGAGATGCAAGAAATCACCTATCTCAAAGATCTGGATCGCGCCAAATCCGAGTTTGTGACAGCGGTTTCCCACGATCTGCGTTCGCCGCTATCTGCCATCAATGGATTCATCGAGCTGTTGCCGTTGGCCGGGCCGCTCAACCAAAGGCAACAGCACTTTGCGGCTCAAGCGGGCGAGGCGGCCGAAAGAATGCGACACCTCATCGACGACTTGCTTGATCTGGCCAGGATCGAGTCGGGAATGGATCAGGCCGAGGTCCCCTGTGATCTCAACGACATTGCCCGGCAGGTGGTAGCGGTTTTCCAAGGGCTGGCGATCAGCAAAAAGATCCAGCTTGCGCTGTTTGCCCGTGGAGCGGTACCGGTCGTCCAAGGGCGACCAGAGCAGATCAAGCGCGCGCTTTCAAACTTGGTAGGCAATGCGCTCAAATTCACGACCCAGGGCGGCCGCGTGCGCGTCGGGTTACAGTCGGACGACAACAGCCTCCACATCGCCGTGTTGGATTCCGGTAGCGGCATCCCTGATGCAGACCTGCCCCATATTTTCGAAAAGTTCTATCGGGGCGAGGACAATCACGACACTGAAGGAAGCGGCCTGGGGTTGGCGATGGTCAAATCGATCGTCGAGCAGCACGGGGGAACCGTTTCAGTGCGCAGCCAGGTCGGCAAGGGGAGTCTGTTCACGATCTCCTTGCCCTTGTCCTGACCTGATCCCCAGACTTGCATCAAGGGTTGGGGGGACCCGCCGGCCGGCGGCCAAAAGAATCGGGTGGTAGCCGGCCCGCTCAAGGAATTGTTGTACATCAGCTACCAGGCGCGAGAAACCGTAAGCGCGCCGCCCATGCAGCGCGCCGGGCGCAAAAAGAGCCCTGCAAGAGCCGGCTGTCCTGCAGGGCTCAAGTGGATGATCTATTCGGTATCCGGTTGGGTGCGTTGCACCCGATTTCGGTACCAGAGAGTAGCAGCGCCCAATACGGCCACCAGTCCGCCCAACACTGACAAGGTGAACCCGCCCTTGTCATCGGCCCGGGCGTCAAAGGAGGCCAGATCGATGGCGGTCGGGTCGTCGGCCGGATCAGGGTCGGGTGGGTCGCACTCGTCCCGCTCGCCGTGCAAGGGGTCACAGAGGTCTGGGTCCCCCGTGGCTGGCTCGCAAAAGTCAGCCGATACGACACCGCACCCATAGTCCGGGTCCGCACCCGGAATGCACACGTCCTCATCCCCCGGAGCGGCCTCGCAGAGGTCTGGATCCACACCTGGAATGCATTGGTCAGCACCCGGTGCTCGGCACTGATAGTCTGCCTCCGGAGTCGCCGGTGGATCACACACATCGGGCTCTGGGGGGCTAGCCGAGGTGCTGCAATAGTCCTCATCGTGGAACCCAGACATACAAATATCTTCGTCGCCGTTTTGCGGCTTGCACGAGTCAGGGTTCATCGCATGCGGTTCGCAGATGTCTGGATCCGGGGGCAAGCAGTCTATATCCTGGTCGGCATACGCCCTGCGTACGCCGGCGTTCAGGAACCGAAAGTGGCTCAACCCGGCGGCCGCGGCCGTGGCAACCGTCAATTTGATGAACTTGCGCCGGCCAATTTGGTTTTCTTCCATACCGTTTCTCCTTTTCCTACAGGCACTTGGATCAAGTCACGGCAGTCTGACACTAATTGATTCCAGCCATGCTCCTTTCCCGCCCACGGCGGATGGCAGCGCTGCCGGCCGGCCCGGCGCGCCACGCTGCTGCGGCGTCCTAGCGGTCACCTCAGAACTGGTTCGCTGGCGCTGGTCGGCGCGTGACCGTCGCCTACCAGTCGCTGAAAATAGTCCGGGTACTGGCTGCGGAGAGTGTCGTACAACCAGATGCCCTGCTCCAACCAGCCCGTCACCTCCTCGCACCACCAATCGTGTGGGGGCTGGCTGGTTCCGTCCTCGCGCGACACATACCAGGGGCAATACCCGCCGCAGATATTGATCGCCCAACAGGTGTCACACTTGGTCTTGGTCCCGAAATAGGCGCGCAAGTAATCGGAGAACTTGGTCGGATCTACCCCCGTGGACACATGTCCCAGCACATAGTTCTCCATCCCCACGTACCGATGGCAGGGATACAGCTTGCCATCGATCCCCACCGTGGTGCAACCGCGCCCCACGCCACACCGCATACGGCGATTGTGCCGTTGGTGTATGTTCTGCAGCGCCTTGACCCAGGGATTGAAACGGATCCGCTCCCCCCGGTCCAATTGCTGTAGCAGGCGGTCCATAAAGAATTCGTCCTGCTCTTGCATAACAGCCGTCTCGCGCGGCCCAATGTCATAAGCTCCCTGGCGATCGACCGCGCTGATGCATCGACTCATCGCCACGCGGGTGAAACCAAAATCCTCCAGGAATTCCACGATACGGACCCGGTCCAGGAACTGATTGCTGAGGGTACAGCGCACCGTTACCGAGCGCCGTCGCCGCATCAGACGTTTGATGTTGCGCGTTGCCTCGTCGAATGATCCACCGCCGTCAGCCATGGGGCGCATGTGATCGTGGACCTCTTGAGGACCGTCCAGGCTGATCATCAATCCAAAGTTGTAACGCTTGATGAGGGAGATGATCTCGTCGTCCAGCAGCGTGGCGTTGGTGGTCATCGAATAGCCGACTTGCTTGCCGCGCTCCTGGCCCAATTGCTGACTGTAGGCGATGGCCTGCTTGAGCACCGGTTTGTTGAGCAGCGGTTCGCCGCCAAAAAAGGTAATGCTGACCTGTTTGGCGCTGCCAGCGCGTTCAAAACAATAGTCGATCGCCTGCCTGGCAATCGCCCAGGGCATCAGGCCGTTGTTCAGTGCGTCGTTGTCGCCGACATAGCAATAGCGGCAGCGCAGGTTGCAGGCTTCAGCAAGATAAAGCTCGATCCTCTGGGTTCCCATCCTGGCCAATCGCTGGATGTAGGATTCGTTTTGGTCGTCGTCGTAAGTCGTGACAGGGCCGGCGAAAAACCCCTGATCGTTCAGCCAACTCAGTTCGCTCGTGACGCGCTCGGCCGCCTCGGCCCCGTACGTCGCGGTGAGGTGGTTGGCAATGGCGTCGGCCGGCGCCCGATTCAGACGCATGGATAGCAGATCATGGGCCGCGCAATCCAGCTTGACCACAGCGCTCGACTCGACGTCAAAGGCATAACTGCTCCCGCGATGCTCAAACAGATGATATGGAGCGAGTTCAAGCTCTTTCATGCACAGTTCTCCAGTTGGTGTGGCCGTCAAATAGATGGGGTGCTATGCAGATGTCAGACCAGGTAGAGAGTGGAAGGGTGCGGCGCCTGTGACCACCAGTCACAGTATAATCGAAAAACCCCTGGTTTACAACCGTTATTTTGCCGTTTATGCCCCCGGCGCCGGCGGCCGGAACAACCAGGTCTCGACCAGGCGCCAGAGCCGGCGCAGGGCCGAGCGGATCGGAGCGAGGAAGTAGAGCGCAGCTCGCAGGCGACTGTGCCACGGCCGCTCGGGCGCAGGGGTCGCCTCCCATTGAATCACGGACGCCCCCCAGGTCAGCCCGGCTCCAAAACCAACCGCCACCAGGCGGTCGCCGGGCTGGATGCGGCCGGTCTCTAACGCTTCACACAAAGCGATGGGGATCGACGCGCTGGACGTGTTGCCGTACTTGTCCAGATTCACAAAGACGCGATCCTGTGGGAACTTGAGCCCGCGGGCGGCCGTCTCGATGATTCGCATGTTAGCCTGGTGGGGAATCAGAAGCGCGATGTCATCCATCTCTAACTGGGCTTTTG
>CAVOHX010000006.1:0-19930 GCA_963695825.1 uncultured Chloroflexia bacterium
GCGTGCGATCTGGCGCTACCTGGCGGAGCGAGAAGATGCAGATGACCCGGAGGCGCCGCTGTTCACCGGTAAATTCGACCGACCGATTAACAAGAACGCGCTGCGGCGCTTGATCGCCCGGCTGGGCGAAAGGGCCGGGGTCAAGGATTGCTACCCCCATCGATTCAGACACACCTTTGCCATCACCTACCTGCGCTCCGGTGGGGACGTGTTCACGTTGCAGGCGCTGCTCGGTCACAGTTCGCTGGACACCGTCAAGTGGTATGCGCACATCGCCCAGGTGGATGTGGAACGAGCGCACCGCAAGGCGAGCCCGGTTGATAACTGGCGCTTGTAGCCCTGCCCGCCTACTTGCCCAATCTTCTGGCAGCAACCATCAGCATCTGGGAGAGTTCGGCGTCGGACAGGCCACTGAGAACCGCGGGTAGATCGCCGTCGAAAGCCGGAGCAGCGGGTTTCGCCTTGGCAAGGCCCGCAATCCGGTTCCCGACCTCGTTGTTGGCCAGTGGGGCATAGATCGAATCGGTCACCCGGATGTCCGAGTGCATCAGGTTCATGCTGATCGCCTTGTAGTCGGCCATGTCGCGGGCCTGTTGCAGGGCATAGACGGCATGGCCATGGCGGAACTTGTGCGGCGATTGGTAGGGCACCCCGGCGGCGGCAAACAGCTTGCGCATCTTTTACGCGCAGGGGGTCAAGGCGAACGTGATCTTTTTCGACCGGCGGCCGGGTGGGGAAAAAGCGGCCACCAAAACGCTGTGGATCTATGACCTGCGCACCAATATCAATTTCACCCTCAAACAGAACCCGCTCACCCGCGCCGACCTGGACGAGTTTGTCGAGTGCTATCACCCCGCCAACCGGCACGAGCGGACCGCGACCTGGGATGCAACCGACAACCCTGACGGCCGGTGGCGTTCCTTCTCTTACGACGAGCTGATGGCCCGCGACAAGGTCAACCTGGACATCTTTTGGCTGCGGGACGAATCCTTGGAAGAGACTGCCAATCTACCAGAGCCGGATGTGCTGGCGGCCGAGATCGTGGAGGACCTGGAAGCGGCGTTGGAGCAGTTTCGCGCCATCGCGGAGGACCTGGGGGAATAAGCTTCGAGTAGAGTTGTTGAGACGTGGCAAGGAGAAGGAGCATGGAAAGACCTGGAATAGTATCAAGTTTGCGGCGCTTTTACCACAGCTATCGTGGCGAGATCATCATCACGACCGTTTCCTCGATTGTATCGCTTGTTGCATCCCTATTGGTCACTTTGGCGTTCGACTTTGGCGACCCGTACCTGGTTGGCTTTTACTTCTTTGTCTTTGTGATCGTCATGCTCCTGTTTGGCTTGCTCTTCAACCAGAGGAGGTTGATCGACAGCCGGTTCTGGAAAGTCAATCAGGTGATACTCGACCTTTTTGGGCCGGTGGCGGCCGACAACCAGTTTTACCTCAGGCGGACCCACTATGCGGCCGAGAAGCTCGTTCTGGCCAAGGTTCTGGTACGTGAGGTGTTGCCAAGGGTAATCAAAGAGATCTACAAGAACCACCCGACCTTGAGAAAGCTCAACATCATCATCGACTCGGGGACAACCCTTACGCCAGTCTTCCCCCTGCTGGTAACGGAGGGGCTGCCAAAACAGGATGAGGTGGCGTTGCAGATTTATTCCAACAGCATGTCGGGGATCGACGAGATTCACAAGATGGAGGACAGTGGAGCGTGTGCGCTCAGCGAAAGGGACTTTAACCTGCTGGGCGGGCAGCCGCTCAACAAATACCGCGCAACCACGGGCGAAGCGACGGAGAGATTCCTGCAATCATTGTGGGAAGAAAGCGACTCCCGGCCGGGAGGCGAGATCGTTACCTTGGGCATCCTGACGGCGAACTGGTTTCTTGCCGGGGCTGGTTACAACCGAATCTCCATCTGTGCGCGCGGATCGGGGCACCTTCGATTCAAGACCGAGGTATCTGAACACAGCCAATACCGGATACTGGTCGCCCCGCTGGGAAAAATCCTGCATCTGAGTGATGTGGAGCACCTGAATGATTTGCTAAAGGATCAAGAGGGGAGCGATTATGGCACCTACGAGCTGCCGGCAGGAGAGGATGTGAAGAGCCGTACCCAGCTTTTGACAACCCGCCGTTACACCGGGTCGCTGTCGCCTTTTCAGAACATCACGATTCTGCTGGACAAGGTGGAGAAGCAGAACAGCGGGGTGAATTTCATCCTGTGCCCTGAGTCGCCGCGATACTCCCCGCCGGGCCATTCCTTTGAGGAGGTATTGGCAAACGAAGCGCCCAATGTCTACGTCAAGGAGCGTTTTGAGGAGGCTTATGGTTTTGCGGAGAGGTTGTAGTGGGGTGACGTGGTGGACGTGCTGAGCCAGGCCAGCGCACGAAAGACAGTGGCAGACGGACTGCTATCCCACCGGGTCTGCGGGGTTGATTTTAGCGGTGCCAAGGACGCGGGCATCAAGATTTGGCTGGCGGCCGGGTAACTAACCGGGGACACGCTGCGGATCGAAACTTGCCGGCGGACGGATAGACCGCCGGGTTCGGCCCGCAGGCGCGACGGTTGCCTGAAGGCGTTGTGTGCGCTGATTGAGCAAGAGCGGGCGGCCGTGTTTGGCTTTGACTTTCCCTTTGGCCTTCCGGCCGCGTTGGTGAGCGAGAGCAGCTGGGAAACGTTCGTGTTGCGCTTCCCGGACCGCTACCCTGACGTGACCGGCTTTCGCCAGGCCCGCCGCGAGGCGGCGGGCGGCCGGGAGTGGAAGCGGCGCACAGATCTGGAAAGCAAGACCCCCTTCTCGCCATACAACCTGCGCCTGTTCCGGCAGACCTACTATGGCATCCGCGACCTGCTGCATCCGATGATCGCGGCCGGGTTGGCCTCCGTGGTAACTGTTCAGAGTTGGGGTAAAAAACCGGCGGCGCATCCCATTTTGGCCATCTCAGGGGCGCCAAAACGGCTGACGTAGGCGCTGTGAACGGCAACAAGGCTCGATTTCTCCGGGTTCACGGGGTAATTGTGAACAGTTACGCCTCCGTGCTGCCCATGCAACGGCCGGAGGCCGGCCGGCCGTGGCTGCTGGAGATCTGCCCGGCTTCCCCTCTTAAGAGGGAGGGGCTGGAGATGCCATACATGGGGAGGCAAGCCGAACACCGCGAGAATCGGGCTGCAATTCTATCGCGCCTGGCGGGTGCCGGCCGGGTGCAGATCAATTCCGCCGAGCTGCGGGCCCAATTGGTGGAAGACCGGGGTGGCGATGCGCTGGACGCGGTGATAGCTGCCTATGCCACCGGCCGGGCGCTGCGCGAAGCGGACCGGTTGCTGACTGATGATCCTGTCTACGGGGTGGAAGGGCTTGTGTATGTGTGACGTCCGGGATGCTTCCCTGCCGGTAGGGCAGCGTGGGGTAGCAATGCCCGCTGAAGTCTGCCCAAACCGCTGATCGAGCAGTCACGTTGGCTGCACTGATC
The DNA here is from genome assembly GCA_963695825.1 of uncultured Chloroflexia bacterium. GTDB lineage: Bacteria > Chloroflexota > Anaerolineae > Promineifilales > UBA4811 > CAVOHX01. The sequence goes on from CAVOHX010000006.1 coordinate 3,472, forward strand.
CCATATGAAACCTGCAGCCCAAGCAAGATCGGCCGGAATTGGGGGAGGTGGCCGAGGCCTGGTTGATTCAGGGCTGAACGATGATGCTCAGAACCATATTGGAAAAGAGGTCCACGCCGATGGGCAGCAGCACCGAGGTGGCAAAGGGGGCGGCGATAGATAGTAGACGGCCGGGCCGCCCGCCCGAGGTGCCGGCGCGGGAGACCCGCGTGCGCAGCGTGGTCAGGCTTTCCAGGTTGGCGCAGAGCTGGTGGATGGTATCGCTGTGCAGGGCAGCCTGCTGGGCGCCACCGCTGAGGGATTCGATTTCGCGCTGCAGGCCAGCGATCAGGTTGTCATAGCGCTCGATGAGGGCCTGCCGGGCAGCGGTGCGTACCGCCACCAGTGGCTGGTAGGCGCCACGGGTGTGCAAATAGGTGACAAAGGTCAAAAAGACACCGGTAAGCAAGACGCGCAGGTCGAGATCGGCCGCCAGCGTCGGTTTGGGCGTCAGGGTGAGGGCCAGCATCGCCAGCACATAGGCTCCGCCGGCAAAGAGGGCCGACTTGGCGTAAAAACTGGTCGCCACGCCCAGGGCGATGAGAACCACCATGATACCGACGCTTACCCAGGCCAGCAGCCAGCGGAGCGACTCGGTCTGGGCGACGACCCCGGCCAGGGTGTAGGCCACCACGATGGCGATAGTCGCCATCAGGTTGACCAGCACCAGGCTGGTCGAGATGCCGGCGATGCGCTCCAGCGGCTCCAGGCGGCGAAAACGGTCCAGTGGGTCGAGGTGCATTGGTAGGCGCTGCGCCTGGGCCAGGATATACCCAGAGGTGTTGAGTCCGATCCACATGGCCTGCCCAGCTAGAAAGGCGACCAGCGCCCAGAAGGCGATTTCCAGCAGGGCGCTGAGCGAGATGCCGCCGCGTAGCAGGAGCGCCAGGGTCCAGGCAGCAAGCCAGAGGCCGACCAGCGCCAAGCCGCGCGTCTTGATTGGCAGCATGGCGTCGCGCCGCGCGCCGCGGCGCCGGCCGCGCCGTCTCAGCAGGCCGGCCTGCCAGAGGGCGCCGGCCGGATAGAGCAGCGCCATTGGTAGCAGCAGCCAGGTTAGGGCAAGCAGCCGGCCGGCCGCGTTGGCTGCCATCTGGGTCAGGATCCAGACCAAAAAGATGATCAGCACCGAGGCGACGCCGACCATCGCGGATTGGCTGGGTGGGGCGATGCCCGGCTGCTTGCCCGTCTCGCGGACGCCGACCGCGCGGCAGAGGGTGTAGTTCTGCCAAAAGGTCACGTGCGCCGGCCGACGCACGGCATAGAGATCCGCAAAACCGCTGCCGGCGCGCAGGAACTGGATAAAGCGGTACTGGAGCAGTAAGAGCAAGCTCAGCCAGAGCCCTCCACCCGACCGGATTGCGATGGCGACCAGATGCTGGCGCCAGTCGCCCAGCAGGGGCAGCAGCGAGAGCAGCGCGGCCAGCAAGCCGACCGATAGCGAGAGCGCCAGCTCGGAAAAGAGGTCCGGCTGCGGGCCGATGACCCATTCCATCAGGCGGCCGACGCGGCTGTTGCCCCGGTAGCGCGCGATGTGGGCGTCCGAGGGTTCCCCCTCGTCGGGGCCGAGCAGGTGCGGCCAGATGGCGGCCAGGCAGCGGCCGGGCGTATAGTTGGCCAGCACGTCAAAGAGATGCCCGCAGGACGGGCAGCGGCCGACCCGGTAAAAGATGGTCTCGGCGGCCGAGACGCGCATGATGCCAAAGCGGTGCCATCCGAGCACATTGTCGTAGAAATCGCGCCCGATGCGTGACCAGTCGCCGTCGTCAAAGCGGCCGATGTCGCGCGTGTAGGGCAGGCAGAGGACCGGCTCGGTCAGCGCTCGGTCCGGCGCCTTGGGCGGGCCGCCGGTGGGGTCCGGGTGGAGCGCGTCGCAGTAGGGGCAGGTGAGGGTCCAGTCCGTGCTCACCGCTTTTTTCTCCAGAGTGGCGACTGCAGCCCCAGCAGCAGGCCAAAACAGGCGGCGACGGCGAGTAGCGGCTCCAGCGTCGATTCCGCCGTCACCAAGTCGCCCTGGCTTTTGCGGGCGTATTTGTGGCGGCGATAGGTGGCGTCGTCCAGGTAGCTCAGCTCAAAGGGGACCGGCCGGGAATAGACGCTCTCGTCGGCGACCAGGGCCAACAGGTGGTTCCAGGTGACGATGCCAAACCGCAGCTGGCGGCCGCCGGCCGGTGACAGCTCAACCGTCGTCGCGGGGGCGACCGGCTGGCCGCGGCTGTCGGTGATGCGCTGTGTGTATCCTTCGCTGCCGGCGCGGTCCAGGTATACTAGCCAGTGCTCCGAGACGGTCACGTTATAGTCGCTCTGCGGGCTGGTCTCGTAGCGCACACGCACGATCTCGCCGCTGTCGCGGGCGACGTTGATCTGGATGTATTCGACATCCTGCAAGGGGTAGCCATAGGTGGCGGCGCGAAAAACGGCATACAGGGCGTGTAGCCACGGGTTGGGGTGGATTTCGTCATCCCACTCGGGGCTGTAGACCAGCGCCCAACCTTCGGGGGTCTCGGCGACCTCGTACCAGAGGGCGACGGCTGGCGGTGATTCAGTGCCGGGGCGCATGGCGATCTGAGGCTGGTAGCGGGCGGCCAGCTCGGCCACGGTCAGCGTCTCGCCGCTGAGGGTGACGCGGGCATCGGCCGGCAGCACGGCATACGCACGGCTCTTGTGGCCCGTCAGGGCCAGCCCGAGCCAGGTACTGACAAAGAGTGTGAGCAGCAGGAGTAGATATTTCACGGTTTTGGATTGTCCCATGGCGTGCTACGGCCCAGCCGGAGGGCGCGGGCCAGATGGGGGCGATTGTACTGCGAGCGGGATCCAAAGTCAAATTGCGCCAAGGTGCAACGCTCTTGGAGTAGCTGTTGATGCAGTTTGCACCTATGGCTGATCAAGTAGTCATGTTTGTCGCCCTGATCCCAAGCCCTCCAGCAACCCCAGCACCCGCTCCACGGCCGCCAGGGCGTGGGTGATGGCGGTCAGGGGATCGGGGCTGTACCGGCCGATATACTCCCAGGCATTCCCGCTGCGATCCCCCAGCCCGTAGAGCGCCATCAGCACGGCGGCGGAAAACTCGGAACCGTTTCCCGGCCGGCGTCCCACTGCACCCGGCTCTTCGACACAACGGCGAATGACCGACGGCCCGCCAAGTGAAACAATGTTGCCGGCCGCCCCGCGCTTTAAAGCAGCAATACATCCCGCTCGGAGGCCATCCTGAACACCAGGGCCGCTACCTGCCGGTGAAGCTGGCTCAGCATCCCGTAGGACCAGAACAGGTAGGTCTGCCAGATATAGACCGACAAGGCCCGGGCGGCCTCTTGGGGCAGGACTATTTGCCCGGCCGAGGGATAGGGGCTGGCGATCATACGAACCACTTGAGTCTCCGCCGATCGCCCCTGGCTCCAGACAGGCACCCAGCCATTCTTCCTGGCCCGTTCAAAGATCGGCTCGCCGGCGCGGAAGATGCCGGCTGAGGTGGAGAAATAGATCGGCGCGGCCGCCCAGCGTTCGGCGTTGACCAGATAGCGAACCGGATCTAGGTAGGCCATCGGATCCGGCAAGATCTGGGCCACCATGTATTCGTGAGCTGCCACCCAGGCGTCATAGGCCTCAAACAGTGCATCCGGGTAGACTTTCTGGCCAAAGATCTCCTCATTCTGGCGGCACATCTTTCGCAATCCCCCGCCAAACTGCCGGCAAAATTGGATCGAATCGTTCAGAACTCTCCGCCAACGACGGTTGGCCCTGTTCGGCCGCCCACTCGTCCAGCGCCTCCAGGATCGTATCGTCGCGCAGTGCCTGGCCCCGCTTCAAAAAGTGCGTGACCAGCGAAGAGAGCCGACCGACCGGATGCGCCAGGAGTTCCTGCAAGTCGGCCCGGGGTGACCCGCATAAGGCGAAAAAGAGGATCGCGTTGCGGATCGCGGGCGATACTCCGGACTGGCCCGGGAGTCTCCGGTCGAGCTCGAGCCAAAAGTCCCAGGTCATAGTATAGGTCCGTCCGGTGTCCACCTGGCACAAATATTGGAGAAACGAGCTTGCCCGCTCGGCGCCAAACAGGTCCATAAGGGGCACGGATTGTACCTGCACCGCGGCCGCTTCGACGATGTGGGTGGTCGTCAACGGGGTGTCCGGATACCCCTCTGGCTTGCTCTGCCACGCTTTAACCTTGCGGAAGATGCTCTCGACCGTCTCGGTAAATTGTTTCGTCGTGGCCGGTGGGCGTCGGCCGAACTGGCCGCTCCTGGTCTGCTTTCGATAGACTGCGTGGCTGGCATCGGAGAGGTTTTCCCAGGTCTGAAGCGGCACCCCGATCGTCGGTTCGCCCGCCAGGGCGAGCATGACGATAAATAGATAGCTGGTCGCCAGGACGTGGTTTATCATCAGCCGGGCGCCATGGGAGCTAGCCAGATAGTCGTGGTAATGCTTTAGCTCGTGAGGAAATAGGGTGGCATAACCCATGAGGGTGAACTTCCCCCCCATCTCTGTTTCCTGGCCTAGCGCCCGCTCAAGCAGTTGCAGACGGTCATCCAGGGGGTCGGTGGCCAGCAAGTAGCTTCCCACATATGGCAATAGGTGGTCCAGACTGGCCGGAATATTGGCTGTGATGCCCAGGCTGCGCAAGCTGAACTCGCCAAAGTCAAAGTGGATAGGGTTCTCGGCTGGGCTCATTCCATCGCCCTCTTGCTGGTTCCTCGCTTGTCGCCGGCGTGGGGTCGCCGATCACCCAAGTGCTGGCGGTGATGCGTCGCGTCAGGCGCCAGCGGCGAGAGCCGCCCTTACCTGCGCTTCTACCTCGTCAGGCGATTGGCTGGCTGTGATTACTACGTGTGCGCTGCCGGCCGGGGTGGTCATCACCGCGCTTTGACCTTTTTTCCCGGCTGCTTCGGCTTCTTCCAGTTTTTTCCGGATCTCAAGCGCCAGCTTGACGACTTCGAGCAATCCCTTGACCAGGGTGACCATTACTACTGCCTCAGCAAGGCCGAACTTCGAGGCTTGCTCTTCATCAGCCCGTGCCGAGTTCGATGTGGACGCCGGCGACCTGTGCGCTTTCCAGGGCGTCAGCCACCGCCTCAGGCAGGGCAATGTTTAGGACGTAGTTATATTCCTCAGGCATATGATCCTCCTTCAGTTTACACGCTGCGTGTATCAGGGTCGCGCTAGCTACATTATATGCCCAAAGCCTGTAAAAGGCCAGATTGATGATCTCTGATGATTGACCAGATGGTGGGGGGACGCTGCTAATTTCCATCGGTAGGGGCAATCACGCTTCGTGGTTTGTGCTCAGGCTTTCCAGCAGCCCCAGCACCCGCTCCGCGGTGGCCAGGGCGTGGGTGATGGCGGTGAGGGGATCGGTGCTGTACCGGCCGATATACTCCCAGGCATTCCCCGAGCGATCCGCGAGCCCATAGAGCGCCATCAGGACCGCGGCGGTGAACTCGGCCACCGTCTCCTGCCCGGCGTCCTGGCTGCCCTTGAGCCGCCCTTCGAGCCGGGCGTGGGTGGCATGGGCCAGTTCGTGGAAAAAGACGGCCGGGTCGTGGGTGCCGACGCTGATCCGGTCCCCGGCCGCCGCACAGGCGCCCAACCGATCCGGAGAGAGGGGCTCCCAGCAGCCGGTGACCCCCAACCGCTCGGCGACGTCGGCCAGCGGGGGGAGCTGGCGCGGGGCGTAGTCCACCGCCGGTCCCCTCCTCATCCGCGTGCGCCACGGTGGTGGAAAAGGGAAAGACGGGCACAGCGAGAAAGCCGACCAGCCTGGAGACGTCCTCGCCGCTCTCGGCGTCGGCCGTGGTGATCAGATGGGGGGCGAGGATGTAGGCGGCCTGGCTCCCTTGCTGGACCTGCCGGCCGGCGCCGATTGGCCTGTTTGGCCAGGCGCTCTATCTGTCGATCGACCCCGGCCAGACGGACGCGGGTCAGATCACGGCCGCGTGGTTCATCTTTGTCGCCAGCGGGACGCTCCCGCTGATCATGACCGGGCTGTACGCCGCTCTCATCCGGGCCTTTCCCCCCACCCCGGCGACCGCCAGGATGGGGGCCTTTGCCACCGGCAGCAGCGGCGTGGCGATGGGAGTGGGCCTGATCGTGATCGCCACGGCCGTGGCCGCGTTCTGGGGCCTCTTTGGCCACGCGATCGTGACGACCGACTGGGCGCTGCTGGAGGTGCTGATCCAGATCATCGCCGTGGTTGCCGTCGTCGGCGGGGTCGTAGCCGTCGTCAGCTCCCTCTATCGGAAGCTTACCTAGACCCGCTAGGCCGGCCGGCGGATCGTGAGGGAATTGAGTCGATTAATAAGGAGTAGAAACGATGTACAGAATAACCCAACACTATGTTTGCACTTTAAGAGCTGAATAGAACGGGCACGGCCCAACCTGGGATAATAGGTTTATCTAAGCCTGTTTTCGACACTGGGTTCTGGTTCAAGGCAACGCAAAGCGGAACCTCGAACCGGACCAATTGGGCTTCCCCCACTTTCGTGGACACAAGATTAAGGTACATTCGCTTGCTGTTGATGATAGGCTTGCTCAAAGGCTTCCGGGCTGAGATAACCCAGCGCCGAGTGCAGCCGACGCCGATTATAACGCGCTTCGATGTAGAAGAAAAGATCGGTTCTCGCCTCCTCTCGGGTCTGATAGACACAATGATGTACTCGCTCGCTCTTCAGGGTTCCGAAGAAGCTCTCCATCGGGGCATTGTCATACCAACTCCCGACGCCGTTCATGCTGGCTTGGAGGCCATGAGCCTCCAGCATCGCCTGGTACTTCTGGTCAGTGTATTGGCTGCCCTGATCGGAGTGATGAATGAGACCCGCCACTGGCTTGCGTTGCTGGAGGGCCATCTCCAACGCCTTGATGGTCAGCGCACTGGTCATCCGCTCCGCCATTGCCCAGCCGACAATGCGGCGCGTGCACAGATCCAGGACGGCGGCCAGGTAGAGCCACCCTTCCAGAGTAGGGATGTAAGTGACACATGCACTTGCGTGCAGTGCAAGTGTGTCGGTCAGCCACTTCTGATCCGGCTGTTCGGCGGTAAAGTCCCGTTCCAGCAAGTTGGGAGCCACGGCATGGGCCTTGTTGCGCTTGGTGGTCGTCTTGAATCGCCGTTTATGCTTGGCCCGGATGTCATTCCGCCGCATCAAGCGCGCAACCCGGTTCTCACTGCACTTCCGACCCAGCGCCAGGAGCGCGTGATAGATGCGTGGGCTGCCATAGGTCTCGTCGCTATCACGATGGATGATCTTGATCTGCTCCAAGAGCTCTCGATTCGCCATCTCTCGCTCGCTGGGCGGCTGGGTGTGCCAGGCGTAGTAGCCACTGCGCGACTCCTCCAGCACCTCGCACATGCGATTCACGGCAGCTCACCTCGATGACTCTTCGATGAACTGGAATCTCATTTGTTTGGCTGCGAAAAGATGGCCACTGCTTTTTTCCCTGGCGGTGCTCCCCGTCGCGCTGCTCCTGGCGAGGCTGGTCACCGGCGGCCGGCCGGAACCCGGCGTGCTGACCATCGAGTCGGTGGCCCCCCTTTGGTGATGACGCTGGTCATGACCCTGTACTACCTGGGCGAGGAGCTTGGGTGGCGAGGCTACCTGCAGGTCCAGGCGGCGCCCGGCCGGCCGCTGTTGGCGGCGGCGCTGACCGGCTTGATCTGGGGTTTGTGGCACTACCCGCTCATCCTCGTGGGGTTTCCGGGGTATGAGGACAAGTGGGCGCTGCTCATCCACCCCATCAACTCGGTCTTTATCTCGATCTTTATGGGTTGGCTGCGAGAGCGGAGCCAAAGCGTCTGGCCGGCCTGCCTGGCTCACGCGGTTGACAACAGCATCGCCAGTGGATTGCTGTCCATGATGCTCCCCGGCGTGTCGGCGCTGGTCGCTTGGGGCGGTTATGGCATGGCGGGGTATGCGGCCCTGAGCCTGTTGGTGCTCCTCCTGGGCCCCTTCCGCACAAGCGCGTCGCTCGAGCCGGCCGAGGGTCACCCGATGACAGGGTCGTACCAGGCGCGGACGGACCGGGCCCGCGACCCGGTTGTCCCGGCCGGCGCGGCTCAGGGCGAGCGGGGCGTACACGTTGCCTCAACAAGGGTTTGAGGAATCAGGAATTGGTCGACAGGGCGACGCGGAGAAAGCGCATGGTCTGGTTTGAGATTCGGTTCAAGGCGCGGGCGGATCTACGTTGGTCGGACTGATTCGACGGCCTGGCGATCAGCTACCCGGGCCGGGACGAAACCCTGCTGACCGGCGCACTGGTCGATCAGGCGGCGCTGTACGGCCTCTTTGCCAAGCTGCGGGACCTGGGGCTTCCACTCGCGCGGGTGTGTGCCCTGGACAAGGGTGAGTTGGAGGCCCAGCGCCCTGCGCCGACCCGCTTGCAGATGACGAGGGTCTGGTCGTCGGCCTGCTCGGCCGGGCCCGCGAACGCCTGCACCGCCTCTCGCACGCGCTCGACGTACTCGGCCGCCGGCGCCGCCCGGTGCTTGCCGGATCACGTCCAGCATCCTCTCAAAGCCATACTCCTGGTGGGCGACGTCGAGGAATGCCTCCGGAATCCCGTCGGTGGTAAAGACCGCCATGCTGCCCGGAGCGAGCGGGATCGGATCGGTCGGGCGGAGCTCGAGATCCGGGAACAGGCCGATCGGGGTTCCGTCGGTCCGCAATTCGTGGAGAACGTCGCCCTGTGCGTCGAGGATAAAGGCGGGCCAGTTCCCGCGTTCGCGCATTGACCAACTGGTGGGCGGTCCGGGTCCAGACGAGCGAGAAAGGTGGTGATATAGTCGGCATCGTCGAGGTCCGGATAGAGCTGGAGGTTCAACTTGGCGAGCACCGTTCGCGGATCGGACTCATAGTGGGTGATCGAGCGCAGGTAGGCCCGCGTCTGGGCGATGATCAGCGCGGGGCCCATCCCGTGACCGCAGGCGTCAGCCACAACGATGCCCAGGGCGTTATCCGCCATCCTCGACATAGTCGAAAACGTCGCCGCTGGTGGCATTGGCCGGAAATACGGCGCCGGCGATGTCATAGTTTGCGATCTGCGGCGGCTGGGTGGGAAAGAGCCGCTTCTGGACCCTACCCGCCAGGCGGAGCTCGGTCTCTTGCTCGTGGTGGCGGATCTGCTCGGTCATGTCCTTGAGCACCGACACGAGATGCGTGATCTTGCCCTCCTGGTCGGTCATCGGCGTGATGGTCTGGACGGCAGTAAACAGCGTGCCGTCGCGCCTGCGAACCGTCTGGCCCTGGAAGGTTGTCGAGCACCGTCTTCCACAGTCGCTGATAGAACTCGCGCGGCGTCTGGCCTGACTGGAGGATGCGCGGGTTCTGGCCCAGCGCTTGGCCCCGCGTAAAGCCGGTGATCTGCTCGAAGGCCGGGTTGACGTACTCGATGACGCCGGTTCGGTCGGTGATGAATACCGCGTCGGCGGTCTGTTCGACGACGCTGGAGAGACCTTCAGCTCCTCGAGAGCGGCGCGCTCGGCGGTCACGTCGTCGACAACCATCAGCACCAGGTCGGGCTCGGCCCACACGTAGGTGACGACCAGGTCCTTGACCTCGTCGGTGGTCCGCGTTCGATATCCCAACATCTCGCGCGTAAGGCGGCTCTTTTGTTGGAAACACTGTTCGATGTCGTCAACGACCTGGCCAGTTCCGGGAACATGAACCGCAGGCCGCAGTTAAGACGCCGAACGGCCCCGTGGGTGTAGCTTGTCGGCCTCGTTAAAGTCAATCAGGACGAAACCGTCCTCCTGGCGCTGCCACACATAGGTGGGCACGGGGAAGGCTCTGAACAAGGTCGAACCGCCTCTCGGCCGCGATCCGGCCGCTGGTGTCCGTGATCAGGTAGACGACCTGGGCGCCGGCGGCCGTGCTGAACGGGCTCAGGCTGACCTCCACGGTCAGGTCGGCGCCGTCCTTGCGGCGACCCGAGACTCGCGCCCGGTGCCCTTGAACTCCGGCCCGAGCGGCCACCTGGTCTCGGCCCAACCCCCTCCAGATGGACCTGGCGAAAGCTGGGCGGGAACAACAGATCGACCGTCTGCCCGATCAGCTCTCGCCATTCCCGACCGAAAGGCACCTCCACCTGGCGGTTGGCAAACTGGATCGACCCGGCCCCATCGACCACCAGGACGCCGTCGAAGGTCGCTTCCAGAAGGGTCTGCGCCCAGGCGACGTCCCGGCTCGCCGCGACGGGAGCGTTGGCGACATCCTCGGGGCACGCCATTGCTACCTCTCGGCCGTCTTGGCCGGCGACCGCGAACGGCCGCGCCTGGGTCTCGATTCTCTCTGCTTCATTTCGATCTTTTCTGCCATATCGCTATGAGGCGCTCGTCCGCCTCTGGCGCACCACCACCACAGCGAAAATCGTTGGTCGTGCACCTGTGTCTGAGTTGTAAGTAGATTGTAAGGGGAGGCTGGACCGCCTCGGAGGAAGGGACAGGGCTGGAAGCTTTGGATAAAGCCGCCTATGGCCACTGAACGCAGGTGGTCAGTTGCACGCCGTCCTCCTCTGGCTAGCCAGCTGGCGCTCCGATCAGAGATCGGAGTTGAACCATTGTAACCTTTTAAATGATTTTTGTCAACTTGTTGGGAATCTTGGGTGTGCGCCAAGTTTTGCGTTCCGTTCAGTCTTGATGTGGCGCTTGGTCTTGAGGAGAAAAGGCTTGCGCCGAGGGTGATGCCGGGGCAGGCCGGTATGGCTTTCGCGGCTCCTTGGTGGATGGCTCCGTAGTGGAAGCCGCCGGTCGTGCTGGCACCGGTGTCGGTTCAATCGGCTCAGGGGCTGAGATCACGGTATCAACCGTCTCAGCCGCGGCGGTCATCATATCCGTCTCCTGATGGCGGCTGGCCAGGCGCGTCTGTCGACGCTGCGTTCGCCGTTGCATGGTTTGGCAGCGCCAGTCTCGGCGATCTGCGGCCAGGCTTCTTCCCAGCGGTCGTTACACACCACGTTACGGAGGGCCAACATCGGATCGACGTGCGGCCGCGCCCCATGCACCCCACTCCCCTTCAGCCGCGCTTCGACGACCAGCTTCTGACCGCTTTCCACAACACCATCCCCGACGATGGGTCATCCCGCGGATTGAAACGTCGGATATTGCATGTGTGCTTCGCGCTTCTCCAGGTAAGCCAGATGCTCACTCAACCCTGGTTCGTCGGCGTGGACCCCAACGAGCCCGCGTACCTCCTCCAACATGGGGACCGGCCCATCGTGTTTCAGGCTGTGGAGCTGTTGGCTGAGCCATTGCTAAGTCTGGGGGCTGCCTTCCCCAAAGACGATTTGTCCGACCTGACCCAAATGCTCAGCCGCATGCGGAAAGTCCAGGATCCGCACTGCATCCGGTCGATGATAGTCCACAAAACCCTGACACCATTCCGAACCGTCGGTCACGGCACACGCAGCGGCTGCGGTGACCACTCCCCGCCGATGGGTCTCGACCAGTGCGAACCGTTCGAAGGTGGTCGCGTCGGTCAGGCGGGAGAAGTAGGAGATCCGTCCTGTGCGAATCACGGCCTCCCCTCGCTGCTGGGTGGGCGTTCTACTTCCCCCAGTGCCAGCGTCTTGACCTGAGCCCACTCCCCACCGACCAGCGGCACCATCGCCCCGTCCACACTCACAAACAGCTTGGCCGGCCCCTCGGGCTCAACGGGCTGTTCAGCTTCCAACTGCTCCACCGCTCGCTCCTGCAGCTCGACGTACGCTGCCCCGTACGCTCGGTCCGTCGCCGGGACGAGGCACTCGAAACAGCCACCCCGCCCGTGAATGTCTCCAGCAGTTTGGCCGCTTTCTCAAATGAGGGTATCCAAGTCCCCAAACGGACCAATTGCTCGGCCAAGCGTGGGTGATCTCCGGCAATAGTTTAACTCTTCATCCAGGGGGAAAAAACTCACTCCCACAGGATGGACAGCGTGCATACCGTCGCTTCAGCTTCAGCTTCAGCTGCTGCCCCCCCCATGGGTCTGTAGGTGCCGCACGGGTGCCCCGTCCATGTCGCTCCATCGGTTGGCCACACTGGGGGCACAACGGTGGCTCTTCGTTTCCCCACTCCAATCAGCCGCCGCACTCGCCAAGGCGGCATCCTCCAACATCCGCGCTCGTAGTCGCCCAGACGTTCGTCCAGCGCCGCTTCGATCTCATTCAAAGTCGCTCGCGGATGTTGCAATAGCCACTCCTTCATCCCCGACAGAATCTCAGCAGCTAGCTCTTCCCATCGCTGGTCAAAATCGGTGTGCATCCTGATTCTCCTTGACTGTTTCATCAATGATGCACCGAAGTTTATCCCTACTACCCATCTGCCGTCAAAAAACCTGACGCACACCCCTGGATGCGTTTCAGGTTGACCCGTGCCGACGACTGTGCTATGATGTTCGCAGCGGCAGGGTCCGAGCCTAACCCTCCCACCACCTGTTCCGCCTTATGTCCTCAGCTACACAACCTTGGTTGGGCAAGTAGCTTGTTTGCGGCGATCAATAGTTGTCGATCCGGTTAGGGTGGACGGCCCCAGGCAGTCACGGAGGTGTTCGATGGACTATGGCTTTATGGGCAGGATCCTGCAAGTCGATCTTACCCATGGTACGATTGATCAAGAGGAGATCCCTTCGAACTGGAAGGTAACCTTCCTGGGTGGAGCCGGGTTGGCGACCCGCTACCTCTACGACTTGGTGCCACCAGGTGCCGATCCCCCTGGGTGCGAGAACGCTCTGATATTTATGACCGGCCCACTTACCGGAACTGCCTCTGCCAGTGCTAGCCGCTACTCGGTGGTCGCCAAGTCCCCCCAGACCGGCATCTGGGGCCAGGCCAACTCGGGCGGCACTTTGGAACAGGCGCTGAAAGGTAGCGGCTACGACGGAGTGATCTTTGAAGGCATCTCGCCCCAAGCCGGTTTACCTGCAAATCATTGAAGGTGAGGCAGAACTACTTGACGGCGACCATCTTTGGGGCAAGACGGTTCCCGAAACCGAGGATCTGCTGAAGGCAGGGGCTGATCTGCCCGTGACGGTCGCTAGCATAGCCGGCCCGCGAAAATCTTGTTCGATATGCGGCGATCATGAACAACAAGCACCGCCGCACCGGCCGCTGTGGGTTGGGCGCGGTGATGGGCTCCAAGCGCCTGAAGGCGATCGCCTGCGCCGGCCGGAGCCGCATCCGCCTGGCGGATCGCGATGCTTTTAGGGAGATCGCCCAGCGGCAGCACGAATACATGGATGAATCGATCCTCAAGATCGGTTTCGAGACCTTTGGCACCAACATGGTCACCAACATGGTCAATGTGCGCGGCGGATATCCGACCCGTAACTGGCAGCAGGGGACATTTGATCTCATTGATGAGGTGAATGCGCAGGCGATAAACGACAAGGTTCTGGTGGAGGGGGTGTCGCTGCTTTGCCTGCCCGGTGGCCTGCGGCCAGGGGAACCGAGATCCGGGATGGCGAGTGGAAGGGGTATAGCGGGGAAGGGCCGGAGTACGAAACGGCCAATACTATGGGGGCGATGTGCGGCGTAAGCGATCTGAACGCCATCACCATGGCGAATTACCGCTGCAATGAATACGGCCTCGACACCATCAGCGCCGGAGCGACCATCGCCTTTGCCATGGAGTGCTACCAGCGGGATATCCTCACCGCGGAACAGACCGGGAACCTGGCGCTCGAGTTTGGCGACGGCAGGCTGGTGGTAGAGTTGGTCGAAAAGATAGCCCGGCGGGAGGGGATCGGCGACCTCTTGGCTGAGGGCTCCCGGGTGATGGCTGAGCGGCTGGGCGGGGGCAGCGATCACTTTGCCATGCACGTCAAGGGCCTCGAGCTGCCGGCCTACGACCCCCACGCCACAAGATCACCGGCCTGGGCTATGTGACCGCCAATCGTGGCGGTGATCACATGACCGGTTATGTCCAGGGACCGACCTTCATCGACGTACCCTTCCTGATCGTCGAGGAAAGCGCCATTCGCGACCCCTTTGTCGCCAACCCCGGAGGAGGTCCAGGTGCTGGTCGACCTGGAGAACGCGCTAACGGTGTTCGAAGCGATCGGTGGCTGCAAGTTCATGGGCATCCTGCTGACGGCCGAGGATATCGTCGGCCTCATCACCGCCGCCACCGGCTGGGACCTCTCGGTGGAGGAGTTCCGACGGAGTGGCGAGCGAACCTACAATCTGGGGCGTGCCTTTTGTGTCCGCGAGGGTATCCGCCGGGAGCATGACATCCTTCCCCGGCCACCTGATGGAGGATCCACTGCCCGAGGGCCCGGCTGCAGGGTATGGTCAACGACCGCGCCACCATGGAGATGATGAAGGACGCCTATTACGAGTTGCGCGGATGGGACAAAGTGACGGGAATCCCGACCCCCGAAAAGCTGCGCGAACTCGCCCTCGACGAGTTGGTGACCGACCTGTGGGGAGGGTGAAACTCACCAAGGCCGGCCACCAGGGGAGGATAAGATGCCATCCAGGAGGAACCGTGGCTGAAAAGTTACTTCCTCGGACCGTACAAGTTGGATCACAGCATAGAACCGTATCCGCACCTTCCCGTCTATGATGGGCTTGACAGGGCTGCCGAGGAGCATCCAACTCAGACTGCAATCGTCTTTGAAGGTAGAGCGCTCAGGTACCATCAGTTGCGTCGCCAGGTCGATCGCCTCGCGGCGGCCCTGGCGGACATGGGAGTGGGCAAGGGGGATCGGGTCTGCCTATTCCTGCCCAACTGCATCGAGTACGTCCTCTGCTATTGGGCGGTCCTCAAGGCCGGTGGTGTGGTCGTGCCCACCAGCGTCCTGCGCACAGAAGAAGGGATGCGTCCACGAGGCGGGCAGCTCTGATAGCCAACTGCTTGTCTGCCGGGAGAGAGCACCTGGACCTCGCCCTGGCAGTCCGAGAGCGATGCAACGTGGAAAAGATTATCGTTACCTCGACGGCCGGCTATGACGTTGAGAAAGTGGCCCCTCCCCTGGCGCAAGGTGTTTTTGGACTGCGGATGCTGCTTCGAGACTATCCTCCTGAACCGCCGGGGGTCGAGATTGAGCCCACCGAGGACCCTCTGCGAGTTGGCTTTTACTGGAGGCGCCACCGGCGTGCCCAAGGGGGTGATGCTCACCCACTATAACCGCCGCTGCTCGACGTTCCGGGGCACCCCCTGGCTGATGAAGCCACTTCTCCGCGGTATTGTCGGCAAGGCCTCGGTGCTTCTATCTGTCCCTCTGTTCCATTCCTATGGATGCTTTGTGCTGCAGTCGGCAGTCCACCTGGGTTTGCGTCTGATTCTGCTTCCGGACTTCGCGGGACACCCAGGCAATGGTGAACTCGATTAACGAACATCGCCCCTTCCTAATGCCGGGCGTCCCCACCCAGTTCATGCGCCTGGCTGATGCCGGGCTCGACGGTCAACACCATGCTTTTCAGCGGGGCAGCGCCGCTGCCCCAGCGCGTCGCCCAATCCATCAAGAGAAAAACCGGGATGCCCCGGTCTCTGAAGGGTATGGGCTGACCGAAACCGCTCCATCGCAACCATGAATCTGTCAGCCTTTTCGCGGATCACTGGTTTCATGTCCAAGGAAAAGCCCGGTATCGGCGTCCCGTGCCCGGACACGGAAATTAAGCTAGTCGACCCGGGGACGGGCGCAGGTGCCGGCCGGCGAGGCGGGTAGCTTGCTGCTTCGTGGTCCCCAGGTGATGAAGGGGTACTGGCCCCAGCCCCGGGGGCGGGCTGACCGCCGATGGCTGGCTCCCCACGGGGGACATTGCCGTCATGGGGGATGGTGGCTATCTCGAGATCGTGGACCGCATCAAGGACATGGTCAACGTGTCGGGTATGAAGGTTTACACCACCCACGTCGATGAGGTCTTGTTCAAGCACCCGGCGGTCTTGATGGCGGCCACCCTTGGCATCCCCGATTCAGAGATTCCAGGCAGCGAGCGGGTGATGGCTGTGCTGCGTCTGAGAGATGAAAAGCGCGGCGCGATCACCGAGCGGGAGATCCGCGACTATTGCCGACAGCATCTGCCTCCATACGCGGTGCCCCAGGTGGTCGAGTTCCGCGACGAGCTGCCACTGACGGTTACAGACAAGGTGTTCAAGAGGGTGTTGCGCGAAGAGGCCATCAGCCGACTGCAAAGGGAAAATACAGGATCAGTAAACTCATCAAGGAGGGCAGAGAATGACTGAATACATGTACTGTACACCGGAATGGTTGGAGGAGAGCGCCAGGATTTTCCGCGCAACGCCCAGGTTTCAGAAGGACTTGGCCAAAGTAACGACCAAGGTCTTTTATCGGGTCAAAGCCGAGCCCACCTGGGGAATCGAAGACGATTTCATCTTTGGCGCTGTCGTCAGCAAGGGGACATTGGAGGAGTTGGCCTTCTTTAGCGAGGAACAAGCCCGGGGGAAAGCCGACTTCATCATGGCAGCGACACCCCAGGAATGGAAGATGATCCTGCGCAA
>CAVOHX010000007.1:0-88733 GCA_963695825.1 uncultured Chloroflexia bacterium
CCTCAGGTGATCACTCCTCCGGCGCCAATGGTGACCGCGACGCCGCTGGTATCGCCGGCATAGGTCGTGGAGGCCGGCAGGGTATCGACGATGAGGGTGTCCGTCGCCACGCCCGAGCCCTGGTTGTGGTAGGCAATGCTGTATACAAAGACCCCGCCCGGCCGGGCGTATCCATTGTCCAGCCCCTTCCAGACTGTGAGGTCAGGCAGCGCTTCCGGCGTGGGCCCGTCGGGATCGACCTCGTCCGGCGCGTCGTACTCGGGCACGCCCGAGGCCGGCTCGACTCGCGCCTCTACGACGGCGCCCGGCGCGAGAGCCAGGATAAGCAACAACGCGAATCCAACCCCAAGCAACAACGACCAACCCAGGCCGGCCGCTCTCACTCTATGCATTCTCGGCATCATTGGGACCTCCTAAATGAATGTGACCAGGCATGACTGTAGGGGAGATGTTCGCACGACGCAGCGCGCCGACCAGAAAGTGATGGTCGGATACCGGATAGATGAGATACCGCTCGCGGGGCGTCAATAGACCAACACAGACACAAATGGCTTAACAAGGCACCGTGGCTTTCGTGATCGAACCTTGTATAATCATTATATGCGGATTTTTTGCGAAATGCAACTATTTGTCAAATCGTACGTGCGATGGTCCCAGGACAGTTCTCAATTCGACTAATCGCCTTTGATCTGGACGGCACCCTGATGGACGCTGGCGAGAATCAGGTCGATCCCTATGTTCAGGAGACGATCCAGGCCGCGCTAGGCGCGCGGGGTCATCGTCACGCTGGCGACCGGCCGTTCGTATGCCTTTACCCAACCAGTGGCGGCCGAGATCGGGCTGCGACGCGCCGCTCATCTGCTATCAGGGGGGCGTCATCCAGTCCATGGACGGCCGCTTGTTGCGAAACGTGACCTTCCCGCCCGAGACTCTGGCGCCTGCCCTGGCGCTGGCGCAGGATCGCGGGTGGCAATACTACCTTGAGCGCAGCGGAGAGATACTGCTTCAAGCCGGGCGCGCCTATGATCAAGCGCTGCTCGAGATTCAGGCGCTGCCTGCGCACCGCTGCGTAAACCTGTTGCACGCTCAACCACTTGCCAACCAGATGGGGGTCTACCTGCCCAGCGGGGTCACTCCGGAGGACGTAGATGCGATGCAGTCCGCGTTTGGTGAGTCAGCAATCGTCTTTCGCACCCATCCCAATTTCATCAACGCGACCCCGGCCGGGGTCTCCAAGGGGGACGCTCTCATCTGGTTGGCGGGAGAGATGGGTGTGCCTCAAGAAGCGGTCATGGCAGTGGGCGACTCGGACAACGATGTCAGCATGATCGCCTGGGCGGGGATCGGGGTGGCGATGGGCAACGCCAGCGCGGCCGTCAAAGCGGTTGCCGACTGGGAGGCGCCGTCGTTCCACGAACACGGGGCCGCGGCCGCCGTCGAACGGTTCGTCCTCGACCATGGCTGATCCAATCACGAGGGAAACGATCACGCTGCCGGCCGTCGAGGTCGGGGCTATTGAACGGGCGGCCGCTCTGTTCGCGCGCTGGCGAGTTGGTTGCGTTTCCCACCGATACGGTCTATGGGTTGGGGGCGATCTTTGACGACGCAACGGCCGTCGAGCGCCTCTACGTTGCCAAAGGCAGGCCCGAGACCAAGGGGATTCCGATCCTCTTGGCTGGCGCGGACGAATTGCCGATGGTGGTCCGCGACGTACCCGAGGGTTGCCAGCCGCCTGTTGGCAGCAGTTTGGCCCGGTCCGCTAACGCTCGTCCTGCTCAAGGGGGACAGGGTGCCCGCGATGGTCAGCCAAACCGACACCGTCGCCGTGCGGGTGCCGGACCACCCCTCGCGCGCGCTCTCGTCGCCGCGGCCGGCGCCCCCCTCGCGACCACATCAGCCAACCGCTCTGGCGAGTTGGCCCCGACTGATCCAGCGCTGGTCCTCGAGATGCTAAGCGGGCAGTTTGCAGCGCTGTTGGATGGCGGGACAGCACCCGGCGGCACCCCATCCACTATCGTGGACTGTACGGTATCGCCGCCGCAAGTGCTTCGAGTCGGGCCTGTCTCGGCGGCCGCCGTCTCACGGGCTTGTCGGGCAACCTTATTTGACCACCCCCCATGAGTACGGTATAATTTTCCCCGCTCGTACAGCCAATAGTCAAATCCCAACAGGGCCGGGCATTAGCGCGGCTCTGTTGTTGTAGGAGTGCAGGAATGCCAAAGAGAACGTATCAACCGAAAATCCGGCGACGCGCCCGTGTTCATGGCTTTCGTCAGCGCATGAAAACCAAAGGCGGCCGTCGCGTGCTACAGGCACGCCGATTGCGTGGTCGGCACCAATTGGCCGTCCAGCGGAATCACGTCAAAAAGGTAGACTGGAACGCCTAGCACTGGCGCTGCATGGTTGCCTCGCCCAATCGGCTCAGGTCCACACGCTCATGGAGCGGAGACTCCGGCTCAGAAGGACCCGGGATTTCGCGCGCGTCCGCGCGGCAGGGCGCTCCTGGGCAGATCGGCTGGCAATTCTGACAGTTGCCCCGAATGACTTGGGCATCAGCCGGTTTGGCTTTGTCGCCAGCAAGCGCCTGGGCAAGGCAGTTCATCGCAATCGAGCAAGACGTCTGCTTCGTGAGGCTGTTCGCCAGAACCTCTCTTGCATCCCCACGGGCTGGGATTGCGTCTTGATCGCCCGCGCCCCTTTGGCGGAAGGCACGTTTGAAGACACGCAAGCGACCGTTAGGCAACTCTTCCAACGCTCCCGCCTTTGGCGGGAGGCCGCGCGGTCCAGCGCCGAGGGAATAAACTCGAATCAGGGATGAAGCATTTGGCAATGGGGCTTATTCGATTGTATCAGCTCACGTTGGGACAACTGTTGCCCCCCTCTTGTCGCTTTGAACCGTCCTGCTCGATCTACGGTTATCAGGCCATAGAGAAACACGGGGTGATCAAGGGAAGCTGGCTGGCGGTGAAGCGAATCGCTCGATGCCACCCTTTCAACCCCGGGGGATACGATCCTGTCCCCTAATAAACATGAATCCGGAGGAAGTGATTTGAAACCAGAGATGGCTACACCCATCGCCCTCAAGCGGGGGCGGGTCCGCTGGCTGGTGCTGATGGCCGGCCTGCTGGCCCTGCTACTGGGGGGTTGTACAGGACGACGGTTGGTGGCAACCAGTTGGCCCGGCATCACGATCGACGACGAGACCGCCTACATTGCGTTCAATCAAGAGGTGTTCGCCGTCAACGCCGAGGAACAGCGGGTGGTGTGGCAATTCCCAAACGTCACCGACGCCAGTGGCCCGACCTATTACGCCGCGCCAGCCGTCACCGACGGGCTGCTGGTGGCGGGTGGTTTCGACAGTGTGCTGTATGGGATCGACCGGGAGAACCTGCAGGTTCGTTGGAGCTTTCACCGGGCGACCGACCGTTACATCGGCAGCCCGGTGGTGTTTGAACGGGCGGGTGTTTGCCGCCACGGCCGGCAACGAGCTCTTTGCCCTCAGCCTGGAAGAGTTGGAGCGGCTTGGCACGGTGGAAAAAGCAGACGAGGTGCGGCGGGCGGCCGAGGCAGCGGCCGTGCAGTGGGAATTCACGGCCCAACACGGCATCTGGGCGGCCCCGCTGGTGACTACCGACACGCTCTATCTCACCTCGCTGGACCACCACGTCTATGCGATCGAGACCGATACCGGCCGGGAGATATGGACGACCGAGTTACCGGGCGCGATGGCGAGCACGCCGGTCATCTCTAGCGACGGCAGAACGCTCCTGGTGGGCAACTTTGACAATAACCTGTACGCCCTGGACGCCGCCACGGGCAAGCAATTGTGGCGGGTCCAAGCCGAGAACTGGGTCTGGGGGCAGCCCGTCTTGGTCGGCGAAAAGCTCTTTTTCGGAGACCTGGCTGGCAACCTCTACGCCGTGAATCCAGGTACCGGCGAGGTGCTCTGGCAGCAAAAGGTGGCGGATGCCATCCGGGCGGCGCCGCTCTTTGACCCTGAGAGCGGGCATCTGTACATTGCCGGCCGCAAGGTCGCCAACCCGGGAAACATCAGCACCCGGGGGGTCGTGTTGGCGATTGAGGCCGAAGGCTACCGCACTGTGTGGGAGCAGGCAACGGCCGAAGCGATCTATACCAGTCCCGCCCTGACCGGCGACCGGTTGTTGGTCGCCCCGGCACAGGGCAGCACGCTGCTCCAGGTCTATAACGCCCAAACGGGCGTGTTGCAGTGGGAATACATCCCACACCCAGAAAGTTAACAGGAGAGACAAGCGCCATGTGGGATTCAATCATTCTCAACCCAATGACCAATCTCCTTTTGTGGTTGTACCAGTACCTATTTCACAACTTTGCCCTGTCGGTCGCCATCTTTACCATCATCACGCGCCTGATCACCCTCCCGTTCACGCTCAAGCAGCAGCAGTCGGCCAAGGCAATGCAGGAGCTGCAGCCAGAGCTGGAAAAGATCAAGAAAAAGTACGCGAACGACCGGGAAAAACAGAGTCAGGCGCAGATGGAACTGTACCGCGAGCACAAGATCAACCCAGTTGGCGGTTGCCTGCCGCTGCTGCTCACCTTCCCCATCATGATCGGCCTCTACCAGGCGATCATCGCGGCGTTGGCTTCAACCCCCATGGAGTTGTTGGCGTTGTCGCAGCGACTCTACGCGTTCTTGCCCGGACTCACCCAACTCATCCCGCTGAACAACAAGTGGTTGGGCATCAACCTGGGGCAGCCCCCTGGAGGAACCCAGCCGTGGTACGCCTATGCGCTCATCCTGCTGGTGGTGGCGACCGGCTACTGGCAACAAAAGGTCCTCTCTCCCTCCGGCTCTACGCCGACCCAATCGGACAATCCTGCGGCCGGTATGACGCAGTCGATGCAGGTGACCATGCCAATCATGTTTGGCTTTTTCGCTCTCTCGTTTGCAGCCGGGCTGTCGATCTACTTCATCATCTCCAACCTGGTCGGCGTGCTGCAATACTGGGGGATGAACAGGCTGGGGATGTTGAACACCTCCCGGGCGGCCGCTTCGGTGGGAGTCACCCCAGAACCCAAGGTGTCCGATGCGCCGCCCAAAACGCCCGCCCCATCAAAGAAGAAGAAATCCAAACGCGCCTAGAGTTCGTACCAAGGAAAAGCATCATGCAAGATAAAGCCCGCACTATTGAAGTGACCGGCGAGACCGTTGAGAGCGCTACCCAGGCCGGATTGGCCCAACTGGCGACCACCCGAGAACGGGTCGAGATTGAGGTCATCCGCGAACCCAGTCGTGGCGTGCTCGGGATCGGCTCACGAGACGCCCTCGTGCGGTTAACGCTGGTTGAACCGGTCATCTCGGTCGAGCCGGAGCCTCTTCCAGCCTCCGTGCCCGAGCCAGCAGAGGAGATGGCTGCGCCCGAGCCGGAACCAGAACCCGAGGTTCCAGCCGAGACCCCGTTGGATAACCAGGCCGTACTTCGAGCTGCGGCCCGAGACGCTCGCCGAGATGCTCCGCCACATGCAGATCGAGGCCGAGGTCGAGGAAAAGGTCGTGAAGCCTCGATACCAGGGGGACTCGCCCACGCTGGTCCTCAATCTGCGCGGAAACGATCTGGGTTTCTTGATCGGCCGCAAAGGAGAAACGCTGGCGGCAATGCAGCACCTGGTACGCCTCATTGTCAACAAGGAAGCCCAGCGCGCCGTTCATCTGGTCGTCGATGTGGAGGATTACAAATCACGCCGGGAGAGCGCCCTGCGCAAGCTGGCGCTGCGAATCGCCGACCAGGCCACTCGCCGCGGCCGCCGTATTGCGTTGGAACCCATGTCAGCCTACGAACGACGCATCATTCACGTCGCTCTGCGCAACCACCCCGAGGTCAAGACCGAGAGCGTGGGTGAGGGCAGCCGGCGCAAGGTCACCATCTTTCCCAAGAGCTAGCACACGAGGCGTCCCAGGTCAGGTTCAACGAGAGGCGCGGCACCCGGACCGGCCGCCCGTACCGAGGAGGGTTGTTGAGGCGTGTCCAAGAACCAGATCGTCAAGCTAGCCCCAGGCGAGTTGCGCCGCACCTGCGACGCCGCTCGCTTTCCCTTTGAATCGACGGCCGAGATGCCGTCCTCGACAAGATCATCGGGCAGCCACGCGGCACCCAGGCGATCGAGTTCGGCATCGAGATCACCAACCCGGGCTTTAACATCTTTGTGCTGGGCCCCGGGGGCACCGGCCGCGCCACCACCATCGAGCGCTTTCTTCAGGAGCGCGCCGCCGCAGGACCCGCACCCCAGGATTGGGTGTACGTTCAGAACTTTCAGGATGCGCGCGCTGCCTGCGCGCCATCTGTCTGCCGGCCGGCGTGGGGACCACCTTTCGCAGCGACCTTGGCGAACTCGTCGAGTGCCTGCAACGCGACATCCCCAAAGCTTTTGAAACCGAAGAATACAAGGACGCGCTGACGAGCATCACCCAGGAACTGGAGGCGCAGCGCAACCGCATCCTTCAAGGGGTGCAGCAGCGGGCAGCGGCCGCCAATTTCGCCATCCTGCGTACGCCAGACGGCCTGATGATTACGCCACTGGTGGATGGGCAGCCTATTCCAGCCGAGGCGTACGAATCGCTCCCCCCTGAACAGCGGGAAGAGCTAGCCGCCACCCGCCGCTCCTTGGAGCGCAAACTGGACGACGCGCTGTCAGAGGTCATGCGGCTGGAGCAAGAGAGCCGAGAGTCCATCGTCTCGCTAGACCAGCGGGTCACCGCCTCGGTCGCAGACCGGTTCGTGCAGCCCCTGATTGCCAAATACCCTGAAGAGCCAGAGGTCGGCCTACACCTGGACCTGCTACGGCAGGATGTGGTCAACCACATTGATGCTTTTCGGCCAGCCGATCGTGAGGAGGAGGCCCAACAGGAAGATCCGGCGGCGCCGCTGCGCCGCTACCAGGTCAACCTTTTCGTGGACAACCGTGGCGCGGTCGGTGCGCCTGTCATCGTGGAGAGCAACCCCACGCTCCACAACCTGATGGGCCGCATCGAGTACGAGGTCAGGTACGGCGCCGCCACCACCGACTTTACCTTGATCAAGGCGGGATCCTTGCAGCGCGCCAACGGCGGCTACCTGGTGCTACGCGCCAGCGAGCTGCTCGGTAATTCCAGCGCGTGGTCTGCGCTGAAACGAGCCTTGACCGACCAGGCGGTCCGGGTCGAGGAGCCGGCCGCCGAGTCGATGGCCACCAAATCGTTGGACGCCGAGCCAATCCCGCTGAGGGTAAAGATCGTGTTGCTCGGCAGCCCTGCCCTCTATTACGCCCTCTATGGGCTCGAAGACGATTTCGTCAAGCTCTTCAAAGTCAAGGCGGACTTTGACGCCCAGATGGAGCGCACACCCCAGAACGAGGACGAATACGCACTGTTTGTGGCCACTCGTTGCCACGAAGAGGGGCTGCGCCATTTTGGACCGGGCGCGGTCGGAAAGGTGGTCGAGCATGGCTCCCGGCTGGCTGGGACACAGACCAAACTGACCACACGCTTCGGACAGGTTGCCGATCTGATCCGCGAGGCGTCCTTCTGGGCCGGCAAGGCCGTCCGCGAGGTCGTAGACAGCCAGGACGTAGACCGGGCGGTTCGCGAGCAGATCCACCGTTCCGACTTGACCGAGGAACACCTGCGACGGCAGATCGTCGATGGGACCATTCTCATCGACACCGACGGCGCCGTGGTGGGTCAGGTGAACGGCCTATACGTCGTTCAGGTTGGCGATCATCGTTTCGGCCATCCGTCGCGGATCACGGCCCAGGCATACATGGGTCGCAGCGGGGTCTTGAGCATCGAACGCGAGGTAGAGATGGCCGGCCCGCTGCACAATCGGGGGGTGCTGACGCTGACCGGTTACCTCGGGGGCACCTATGCACAAAACCAGCCACTGTCACTTTCGGCCAGCATCGCTTTTGAACAGAACTATGGCGGCATTGAAGGGGACAGCGCCTCTCTAGCGGAGCTCTGCGCGCTGCTGTCGCGGTTGTCAGCGCTCCCTGTGGACCAAGGCATCGCTGTGACGGGCTCGGTCAACCAATGGGGCCAGGTACAACCCATTGGCGGGGTCACCGAAAAGGTCGAGGGCTTTTTCGCCACGTGCCAGGCCCCGGGACTCTCTGGCCGGCAAGGCGTCATTGTGCCGGCCGCCAATCTTCAGGACCTGATGCTGCACCAAGAGATCGTTGCCGCCGTGGCTGAAACCAGGTTCAGCATTTGGGCAGTTGACCACGTGGACCAGGCCATTCAGGTGCTGACCGGGACGCCCGCTGGTGTGCGCTCCCCCGACGGAGATTACCCGGCCGGCACCCTCCATCATGCCGTTCAGTCCCGCCTCACCCAACTGGCCACCGAATTGGCGCGGTTCGGCAACCAAAAGGGAGCTGGGGACTGATCCCCTCGACAGACCTCAGCTCGCCATCCAGAGCAGGGCCAACACCCCCACCAGCACAATAACCATCAGACACCCAAATGCGATCACGCGCGCCGTGAGTCGGAGCAGCCTGCGCAGCAGTCCCAGCCCGAGCACCGCGGCGGCCCCGATGGCAACCAGCTTAAAAAATTCATTGGTAGTCAGGTTCGTCCAATCCATCCACACCTCCTCCCGCATACCCGTGCACTGTTACCGCCACTAGCCTGGTCACCGCCACAATCTATGCATGCTGCGGTCGCTTCACAGGCCCCGGCTGCGGCTACAAAGCGCCTTGCCACGAGTTTCCGAAAAATCGCAAAAAAGACCTGGAAAACAGTTGACGGCCGGTAGAACCTGTGATATCATGTATTTAGAACATTTGTTCTACGGTCGAGGATCATCTGATCGAGTCGGCCGCCGTGCAATAGCCGATAGTATGCCCGAGATGGGCACAATCGGCAAGCCGTATCCATATGGAGGTTGATCATGGCAACTCAACAGAATGTCTTTCGGACAGGCCGGTCTTCTCTGGTCGCGGGGTTGGGAGGCTTTTTCGGGCGCCTGGGCGACCTGTCCCGCGGTTGGTTTTCCGGCCAACACGCGGTCACTCGCCAGGTAATGGTCGCTGCGATCCTGGTGGTGGCGTTGCTCGCGTTCGAGCTTTTCAACTATGACACCACCGAATTCGCGTTGGAGAGTCTGCTGGGCAGCGTGAGCTTTGCCGGTTTGCGGTGGGCCACGGTGCTTGCCATCGCCTTTTGCGGCATCGACTTTGCCGGACTCGCCCGGCTGATCACGCCACAGCGCGACAAGCAGGGCGGGCCGGCTGACCGCTCGTTCAAGCCGACCTGGCTGTTGCTGGGCGCATGGTTGTTGGGCGGCGGCATGAACGCGATCATGACGTGGTGGGCTGTATCGCTCGCGCTGATGAATCACAGTCTCGGCAACGAGGTGCTGACCCGAGAGCAGTTGCTGCGCATGGTACCGGTCTTTGTGGCCGTGCTGGTGTGGGTGACCCGCATCCTGATCATCAGCTCCTTTGTCATGACGGCCGACCAGGCGACGATTCGGGTGTCCCGCCGCCGGGCATCGCAGCGCCGGGCAGCGAGACCCGCTCCCGCCCGCGCTCCTGTCAGGTCGGCGCCGTCCCCTGCTCCGTCCCGACCGGCGGCGGTTCCCGCTTCCCAACCGGTCGCGGCCGCTACCAGGCCAGGTACGACGGTTGCGCCCGCGCCAACGACCAGGGGGCCTATGATTCCTCCGGCGCCTGCACGGCCGAACGGCGTGCCTCAACGGCCGACGGTGCCGCGGCCCCCGCGCGGCTCCCGACCCAACACTGTGCCCGTCGCATTGCGCGCCAAGTCGGGCGGACGGCGCAATCTCGCCTAGCTCATCAGACATAGGAGGCCCAGCATGCAGTCTCAATTGTCGTACAACCCGTTTCGAGGGTTCCTGTTCCGGTTTCAATCGGCGCTGGTGGTGGTAGTGGGATTCGCCAGCGCGTTTCTTCTCGGGCTGCTTCTCTGGAACCTCACCGGCACCACTTTGGCAGCCGAACTGGGTACCGCCGATCAAGCGCAGGTGGACGTGCTTGGGTCGGCGGCGGCGCCGCCGGGAGAAGCCCTGGTTGATGTGGAGGGCGCCACGTCAGCAAATTCGACTGCAACGGCACTGTCTCCGGTCTTTGGTCCTGAGGTGCGGCACTGGGAAGCCAAGATATTCGAGTGGTCTCAGACGTACGGTCTCGACCCAAACCTGATAGCGACTCTGATGCAGATCGAGTCGTGCGGTAACCCACAGGCGGTCTCGTCGGCCGGAGCGGCCGGGCTGTTTCAGGTGATGCCGTTTCACTTTGCCGAAGGCGAGGACTCGTTCGACCCGGACACCAACGCCCGGCGCGGACTGGATTACCTCGTGGGAGCACTTGATCTCACCGAAGGCCACGTGGGCCTCTCGTTCGCTGGGTACAATGGCGGGCATAGTGTCACGTTCAAGAGCTGGGACGAGTGGCCTCAGGAAACACGTCGCTACTACCGCTGGGGAACCGGCATCTACAACGACTTGATGACCGGATTGCGTCAGAGCCCAACCCTGCAGGAGTGGATGGCGGCCGGGGGGGCCAGCCTGTGCCGGCAAGCATCCGTCGAGCTCGGTCTCTCCCACTGAGCTTTCTCGTCTCCAGAAGCGGGCGCCCCCTCAACGAGGCGCCCGCTTTTTTTCTCCCCTTGCGGCGCTGGGCCAGGAGGGCAGCCTGTTTGTGGCTTGGCTCATCTGGAGGTACAATTCGCCTTGGCGTTGGTCCCGTCGCTGTCCTGTGCGCTGACTCACAATTACCTTCGAATCAAGTGGAGGTTGCTCCATGGACGAGAAATCCGCTGCCCTGTCGCGCCGGTGGTTTCTGCGCGGGCTGGGCGCCGCTGCGCTGGGGAGCGCCCTTGCATCGTGCGGGGACAGCGCCGCTCCCATCGGTACAGCGCCTTCCCGGCCGCCCTTGCCGACCGCGCCCCCGGAGGCCGGTCACGCTTATCTGGCGGTCGCCCGTGGCCTTGACCCCACGGCGCTCACCGAGCGCGCCGTGGCTGCTATTGGCGGCATGGAACGCTTTGTTCGACCTGGCGACGACGTGATCGTCAAACCCAACATTTGCTGCGACTATTACTCTTTCGAGTTTGGCGCGACTACCAATCCAGAGGTGGTGGCAACCCTGGTCCGACTCTGCCTGGGCGCGGGAGCCAGACGGGTGCGGGTGATGGACTCTCCCTTCGGCGGCAGTGGCGCCAGCGCCTATGCTCGCAGCGGAATCGAAGAGGCGGTGTCGACCGCCGGGGGCGAGATGGAGGCCATGGTGCGCCACAAGTTCGCTGCCACGGCCATCCCGGATGGGCGCGACATCCAGGAATGGTCCATCTACCAGGACGTGCTATCGGCTGACGTACTGATCGACGTGCCGATCGCCAAGCATCATGGTCTAGCGCGACTGACGCTGGCGGGCAAGAACCTGATGGGCGTGATCACCAATCGGAGCGGCATTCACTCCGATCTGGGCCAGCGCATAGCCGACCTGGTCAGTGTGATTCGGCCGACCTTGACGGTGGTGGATGCTGTCCGTACGCTGATGCGCAACGGCCCCACCGGTGGCGATTTGGACGACGTGCGGCTGACCAACACGGTGATCGCCAGCCACGACATTGTAGCGGCCGACGCCTATGCTACCACCCTCTTTGACCTCACCGGCGAGCAGATTGGCTACATCAGGGCGGCCGCAGAAATGGGGCTCGGCACCCTGGATCTGGACGCGGTTTCGATCGAGGAAATCGCGGTATGACCAACCCGGCCGGCCGGCGCTGGCGACGTTTGCGCCAGGCATCTCAGGTGGCCTCGCTTGCCCTCTTTGCCTACCTGTTCCTGCGCACCAGGGTGACCACTCCCAATCTTGTCTGGTCCAATCTCTTCTTTCGCCTAGATCCACTGGCGGCGTTGACGGCGACGCTGGCGGGTCGGGCGCTGATTGCCGGCCTGGCGCTGGCGCTGGTCACGGTGCTGGTGACCGTGCTGTTTGGGCGAGTGTGGTGCGGCTGGCTGTGCCCGCTGGGTACAGTCTTGGAGTGGCTGCAGCCGCGGAACCGCGGCCGGCGCCGCTTACCGCCGGAGCGTTGGCGATCGATCAAGGTTCTGTTGCTGGCGGCAATCTGCCTGGCGGCCGTGTTGGGCAACCAGACGCTGCTCTTTTTTGATCCGCTGACGGTGATGACCCGCACTCTGGCGACGGCCGTGTGGCCCGCGCTGAGTTACGCGGTCCACTCCACCGAAGGGTTCCTATACCAGTTTCGCGCCCTCTGGACGCAGTTGGACTGGCTCCACGGCCGGTTGATCGTGCCACTGTTCCAGGAGGTTGAGCCCGTGTTTGCATCAGCCGCGCCGATCTTGCTCGGCTTTCTGGCGCTGGTAGTGCTCAACTGGTGGGCAGAGCGGTTCTGGTGTCGCTACCTCTGTCCGCTGGGTGGGCTGTTGGGCCTTTTCTCGCGACTGGCGGTGGTGCGGCGCACCGTCGGCAGCGAGTGCAACTCGTGCACGCTCTGCGCGACGCGCTGCCCGACCGGCACCATCGACCCTCAGCGAGGATATCAAAGCGACCCGGTCGAGTGCACCGTCTGTTTCGACTGTGTCGCCTCCTGCTCCCGGGGCGCGGCCGCCTTTCGGACCCAGGAATCAGGCTGGAAACCAGCCCCCGGGCAGCCCTATGACCCCAACCGCCGGCAGGTGCTGATCGCCCTGGGAACGGCCGCCGTAGGGATAACGCTGGCAGGTGTTGAACCGATCACCCGCCGGCCGCCGGCCCGACTGGTGCGGCCGCCGGGCGCGGCTGAATCCGATTTCGAGGCGCTCTGCATCCGCTGCGACGCGTGCGTGCGGGTCTGCCCGACCCAAGGGCTACAGCCAACCCTGCTCGAGGCCGGCTGGCAGAATACGCTGACCCCGGCGCTGCTGCCGCGCCTCGGATACTGTGACTATAACTGCAACGCGTGTGGCGTCGTCTGCCCCACCGGGGCAATCCCGTTGCTGACAGTGCCGGCCAAGCAAGCGACGCGAATCGGTTTGGCGCGCGTTGACCGCGACCGCTGTCTGCCGTGGGCGTACAGCATCCACTGTATCGTGTGCGAGGAGGCCTGCCCCCTTTCCCACAAAGCGATCCAGCTCGACGAGATCGAGACGGTGGATGCACGGGGAGAGACGACGATATTGCAGCTCCCCGAGGTGGTCAAAGACCTGTGCATCGGTTGCGGGGTGTGCGAACATCAATGTCCGGTGGGGGGTGACGCAGCCATCCAGGTATTCGCACTGCCCACGGTCGGCGGGTTCCTGTAGCCCGCCGTTACACGCCTGGTTGCAGAGGCGGGGAACGCCGCGCCAAAGGGTCGTCGGACGTAGCGGCGGCCGAACCCGACTTTTGCTTCAGCGATACTCTCTAGTATAATGTCATCAAGCGTACAATCATTGCGAGCCAAAGGAGAGATAAGATGGACGAACTGTTGACAGGGTGGCTGCCGCTGGTCTGCTTTGGCGGGCTGCTGCTGGCATCGATAGCGTATTCAGCCGTCAAGATTGTCAACGAATGGGAACGGGGCGTCATTCTTCGACTCGGCCGGCTGGTAGGCGCCAAAGGGCCGGGCCTCTTCTTTATCGTCCCCATCGCGGACAAGATGATCAAGGTCGATCTACGGGTCGTGACGCTCGACATCCCGTCCCAGGAGGCGATCACCAAAGACAACGTCACCATCAAGGTGAACGCCGTCGCCTATTTTCGCGTGGTCGAGCCGGCCGACGCCGTCATCCAGGTCGAGGACTATCGTCGCGCCACCTGGCAGATTGCCCAGACCAGCTTGCGCAGCGTCTTGGGCCAGGTTGAACTGGACGAGCTGCTGACCCAACGCGAAAAGATCAACGAGCAGCTGCAGCACATCATCGACGAGCAAACCGAGCCGTGGGGCGTCAAGGTGAGCATCGTCGAGGTCAAGGACGTCGAGCTGCCGGAAACGATGAAACGGGCGATGGCCCGTCAGGCCGAGGCCGAACGCGAGCGGCGGGCCAAGATCATTCACGCTCAGGGCGAGCAGCAGGCGTCGACCGAGCTGGCCAGGGCGGCGCGGGTGATCGGAAGCGAGCCGGCGACTATCCAGCTGCGCTATCTGCAGACCTTGACCGAGATCGCCGTGGAAAAGAACTCGACAATCATCTTTCCAATCCCCATCGAGTTCTTTAAAGCGTTCGAGATGATGATAAAGCGCGACGACTAGGCTCTCAGCAGACGCGAATCCTCCGGCCCTGGCGCGGACCCCCATCTGTGCCGGGGCCGGTTGGCGTCTGCGCTACTGTCGGTGGATGATCGGAACGAACAGGGCGGGGGGTTTGACCGCCCGAACAGTGAGCTGCACCGAATAGCTGGACCCATAGCCGGACCCAACTACAGTTATGGGCACCACCTCAAGCACTTGGCTGGAGGTCTTGAGCAGCACCCAGGTGGCTGAAGCGGCGTTCCCGGCCGGCAGATTCCCCAGCGCGGTCGGGTTTGTCCCCGAGACCAGCACGAGGCCCGGCGGCAGAACCAGCGACAACTGAACTGCGTGCAGCGTCAGATCTCCACTATTGGTGACCGGCACGGTGACTGTCATGCGCTGACCGGGGGATAGAAAGAACAGCTGGTCGCTGCCCGCCTCTAGTTGCGGACCGCTCGCCTGTCGAATGTTCTCTTCGGTGGCCAATGCATAGCGCTCGAACGAAACCCCGTCAAAGGTGCTCGAAACCGCCTGCACGCGAAGCACGCCCAGGGCGCTGCTGGCGGCCTGAACTTGTTCCACATTATCCGACACCCGGATCGAGGCGTCCATCAGCAGGTTGTTGTTCGCGTTGTACAAATAGAGGTCCAGGTCGCTGAGCGCGTGGGTCGCCGTATCCGGCGGATAAACGGGTCCCGCAAAATCTACGTGCCGATCCCAGACCAGGGTCGCCTTGTCCCCGGCAACCACAGGGCCCACATAGAGATCATGGTCAGGATACGGATTCACCGTCCCCGGTAGCACGTCCCCGCGATGAAAGTAGGCGTGAGTCAGATCCATATACCCCCAACCCCAATCTGGGTCCCAGTCGGTCACGCCTCGGTCCTGGGCCGTGTTGATCAGCAAAGCCTTTTGCTGCCGTGGATAGTACAGATTGCCGTCCAAGGCCAGCAGCAAACCACCGGCGACGTGAGGCGCAGCCTGGCTCGTTCCCCAGTACGATTCCCACAGTCCACCCCCCTCATCCCAGGTGTTGTTGGCTGAGGATATCGCCGCACCCGGGGCGGCGATATCAGGCTTGCGCCGGCCGTCGGGTGCCGGACCACGGCCGCTGCTCCAGTAGATCAGATCGTCGTTGCGGTCGCGCGTCCCCCGGTCATCCACGTTCGCCACCCCCAGGCCGTTGTAGGCGATTGATGGATCGTGCAGGCAGGTGAACCCGCTGTTGCCGGCCGCAAGCGCCGCACTGGTGACCAGGTCATCCACCACCGCGTCCCAAAACCGACTAAAGGGGGTGTCACCAACACTGGCGCAGCCGCCGTAGCTCAGGTTGAGGACGTACGGCCCTGGCGGTTGGGTATAGGCCCAATCGACGGCCGCCATGGCGTCTGACCAGTACATGCTGGCAGGGCCGCCGTCGGCGCCATCCTGATCATAGGCCGCCTTGAGATTATAGAGGATGTTGTGCCCGTAGGCGACCCCACGATAGACAATGTCGTCGCTGCTGATGATGCCGGCAACGTGGGTGCCATGCCCGTTGACATCGCCCGGATGCCTATCCCATGACGGTCTTCCGGCCGCTTCTAGAAACCAGTCTTCCACGATAGCCTGACCGATGAACGCTGGATGGGCGCGGTCCAGGCCGCTATCCACCACGCCGGCGTTCCAGATTCCTCCCGTCTGCCCATTGTCCCACCAGGTATTGGCGCCAATGGCATAAGCGCTCACGTCCAGGCTGGCCTGCATCAGGTTGTCGGCCGCCACCCAGGCCACGTCCGGCCGGGATTCGATCTCGGCCGCCAGACGGCCGGGCATACGTACTGCCAAGGCGTTGACCACCCGATACCGGTAGAGCACCTCCCCGCTGGCGCGCTGCACGGCGCCGATAATCGGCGCCTGCGATCGGTCGATAGTTGGTCCGGCCGCGTCCAGGATCGCCTGGCGCATCGCCCCCAGAACCTCGCTGGCCGAACGCTGGAGACCCTCCATCTCCTCCCGAACAGCTTGCGAGAGATCTGCATCGGCCGCCGCACGTTCCTCCTCCACCAACGTCACCGCACCTGCTGGCCGACTCCCCTGATGTAACTCGCGCGCCCGGACCTGAAGGTCATCTAGCTCCTGGCGAAAGGGCGCGCCGACCGTCTGGGCCAGCGCGTGCACCGGTTGCTCCTTGAGGGCAACGATGTAGGTTGACGATTGTCCGGCCGCCTGTTGTTGGGCTACCGCCAGTAGCACCGCCGCCAGCGCCAACACAAGAAACGCCTGCCCGACCTTCATTCACCCTCCTCAGCAAGCGCCACGGCAATTTGGGCCGCCACACGGCCGTTGTTGAGCAGCAATGCGCGATTGGCGGCGACGCTGCGCCCGCCCGTGATCTCGGCAATCTGGGCTAACAAGAACGGCGTCACGGGCGGTCCCGCGATAGCCTGCGCCTCTGCCCGTCGCAGCGCTTCCGCCACGGCCGCTTCGGCCTCGTCTCTCGACAACCCATCGCCGGTGGGGACCGGAACCGTAACCAGTGTCCCACCACGATAGTGCATCTCGGCCTGCAGGCGTAAAATCGCCGCCACCTCCTGTGGAGAGTCCGCCCTCGCTGTCACCGGCAGCCCACTGCCAGGAGTGAAAAAGGCGGGAAACTCGTCCGTCTGGTAGCCGATCACTGGCACGCTCAGCGTCTCGAGGACCTCCAACGTTGCCGGCAGGTCCAGCAGGCTCTTGGCGCCCGCGCAGACGACGCAGACTGGTGTCCGACCCAGTTCGTGCAGGTCGGCCGAGACGTCAAACGGGTGCCCCCGGTGCACCCCCCCAATGCCTCCGGTGGCGAAAACCCGAATACCTGCCATCCGCGCCACCACCATCGTCCCGGCGACGGTGGTAGCCCCATTCTCGCGACGGGCCACCGCGATCGGAATGTCCCGACGGCTGCACTTGAGGACGTTTCGCGCCTGCGCCAGGAACTCCAACTGGTCGCCATCCAGGCCCACGGTGATCTCTCCAGCCAGAACGGCGATGGTAGCTGGCAGGGCGCCCGCTCTTGAAACCACCGCCTCCATCTGACTGGCAATCTCCAGGTTCTGTGGATACGGCAGGCCATGGCTGATCACGGTGGACTCGAGCGCGACCACCGGCCGCCGATCCTCGAGCGCCACCCGAACCGCCGACGCTATCCTCAGATGCTCCATACTTCACCTCCTTGTCCACGACGGCACCCATGTTGGTCCGCCAGTTGCAGGCCACCAGGTTGGCCGGTGTCCGAATCTTCAGCATGGAGGCCATCCCGGAGCAACCCAACCACCAGTGCGGGACCTGACCCGGCCCGAGTCAGCGGCC
Organism: uncultured Chloroflexia bacterium; assembly: GCA_963695825.1. Taxonomy (GTDB): domain Bacteria; phylum Chloroflexota; class Anaerolineae; order Promineifilales; family UBA4811; genus CAVOHX01. The sequence goes on from CAVOHX010000007.1 coordinate 17,522, forward strand.
TGCCTGCTACCTGCGAGATTCTGCTGCGTAATGAGGGGTAGGTGAAAGTGAGCAACCGTTACAGGAGGTTATGATGACTGGCAAACTGATGAGAACCAACAACGACCGGATGTTCGGCGGCGTGTGTGGCGGGCTGGCCCGCTATCTGAAGGTGGACCCCGTGCTGGTCCGGCTCGGCTTTGCGCTGGCGACCTTTTACACCGGCGTGACGCCCCTGGTATACTTGTTATTGCTTATCCTGATGCCCCTCGACAGCGAGGTGGCTGAGATCGTGGAGAAGAGATAATCATGACCGAAAAAGACGAGAAACAACACGAACGCCGTCGATATCCCAGCCTGGTATGGCCTATTATCCTCATTACCGCCGGGGTGCTCTTTTTGCTGAGCAACCTGGGCGTGTTGGATATCAACTATTGGGGGTTGTGGCGCTTGTGGCCCGTGCTGCTCATCCTGAGCGGCCTCGAGATCCTCGTCGGCCGGCGCTCGGCCTTGGGGAACGTGGTCGTCGTAATCATCACATTGGCGGTGGTTGGCGGCGTCGTGCTGCTGCTGCTTACCTCTCCCGATGTGCTCGGCGCGTCGGGCTCGGCCAGCACCATGGAAATCGACGAGCCGCTGGATGGCGCCGAGCGCGCCGATCTGGATATCGACTTTGCGGCCGGGGAGCTAACCTTTGGCCGCCTCTCCGATTCGGCCGCGCTGATCAGCGCCCGCCTCGACCTGGCTACCAGTCGCGAGCCGGCGTGGGAAATCAACCGGCGCGACGAAACGGCCGAGATGACCCTTGGCTACCGCGGTACCAGTTTCCAGAGCTGGGGCCGCGGCGACGATTGGGAGGTGCACCTCTCGCCCCGAGTTGGCTATACGCTGGATATCAACATCGGCGCCGGCTCGGCCGAGCTTGACCTGACCGGTCTCGACATTCGCGACTTTCGAGCAACGACGGGCGCCGGCCGGGTGCTCGTCATTCTGCCCGATGAGGGCGACCTGACAGGCAAGGTCACCGGTGGTGCAGGCCAGTTGATCATCAAGATCCCAGAGGATATGGCCGCCCTGATTCGCGTACAACGCGGGCTTGGCGCCCTGACCATCTCGGACCGCTTTAGCAAAACTGATGACGGCTATGTCACCGGCGACTGGCACAGCAACGACAACCGTGTGGAACTCGACATCGAGGTCGGGGTCGGGCAGGTGATCATTCGCGAGCCGTAGCCACTGTCCCCTCTATTACCAGGCTGATCGGGGCCGAGAACCACGGGTGGTTCTCGGCCCTTTTCTTTGGCGCTGCGACCGCAGTTGAGGTAGAATGCACGCGCTGACCTGATGATCTAGGACGATTGCGCCGGGAATCGGAAAGGTTGTCCATGTTGTTCCCAAGCGAACTAGACGCACTGCACGCCCATCTGATCGATGGGCTGCGATTGGATCCTCGATTGACCGACGCTTGCCTTCCCCTGGTCGAGCAAGAGGACTATCAGAACCTGATCTCGGCCGCCGTGGTCACGCTAAGCGAGCGCCTAAGCGCCAAGACCGCCCTTGGGCGAGACGAATTGCTGGAGGATGGGTGGGCCGACCGTATCCAATGGAAAGAGGCCGGGATCAGCGCCGATCAAGCGACCGCGCTGGCGAACCTATGCCAGGGCGTGCTCGGCGCCTTTGTTCCCGGCCGGGCGGCCGCGTTGCCCGTCAATGCGCAAGTCAGCCGCGCCGTCTTGATGATGGTCGATGCGCTGTTGGGGGAGCTTGACCGGCTACCCGATCGCGCTCCTTCTCCTGCTCTCCAAACCGAGCACGACGCTCGCCCCTTTTTTGAGGAGCTGGTGACCTCTCTCAAGGCCTTGCTGCCCTATGAGCAGCGAAACTTTCCCACTATAATGGCGACAGCCCAACTCGAGCTACAACTCCACAGCCTCCCCAAGCACGCCCACTATTCGGTTCAGATTGACCCGCCGGCCGGGGATGAACCGGGCAGGATTTCCATGGGGCTTTATGTAGAGACGACCGACGTTGATCAACTTACCAGACAGTTCGGCCGTCGCGTGGCAGGGCTGAGTCAGAGTTTGGGCGGCAAAGAGATCAGACTGGAACAGGCGCCCGGTCGTGTCGCAATTGTGCTCTACCAGCCGTATCTTCCGCTGGAGGAAATATCCGCCTTTATGACCGCCGCCACCCTGGTCAGTCTGATCGGCTCGATACAGGAGCGAATGCCCCCGCTCTAGCTCACCAACTCACCGCGCCACCACTCCCAGCAGGTCATAGGCCATCGCGCCGGTGATCTTGACCCGCACCATCGCCCCGGCCGGTAGCTCCTCTTCCAGAATGACCAGCCCGTCTATCTCGGGGGCATCACGGTAGCTACGCCCCAGGCTGACGCCGTCTCCACTGCCATCGATGAGTACCTCCAACTGCCGGCCGACCTGAGCGAGGTTGCGGGCCAGCGATATCTCTTGCTGCAGGCCCATCAAGCGATCGTGGCGCTCCGCCTTGACCTCGTCCGGCACTGGGTCTGGCAGCGCGACGGCCGGTGTTCCTGGCTCGGGCCAATAGGTGAACGCCCCCACCCGGTCAAACTGCAGCTCTTGCAGAAAATCCAGCAACGCCTGGAACTCGGCCTCGGTTTCACCTGGGTAACCGACGATGAACGTAGTGCGAATGGCAATATCCGGCATCCGCTCCCGCATCCGCTCAAGCGTCTGTCGCACCCAGTCCACGTTGGCCGGCCGGCGCATGCGTTTGAGCACCTCCGGGTGAGCGTGCTGCAATGGCATGTCCAGGTAAGGTAGGATTTGGGGATGGCGAGCCATAGTCTCGATCAACTGGGGGGTCACATAACCGGGATAGGCGTACATGATCCGGATCCAGGGCAGATTCGGCGCCGCCTCGACCAGCCTATCCAGCAGACTGGCCAAGCCATCCCGCTCGCCTCGATCCCATCCATAGTCGCTGGTGTCTTGCGCGATCAGTACCAACTCTTGGACACCCCGATCTGCCAATTGGATCGCTTCGGCAATGATCCTATCGGCCGGGCGGCTGACGGCAGTGCCCTTGATTCTCGGGATGGCGCAAAAGGCGCACGGCCGGCGGCAGCCGTCGGCAATCTTGAGATAGGCGCTGGCGCCTTGAACCGCGGCCCGCAGCACGTCGCCTTCGTCCTCACCCACCGTGCTCGCGCTTGCGGGCAGGTGAAAGAGCGGTGCAGGCGTCCCCTGGCGCAATCGCCCCACCAAGGCCATCAGGTCCATCCACCGTCGCGTGCTGAGCACACCGTCGATGCCTGGCACCTGTCTGACCAACTCTTTGCCAACCAGTTGAGCCATGCACCCGGCCGCAATGAGGTGCTGCCCCGGCTGTTTGGCGGCCGCCAATTCTTTTAGCGCCGCCAATGATTCGTCCCGCGCCGGCGCGATGAACCCGCAGGTGTTGACGATCAAGAGTTCAGCCTGGTCCGGGGTCTCTCGGCCGGCATAACCGGCGCGTCCCAGCAACTGACCCATGCTCTCGGAATCAACGGTGTTCTTTGCACAGCCCAAGCTGAGCAGGTAATAGCCCGCCCTTGGTTTCATCACCGTAGAGGAAAACGGGGTTACCCCCCGGGAGTGGGGGTTGTTGTCGGGGTATCGGTTTCAGCAGGACCAGGTAACGGAGCAGGCGTCTCGGTCGCCGGCGGCGTAGTTGACGCCGTCGGGGTTAGCGACGGGGTTGGGGCGACTTCGCCCGACAACCCCCATATCTTTTCCACCACCTGCCCACGCCCACCCAGCGGAGCCAGTTTCTGTCCATTCAGCGTCACGTCAATGCCGGCCGCGTTACCCGCGAGCAGATAGACTTGCTGCGCCCCCTCCCAGGCGTAGAGATCTCCGGTCTCGACCATCCCTTCCTGGACCACCTCACCATCTACCGTGACTTGCAGCCAACCACGATCCAGGACCGTGATCTCGAGCTGAATGCTGGAAAAGATGGGCGGGCTGGTGGGTTCTCCATTGACAATGCCAGCGGTGGGGGTGGCGGTAAACCCAACCACGCCGGGCGTGCTATCTGGCGCCCGGGTACCCTCGGGCAGTTCAGTGCCCTCGGCTGCCGGTGAATCGGTGGCCCGCGCCTCGGTGATGGCTGGGACAATAAAGCGACTGCCCGCCCAGATCACCAGCGCAGCCAGCACGATGAGGACGAACAGACCGATCAAAACATCACTGGAGAACCAGGCCGGCGCTCGAAGGCTGATACTTGCCGGCCGAAAAAAGACCGGTTCGGCATCCAGCTCTTCGCTCAAGGTCTCGGGAGGTGGAAGAGGAGCCTTGTCCCGGTCCGGCCGAACCTGTTTGGCTAGCGGGATATCCTTTACCATCCGGCGACTCGCATTGTACCGTGCGATCAGCGGATCAGGGTCCAGGTTGAGATAGAGGGCGTAATTGCGCAAGAATCCGCGCACATGGACCGGTGTTGGCAGGACGTCATAGCGTCCATCTTCCAACGCTTCCAGGTAGCGCGTGCGAATCCGGGTCACCTGAGCAACGTCTTGCAGAGTGACACCGCGCGCCTGGCGCGTCTCGCGCAATATGGTCCCCAGTTCATCCATAATAGTACGAACCTGTCCCGGTCAGCCTCCGGGGGGCCCATCGGCTGCAAGTCGGCTGACAGGTTGGTGGGGATCAGTCCTCAGCTAGCTCGTCCTCGTCGATTGAAAACGCTACCTCGTCGTCAAACGCCAGCGTCTCTTCTTCGATCTCGTCCTCGGTCTCTTCTTCGATCTCTTCTGCCGCCTCTTCAGTAGCGGCCTGGAGATACATCTCGGGGTCCTCCCCCTCGCGGTGCACGATCACCTGCACCTCGGGAATCAAGTCCTTGCTTAGCCGGATAGGAATCGCGTGCAGCCCAAGCTGGCGCAGGGGGCCGCTCTCCATTTTGCGCCGATCAACCGGCTCACTGATCGCAGCTTCCAGCGCCTCGGCAATCTGATCTTGGGTGACCGAGCCATAGAGCCGGCCGCGCTCGCTCGCGTTGGCCTCAAAGGTCAGCGTGGTCGAGGTCAGCTTGGCCGCCAGGGCAGCCAACCGGGCCTCAAGTTTCTCGCGGCGCACCAGGGCCTGGCGTCGGATGACGTCCACCTGTTTGATCTGTCCTCCGGTCGCCTTGACCGCCAACCCTTGCGGGATCAGGAAATTCCGCGCATAACCATCCGCCACAGTGACCACATCGCCAGCCACACCCAGTTTTTCAACGTCTTCCTTGAGCAGGATATTCATGGTGAATCAGTGTCTCCTCGTCCGTAAAATGCTAGGGAAAAATCATACCTTAAAAAACTTAAACCGCCAAACCCTCGGCCGGCTGCCCAACGACAAAACCAACCCCTCGCCACAGGGTTGCGAGGGGTTTGAGATCCCGTCGAGGCCGCCCGGATGCAGTTCAAAGCACCTTTTTGATGCTCGCCTCCAGGTCCGCCATGCTGAACGGCTTGGTAATATAGCTTTGCACCCAATCCACACGCTGCCCGTGATACGCTTCTTCCGCCTGATCGATAATCGTGACCACGATGATAGGCGTGTCTTGCAGTTCAGGGTCCGCCCTCATGGCGTCCACCACCTTCCAGCCACTCTGACCGGGCAGCGCAAGGTCCAATAGGACCAACCCCGGCTGGATCTCGCGGATGGCGGCAAGCCCATCGGCCGTGTTGGTGGTCTCTGTCAGGGCGCCGCCCAAGCCCATCACAACGTGGCGAAACAAGATCCGGGCGTCCTCATCATCCTCGACACACACCGCGGTGAATTCCGGGTTCATGATCTTTGCTCTCCTGTTGAACGTATTGTATCAGAAACAGATGGAATTGTAAGCCCGTATACGCGCTCCAGCGCGGGTATGGCAGTGCGCCAATCATATCGCTCGCGAACCAATCTCAACGCGTTGGTCCGCAGCGTGTCCCCCAGGGTGGCATCATCCAGCAGGCGCCGGACGACGGCCGCAAAACCGGCCGGGTCGTCGGCTATCAGAAGCGCCTGTCCGGCCTCGGCCGGCACCCCCTCGGCTCCAATGGTCGTGCTGACGACCGGCAAACCAGCCGCCATCGCCTCCACCAGTTTGAAACGGGTGCCCCCGCCCATTCGCAGCGGAATGACATAAAGCTCGGCCGCGTGCAAATAGGGCAGCATGTCAGGGACCTCCCCCACCACAGTAATCGACCGGTCGGAGCGGAGGACGTCTAACCTCGGATGGGGTGACTTGCCAACAATACCCCAGGTTGCCTCCTGCCTCTCCGCCCGGATGAGAGGCCATATCTCACGCCCGAACCACAGCGCGGCGTCCACGTTGGGCCGAAAGTCCATCTTGCCGGTGAATAACACCGTAAAGCGGGGTACTGGTGGGTGGTCGGCCGGCGGGGCGGCATAGGCGGCTGTTCTCACACAGTTTGGGATGACATGCGCCGACAGGCCCGGCGCCAGCCGCTCCAGGGCCAACCGGTCAGTCTGCGAGACCGCGACTACGCGGTCCGCTCGACGGCAGACGTCCGCCTCGAATCGGCGCAGCCGCCGCCACTGCACGAACGAGTAAGCGGCCGCGTGCCAGCGCCGTGGGATTCGCAGGTCGGTCTGAAAGGCTCTCTGCTGCAAGACGTACTCGGCGTTGTGGTCGTCAAACACGATCGTCGGCCGCCTGGGTGCCCCCTCCACGATAGACAGGTAGGGGGCCATTTCAATGCCCTCGATTTGCACGACGTCGTAGGTTTGGGCATGCAGACGATCCGACAGCAGCCTGGCGAACGGCCGACTCCAGAGCCGCAGCGCCATGTCCGGCCGGCGGCTGCACACCAAGTCCCACGTTCGCCGCCGCAGGCTACGAGGGTCAATCGGCACCAGATCGATCTGGCGACACAGCCCGTCCAGCGGTCCTACGTCAGCCTCCTGGCCCAGCTCTAGAAAGCTGAGCACAGAGACCGCGTGGCGGTCCGCCAGGCCGGCAATCAGATGATAATTCCGCAGCGCCGTTCCCTGTCGCGGCGGGTACGGAAGCTGGGGGGTCAGAAATAGAATTCGCAGGCCAGTCTGGGGACCCGGATCGGTCATGGGCTTTTCTCGTTCAGCACGCGCCGATAGACGCGCAAGGTCTGGCGGGCCGTCTCTTGCCAGCTAAACCCCTCCGCCCGTCGCATTCCTCGCTCGACGAGGTCAGTTCGCAACGCATCGTCACCCAGCACCCGCGCCATGGCGTCGGCCCAGGCGTCCGCGTCTTCTGGGTCCACCACCAATCCTGCGTCCTGCACCACCTCGGGCAGCGAACCGCGGTCAGAAACCACAACCGGGGTGCCGCAGGCCATCGCTTCGAGCGCCGGCAGACCGAACCCTTCGTAGAACGAGGGCAAGACGAAAAGAGCAGCGCCGTTGTATAGCTCGACCAACTCATCGGCGCCGGTGACGCGATCCAAGACTCGCACCTGACTGGATAGATCAAGGGCGGCTATCGTATCTGGAATCTCGGATGCCAACCAGCCCCACTGACCCACCAAGACCAGGGGGGCGCGCGTTGCTTGACGATCCAGTAGACGGCGATAGGCAGCCAGCAGCGTGGGGATATTCTTGCGCGGCTCTAGCGTGCCGACAAACAGGACATAGTTCGGCGCCAACCCGTGTTGTCGTAAGGCAGGCAGAGGGCCGTCCAGCGGCCGGAAGCGCTCGTCGGCCGCCAGGTGTACGGTGGTTACCTTGTCCGGCCGGACGTTGAGCAACTCGAGTAGGTCCTGGCGCGTCTGCTCGGAATCGGCAAGAATGTGATCCGCCCGGCCGACCGCCCACCCGATCTGCCCCGCGTAATACCGCAGCGCATCCTGGGTGAGAAACTGCGGATAATGGATGAAATTCAGGTCGTGTACCGTGATGACCGAGCGGGCGGCGCCAAACTGCGGGGGGATGAAATCGGCCGAGTGCAACAGATCGAGTCGATGGCGAACCAGCTCCACCCCCAGCGCCCAGCGCTCCAGTCGATGGTGTGAAGGGGTCCACGCGTTCACCCGCCGGCCGCCGGCTAGGGTGCGAGCGTCCTTGCGGCTATGGATGACGACCCAGTCGGCCGCCGGCTCCAGCCCTGGCAATTCCCGCACCAGCCGCTGAATGTACCGGCTGATGCCGGCCTGGCTATAGTAGGTGAGACGCGCGTCAATTCCAATTCGCATCGGTGCACTGCGCCTTTTAGCGCCAAGCTGCCCTGGAATAGAACAACCTGATGGGATTATAACCTGTTGGAAAGGCGCGTCAACGCGCCAGCCACCCGCCTCTGTGCTATAATGACGCTGCGCAGGACGTGAAAGGAGGGTGACATGACCAAACGGCTGATCCTCGTCGCCGGCAACATTGGCACCGGCAAGACCTCTCTCACCGAGCGGCTGGGAACGCGCCTCGGCTGGCATACCGCCTTTGAGTCAGTCGCCGACAACCCCTACCTGGGCGACTTTTACATCGATATGCGCCAATGGTCGTTCCATCTGCAGGTCTATTTCCTGGGGCACCGCGCCCAACAGCACCTGGAGCTGGCAAGAAACCCGGTGTCGGCGATCGCCGATCGCAGCATCTATGAAGACGCCCACATCTTTGCCCGCGCCTTGCACCACCTGGGCAACCTCAGCGAACGCGATTATCAGGCATATCGCCGTCTATTTGAGGTGGTCGTGAACAACTTGCCGCGCCCCGATCTGTTGCTCTACCTCAAGACCCCAGTCCCGGTGTTGATGGACCGCATCGCCCGCCGCGGCCGGGCAATCGAGAGCGGCATCAGCGCCGACTATATGGCGCTGCTCGAACACTTTTACGAGGAATGGTTGCAGACCTTTGATGCTTGCCCCGTGCTCACCATCAACACGGCCGACCTCGATTTTGTCCGCCAGCCCCGGCATTTGGACGTCATCACGCAACGAATCCAGGACAGGCTGGCAGGCACAGAAGAGGTCGTTTTCCCGCCCAACAACTCGCCGGCCGACTAGACCGCCGCCGGAGAGTGGATTCTTACTCGGGGGTCAACTCTCCGCGCAGCCAGGTCACGTAATCCGGATTCCCACCCAGAATCGGCAGCGCGACGACGCACGGGCACTCGTAACTGTGGATCGACTTGACCTTGTCCACCAGGACTGGCAGCAACGACTCCCGGCTCTTGGCGATCAACACCGTTTCTCGAGCGCCCTCTATCTCTCCCCTCCACCAGTAGAGCGACTGCATGCCGTCGAGAATGTTGACGCAGGCCGCCAGTCTCGCCTCGACGAGCGCCCGGCCGATCCGCAGCGCCTCCTCATGGTCGCTGGTTGTGATATGGACAAACACCAGTTGCACAGCTCCCCTCCTACGTCAGCCTGAACGGCGCATCAGCGGTTACGATCCTCCCAGGCGGGCACCGGCTCATCCACACTATAGAGAAAAACAAAGACCCCCGTTGGGCCCAGGTGGTGGAATCGCTTGCTCATCTCACGGCGGCGCGCCGGATAGTCCATGTCATCCAGACTCCGCAGAAAGGCAATAAAGGAGCCATGCTGGGCTACCAGCTCCTGCATCACCCGGGCGTTGCGGATGGTTGCCTCGATCTTGCGGCCGTTGCGCACGATCGTCGCATCTCCCAGCAGCCGCTCCACGTCCCACTCGTCGTAGGCTGCCACGCGCGCCACGTCGAACCCATCAAAAGCCCGAAGGAAATCGGGCCACTTGTCCCGGACCACTTGCCAACTGAACCCGGAACGGAAAATCGCTTTGGTCAACTCTGCCAGATAGCCCGCGTCGTCCTCTGGTCGCTTACGGGGCGGAATCTCGATGCTCACAAGTCTCCTCCATTACTCGAGGCCGAACCCTTGCTGGCGCAAGACCCGGCCGACATCGGCGCGCAATCGTTTGGGATCGGTATAGGCCAGTCGCCGGGCGGCTCGCGCCATCCAGCCGTATACCTCTCCGGTCTCCATGTGCTGGTACATTTTCAGATCGACGATCTCGGCATCGTAAACTTCCAAATGTCTATCGATCTCCTCGGCCGTGTACCGCTCGCGGTGCAGCACGGCTGGCAAGGGCAGTCGCGGCTTGGTGGTTGGCGCCTCGTCCGGGTAGCCCAGGCACATGCCGGTGATGGGAAACACCAGCTCGGGCAACTCCAACTCGGCGATCACAGCCGCCGGGTCATTTCGAATCCCGCCGACGTACACGATTCCCAACCCCAGCGACTCGGCCGCCAACGCCACGTTCTGCGCCAAAAGAGCTGCGTCCACCGCCGCTACCAGCATCGACTCGGCATAACGGGTCTGTATCTGGGTCCCCTCTCGCTCGCAGACGCGCTTGAGCCGATGTAAATCGGCGCAAAAGGCCAGAAAAATGGGACACTGGCGGATGAAGGCTTGGTTCCCGCACAGCGCAGCGAGCCGATCCTTCTTGTCCGCATCTTCCACTGCGACCACGCTGTACCACTGCAGGTACGACGAGGTCGAAGCCATCTGGGCGCTGGCGACGATCGCCTCTAGCATCCCGGCCGGCAATGGGTCGCGCCGGTAGCGCCGGATCGAACGGTGCTTGCGCATCTGCTCCATAAGGAGGGTGTCATAGTTCTTGGTCATCACTGGCTCCGTTGCATTGCTTACGCGCAGTCTGGGTCTCTGACCCTTTTATTGACACAACTCGCCGCGGCGGCGAACCAACTCTTGCAGAATCTCTTCCACCGGCTTCAGGCCGTAATCCTGGAAATTCTCGTCGCCCCAGAATGTCTCCAGGTCGCGATAGCCCGCTCGCTCGTATTCATACGCTTGCAGCACCATCTCTAGCTTGTCGGCGATACGGGCCAGTTTGGCCTCTATGGTTCGGCCGGCTTCAAACTCTTCCCACAGATCGCGCCAACTCTGGCAGATCTGACCGGCCGGCAGCAACCGGTCCCAAGCATCCCGTTCCGCCTGGCGTTTGGCCGCCCGACCGAGCACCTCGACCGCCGCCCGCGGAAGGTCCGTCACCACGCTCTCTGGCAAATCGTGAAGCACCGCCATTCGCAGCAGCTTGTCCCGGTCCACCCCCTCCACCAATTCGCCCAGCAGCAACGCGATCAGAACTACACGAAAGCTGTGGTCCGCTACGCTCTCGCACGCCTTGATCCCCACCAAGCGCCACCCCGTACGGGGTAGGTTTTTCATTCGGCCGGTCGCAAGCAGCAAGTCTACCCACGCGCCTATTGAGGGTTGGTCTCCGCTTCCTCTAGCCTCTGCCATGATCAGCTCCGCGCTGGTTTGCTCCGTGGTCCCTAGGACCGTGATTCTAGAACACAATGGTGCGCACGTCAAACCGGATCGTCCACGACTGCCAAGGTTGCCATCTCCTCAATGCCAGTGCCCGCCGGCGGCGCGGGGCTCGACCCCTGCTTTTGTCGCAATATCACATCGAAATAAGGACAAACATCACTTGGGCCGAGGACGGTTATCGGGACAATAGTGGTGGTGCAACCTGCATTCAGATGCCGCAGCGAGTGAGGCTGGGCGCCCACAGCGCCGTTTGGCGGGCTGTGAAAAATGGCACGAAAGTGTGATGGCGCGTCCAGCGTAATGGTTTATACTACATCGGGTTTTCGTTAGGATGTCGGGCGGTCGGCCGGTAACCGGTCCGCCCTCGGAGGAAGGTATGAGCTTGAAGATCATTCCAAAAGCAAAAATGGGAGCCTTTGTGGCAAACCTCATTGGAGCCTACCGCGTCGTTGGCCCTCGGCAGAAGGAAAACAAGTACGTGTTCGGCCCCATAGAGAGCCCGGAAGAACTCGATCTGGACTATGACACCACGATTCTCCCACCCAAGAAGCACCTACTGCCCCAATTCGAGGCGCTCTTTAATTTCGATGCGGCAACCTTTGAGACAGAGGCGGTGACCGACGAGCAGCCAACTGTCATCTTTGGTATCCACACGTGCGATTTGCACGCCATTCAACTCTTGGACACGGTGTTCGAAAGCAATCACCGGGATCAGCACTATATGGCGCGTCGCGAGAACACGATCCTGGTGGGCGTCGAGTGCCTCAACCCGTGCGATGACAACTCGTTCTGCAAGAGCATGGGCACACTGACGCCTCCCTCGGGCGGGTATGATCTGCACCTGACTGACATGGGCGACGCGTTCGCCGTGGACGTGGACACGGAAAAAGGCGCCTGGCTTATCGTCCAATACGCCCAGGCCCGTGACGCGAACGACGATGATTACCACCAGATCAACACGGTGCTGAGCGAAAAATGGCCTCGCTTCCCCTACAAGCTCGACTTTGACATCGGCGAACTCCCGTCGCTGATGAGCGTGAGTCAAAAGAGCCCGCTGTGGCCACAATTGGGTGAGATTTGTCTCGCCTGCGGTTCGTGCACCAACGTTTGTCCCACGTGCTATTGCTTTGATGTCAAGGATAAGGTCGATTTATCACTCACCAAGGGGCATCGCGAGCGGTCGTGGGACTCGTGCCAATTGGACGAATTCGCACTGGTGGCAGGCGGTCACAACTTTCGGCCGAGCCGTGCCGAGCGCCAACGCCATCGCTTCTTTCGCAAGGGCAAGTACCAGACCGATACCTACGGGCTGCTGGGCTGTGTCGGGTGCGGCCGGTGTGCTCGCGCCTGCCTGGTGAACATTACCCCAGTCAAAACCTTTAACGAACTTTACCGGCAGCGGACCGGCGGACCACTGAGATAGGAGATCACTATGAGCACCATTTTTCTGCCTGAACCAACTCGCATTGCCCGGGTGGAGCAGATGACTGCCCAAGAAAAGCTCCTTACCCTCGAGTTCGCCAGTGGGCGTTCCTTGAACCACCAACCAGGCCAATTTGTCGAGGTCTCGGTCCTGGGAGTTGGCGAAGCGCCGATCTCGATCACCTCCTCGCCGAGCCGCAGCAACGGGACATTCCAGTTGTGCGTCCGCAGCACCGGCGACCTGACCAAGGTCATCCACACCAAAACAAGCGGGGACATCCTCGGAATCCGGGGACCCTTTGGTCGCGGCTTTCCGATGGAACGATTCCGGGGCAAGGATATTCTCTTTGCTCCCGGTGGTCTGGGCCTCGCTCCTGCGCGGTCGGTCATCAACCAGGTATTGGACGAGCGCGGCCGATACGGCCGTGTGGTCATCCTCTATGGCGCCGCGCAACCCATCCGAACTGCTGTTCAAGGACGAATTGGCGGAATGGGCAGCGCGGGACGACGTCGAGGTGCACCTCACGGTGGATCGTGGGGACGCCGAATGGACGGGCAACGTCGGCGTCATCACCACCCTCTTTTCCAAGATCTCGGTCTATCCGCGCAACACCGTCGCCATCACCATTGGGCCGCCCATCATGTACCGCTTTGTGCTGATGGAGCTGCTTGGCAAGGGGATCCCCGAGCCCAACATCTGGCTCTCCCTCGAACGACGGATGAAGTGCGGCGTTGGTAAGTGTGGTCACTGTCAGATCAATGACCTCTATGCCTGCCAGTCTGGTCCCGCTTTCTCTTACGCCGAAATCAAAGCCCAGGAGGGCGCGCTATGAGTAAACCAAAGGTTGCCTTTTTCGACTTTACCTGCTGCGAGGGTTGCCAGCTAACCGTGGTGGACTCGTTGCAGACCCATCCAGAGTTACTCGGAGCCATCGATATCGTTCAATTCCGAGAGGCGATGACCGAAAAGGGGGAGGACTATCAGATTGCCTTTATCGAGGGCTCTCTGGCCCGCCCGGCCGACGAAGAGCGGCTGCGCGGCATTCGCGAACAAGCCGATGTTCTGATCGCGCTGGGCGCCTGCGCCCATATCTGCGGCGTCAACGCGATCCGCAATCGCCAGCCGCTACAACAGGTGCGCGAGTACGTGTATAGCGACAAGTGGGATTGGTTCGATGCGTACGAGGCGCGGCCGATCAGCTCGGCCGTCAAGGTGGACTATGTCGTGCCCGGTTGCCCGATCGATCGCTTCGAGTTCCTCGAGATCGTCAAGGCGCTGCTGCAGGGTCGCGAGCCCAAACTCCCCGACTATCCTGTGTGCGTCGAGTGCAAGCTCAAGGAGAACGTCTGCCTATACCACAAGGGAAAAACCTGCCTGGGCCCCGTCACACGGGCCGGCTGCGGTGCGATCTGCCCCACCTATGGTGACGGCTGCGAGGGCTGCCGGGGACTGATCACTAACCCCAACCTCAACGCGGCCGAGGATGTGCTCAAGGAACACGGACTGACTGTAGAAGAGATTATGGCCAAAATGGATCTGTTTGGAACCTACCAGATGATGGAGATGGAAGGGGTGAGCTATGACTAACGTCAACGTCAACGTACACCACCTCACCCGCGTTGAAGGACACGGCAACATTGTCGTGGATGTCAAGAACGGCGAACTCAAAGAGTGCCGGCTGGATATCGTCGAATCGCCCCGCTTTTTTGAGGCCATGCTGCTGGGCAAGCCGTATCAGCAGGCCAGCCACATCACCTCGCGCATCTGCGGCATCTGCGCCGTGGGACACGCCACCGCCAGCCTGCGAGCGTCCGAACGCGCACTGGGGGTCGAGCCGACCGAGCAGACAGCGTTGCTGCGCAAGCTCAACTTTCACGGAGAGATGATCGACAGCCACGTGCTGCACACCTACATGCTGGTGGCGCCCGACTTTTTCGGGGTTGGCAGCGTCATTCCTCTGGTCAGCACCCACACCGACGTGGTGCTGCGCGCGCTGCGCATCAAAAAGATGTCGGGCGACCTGTGCGCCATGATCGGCGGCCGGCACACCCACCCCATCGCCCTCTGCGTCGGCGGGTTCACCCACCTGCCCTCCGCCAAAGAGCTGGAAGCCATGCGAAAACGGCTGGTAGCAGCCCGCAAGGACATGGACGACACGGTGGCGCTATTCAAGACGTTGCCGTGGCCCGCCTTTGAACGCGAAACCGAATACGTCTCCCTGACCAAGCCGGATGAGTATGCCTTTATCGACGGTCAGATCAAGACCACCGACGGCTTTGTGTACGACCTCGATGACTATCGCAAGGTCACCAACGAGACCGTCGTGCCCCACTCGTCGGCCAAACACTGCCGCCACAACCGTGAATCCTACATGGTCGGCGCGCTGGCCCGCTTTAACAACAACTTTGACCAGTTGCACCCAGGGCCAAGGACGCTGCCAGGCCGAGCTCGGGTTTCGAGCCGATCTGCTACAACACCTTTTTGAATTCGGCCGCCCAGGTGGTCGAGATGGTGCACAGCGGTCGAGGACTCGATCGCCATCATCGACGAACTGCTGGCGCGAGGGATTCAAGCCCGAGGAACCGGTGGAGGTAGAGGTCAAGGCGGGCGCTGGCGTGGGCTCTTGCGACGTGCCGCGCGGCATCCTGTTCCACAACTATGAGATCGGCAACGACGGGTTGATCACCGGCGCCAACTGCATCATCCCCACCGGGCAGAATTACGCCAACATGGAAGCCGACATGCGGGCGCTGGTGCCGCAGATTCTGGATCGACCCGAACCCGAGATTACCCTGATGATGGAGATGCTCATCCGGGCGTATGACCCTTGCATTTCTTGCTCGACCCACTTTTTGAACGTCGAGTTTGTCAGATAGCGTGCTGATTTGTATGGCGTGGAACCCAGGTTTCGCGCCTTGCATTAACAAATGAAAAGAGACACCCTTATCCTGGGGCTGGGTAACCCGCTGATGGCAGACGACGGCGCGGGCATCCAGGTGGTCGAGATGCTGATGGAGCGCACGCTGCCGGCCGGGATTAAGGTTAGGACGGCGGCACGGCCGGCGTGGGGCTGGTCCCCGAGATGGAAGGATTCCGGCGCCTGATCGTGGTTGATTGTGCCGTGATGGGGCTTGAACCCGGTGAGTGGCGGCGCCTCACACTGGAAGAAGCCAACCTGGTTGGAGAGGAGAACGGCCCGCTCTCACTCCACAACGCCGGTCTACGTGATGCCTTGCGGTTGGCCCAGGCGCTGAACATCGTCCCGCCGCAGGTGATCATCTACGGTGTGCAGCCGGACCACGTCGAGTGGGACCGGCCGATGAGCGCGGCGGTTGCTAGAGTGCTGCCCGAGGTCGTGCAGGCGATCCTGGCAGAGGTCGAAAAATAGGTCCAGTTGGCCGTAATAGCAGATTGAGAGGTAAACAGCATGGCAAAGATTCTCATCATCGATGATGACCCCGACATGGTCCTGGCAGCCCAAATGACCCTGGAGGCGGCCGGTCACGAGATATTCACCGCCGTCAACGGGACGGAGGGTTTGGAACAGGTCAAGGCGATCAGACCTGACCTGATCGTCCTGGATGTGATGATGGACTCGACAACCGAGGGGTTCCAGGTGTCGCTTCAGCTCCGGAGTCCGGACTCCCAATCCGAGTACAAGGAGTTTCGCGACATCCCCATCATCATGCTCACGGCGATTCACACGACGACGCCGCTGCGCTTCGGACCCGAGGGCGATTATCTTCCAGTCGATGTCTTTTTGGATAAACCCCTCGACCCGGACGTCCTCCTGGCCAAAGTAGACGAGTTGCTGGCCTAGCACCTACTGGACCGAACTCTGGTCAACTCGACAGCCCGACGTGCCGGCCACTCCCCGACCGGCACGTTTTGCATTCACGCGGAAGCGGTCCGCGCCTATCAGGCCCGGTAAGACGGTCACAGGACCAGTCAGGAGGCCAACATGCCAGACAAAGACAGCCAACGCTTTCCCTGGTACACAGCCACCGGGGACGATGGCACCACTGCCCTGCTGGGCGACCAGCGCGTGCCCAAGTATCACCCTCAGCCCGAGGCATACGGCACCGTCGATGAGGCCAGCGCAGCGCTGGGCCTCGCTCGCGCCCTGTCCACCCGCCAAGAAACCGCCGAGGCGCTACTGATGGCGCAGCGCGACCTCTACCACATGATGTCCGAATTGGCCGCCACCCCGGCCGCTGCGCCCCAGTTTCGCAAGATCGACGCCGCCCGCGTGAGCTGGCTAGATCGCACGACGGACGCCATCGGCGCGTCCGTCCCCATGCCACGCGAGTTTGTGGTTCCGGGGGAGACGCCGGCCGGGGCGGCGCTGGACCTGGCCCGCACCGTCGCGCGGCGGGCCGAACGTCTGGTCGTCAAGCTGTGTGACGAGGACTTTTGCGCCAACCCCCAGATCGTCCGCTATCTCAACCGCCTCTCGTCGCTTCTGTTCGTGCTGGCCCGCTTGGAGGATTCGGCCGCCGGCCGAGACCTGACGTTGGCCAAAGAGAGCTGACACCTCAGCCCGGCGCAACGCCCACAACCACCAAGCCATCCAAAAACAAACCGGCGGGTCGGGAAATCCCGACCCGCCGGTTTTTGTCATAGCGGACGAGACTAGTTCATCTCCCCCATCAACTCTTCCTGCAAGTCGTTGGCCTCGTCGGTCAAGTGCATCCAGGATCTGCCTGAACGTCGCCGCCCTGCATGATCTCGTTGAAGGCCTCCTGCGCCGCATCGCGCACCGACTGGTACGAGATCAACTGCGGCTCGTAGGTCGCCGTAGGGCAGCAGGCCCATCGCCGTCGCCCATTGCGGGTTCTCGCCAGATAGTCGGTCAGAAATCCAGCCGCGCTCGCCCGCGTCGGGAAGTAGTTGCTGATCTTGACCCATTCCGCCTGCGATCTCGGGCGAGGTGAACCACTTGACGAACACCCACGACGCCAACTGCGTCTCCGGTGTCGTCGCCGGGATCATCACGTCCCCGCCATAGATGTTCTGCACCGGATCAGCCGTCGTGTGCGGGATCGCCGTCACGCCCCACTCATCCGGATCACGCCCCGCCTCTTCCGCAAACGTGTCTATGTCGCTCCCATAGAACGGCAGCCCTGAGCTCGACCCCTGCGCAAAGATCGCCCGCCGCGCGCGCAAACTCGGGGTTCGGATACCCCTCGGTGAAAAAGTAGGCGCATCCTTCGTCCAGCATACCCTTCAGGAAGCGTCATCGCCTGCACCGTCGCCTCGCCGTTGTACGCGTAGCCGGTCCCGTCCTCGTTCAGCACGTTGCCGCCAAAGGCAAACGTCCAGGCCGCCACCGCCGACGCGTCATCCCGCAGGATGTACCCGCCCGTGCCGTCACCGTTCGCCTCTGCCGCCGCACACGCCATCTCCTTGAACTCGTCCGGCGTCGTCGGCGGCCCGTCGAAGCCTAGCTCCTCCAGCCACGTCTGGTTGTAGTACATCACCTCCATCGACCGGTTCGGCGGAAAGCCCAATCGCTGATTCCCAAACGCCGGGTGCACACCCTGCTCCAGGAACGCCGGGAAAAAGTCCGCCTTGTCCTCCGGCGTCAGACCCCAGGTCGCATCGTCGATGTACTGGTTCATGTCCGCCAGCCCGTCCGCCAGCGCGTAGAAGGCCTGGTCGTTCTGATAGCCCACCACCAGCCCCGGCAGCTCGCCCGTCGCGATGCCCGCGTTCATCTTGTCGCGGATGTCATTGTACCCACCCTGGTTCTGCGCCACCACCGTGATGCCGCACTCGTTGGTGTCGTTGAACTGCTCCACCAGCGGCATCAGCTTTTCCTCGCGGCTGCCGCTGTGGTTGTGCCACCACATCACCTCGATCCCACGCGGATCGACGCCCGCCAGCGGGCCGTCGGCCGCCGGCGCACAGGGTTCCGCCACTGGCTCTGGCGTGGGCTCTTCAACTTGCGGGATGCCCTCCATCAACTCCATCTGCAGCTCGTTGGCCTCTGTCGGTCAGCCCATCCAGGACTGCCTGAACGTCGCCTCCCTGCATGATCTCGTTAAAGGCCGCCTGCGCCGCGTCGCGCACCGACTGGTACGAGATCAACTGCGGCTCGTAGTCGCCGTACGGCAGCAGCTCCATCGCCGTCGCCCATTGCGGGTTCTCCGCCAGATAGTCGGTCAGAAAATCCGCCACGCTGGCCCGCGTCGGGAAGTAGTTGCTGATCTTGACCCACTCGCGCCTGCATCTCGGCCGAGGTGAACCACTTGACAAACATCCACGACGCCAACTGCGTCTCCGGCGTCACCGCCGGGATCATCACGTCCCCGCCATAGATGTTCTGCACCGGATCAGCCGTCGTGTGCGGGATCGCCGTCACGTCCCACTCATCCGGATCACGCCCCGCCTCTTCCGCAAACGTGTTTATGTCGCTCCCATAGAACGGCAGCCCTGAGCTCGACCCCTGCGCAAAGATCGCCCGCCGCGCGCGCAAACTCGGGGTTCGGATACCCCTCGGTGAAAAAGTAGGCGCACCCTTCGTCCAGCATACCCTTCAAGAAGGTCATCGCCTCCACCGTCGCCTCGCCGTTGTACGCGTAGCTCGGTCCCGTCCTCGTTCAGCACGTTCCCGCCAAACGCAAACGTCCAGGCCGCCACCGCCGACGCGTCATCCCGCAGGATGAACCCACCCGTGCCGTCACCGTTCGCCTCGGCCGCCGCACACGCCATATCCTTGAACTCGTCCGGCGTCGTCGGCGGCCCGTCGAACCCTAGCTCCTCCAGCCACGTCAGGTTGTAGTACATCACCTCCATCGACCGGTTCGGCGGAAAGCCCAATCGCTGATTCCCAAACGCCGGGTGCACGCCCTGCTCCAGGAACGCCGGGTAAAAGTCTGCCTTGTCCTCCGGCGTCAGACCCCAGGTCGCGTCGTCGATGAACTGCGTTCATGTCCGCCAGCCCGTCCGCCAGCGCGTAGAACGCCTGGTCGTTCTGGTAGCCCACGATCAGCCCCGGCAGCTCGCCGGTCGCGATGCCCGCGTTCATCTTGTCGCGGATGTCATTGTACCCACCCTGGTTCTGCGCCACCACCGTGATGCCGCACTCGTTCGTGTCGTTGAACTGCTCCACCAGCGGCATCAGCGCTTCCTCGCGACTGCCGCTGTGGTTGTGCCACCACACCACCTCGACCCCGCGCGGATCGACGCCCGCCAACGGGCCGTCGGTTGCCGGCGCACAAGGTCCGGCCGGCTCTTCGGGGACCGGCGTCGGCTCTTCCGCCTTGGGTTCCGGCGTCGCGGTCGGCTCGGCCGGTTTGGGGGTAGCTGTCGGCTCCTCGCCGCCACACGCCACCAAAGCCAGCGCCAGCACGGCAAGAATCGCAATCAGCCAATAGATTTTTCGGGACATTATCTTCTCCTCTTCAGATTGTTAATCGTGTGTCATCCGTTACCTTGAACAGCAAGTCGGTCAATTGTCATTCTTCCCGCAGCATCACCTCCTTTGTGTCGAATCCAAGTTCTGATTGGCCAATAGGCATCATGGAAACACCACCAAGAGCGAGACAAGCTTGCTGATAAGTTTAACCCTTTAACCCGCTGCGCGCAATCCCTTCGATGAATTGCTTTTGAACCAGGAAGTAGAGCAGCAGAACCGGCAACAGGGTGATGACTGATCCGGCCATCCGCAAATGGGTCTGAGCGCCCGCCTCATCCAGAAATGCCAGCAACCCATAAGAGATAGGTCGCCAATCGGGCGACGTGGTCACCAGGAGGGGCCAGGCCAACGCATTCCAGGCGCCGTTAAAACCAAAAATGACGATGGTCATCACCGGCGCTTTGGAGAGCGGCAGCACGACCTGCAGCAGGTAGCGAAAATGCCCGGCACCGTCTATCTGGGCCGCATCCCACAACTCTTCCGGAATTTGCTGGAAAAACTGCCTCAAAATGAGAATTGCAAATGCGCTCGCCATGAACGGTATCGTCTGCGCCGGCCAACTGTCCATCCATTGGATGGGTGTAAGACGTCCCAACCAGGTGATGGTGATAAAGTTCG
The DNA here is from genome assembly GCA_963695825.1 of uncultured Chloroflexia bacterium. Lineage (GTDB taxonomy): Bacteria > Chloroflexota > Anaerolineae > Promineifilales > UBA4811 > CAVOHX01. Next base: position 38,216 of record CAVOHX010000007.1, read on the forward strand.
GCACCCAGGTCACCGCCTCGGGCAACATCAGTGTGGCCAACAACAGTGTGTAAATGAACTCTTTGCCCGGAAAGCGCATCCGCGCAAACGCATAGGCCGCCAGGGTGCAAAAGACGATCTGACCGCTCAGGGTAATGGCAGCGATAATGATGCTGTTTTTGAAATACAGCGAGAAATTAGCCTCTTCCCAGGCCTCAACATAGTTGCTCCATTGCGGTTTGCTGGGCAAGAGCGCCTGCCCTGTCGCCTCGCTCAGGTTCATCAGAGACCAACTGACGGTCAGGAAAAAGGGAATGATCGCCACGACTGCCCCGGCGATGAGCACCACATAGATCACGATGCGGCCGACATCCACCCGCCGGGCCTTTTCGTGGACCTTGATCTCTCGCGCCATAGTGGAAGGCCCGCTAGCCATAGAACACCCTCTCCTTTGCAATCCGGTTGTTGATCAGAGTCAGGATCATGATGATCAGCAGCAGCACGATGGCCAATGCGGAGGCATACCCGTAGCGGGTGTTGCGCTTGAACTCGTTAAAGATGACCACGCTGGCTGTGTCGGTGGTGCCCAGCGCGGCCCTGCTACGCAAGACCCATATGTGGTTGAACGCCTTGAAAGGTGCCGATGACTGCCCAGAGCACGATGAAATAGATAGTAGGTGACAACAGCGGCAGCGTGATGTGGCGAAACTGCGCCCAACGGCCGGCGCCGTCGATCGAGGCCGCTTCATACAGCTCTTTGGAGATGCTGCCCAGGCCGGCTAAAAAGATGACCACGTCCCAGCCGACAAAGGTCCAGATACCGAAAATGATAATGACCACCATGGACATACTCGGCCCACCAGCCCATTCGGGCACCTGAAAACCGAGCGAGTTCCCAAGGACCTGGAGAATCCCGGCCGGCTGATCGCGCCACAGTTGCGTATCCAGGCCCAGGGCGGTCATGATCGCATTCATGGGCGCGGTGACGCGGCTGGAGAAAAAGATGCGAAAGGCGGCCGCCGCCGCCACCGTAGGTGTGATGTACGGCAAGAAGTAAACCAGCCGAAAGATATCCCTTCCCTTGATGTTCTGGAACAACAATACCGCTATGATCAAAGAGATGACGATCTGAAAGGGGATCGAACCGGCCGCGTAATAGACCGTGACCAACAAGCCCTGCCACCAGTCCTTGTCTCCGTTGTTGACCACCACCGGCAGCTCGGCAATCAGCACCCAGGCGCCCACGATCAACATGCCGGCGGCGCCCAACCTGATGAACATGCCGAGGTTCGAGGAGCGATGGCTCGCGCTTCCCCACAACCACCACGCCATCAACAGCAAGAGGAATCCCGCACTGATGGTCACGATTTGGGTCCAGAGTTCCAGGCCCTCCCCTTGCTCGAACGCCTCGGCGTAGGCGCGTTCCACCTCGGCCCAGGTGAACCAACCCAACACCCCACCGGCAATGAGCAACAGGCAGATCATCGCAAACGCCACAGTGTAGGTCGTGTTGCGGGGGCTACGCATCAACCACCGGCCGATTGCATAGGCCAATGCGCCGCCAATTACCAACACCAGCAGGCTGGTGCGCAGTGCACTCTGCACCAACTCGGCCCGCCACGCCTCTACCAACAGGCTGTTGAAAAGCTCGGTGGTGACGACCTGGCCCCTCACCTGGTTGGCAATGTCGAGCACCTCGGGCAAAAAGAAGAAAAAGAACCGCAAAAACAACGCCACTCCCACGCCCAACACAACCCCCGGCAGCACCCAAACCCAGGGTCGCTCGCCGTTCTCGGCGGCTGTTCGAGCCGTGTTCATCACTGATCGAACCGCCAGGTAGACGCAGATAGCCGCCAACCAGAACGCCACCACGTACGCCAAGCTGTCGATCGCCTTGGTATAGTTGTCCATCCCCCCATAGTTACCGAGAAAGGTGTTTAACCCCTTCAGGGTGCTCTCGTAGGCAGAGAACAGCAGAGGGAACAGGCCAAAAAGGCCAATGATGAACAACGCGGGAAACAAAAAGAGGTATGCCCCCACAGCCTCTCGCAACTTTCTCCCCCGACGCCCCCTGAACCAGCCAGCTACCAAAGACAAAACGCCCGCTTCCTGCGTCACTGCGATTTCACTCACCGCCCACCTCTACTGCACTGGAAAACACCGAAACCGACATACGGGCTTGCCTGGGCCTGCCCACCTAAAGGTTGGCCGTGCCCACCTTGATGAGGTCGCGCAACCTCAAAGTATGGTACCACGAAAGCAAGAGGCAAGCAAAACGGTGACTGTCCTGACAATTGCGGGCGAGTTCGTGACGCCCCACCAGAGACCCAGATCGATCGCCGAAATGGGGTTTCTGTCCCACACAAGGGAGGATTCAACGCCGGAACCGACTGTTCTCGCTCCACTAAATCGCGACCCAACCAATAATAGGAGCCTCGCAAAACGACGCATTCCGGATTCCCGTGGCATCTGTCTTGCCTGAACCAACGCCCATGGGCTGGCCGATTCATCGGACGCGCACCAAATACGGCCCTCCACCCACATGCCCCACAATGACAGACAACGGCGGCAGCCAGCCGGGATTCGGATACGGCCAATCCCGGAAATCCTGGCTGCAATCGTCCGTGTCGCGCCAGGCTGGGTACCGCTCCAGCGAGTGCCCATCGGGCAACAACCCAGGATGTGAAACCACCCCTGGGTACCTGCCGACCCCCCATGCCACCACATCCACGGGCCATGCGGCCGCATTCAGCAACAATAGTTCGTCGCCCGCGTTGCCCAACTGAAGGACCCCCGTGCCCCAGCCAGGATGCCGGATCATGTCCGGCACCTCTGGCGTCACGGACTGCAACTCGAAATCCGGGTAAAAGTTATACTCGGCAAAGAATCGGGCGCCGTTGATGGCCACCACCATCCGGTCACCCGCCCCCAGAAAGGCGCCAACCGGGAAGAGATAGAGCGCTTCGAAATCGGTCGTGTTTACCGCGTCGCCCAACATCCAACCGGATAGATCAGCGGCATACGGCGTTGGGTTGGTTAATTCGACCCACTCTTGGTCCTGATCGAGGCCGTCGGGGTTGTACAGGATCTCAGAGACCAGGACGTAACCGGCCGGCCCCTGGTACGCGTATCGCAACATGGGCAGATAGACCATGTCAGGCCAGTCGTGCTCGAACACCGCTGAGAGATATGCATATGCCTCATCGGATTGGAACTGCAGGGCCGCCTCCCGGTTCGCCTTGTTGGCAATCTCGGTCCCGTTGATGCTGCCGACGTGCACGTATCCCCGGCCGCCGATCCAGGCAAGGACCATCTTGTTGTGGATACCCATCATCGTGGGGTTGCTTACCGCGCAGGACAACCTCAGGCCTTCGTGCCCTGACACCTCTCCACAGGTAGGTACAGGTGGACCAACTGTCCTCCGGGCTAAAGAAACCATCCAGCAACACGCGCACAACTGCTCCACGGCGCGCGGCCGCGATGTAGGCCTCTAGCCGCAGATTGGGGTCGGACAGCGGGTCGCTGTCGTGCTCTCCCCAATGGGGGGGCTCAGTCATCTGCTCCACCATCACCGTGTCGCCGGCGCCAACGCGAGCCAGCAGCCCCAGCAGAGCATCGGCGTCGCGCAGGCCGTTCTCTGGAGATTGGATCACCTCAATCGCCAACTCGCCGTGTAAGGCGAGCGGCGTCGTAAAAAGGGCCGTGTACGAGATCCAGTCGGTTGCGGTTATGGGGACATATCCGACCGGCGGAGGACCGACGTGCGCCGACGTCGCAATGTCACGATGGCGCACCGGGTCCCAGTCAGCGGCAAACAACGCCTCCATGTGCTGCACCACGGCCGGGGCGTCAGTCGCGACATAGACGCCTCGCCGGCCGGCGGTCCCGTTTGCCTTGTCATCCCAGGGCATCGACTCCAGGCTCGGGTTCTCCGAGCCGATCAGGACCCATTCGCCGTCCACGATCATGTATTTGGCGTGCAACTGAGAGTAGCGATCGTAGATGTCGCGGGCGCCGTCGTTGATCATGAAATAGCAGCGGCCGCCCGCCTCCTTGATCTCCTGGCAGACCCAGCGCTGTTGGTCGGTCACGCCCCCGACAGGATTGCCCTCCAGCAGAATCGTCACCGATACCCCGGCCGACGCCCGCGCAGCGACCTCGCGCGCCAGCGCGCTATTCTCGAACGTGTAGCTCTGGATCACCAGGCTGTGGGCCGCCCGATTCACCGCCCCAGAGACCATCTCGTACAGCCCATCAGGTCCAACGGAGATCGTCAGGCTGGCAGTCTGCGTCACGCGCAGGGTTTGGAAAAAGCGGTCCAGGTCCCAACCCGGGTAGCGCACCTTGCGTCCGTTCGCCGGGTCGGCCGCCTCCTGGGCCCAGTCGCCGGCCGTATCCGTGTCCGCCACCGGGCGTCCGGACGCCTGGTCCAGTTTGCGGTAGAGAATCTGTCCCTCCTCTGCCAGCGCGCCCGGGTGGTACGGTTGCAGCGCCGGCCCAACCCAACCCGGTTGGTTGATGTCGCCCTCTTTGTAGACCAACACGTCTTGCAGCGCGCCACCAGCGTCGGTCAACACCACCTCGTCGCCATTGTTGCCCAGACGGGGCCAACTACCTGCCAAATTGGGCACCTCTGGTACACTCTCTCTGGCTTCCAAGGCAGGCATCATGCCGAACTGGGCGAAAAAGGCCTCCCCCTCTTCCGCCAACCAGATCGCTTCGCCGGGGGCCAAGCGCACCCCGGCCGGAATGACAATCGCACTGCGGTCCTGATCCGTCAGCATCCAGCCCCCCACATCGGCGGCGCCGCAACCCAGGTTGGCGATCAGCACCGCCTCGTCATCCCCCTGCAAAGCGTAATAGTGCACCGCTGCGAGGAGCACCGTGGGGGTATACAGCACGTTAGAGCTCAACGTCGCCCGATTATCGGCCGTGTCGGTCTCGGTCGTGATCGTGCTCGCCAACACGGTGTTGGTGATCATCCCGCTTGCTCCATCGGCGACCAACCCGGTCACGGTCCAGCTTGGCGGCGGCGCGCCGGGTGACACGGCCGGGATACGCCAGGACAGCAGGCCGCTCACCGGCTGGGTAAAGGAAATGGGTCCGCTGTGCGCCAGAAACCGAACCGCCGCAGGCAACTGGTCAGTCACCACCACGCCGGTGGCGGTGAACGACCCCTGGTTACCCAGCGTGATCTGATAGGTGATCAAAGTCCCGGCTGCCACCTCGCTGGGCCCATCTTTGGTCACGACCAGGTCCGCGAACGGAGGCGGCTCGCCAATCTCGGTGTTCCACTCGGACCGATTGTCGATCAGGTCTCGCTCGGCGCTGGAGGTCGAGATGAGCGCAGCATTGGTCACCACGCCGGTGATCGTCTTGGTAAGCCGGACAGTCAGCCCAAAGCGCACCGGACCGCCAAATGCAGGCAGCGTCCCAACATCCCACACCAACGTCCTGTCATCCGGCCGGGTAAGCGTGTAGGGAGCATTCGTCCCCCAGTAGTCAACACCGGGCGGCAACGTGTCGGTCAGCGTGACTTCCGTCGCACTCAGCCGCCCGGTGTTGCTCAGGGCTAGGGTATAGGTGATGATCGTGCCGCGCAGTGCATAGGCCGGGCCGGTCATGAGCACCACCAGGTCGGCCACGATGGCAGTCGAGTTCCATGTTTTGGCCGTGCCATTGAGCAGGTTCCCCTGGGCATCGCGCCCATTCCGTGCCAGCCGGTTGTTGCTGCGCCAGTTGGTATCGGCGTCCGCCTCGTAGGGGTTCACCCGCTCCATGCTGAGATAGAGAGGCGATCCGCTGCCGGCCGGCCAACCGCCGCCGTTCAGGTTGGCGCTATCGACCAGCGCCCCGGCCGCGTCCCGCAACTCTAGTTGCTCCCCGTCGTTGATCAGACCCCCGGTGTAGATCTGATCGGCCGGGATATCGCTGATCGTCGTGTCGTCGGTCCGCTCCAGGAGGTAAAAGCCGTGCGGCGGAATCTGCCCACGAAGGTTAATCGCCGGGCTCCCGTCGAGAGAGTCCAGACTCCACCCGGTTAGCGAAACCGTGATGCCGCGCGGGGTTGTGCAGTTCGATCCACTCGTCGAAAGAGCTCGCGGCAGTTCCGCCCCAGGCCACCTCGTTGATGACGACCCTCGCCGCGGATCGTCGAGGTCGCATCGCGCCTGCCCGGCGCGGCCGCGGCCGACGCAGCCAACAGGCCGCCCGTCAGCAGCAACCCGCTGCACAGAGCTATTCCCATTGCCAGAGCCCGGCGCCGGTCCATAGGCGCTCCTCTTACTCAACCCTCATCGGATGAGGCTAATCCGGTCGCAGCACAATCTGGACCGACGCCTATCTGCCGGGAGTTTATCTCAAGAACGCCGGCTTTACAAGCGCAGAGTCCAGTCATGCGCGCCTACTCGAGCGCCAATGTAGCCCCGAGGTTGGGCCACAGGCGCGAAACTCAACACACCCCTCCCCGGGAGACCCGGGTCAAACCGAGCCTGGAAGCTAGTCTGCCCCCGGCAAACTAAATGAAAAAACGCTCCCTTTGCCCGGTTCACTCTGCACACCCACCCGTCCCCCCAGCTTTTCCACGATGCGGCGCACGATCGAGAGGCCCAGCCCGTGCCCGCTGGCCCGCGCCTGGTCGAGGCGTGCAAACGGGACGAAAAGCTGTGTTTGCTGTTCCGGGGTCAGGCCGCCCCCGTCGTCACGAACCCAAAACAGGACCATGCCAGGTTCGTCCGAGGCGCTGGCGCCGATCTCAATCCGCGGCGGCCGGCCGCCGTACTTGACGGCGTTGCTGAGATAGTTGACCCAAACCTCCTCGATCCAGGGTGCGTAACCCAGAACCGGCGGCCAGTCCACCTCGGGCAAGATCACCTCGGCCTGGTGCTCATCGAGCATGTAGCACAGACGTTCGAGAGCAGCAGCCACCAGACTGGACATATCCAATGACGCGATCTCTACCTCGGCGCTGCGCACGCCCGCCAGCAACAGCAACTCGTCGATGATGTTCTGCATCTTGCTGCCGCTCTTGAGCATCTGATCGAGGTACCGTTGGCTGCGCCCGCCTCCGGTAGCTATCACCTCTTCACGCATGACCGCCGAATAGCCAAGGATCATCGCCAGCGGGTTTTTCAGGTCGTGTGCCACCGTGTGGGCATATGCATCCAGCTCTTCGTTGCGCGCCTGAAGCTCTTGCGAACGCTGACGCAGAGCCTCTTCCGCTCGCCGGCGTTCGGCTATCTCTTGCTGGGCCCGCTCGTAAAGCTGTGCGTTCTCGATCGCAATAGCGGCCGACGCCGCCAACGGTTCCACCAACTCTAGGTCGCCCTGGTCGAAACGGCCGACTTGCTCATCGACCACCTGCAACACGCCGATCACGCCGCGCTTGACCTGCAGTGGCACGCTGAGAATGGAATGTAAATCAAGACCAATCCTGTCGCCCAGCGTGCTGCTGTACCGCTCGTCCGCCGGGGCGTCCTGAACGATGAGGCTCGTCCCGGTCTGCGCTACCGAGCCGACAATCCCCTCGCCGGCTGCCAGTCGCCAGCCGCGCACGATCTCCCGGCTGGGGCCTTTGGATTGGCGGCAGACCAGGTCGCCGGTGTCGGGCTCTACCAGCCAGACCGAAGACGCGACGCTGTTTGACAACTGGTTCAGCTCGTCCAGCACAGACATCAACACTTGATCGAGGTCGAGGGAAGAGCCGAGTGCACGCCCGGCGCGGTTGAGGAGCGATAGCTCGCGGGTCCGCCGCTTGAGCACCTCTTCCAGTTCTTTGCGCTCGGAAACGTCCTCGGCCGCCTTGATGTAATGCGTGATCTCTCCCTGCTCGTCCAGCACCGCCGATACCGAGGCCGATTCCCAATACAGGCTGCCGTCCTTTTTTCGGTTGCAGAAATCCCCACGCCATTCATGGCCGGCCACGATGGTCTTCCATAACCGGCGGTAAAAGCTGTAGGGCTGCTGGCCCGATTTTAATATCCGTGGGTTCTTTCCGATCACCTCCTCGGCCGTGTAGCCCGTGACCTCGACGAATTTGGGGTTCACGTACACGATCGCGCCCTGGGTGTCGGTAATCGTGATGACGCCGGGGCTCTGCTCCACCGCCGTGAACAGGAGGCGCGGGCTGAACGGACCTGGATTGCGGCCCGATGGGTTGGGTATCAGAACCGCATCCTCCACCCGGTCGCGCCAACCCACAGAGCTCTCTGCCGACTCTTGGATCACCGTCAAGAGCCTGTCCCTCTCCTCGGCCGCCTGTTGCCGGGATGCAGCCCGCTTGAGCACGGCCGGGAGCAGGGCCAAATAGAGGCCCTGGTCATCCTTGACCACCCAATCGGCAGCTCCCGCCTCAACGGCTTGCTCCACAACCGCCTCTTGCCCCGCGCCCACGAGGATGACCCGGTGACCAGGGCGGAGCATCCACCGGAAGGCTCTTGAGCAGTTCGATTCCGTCAACGTCTGGAGCTGCATGATCCAACAGCACGACATCGTACTGATGGAGGTTGGTGGAAACCCGGGGCCAGATGCTACCTCGATTTGGGTCAAGCCGGCCTCCGCTAGCGTGTGTTGAACGCGGCCGATCAGCGCACAATCGGCCGTCACCAACAGTATCCGTGCTGGTGTAACCATGCGTACCCTCCCTTGCCAGAGCCGGAGGTGACTTCCACCTCCCTGCTCGTCACCGAACTACAACACGGTTAATGTCGCGCGCAAACGCAACGAACAGGCTCGGTCTGTCTCACCGAGCGTGCTGGAACTGCTGTCAATCTAGCGCTGGATCACCGATCATACCAGGGGCGGAGATGGTTATCCACCGTCCGAGCCGCCATCCTGGGCATGAGCGGTGCATGTACGTCGGCCAACTGCCACGATGTGGTGGGCGTTCAGAGCGGTTTGGAGGGTTCAACCAGTAGGAATTGGTTGCCCACCCGCACCACTGGCCTTTGATCTGCCAACCGAGACAGCGCTACCTTGAGCCAATCAATCAATTCGAGAACCCGCCGACCGGCGGCGCCCACCAAGCGCCGCGCCGACCGCATATCCCGAGCGATGGTCTCTTTCATATGCTCCCAAGCGTCATGCAAGGCATCCATCCAAATGACCTCTGGCGCCTTGCCTATCTCCACTCACAGGCATGGGCAGTAACCAACCTTACTCGCCGGACCGCGAAATGCTGCTACTCATGGGCGCCACCGGGGTCCAATATCCTCGGCCGGGTGATCTGTGAGGTTGGCGATGCGATTATCCGCGTCCAGCAGCATGATGTCAAAGTTCCCGTTGGCGTCCGACTCGAACAGCAGTTGTGAACCATCGGGCGACCACGCCGGGTTTGCCTCCCCTGACTCGTTGTCGGTCATCTTTCTTACGCTGCCATCCGGTTCGAGGATGAAAATCTCAAAGTCGCCGTCCCGGTCGCTGGTAAACGCTATCCGATCTCCCTGGGGCGACCAGACCGGGACCACATCGACACTGGGCTCGTCAGTCAGTTGCGTCAGGCCGCTACCGTCGACATTGATCGTGTAGAGGTCTGGAGCCCCGTTCATCACAGAGTAGAAAATCAGACGAGAGCCGTCGGGCGACCAGTGCAGCGCTCCCGCCCGGCCCTGGGGCCGCCTCCAGGAAGGCCAGAGACGTGCCATCCGGCCGGATCAGAAAAATGTCCACCTGTCCTTCGCGGTCACCAAGGAATGCGATCCACTCGCCATCTGGGGACCAGGTTGGGTTCCCGGATGGAAAGTCGGTCAGTCGGGTCACCGTGCTCTCCTGAGCGCCCTCTAGCACGGCCGCCACGTCGAGGATGTACAGCGATGGCATCCCGTCCCGGTCCGAGGTAAATACCAACCGATCGCCATCCGGCGCCCATCCGCCGCCCAGGTCCGTACCGGGCGAGTTGGTCAGATTAATCAACTCGTCTCCATCCAGGTTCAGCAAATAGATCTCAAGATTGCCCTCTCGGTCCGAGATGAAACTGATCTGAGACGAGCCTCGGTCGTTGCCCTCAGCAGTTCCTGCGGGTGGATCCGGCGTGGCGCGGGGCTTGTCATCGGTACGGCAGCCAACAAATAGCACCCCCAGCAGACCGGCAATGACGATCCATGTTAGGCTCTTGAGGAAACGGGGACTAGACATCCATTGACTCCATGCGTTCAAGCTCCGTCACGACGTCCAACGATGTCCTTTGAACGATCGAGGTAGGAACACTCAGATTGTAGTGAAAGATCCTGCGATTGACCTGTTCGATCCGGCGACGAAATGCCTCCCGGGTCCGTTCCCATTCGGCCGCCGCCCACGCCTTGTTGCTGGACGCCCGCGTCCAATGCCACGCCCGGCCCAAGCTGGTCCGCAGTTCCATGATATCCTGCTCGATCTCGCGCCGCTCGGCTATCCACGGGAGCGTGAAGCCATTGCTGCGCAGCAGATGAATGGCCATCCGCATGTCCTCGTGGGTCAGCGCGTCGTCAGGCAGCTTGAGCGGCCGGCCTTGCCCTGGGAGGTTGTTGAACGCGCCCTCTTTTATCGCGCGCTGGATCTTTTCCTCGATCAACCGGTCCCAGTTCATCACCTATCCCGATCAGTCAGCGGGGGTCAGCCGCAACTCGCGAGCCTGGGCGTCGGCGCGATAAGAGCTGCGCACCAATGGGCCCGACTCGACCCAGCGAAAACCGGCGTTGAGCCCCACCACCTTCAGGTCAGAGAACTCTTCCGGCGTCACATAACGAACAACCGGCAAATGGGTCTCGGTCGGGCGCAAGTACTGGCCCAGGGTCATGATGTCGCAATCGACCGCCCGCAGGTCATTCATCACCTCGGCGATCTCGTCCCTGGTCTCTCCCAGGCCCAGCATGATGCCGGACTTGGTAATCGCGGTAGGGTCCAACTCTTTGGCCATTCGCAGCACCTTAAGGGAGCGCTGGTATGTGGCCTGCGGTCGGACGAATCGATAGAGGCGCGGCACCGTCTCAAGGTTGTGTCCCAGGATTTCGGGGCACTCTTGAACGATGATGCCCAGCGCCTCCCGGTCACCCAGCAGGTCCGGGATCAGCAATTCGACGGTGCACTCGGGGGCCTGCTGGCGAATCTGCCGGACGGTCTCGGCATAGATGTTCGCCCCGCCATCGTAGAGTTCGTCCCGATTTACCGAGGTAATGACGACATGACGCAGTCCCATACGCGCCACCGCCTCTGCCACCCGCGCCGGCTCGCTCCAATCTACTGTGCCCGGCCGGCCCCGCTTGACCGCGCAAAAGCGACAACTGCGCGTGCAGACATCCCCCAAGATCAAAAAGGTCGCTGTGCCACGCCCCCAACACTCGCCCATATTGGGGCAATTCGCCTCTTCGCAGATGGTGTGCAACTGTGAGCTGCGCATCATCGTCTTGACTTGGGCCTGGATGGGGCCTGAGGGCATGTGTACCCGAAGCCACGACGGCTTGGCGCCGCGCCGCGGGACCGACTCTGTTGCGTCCGGCAGAGTCACCCGAGTTCGTGAACGTGTTGGAGCCTTGGTCATATCGCGATATCTCTCGCCATTACGCCCACTATCATACCACAACCGGTCCTACCGGCGCGTCGGCAGGATGTGAGTTTGCGCTGCCCAAAAAGGCCTCGGCCGCCTCAGCCCCAGTCTCTGAGAGGGTCGGGTGGGCGTGAATGGTCAACGCCATATCCTGCGCCAGGGCGCCCATCTCCACCGCCAGCGCCCCCTCGGCGATCATCTCGCCGGCGTCGCGGCCGACGATTCCAACGCCCAACACACGCTCCGTCTCGGCCTCAAGGATCACCTTGGTGAGGCCCTCAGGCGCGTCCATGGTCACCGCGCGGCCCGAAGCGCCCCACGGAAAACGGCCGACCTTGACCGGGATTCCCTGCTCGGCCGCCTCCTGCTCGGTGAGCCCGGCCCAGGCAAGCTGCGGGTCGGTGTGAAACCACGGCCAGCATGGCGCGCACGTCAAACGCCGATGGTTCGCCTGCAATCACCTCGGCCGCCACCTTGCCCTCCCGCATCGCCTTGTGGGCCAGCATGGCGCCGCCAGTCACGTCGCCGGCGGCAAAGATGAACGGGTCGGCCGTCCGCTGTTGCTCGTCCACGGCGACAAAACCGCGTGCGTCCACCTGCACCTTGGTGCTTTCCAGCCCGATATCGCGTGTGTTGGGTGTCCGGCCGATGGCGACCAGCACCCGATCAAAGCGTTGCTCAGATCGCCCGATCTTGGCTCCCTCCAGCACGACATTCACCCCATCGGCGTCCTCATCGACGGCGATCACCCGCGTGCCGGTGTGAACGGTCATCTCTTTGATGACGCGCCGGATCAACGGCCGTGCCAGATCTGGATCGGCCGATGCGATCAACCGGTCGCCCGCCTCGACCAACGTGACTCTCGTCCCCAGGGCAGCGTATACCGAGCCCAGCTCGAGTCCGACAAATCCGCCTCCAGCCACCAACATCGTCTCTGGTATGTCTACCAGCTCGAGCGCCCCAGTAGAGTTAATCACCCGTCCACCTGGGCTGAACTCAACCCCGGGGAGCGGTCGAGGCGACGAGCCAGTTGCCAGGATAGCGTGACGAAAGCGGAATTGAGAGATCTCGGCGCCCTGGAGTCGTATCAGGTTCGAGTCTTCAAACGCCGCCCGCGCCTGCACAAACTGCACCCCCCGCTTCTGTCCAAGCGTCTCGAGCCCGCCCGACAGCCTGTCGATCACCTTGTCCTTCCAGGATCGCATCACGTCCAGGTCAATCCGGGGCACGGCAAAGGTCAGCCCCATCTTGGCCGCTCGCCCGGTGTCGTAGAGCAACTGGCTTAGGTAGAGCAGCGTCTTGGAGGGGATACAACCCCGGAAGAGGCACACGCCGCCGGGGCGGGGTCCCTGGTCAACCATGGCCACCTCCAGCCCGAGGTCGGCGGCTCGGAAGGTGGCCGCATAGCCTCCAGGTCCGCTCCCAACCACCACAACGTCCACTTCTTGGACGAAATCTCCCATCACCATCCCGTCTCCTCCAGCCGCCGGTCAGATCGCCAAGAGCAACTTGGCCGGATCTTCCAGCATGCCCAACACCATGTTCATAAACCGGGCCGCGTCCGCACCATCCAACACGCGGTGGTCAAAGGCGAGCATCAGCGGCAGCATCAGCCGAGGGACAATCTGGTATTCCTCCAGTGTGCCCCGCACGACCGGCTGCAACTGCGCCCGAGCCATTCCGAGGATGGCGACCTCGGGGTAGTTTACGATCGGCGCCGCACCGGTCCCGCCCAGCATGCCGATGTTGGTGACAGTGAACGTGCCCCCTTGCAGCTCGCCCAGGGTCACGCGACCCTCGCGCGCCCGAGCCACCAGTTCTGTGAGCTCTATTGCCAGCTCGGTGATGCTCTTGCGGTCCACATCGCGCAGCACGGGCACAACCAACCCGCGCTCGGTGTCGGCCGCCACGCCAATGTGATAGTATCGCTTGAGGACCACCTCTTCCAGGTCCGCGTCCAGGCTGGCGTTGACCATGGGGAAAGCTTTGAGCGCTGCCACGACCGCCTTGAGGACAAAGACCGTAACACTCAACCGGCCACCAGCCGACTCTACCGCCCCCTTGTGCTCTCTCCGAAAGCGCTCCAGTTCCGTGATGTCGGCCGAGTCGTTGTGGGACACGTGCGGAATCTGGGACCAGGCCAACGCCATGTGCTTGGCCGTCGCACGGCGCACAGAGCGAAGCGGGATCCGCTCCACCTCGCCCCACCGTGTAAAGTCGGGCAAAGGCGGAACCGGCACGGCCGACGGGCGCAGCACCGTGGAGACTGGCGCTGCCGCGCCCACCTGCGCTTCCGGCTGCGCCGGCCGGGGGACCGGCGCCACGACTGCCTGAACGCCGCCATCCGCAAAGGCGCGCACGTCCTCGGCCGTCACCAGCCCGGCAGGGCCGCTGCCCCCGACCTGGCGCAGGTCTACCCCCAACTCGCGGGCCAATCGGCGGGTGGCGGGAGAGGCCGGGACCGGGCGCCCATCGGCGGCCCGCTCGGCCGGCGCGGGGGCCGCCTCCGGCAGACGCACCGTTTCGACCACGTGGGGGGATGGCTTGGGCGGGGCCGCCTGGACCACGCCGTCCCCAAAGACGATCATCTCGTCGCCCACGTGGACCAGGTCGCCCGGCTTGACGTTGATCTGGTTTACCACGCCCGAAAAGGGCGACGGTATCTCCACCGCCGCCTTGTCTGTCTCTACCACCAAAATCGGTTGGTCCTCCTGCACAGTGTCACCGACCTGGACCAGGACGGCGACAACCTCACCCTTGTGGATTCCCTCTCCCAGGTCCGGGAGTTTGAATGTCTGGCTCATCGTTCTCCCTCTCGCCTATTAGATGCTCAACACCTCACGCGCCGCCCGTGCAACGCGCCCCGCATTGGGAAGATACGCATGCTCCCGCGCAAACGCAGGAAACATCAAATCATATCCGGTCACCCGCCGGATCGGGGCCTCCAGATACCAGAAGGACTTTTCGACCAACCTGGCGACCAGCTCGGCGCCCGGCCCAAAGCTACGCGGCGCCTCGTGGACGACCACCGCCCGGCCGGTCCTGCGAACCGACTCGGTAAAGAGCGCATCGTCAAGGGGCGAAATGGTCAGCAAGTCGATCACCTCGGCTTGGACCCCTTCCGATGCCAGCTCTTCGGCCGCCTGCAGCGTCGGCCGCATCATGGCGCCATAAGAGATCATCGTGATATCGCGGCCCTCACGCACCACTTGGGATTGGCCCAGGGGCAAGGTCTCTTCCTCCTCGGGCACCTCCTCCCGAAAGGCGCGGTAGACTGCCTTGGGCTCGAAAAAGATCACAGGATCGGGGTCGCGGATGGCGCTGACCAGCAGCGCCCGTGCATTCCGCGGCGTGGAGGGAATCACCATCTTGAGCCCCGGCATATGGGCGTAAAAGGCCTCCCGGCTCTCGGAATGCTGTTCCAGCGCCCGCACGCCGCCGCCATAGGGCGCCCTTAGCACCATTGGCACGGTTAACCGGCCCTGGGATCTCCGTCGAAAGCGCGAGGCGTGCGACTCGATCTGATGGAACCCCTCGTAGACAAAACCAGAGAACTGGATTTCACACACCGGCCGCAGGCCTTGTAGCGCCATGCCGATGGACATTCCGACAATGGCGGACTCGGCAAGCGGCGTGTCCACCACCCGTTGCTCGCCAAACTGTTGCAGCAGCCCGGCCGTCACGCGAAAGACCCCTTCGTCCAAGCCAATGTCCTCGCCCAGCAAGACGACCCGGTCGTCCTTTTCCATCTCCTGACGCAACGCCAGGTTGATCGCCTGCACCATCGTCATCTTGGTCATAACTCGCCTCCTACCCCTCGGCCGCCAATTCTCGTTTCAGCTCCTCACGTTGCTCCAAGAGCGTCGGTGGCAATTCTGCATACATGTGTTCGAACATGTCCAGCGGGTCGCCCAACTCGGCCATCCGCCGTTCGGCGCGATCGACCGCAGCCTGAATCCGCTCCTTGACCTCCAACTCGAGTTGCTCCACCCTCTCGGAGGACAAGAGCCCTTTTCGCTCCAGGTACCCCTGAAAACGCGGCAGCGGATCACGCAAGGCCCACTCGGCTTCTTCTTCAGCCGTGCGGTACTTTGTCGGGTCATCGGCCGTGGTGTGCATCGCCAACCGATAGGTCACGCATTCGATCAAAGTGGGCCCGCCGCCAGACCGGGCCCGCTCTACCGCCTCGCGGGCCGCCACATAGACCGCCAAGATGTCGTTGCCGTCCACCTGAATGCCCGGTACGCCATATGCCAGCGCCTTTTGCGCCAGCGTCTTGGAGCGGGTCTGCCGGGAACGCGGAATTGATATCGCCCACTGATTGTTCTGGATCACAAAGACCACCGGCGTCTGAAAGACGCCGGCAAAGTTGAGCGCCTCGTGAAAGTCCCCTTCCGAGGTCGCGCCGTCGCCCCCAAATGCCATGGCGACCTCATCCCCCCCGCGGTAGTTGAGCGCCCAGCCAATGCCGACCGCGTGGAGGAATTGCGACCCCACTGGTACCGAGATTGGAAGGTTATTCACCCCTTCCGGAACGTGTCCACCCTCGTCATAGCCACCAAGAAACAGTAGCAGGTTCTCGATCGCCCGGCCGCGCCACACCTCGGCGGCCGTTTCGCGAAACGAGGGCACCATCCAATCCGAGTCTCGCAGCGCAGCAACAGCGCCCAGCTGAGCTGCCTCCTGGCCCCTGATGGGCGCAAAGGTGCCGATCCGGCCCTGTCGCTGCAGGTTCAGCAGTCGCTCGTCCAACCGCCGACCCTGCAGCATGGCCCGGAACAAACCCAACAAAAACTCGGCCGACAGATCGGGCTCTAACGCCTCGTCCAGTCGGCCGTGTTCATCCAGTATGGACAGATACTCGACGCGGTAGGGGATATCGATCTCTGTTCTCGGCATGGTAAGATTCCTCGCTTGGCAAACAACCCTTGACGAAATTTATATCATTTTAATAGAGTATATTATACCGATCAAGCTGGCGCCGGGCAAGGTGCGCATCGCTTTTCCCAGGCGCAGGTTGTCACCGACGTGTCGCCTAGTTCAGACCGGTCACATAGACTGGCAAAGCCGGAACCAACTGCACCTGACCGCGATACTCGCTCACCTGGCCCAGCACGCGGATCGCCTGACCCTCGACAAGCAGCTCGGCTGGCGCCAATTCGAGCACGTTCTGCCACAGAATGACCTGCAACTCGCCGGAACCATCATCGACGATCAATCGCAGATGACCGGAAAAGAACTCCAGCCGGACCACCGTTGCCTCCACCGCCAATTCATAGCCCATGTGCTGGCCTGCCTGCCCCGTCGCCACGGTCTCCACCGGCGGCCCACCGCCGGCCTCTTGCAGCAGGACATCCTCTGGGAATGGCTGTACCTGCAACTCGCCCTCGTACTGAGCTACCAGCCCGGTCGCCATCACCAGGGCTCCCGGCCGCAGCCCACCGCGCCCCATGACCTGGGCATACCGCTCGGTCCACAGCAGCAGCGTGATCGTCCCTGTGCCATCATCCAGTGTGAATTTGAACCCTGCCGAAAAACTGGCGGCCGCGGTCACCCTGCCCTGGACAACGACGGTTTCGCCCTCGTCGGCAGCGCTGATCGACCCAATCGGCACCGGCCGCAACGGCGGCGGCGCGGGCGTTGCCGATGGGATGGAGGTCGGCAGGGTCGTTGGAGTGGCGGTGGCAACCTGGGTCGGGGTAGCGGTAGCCGCCTGGGTCGCTGTGGCGGTGACCGCCCGGGTGAGGGTGTTTGTGGCCGCCCGGTTCGGGGTCGCGGAAACGCCTGGGGTGCTGGTGAGTTCGGCCGTCACCGTGGGAGTCTCGGGGGCGCGGCCGACCACCTTGACGTCGGATTCAGTCTCGGGAACGATCGCCAGTTGCCCCTGATGATCGGCTATCTGACCAACCACCACCAGTTGGTGTCCGGGTTCCAGATCGACCGTCGATCTGATCAGATCTGCCAGCTCTTGTCGCAGCAGCACCGCAATCTCGCCCGTGTCGTCAGCCAAGGTGAGCCAGAGATCCGACGTGGCGGGCACAAAGTCTGTGATCCGGCCAAAGAGATGCACAAACCTGCCAGCGTCTCTTGGCCCTATCTCGACGATCATCCGCTGGGGCGCAAACTCGACCCAGATCGAAAGCATATCCAAGTCGGCCGAATCGCTCAACACGATCCGCACTGCCCCTCCCTCGGCCGCCACGATCCCCACCGCCCTGACCGATCTGTCAGTGGCATCGAGTGCAGAGTCGATCTTGCCGGCCGGAACCACCAGATCCACGACGCCGGTCGCGTCTCGCAACTCCAGAATGCTGGCACCTTGGTCGGCCTGGCTCACCTGGCGCACCACCCCCAACACCTCTACGCGCCGGCCGTCCCAGTCTGCACTCAGATCGCCCAGGTGGACCATCTCGGGTCGGACTTGGGTAACGACCAGGTCATCCATACTCTGCGCCCGCTCGAGGGTCGGATTCCCGCAGCCAACCAGAACCGTCACCAGAGCCAGCGCAAGTGTGACCAGCGCCAGCCCGCCCCGTCTGGGCAAGTGCAATGCGACCCGGGGACAATAGGCTGCCAGGACAACGCGATCGGACTGGTGTGGGTGGGACGGCGGTTCAAAGATCGGGGGACAACTCACGTCAATTCTCCGCTGATCATCTGGGTGGGCTGATTATACCTGCCGCAGTGCATCGCACCAAATGACTCCCCTCGGCGTACAGCCAGGATGCCTCTCCCCACCGGCTGTAGTTCAGGTGACCGTTGTTCGTTGGTGGTCATAGTCCTGGTGTCGCCCCTCCTCCACCACCTGTCTAATCCGGTCCACTGCCTGCCACACTTCTGCAAATGAGGTGTACAGCGGAGCCAACCCGAGCCGGATAAGGTCGGGGGCGCGAAAGTCGGGCAGCACTTGCATCTGCTCGATCAGGGCGCGATTGATGCGATACCCGTCCGGATGCCTCACGCTGACGTGCGACCCTCTCCTGCCGGGCAAGCGAGGCGAGCCGAGGGTAAAGCCCAGCGGCGCCAGCAGTTGATCCGCCAGGAACACAAGATAGCTGGTCAACAGAACCGACTTGTTTCGGATGGCCTCAATCCCGGCCTGCGCCACCAGCTCGAGCGCCGGCTCTATCGCCAATAGCGAGAGGATGGGCGGCGAGCTGACCAGAAACCGTCGAACGCTATCAACGGGTGCATAGTGCAGGTCGAAATCGAATGGCGCTCGCTGTCCAAACCAGCCCCATATCGGTGACCGCGCCTTTTGCGCCGCATGGTTGACGTACAGATAGGCTGGCGCGCCGGGTCCCCCATTCAGGTACTTGTAGGTGCAGCCGACGGCAAGATCGACACCCCAATCGTCCAGGTGAATCGGCACCACCCCGGCCGAATGGCTCAGATCCCAGAGCACCAATGCACCGCGCCGATGCGCTTGCGCTGTGACCTCCTGGGCGTCATAAAGGTATCCGCTCTTGAACGCCACGTGGGACAAGGTGACCAACGCCGTCCGTTCGTCGATGGCCTCCATGAGCGCCTCGTGATCGGCCGCGACGCCATCCCTCGACGGCACCAGGTCAAGCTGGTGCCTGTTCCCCAGCAGATCGATGCACCCCTCCAGAATATACAGGTCTGATGGAAAGTTGAGGTCGTCGCTGATCACACGGGTGCGTTCCGGCCGCAGCGCCAGCGCCGCCATCACCAGCTTGAACAAGTTCACCGAAGTCGAGTCGCTCACCAGCACCTGACCGGAACCCGCGCCGATCAGCGTGGCGATCCGCTCGCCCACCCGGGTCGCCGCTTCATACCACCCAGCATTCCACCCACGAATCAGGTCACGTCCCCATTCGTCTTGAACCACGTGAGCCAGGCGCTGAACGGTCTGTCGGGGAAGGCGCCCCAGCGAGTTGCCGTCCAGGTAGATCATATCCGGCTCCGGCGCCACAAAGGCGTCTCGAAACGCCGCCATTCGGTCCTGGCGGTCCAATTGCCTGGCAAAGGCCAGCCCGGTTTCAAATAGCACCTCTGCCAAATCGCCACCTCCCAGGTTTAATCGTGCTCTACGGATCGCACGTCTCGTCAGGTCACCGTGCTCTGGGACCTGATAGTCCCGCCAATTGGGACAGCATCTTTTCAGCCGGCCGTCACCCTGTCGAACGACGTGGGGTGACGGCCAACACTCTCTGTGAACCGTGACCAGTGTCCGCCGTTGCCATGGCTGACATACGCGCCCTGCTCGCCACGCCCAAGTCAACCAGGGGCATTATACCCCAGACATGAACAACGGTCCCACTGCGCCTTACCCCAGGCCGCAGTGTACATATAGGCGATGCACAGCCGACGATAACAGGGGTAAACCATGAGTGAGCAGGCAATCGGTCCATCAGAGCACTGGCTGGATCACAAGGTGGCGTGGCTGAACCGGGAGCAGATTCTCTACACGCTCTTGATTCTTCTCGCCATCGCCAGCCGCTTTGTGATGCTGGGGGCGCGCGTTGCCAGCCACGATGAAGCCATCCACACGCGCTACTCGTGGGAACTGTACCAGGGGTACCAGTTCCGGCACAATCCGCTGATGCACGGTCCCTTTTTATTTCACGCCACCGCTGCCTCGTATTGGCTATTGGGCGACAACGATGCCACCGCTCGAGTTCCAGTGGCCGTCATGGGGGTGGTTTTGGTCGCATTCCCCTACCTGCTACGCCGGCCGCTCGGCCGCAGCGGTGCGTTGGCTGCCTCTCTTATGCTGCTCATCTCCCCGTCCATCCTCTACTACTCGCGCTACATCCGAATGGACATTCCGATCATCTTCTGGGCGTTGGTGTTGGTTGGTGCCATGTGGGGGTACATTCAACGGCGCAGCGACAGCTACTTGCTCTGGTTTGCGGCCGGTCTCTCCCTGATGTTCGCCACCAAAGAGGTGGCCTACCTATACGTCGCCATATTGGGCAGCTTTGTGGCGGTGCGGCTGGCGGCCGCGTTGTTGAGCGCCGAGTGGACGCGCCCGCAGGCAAAGGTCTGGTATCAGGTGGCCCTGATTGGCTTGCTGTTGGGCGCTATGGTCTTGGGTGCAGGCGCGCTGGGAATGGAGGCAACCAAAGGCGCGGCCGCGTCTACAGACGCGCCAGAGGCGGGTCCTGGCGACTCGATCACACCTTGGAGGGTCGTACAGATAGCCGGCGGCGGGCTGCTCGGCCTGAGCATCGCCTGCGCTGCTGCGGCTGCAGTCATCGGCATAGGCGCCAAACTGTGCGACCATCCAACCTTTGATCTCGTCATTCTGTTCAGCACCCTGGGGTTGCCGTTCCTGGCGGCCGTCCCGCTCAAGTTACTGGGGAGCAACCCACTCGACTATGCCTTTAGCATCCAGGCGCTGGCGCAGATCGACGGCGTCCTTGTCGTTGCCTGGGCCTGTCTCCTCATCGCGCCTTTCGGGCTGATACTATGGCGCTATTGGCAGGTGCGCAGCGGGCGGCCGACGCACCAGCCTGGCTGGGCGCTATTGGTGTTCGGTTACGCACTGGCTGCCCTGCTGGTCGTTGCCTGGACCGTGCTCCAACTGCGCGGAGAACCCAACTCCGCAGCGCTGCGATCATCCATTGTGCTGGTAGCCACGCTCGGGGTTTCGGCCGTCGTGGGTCTCTGGTGGGACAGACGCCGGTGGCTGAGCGCCGCCGGGGTATTCTAGTACTATCTTTGTCATCCTCTTTACCTCCGTTTTTGCCAACAGCGAGGGATTCGGCACCGGGTGGTTGGGCTCGCTGGGATACTGGATGGACCAGCAGGCCGTGGAGCGGGGCAGCCAGCCCTCCTATTTCTACTTTTTTGTGGTCCCGATCTACGAGTACCTGCCCTTGATCGGCAGTGTCGCTGCCGCACTGTGGTGGGCGCTATCCACGAGACCTCTGGCGCTGGTCGGCCGGCTCTTGGGGAGGCAGCGGCTGACCCCCGAGGAACACGGTCGCCTGTTTGGCTTTGTCCCCTTTCTGATCTGGTGGACAGTTGGCACCTGGGCCGTCTATTCCTACGCCGGCGAAAAGATGGGCTGGCTCACGACCCATGTTGCCATTCCGATGATCCTGCTTGCCGGCTGGCTGGTCGGTCGACTCTTGCGCCCGCTCGGCACCGAGAGATGGCGGGCGATGTGGAAAGCCGGCGGCTGGGGAGTGGCGGTGCTGGTCCCTGTCCTGGTGGCGGCGCTCGCGCGCGGCCTTGGGCCACTGCTGGCCGGGGAGTTTCAGTTGGGAGACCAGGAGGCATCAAGCCTATTGGTCGCAGGCCAACTGCTGGCTGCCCTGGCGGTAATCATTGGCTCTCTCCTGCTCATCGTCCGGTTGGGCCGGCGCATCGCCGCCCTGGACCTGCTGCGCAATCTGGCGCTGACCTTCCTCGCCCTGCTGATGGTGATGACCGTGCGCACCGCCTGGATGGCAAGCTATGTCAACCAGGACACCGCCATGGAATGGCTCGTCTACGCCCACACCGCGCCTGGCGTCAGGCAGGTGATGGCGGAGATTCAGGGAATCTCGGCGCGGTTGTACAATGACCCGACCAGGATCGGGGTAGCCTACGGGGATGACATCTTTACCGTGTTTTACTGGTACTTGCGCGATTTTCCAAACGCCATCAATTTCGGCGACAGCCCGAACCGCAACAGTTTGGACGCGCCCATAGCTATCGTCGGCCGCGACAACTGGGACCAGGTCGATCCGTACTTGCGTAATCAATACGTCTTTCGCACCTATACCTACATGTGGTGGCCCATGGAGGATTACAAGGGGCTGACGTGGGAGCGGATCAAAGGAGCACTGACCGATCCCGCCATGCGCGCCGCGCTGTGGGATATGCTCGTCAACCGGGATTTTGCTCGGTACAGCACAGTGACCGGCCGAGACTATACGCTGGCCTCCTGGCCCTTGCGGACGCCGATGCGCTTGTACGTGCGAAACGACGTCGCTGTACAACTCTGGGATTTCGGCGCCGGTCCCATCGCAGCCAGACAGGCTGACAGCGATCCCTACCAACAGAACTGGCTCTCTGCGCTGAACCCGATCCAGGTTGTCGGGCGCGCTGGAGGCGGTGACGGCGAGTTGCAGGCACCGCGCGGGATCGATCTGGGCCCGGACGGAGCGATCTATGTAGCCGACTCGGGTCACCACCGGGTGGTGGTGTACGATCCAAACGGCGGGTTTCTCCGCAGTTGGGGCTCGTTCTGTAACCTCGCCGAAACCAGCGCCGGCTGCTCCGACCCCGACGGGGTCGGGCCACTGGGCCTCGGCGACGGGCAGTTTAACGAACCGTGGGGCATTGCGGTGGCCGCCGACGGGTCAGTGTATGTCGCTGACACCTGGAACCATCGCATCCAGCGCTTTTCCCCTGATGGCATGTTCCTTGGCGCATGGGGGCAATTCGGGCAGGCGGGCCCGGCCCGCTTTTATGGTCCGCGGGACGTGGCCCTCGGCCCAGACGGACGCATCTATGTCACCGACACCGGCAACCGGCAGGTCCAGGTCTTTGAGACCGACGGCCGCTTTGTCGCCAAGTTTGGCGCGAGCGGGACGCAAGACGCTCAGATGGCCGAGCCGGTCGGTCTAGGGTTTGGCCCCGACGGCCTGCTCTACATAGCCGACACGTGGAACGGCCAGGTGGATGTCTATGACGCCGCCTTTGCCCACCAGCGCTCCTGGTCGGTCGAGGCCTGGTTTGGACAATCCACCAGCAACAAGCCATACCTAGCGGCTGATCAGAGCGGCCGCATCTATGTGACCGATCCCGAGATGTACCGCGTGTTGGTTTTTGACGGCCGCGGCGAGTATCAATATGGGTTTGGCCAATACAGCACCGAAACCGATGGCGTGGCGCTGCCCATCGGGATTGCGGTTGGGGCGGACGGGATAACCTATGTCTCGGATGCCGGCAACAGCCGCATCGTAGGCTACCGGCTGCCGTAGGACCTTGACGGGCAACGCGGCCCAAGCATCCTTAACTAGTTCGGGTCACCTTGCGCAGGCCACGCGGGGTTTCTGTGTCCCAGCCCTTGGCCCGGGCCAGGTGGTAGGTCAGGAGCTGCGCCGGCACGATGCTGACCAGTGGGCTGATCCACTCGAGCAACTCGGCCGGCAAGCAAATTGGTGCGTGGGCCAGCGACAGCGCCTCCGGTCCGTTCGAAATCACCAGCAGTTCAGCCTGGTGGTCGTGGGCCAGGAAACGCAACAGCGCCAGCACGTCGCTGTAAACCGCACCTTGGGGGGCGACAGCGAACACGGGAAAGCCCGGTTCCACGACCGCGATCGGCCCATGCCGAAAGTCGGCCGAGGAGTAAGGCTCGGCGACCACGTATGCCAGCTCTTTCAGTTTCAGGGACCACTCGAACGCCGTCGCATAGTTATAGCCCCGGCCCAGCACCACGCACTGGTGCATGTAGCGATACCGCTCGACCGCCCGCTGGATCAGATCGTCCATCGCCAGAACCTCTTGCACCAGGTCGGGCACGACGCGCAGCGCCTCCAGCTGGGAGTTGCTCTCGCCCAGCGCGGCCGACAGCAACGCGACCGTCATCAACTGCGCTGTATAGGTCTTGGTGGCGGCGACGGCCGTCTCCTCGCCGGCGCCGACATCCAGCACCCACTCGGCCTCTAGAGCCAACGGCGAAATAGAGTCGTTGGTGATCGCCAGCGTCAGCGCACCTTGCCGCCGCCCCTCTTGCATCACGCTCACAATGTCGGGGGATTGGCCCGATTGCGAGATGCAGACCACCAGCGATCGGGAAAGGTAAGGCGGCTGGTGATAGACGCTAAACAGCGAGGGCGCCGCCAGGGCAACAGGCAGCCGGTTTTGGGCGCCCCACAGGTACTTGGCATACAGACCGGCGTTGTCCGAAGTACCTCGGGCTGCCAAAAAGACATAGAGAATGTCCCGCTGCCGGACCGCGCGGGCGACCTCCTGGATATGCACCCACCCCACCTCGATGAGGCGTTGCAGGACGGCCGGCTGCTCGTGAATCTCCTCTCTCAGTCCCATCAATTCCTCACCGGCTAATCAGTTGGCGCTCTGCGGCCAATCGCCACCGCCGCCGTCTCGTCGGCCCGCAGCGCCATGCAGTTCACCCCTTGCACGACCCCCTCCTTGCGCGGTACCTCTTGAACTTGAAACCGGATCAGTTTCCCCAGCCGCGAGATGATCAGGACATCGTCGTCCGTATCAACCGTAGCAGCAGCAATCAGTCGGTCGGTCTTGAGCGCCACCTTGCCGCCAGCGCCCAGGGCTTTGTTGGCGCGAAAACCCGCCATGAGCCGGATCGTCCCCCGTCCATCGGCGCTCAACAAGAAAACCCCACTGGCCTCCTGCACGGCCGCAATGCTGACCGCCGAGTCGTCCTTGGCCGGACGGATACCCAGCGCACACCCGTGCAGCGGAAGCTGCCGGGCGCTGAAACGGATCCCCATTCCCTGGCGCGTCGCCACCAAGAGTTCGCTGTTGCTCCCCGCCCAGCACGCATCGACTGGCGTCCCGTACTTGCCGACGTCATATAGCTCGGTCCCGGGCCGCATCGTCTCACCCAGGATGCTTGCCGCCGCCCAGCGCACATAACCGCGGTTGCTCAGGATGGCCAAAAACGGGCCGCCACCGTCGGGCACTGCCACTGCGATCCGTTCATCGCTCTGGATGCCGACCAAGTCGGGAATCGACTGCCCCCGGCCCCGGACCGGGGACTCGGCAAGACGGCTGACAGGCAGGCGGAACACCCGCCCCAGGGCCGTCATCAGGATCAGGCTCTGGTTCTCGTCGGCGGTCACAAGATGATGGGGAGGGTCCTCCTCAGGGGTTTCGAGATCAAAGACCCCCATGCCGCCGCGTCGCTGACGCCCATAGAGGTGGCGCGGTGTGCGCTTGGCAAGACCAGTCGCGCTGATGGTGATGACATTGATGGAGGTTGGCGGCTCGGCCGGCTCGGCCACACTATCACCTGTGGCGTCATCGGCCGCCGCCCGTAGCCGCGCCACCTCGGACTCTAACGCCACAATGTAGGCGCGCACCGCCGGGTCAAGTTCCTGAATGTCAGGGCGTTTTGTCTCCATGCCTCACTCCGCTTCAGTTCGAATGGCAGCCCAGTACAGGTCAGTACGCTGCCAGGTTGCGTCCTCTGACACGGCAGTATAGCTCGTTTTCCCCTTGCAACAAGCGCGACCGGCGATCTATTGAAACGCGCGTAACTGTTCACAGTTACATCGCCAGCGCCGTCGAATCGCGCCTTGTGCCCTTTCTGCTCCCGTTTTGACGCCTGTGGAGCGTTAACAAGACATCACGTACCCGATTTTTTACCCCAACTCTGAACAGTTACGAAACGCGTCTGGTTTTGCTTTTGCATTTATTTGTGGTATGATGTTAAGAATTCCGAGACCTTCTCGCTCCAACCGGGCACAGCGAGCATCTAAAAGGAGACCTGTCCATGACCAGGTCCCGAACCGAAATGATGGTCAGCCGCCTGAGGGATTTACAGGCCGGCACGCCCGATGTTGAAGCTTCGGCCGTTGTGAGCGTAGACGGTCTGATCATGGCTTCTCCTTGCCGGCCGGGGTCGAGGAAGATCGTGTGTCTGCCATGTCAGCAGCAATGCTGTCACTGGGCGAGCGCATTGCCAGCGAGCTGGGGCGGGGCATTCTCGATCAGGTCTATATTCGCGGCGACACCGGCTATGTCATTTTGATGGCAGTTGGCGAGGAGGCGGTGCTCACCGTGTTGGCCCGCAAGGACGCCAAACTGGGTCTGATCTTTCTGGATATGAAGCGCACGGCCGAGGATCTGGCCAAATTGGTCTGAGCCGTCGGCTTTTCTTGAGCAGCGGCATGCGCAGCGCAACATGAGCGCCGGTCCGGGAATCTCAATGGCAGCCAAACGGTGGGGAGAGTCAACAAGGCTCTCCCCACCGCTCTTTTTGGTGAGTCGACACCGTGGATTCATAATATCGACTGAATGCGACGAGGTGAGGAATGCCCAAGTATATCTTTTGCACGGGGGGAGTGGTCAGCTCGGTCGGCAAAGGGGTCACGGCCGCCTCGATCGGCCGCATCCTGAAGAGCCGCGGGGTGACGCGTATCGATCCAAAAGCTCGACCCCTACATCAACGTGGACCCCGGCACCATGTCCCCCTACCAGCACGGCGAGGTCTTTGTCACCGACGACGGCGCCGAGACCGACCTGGATCTGGGGCACTATGAGCGATTCATCGACGAGAACCTGAGCCGGGTCTGTAACGTGACCACGGGCCAGGTCTACGCCTCGGTGATTCGCCAAGGAACGCCGCGGCGAGTACCTGGGCGGCACGATCCAGGTCATCCCCCACGTCACCGACGAGATCAAACGCCGCATCGCGCAAGGTGGGTCGGGATGAGCAAGGCCGACGTCGTCATTGTAGAGGTAGGCGGGACAGTCGGCGACATCGAGAGTCTGCCCTTCCTGGAGGCGCTGCGCCAGATGCGCAAGGACGTCGGCCGGCGAGAAGACCCTGTACGTTCACGTGACCTGGCTGCCGCTACATCGGCGCCACCGGCGAGCTCAAGACCAAGCCGACGCAGCACAGCGTCCGCGAACTGCGCAGCATCGGCATCCAACCCGATGTCATCATCGCACGGGCGGATCACCCCGTCGACGACGATCTGCTGGAAAAGATCGCTCTCTTTTGCGACGTGGACCGGGAGGCGGTCGATCCCCCTGACTACCACCGATCTGCTCTACGAAGTCCCGCTCATCTTGGAAGCGGCGGGCCTGGGCGACCTGTTGGTGGAACGGCTCGAGCCTGCACCAGGCCGACGAACCGGATCTGAGCCGAGTGGCGCGGGATCGTGCAAAAGATACGGCGCCCAAGCCCACAGTGCGTATTGCCCTGGTCGGCAAATACACTTCGCTGCACGACGCCTATTTCAGCGTACGCGAGGCGCTGAATCACGCCGCCTGGGCTGGCGGGCACGACGTCTCGGTTGAATGGATATACTCGGGCGACCTGGAGACAGGCGACGGATGGGACTTGATGGAGACGGTGGATGGCGTGGTGGTCCCGGGCGGCTTTGGGCCACGCGGCATCGAAGGCAAGATCGCCACTGCCCGCTGGGCCCGGGAAAACCAGGTGCCCTACCTGGGTCTGTGCCTGGGGATGCAGGTCATGTGCATCGAACTCGCGCGGCACGCGCTGAACGACGCAACAGCCAATAGCACCGAGTTCGACCCCGACACCAACCACCCGGTCATCGACCTGATGCCGGATCAGCAAAAGGTGATGGACATGGGCGGCACCATGCGTCTCGGCGCTCTACCCCTGCCACTTGCAGGATCGGGACCCGGGCTGCGGCCGCCTATGGCGTGCCCCGCGTGAACGAACGCCATCGCCATCGCTACGAGTTCAACAACTGGTACCGCGAGATACTTGCCGAGCACGGTCTGGTGCTCAGCGGCCTCTCGCCCGACGGCCGTCTGGTCGAGATCGTCGAGCTCGCCGATCACCCGTTCATGGTCGGCAGCCAGTTCCACCCTGAGTTCCGATCGCGGCCCAACAGACCCCACCCCCTCTTTGCCGCTTTTATCCAGGCGGCCATAGATCGGGCGGCCGGGCGCGGCGCAAGAGGGATAGCATGTTTTACGACCAAGCCAAGATCTATGTTCGCGCCGGCGACGGCGGGGACGGCATGATCGGTTTTCGCCGGGAAAAGTTCGTCCCGCTCGGCGGCCCAGATGGCGGCGACGGAGGCCACGGAGCACATGTCATCCTGGTAGTGTATCCCAAGCTCAACAGCCTGATCGCCTTTCACCGCCGGGCCCACTTTCGGGCTGCCCATGGCACGCACGGAGGCAAGTCCAACAAGACCGGCGCCAGCGGCGACCCGCTTTTGATCAACGTCCCACCGGGCACCGTCGTGCGAGACGCCGATACACAAGAACTGCTGGCCGACCTGACCGAGCCAGGGCAACAAGCCACCGTCGCCAGGGGAGGCCGTGGAGGGCGCGGCAACGCCCGCTTTACCTCCAGCACCAACCAGGCCCCTCGGGTTGCAGAGCGCGGAGAGCCTGGTCAGGAACGCTGGCTGCAACTGGAACTCAAACTAATTGCTGACATCGGCATCATTGG
Organism: uncultured Chloroflexia bacterium; assembly: GCA_963695825.1. Taxonomy (GTDB): domain Bacteria; phylum Chloroflexota; class Anaerolineae; order Promineifilales; family UBA4811; genus CAVOHX01. Next base: position 66,823 of record CAVOHX010000007.1, read on the forward strand.
CGTGCCCAACGCCGGCAAGTCAACCTTGTTGGCAACCGTTAGCAACGCCCGACCCAAGATCGCCGACTATCCCTTTACCACCCTGGCTCCCAATCTGGGTGTGGCCGAGTTGGACGACTATGCCTCACTGGTTCTGGCGGACATTCCAGGTCTCATTGAGGGCGCCCACGCCGGCGCGGGGCTGGGGCACGATTTTCTGCGTCACATCGAGCGCACCCGAGTTCTCATCCATCTGTTGGACGGAGCGGCCGAGGACCCGCTGGACGATTGGGCGAAAATCAATCAGGAACTGGCCCTCTACAACCCCGTCCTCGCAGACCGGCCGCAAATCGTCGTGCTCAACAAAATGGACCTGGAGGAGGCCTCGATTCTCTGGTGGCCCGAGGTGCGCAAAACGGCCGCCGACCACAACCTATCGGCGCTCGCCATCTCGGCGGTCACGGGTCAGGGGGTACGTGAGCTGCTCTTTCGCGTGCGCCAGATGCTGGATGAACTGCCTCCGACGCCCAGTGCTCTGCATGCCCCGGACGAGCTATTGCCAACCATCACCCTACCGGTTGACGAGGATGTATTCACAATCGAGCGGGAGACGACACCGGCCGGTCCGGCCTGGCGAATTTCCGGCGCCAAGATCGAACGCATCGCGGCGATGACCTACTGGGAGTTTGGGGAGGCGGCCGAGCGCTTCCAGCGCATCCTAGACGGAATGGGCATCACGGACGCGATGGAGGCCGCCGGGGTCCAGCCTGGCGATGCGGTTCACATCGGCAAAGAGGTTCTAGAGTGGGGCGAATAGGGGTCCTGGGCGGCACGTTCGACCCGCCTCACATCGGTCATACCGCCGTGGCGCTGGCAGCCCACCGCCAACTGGAACTCGATCGAGTGCTCTGGGTACCGGCCGGTCAGCCGCCCCACAAGCCCAGCCAGACCATTGCCAGGCATCGGCTGCGGATGACCGAGTTGGCGATCAGCGGTCGCCCGCTCTTTTCCATCTGCCGCCTCGATCTCGACCGGCCGGGTCCCCATTACACCGTCGAATTGCTCGACCTTTTGAGGACTGAGCACGGCCCGGCCGCACAATTATGGTTCCTAATAGGAGAGGATTCGCTCCGCGAACTGCTCAGTTGGTACGCACCGGACCGCATCCTTGATCGCTGCCGGCTAGCCGTCTTTCCCCGACCGGGCGCCCCGATCAACTGGCGCTCGCTCGAACAGGCTATCCCCGGAATCCGGGACAAGATCGACAGGCTCGAGGCTCCCCCCGTCGAACTGGCATCCACTGCCATCCGGGAAAAGGTGCGCCTGGGCCAGTCAATCCATGGGCTGGTCGCGCCCGCTGTTGAGCGCTACATCGAACAGCAACAGCTGTACGCCCCCCAAGCCATCACTCTCCCCACGTCGGCCGGCCTGGACGCCTCGACCTAACCGCAGGAGCCACCGATGCGCAAGATACAGACGGTGACCCCTTCGCACACCTTGACCTCAAGCAATTGATGTTGGTGGCTGAAACACCAGGCCGGGATATCGATCTGCATACCGGGGTCGGTGCCAATTACCTGCAGCAGTTGCCCCGGGCGCATCTTTTTGGCCTGCGCCGCCGTCCGGATGACCGGCTCGGGACAAAACGCTCCGCTGCAGTCCAGGGTCTTGTCAACCTCACTCATGGGACCCTAGCGACCTCGCAGCCGCAAACGAGTGGTTCGACAATGGGGGCACTCGTGCTCGGTGTATTCCCTTCCACAGGTGCGGCAGGTGCGCACTGCCACTTGGCGATCAACGTCTAGCGAGGCAGCGACTACCACGATCTCGTGCCCTACATAGTCGCGCAGCCAGTCGGCAAGGTTGCGCTGATTGATCTCAAGCTGCCCGTCGGCGCCGATCACCAATTCGCCGCGCAACACGTCGAGGTCCATCTCGAATGCCGCGGCCGCAAACTTGAGAATGCTGGCCTTTCTTACTGACATGGCTATCGTCTCCAAATCCCGGTCGGATTCATTATACGCTCTCTGGTGGTGCTGACAAATCGGGCGAACTGACCTGCTCGGCGAGTTTGTCCCGCCGCACCTGGTACAGGTCCAGGTCACGGGCGATCACCGTGTTGGCAAAAATCGCCTGGGCCTCATCCAACACATCCTTTTCGCGATACCGTCGAGAGAGATGGGTCAGGATCAACTGGCGCACCCCGGCCGTCGCTGCCAGGCGCGCGGCCCGGGCAGCGGTCAGATGGCCAAACTTGCGGGCAAGCTCATCTTCGTATTCCATGTAGGTCGCCTCGATCACCAGCGTGTCGGCGCCGGCGACAAACTCCACCAGGTTGTCCGTCCGGCCGCAGTCCCCTACGTGCACCAGCTTGGTGCCGGGAATCACATCGCCCAGGACATCGTCCGGCCGGATCACGCGGCCGTCCGCCAGCGTGATGGGTTCGCCCTGCACCAACGTACGTCGCTCTGGCCCGGCCGGCACGCCGAGCGCCTCGGCCTTGGCGACCAAGAACGGCCGGCGCGGTTTTTCCTCAAAGCAAAAGCCAAAACAATCAGGGCCACGATGGTGCACGGGGAACGCGCTCAAGGCAAACCTCTCATCCTCGAGCAGCACCCCCGGCTCGATCTCAAAGAACTCGATCGAAATATCAGGTCGCCCGCCGCGCAACACCACCCGGAACAACAGGTCCTCGATCCGCTCTAGCGCCCAACGCCCCGCCCAAATCTCCATCCTGTCAATGGCCTCCCACCGGCTAAAGGTGGAGACCAACCCGCCTAACCCCAGGATATGGTCCAGGTGACCGTGGGTGATGAGAATTTTATCCAGCCGCTTGAAACCAACTCCGCTGCGTAGAATCTGCCGTTGCGTCCCTTCGCCGCAGTCGATCATGAAACGGTACTCACGATGCATCACTATGTGGGCCGGCAGGCCGCGGTACACCGACGGCGCCGAAGCCGAGGTGCCTAGAAAGAGCATCTCAAACATGGAATCCGATTCCTTTGATACGTATCACACCGGACGGTTCGGCCTGGACTTCAACCTCCAGGAACTGCTGCACGACGTGCAAGTTGGTCATTGTGTGTGATGTGACCTCGCTGGTCGTAAAGCAGGATGTCCCCGCTGCCAGCGCCAGAGGCAGTATCAACTGATCAGCCAGGTGGGGATCTACGGCCGCGCCGCTGCGATGATGATCCAGCAAAGCCTGGCACGCCTCGTCTGCGACCTGCTCTGACGGCCTTCCCTGGCGGCCCAGGGCGCCAAAGCCAACGACGCCGTGCTCGTACTCGGCCGTCAGAAAAATCCCCGCGCCCGGCGCCGGCCCTCGCTCGCGGGCGGCCTGCACCTGGCTGTTCAAACCGGCGCCGCGCAGCAGGTTGTTGGCGCGGTTCGCCATGCGCTGGGGTATGTGCGCCGGCAGGTTGGTCACCGCTGCCACGCCGGCGACCCGAACAGGCTCGCCCTGCTCCATCCACTCCATTCCTCGCAACTGGCCAACAGTCTCCACCTCTAGCTCAAGCTCGCCCTGACCGGCCGGGTACCAGCCCCAGGTCTTGAGGCGCGCCTCGGCCGGCAGGCCCATCCGATGGAGCGCCGGAAGAAAAACATCCTGCAGGTAATGAAAGGGCGGACTCCAGGGGACGTGGGTCCCTCCATGGAGGCTCACGCGACTTGGCCGGGTCGCAAAGGCCAGCGGCAACAAGATGGCCTGCACGACAAGCGTCAACGCGCCTGCGCTGCCACCGTGGGCGGCGTCGCGCACATCGAACCGATACTCGCCCCCCTGGAGTGGGCCCCCCGGCCGGAAATCGAGCTGCTGGCTGTTGAGCGAACCTCCTTGCACGGTCGCACTGCAGAGCGCGGCTGCCGCCCGAACAGAGGTCAAGTGCTGCGGCCGCAGGCCCGGCTTGGTCCGGTTGGCTCGAATTCGGCTCACCGTGACCGGGCGCCCGGTCAACGCCGAAAGCGCGAGCGAGGTGCGCAACACCTGCCCACCGCCTTCACCAAAGGAACCGTCGATCCTCACCACGTCCATACTTTTTTCCCCGCGCCACCCGATCTATCGGCCGGCGAACACACCATCCCGCAGCGCGATTACTCGGCCGGGGGAAACAGCGTCATCCGCAGACCCAGGTAGATCATCGCTCCGCCGAACCCTCCGAACAAGAGGCCGAACAGCAACGCCATCAGGTAATCGCTCTGTTTGAGCAGCAGTCCGGCCGCCAGACAGCCAGCCACGAAAAAGACACCGCCCAGGGTGGTCAGGATCACCCCGGTGTTGCTGAAAAGCTCCCTAATCCGTTCCCAAAAAAAGAAGGTCGCCAGGCAGGCCGCTACCAGTACCAACAATTGGACAACCAGCAGCCCTGGCTCCTGCAAACCCATCAGCAGCGGAAGCCCTCCAAACATCAGCCCCCAGACGGCCAGACCGAGGTTGATCCCACAGCCTTTGCCGCCGGCCGGCCGGTCGCGCAGGCCTCGCAACGCGACCCCGAGGCCCTCCACCGCCCAGAATATGAAAGAGCGACAGGAACCCCAGCGCCACCAGACCGTCTTTTATCCACATCTCCGTCATCCGCTATCATCTGAGCAAAAAAAGACAACGCGGCCAACCGAGGACCGCGCACCCCGATTATACCGAACAGAGCTGGGTCTGACAAAAGCGTCACGCTTTCCGCAGCATGATCAAGGTCTCGTAATAGTCGTCCAGAGAGCGTGGCCGCGCATTCTTGTTGGCCTTTATCAGTTGCAGATCGTGCAGCCCGTCAACCTCAAAACCAACTAGCTCGGCTTCCTCGGCTAGCATCTCGGCGGTGGAGGCGACATAGAGGGTTTTGCGCGTGGCAAAATGATAAAACGCGCTCTGTTTGCCACTCACCAGCACCCCAACGCCTCCCGGGCGCAGAACCCGGTGCATCTCGGTCAAGGCCTGCCGCATGTCGCACAAATAGCGCGCCGTTGGCTCGGCCTTGATGGATCGCAGAGAATCCCCCGCCAGCCATTCGACCAACCGGCGTTCGGCCGGGGTCAGCGGTGCCGAATCTACGCTCTCTCCCTGCATGGAGCCAATCGCCCCACCAGCCAGGTCGTCGATCTGGTCGGCGTCTCGCATTCCCAGCGCAATGAGCGACGGCGCGCGAGCCTGGGCATAGCTCTCACGGCCGCTCGACGCCGGCAAGTAGGGCGGCGACGTGACCACCAGGTCAAATACGCCTGCATCTCTTGGAATCGCGCGCGCATCGGCCTCGAGAACGCTTACGGGCGCCAAGGACAGGCCAACTCTCCTCTCTAACCAGTTGAACAGCGCCACCACCCCGACGTAGCGCTGGGCAGTTTGGCAGAAAAGCTGCGGTGCGCTGGATCTGGCAAGCGTGAGAGAAAACCGGCCGACGCCCGTCCCCAGGAATCGCATCTTGACCCGGCGCGCAATCGCATCGGACATCAACACCCGGAAAAGCGGCTGGCAGACCGGGTGGCTGCCGGCGGTGGCGTATTGCAGAATGTGGATCTCCCGGCCGATCAGCGCCTCAACCTGGGGGGTCATCTTGCGATTCTTGGTCATCCATGAAGGGAATGTGGGTAACTCGAGTTCCGCCGCTGGGAACTGTTCACCGGTGAGCGCACCGACCTTGCGAACGACCCGGTCCACCTCACTTGCCACCAGGCCAGCCTCCAACCCAGCTACCTCCAGCTTGACCCGGGCGATCAACACCGAGAGGGGGTCGATGTCCAACCCAACACTTGGCATACCCAGCAGAGCAGCCTCCAGTAGCGCGGTGCCGCTGCCGACAAACGGATCTAACAACCGGTACGGCCCTTCTCCCAATCGGTGCACGCAGTGGTTGAGCATGGCGCGGGCCAGCCGGGGAAAGAACTTGGCTTTGTAATAATGTATATCGTGGGAGAGATGCGAGCCACTGGATCGGGCGGAGAGAGCGTGGTGAGCCAGCCTGCGGCCGTGGGCCCCATCCGCGCGGTCGGTTAACCCCTCCAGGAGCGTGTCCAACTCTCGTTCCGCCTCTCCTGGCCCACCGGCGCGTCGGGCCACCTGACTGCTGAGCTCGTACAACGCGCAGTGGGGAACAGCGTGGACAACCAGCTCCGCTCCGCAGACCAGACTGCCGTACACCGGCCCCACCTCTCTCTCGAGGTCAGTCAACCAGGGCGACAAACGGGGATCGTATGTGGCTAGACCGTAGATGCGCTGCACAAAGCTGAGGCGCTGGATCAGCCCTGGAAGGTGCGCAAGGGGAGCAGATGCGAGAAAGGCCTGGACACCGCTGGTTCTGACGTGGGATCCAAGCGCCGTGACGCCCTGCAGCCGGGCCAGCACAGGGTGCTGATACGCCAACGCCTCTAGCTCGGAAATCGGCTCCAGGCTATCCTGGAAGAACGCCTCCAGCTCTAGCCTGGCGAGCGCCAGATCACCCTCCAGGGTGATGTTGTGGCGCAGCTTGAGGACAAAGAGTGCCTGAACGTTCAGATAGGACGGCACGCGTTGGTCCACAACGCCCACATTGTCACGATGACGGCGTCACCCCGAACCAGATCATCGCGTTGTTGATGATCTGGACCTGATAGTCCTCGGGCAGCATGTAGAGTGGGAACCCCATGATCAAGATTTGCAGATCGAGGAACTCGCCCGCGTCGGTCGCGATGGCGATAACGTCCCCCGCCTGATCGCTGGTCGGTCCCCGCAAAAAGAGCGTGATCTGCCCCTCTTCTTCCTCTGAACCATCAAACACCAGAGCGTCGATCTCACCGGTCAGCTCGATCACCTCCCCTGGGGTAAAGCCAGTGGTCAACACCGACGTGGTCTCGCTCACCTGTATATCCCGCAGCGGCGCCAGGTCCTCCGCGGTCGCCAGGCCCGAACTGGCGCCACTCAGCAGCAACGAACCACCTTCCAGAATCACGTTCAGCACCGCCTCGCTGTCCCCGTCCACGAAATCGCCCGATGACCAGATCACCAACTGATGGCCTTGCATGTCCTCCATTCCAAGTGGGCCGTCCTGCGACAGGCTCCAGAGTGTGACGTCATAGTTCGGGGACAACACCTGGTAGTAAATGTCGGCGCCAGTCCGGCCCTCGGTTAGCGGGACTCCGTCGTCGGCCGACACGATGAGAATCCCCCAGCCGCCGAACACGTCGCCCTCCCCGCCTTCCAGCAGGCTCAGCGTATAGGAGGTATCATCGCCATAAAAGTCGTAAACCGCAATCTGGTAGTTGCCATCGGCCGGCAGCCGCCCCTCCAGTCGCTCCTCCTCGCCGCTCAAACCGTCGTCGGACGTAGCCAGGGTATAGCCTTCTGCATCCCGCAGTTCCAGTACCAGGTCGCCGTCATCGGTGGACACGGCGATGATGGTGACCGCCTGGTCGGCCTCGCCTTCAAAGGCCCAGATGGCGATATCCGTGCCCACGAGCTCCCCTTCCACCGTCTCGCCCAGGGAAATCTCGCCACCCTCGCCGCCGCCCCCTCCCTCGCCGGTCTCGGTCACCAGCTCAATCAAGAGGGTATAGCTGCCACCCTCGTCCCAATAATCCCTGACCTGGATCAAGTAGGTGGCGGTCTCGGTCAGCTCGTACTCTTCAATGATCTCCTGGTATCCGGTCACCTCGTCGTCGGCCGAGGCCAGCGGGTCGCCGTCGGCATCCAGTAGCTCGAGCACCAGGTCGGTCTCAGAGTCGGGCTCGGCGCGTATGGTGACCACTTCTCCAGCCTGGCCCTCGAAAGACCATCGATGCGCCTCGTCGGGCTCCAGCTCGTCCTCGATCCATTCGCCATATGCCAGCTCGCCCCTTACTTCTTCGGGCGGCTCTCCGTCATCCGGTTCCTCGTCCTCCGGAGCCACCTCTAGCTGCTCCCACCGCTCTTGCACCGCTTCATCTGGCACCCCGCTGGGACAGAGGATGAGCGACTCGGCCAACACACAGTCGCCCAGGTCCCGGTCGGGCAACCGGCCGAGCAGGTTCGCCAGTCCCTCCTGGCTGGCGGCTAGCACCACCAATACGACCTGTTCGCCATCTGACTCGAGCGCCAATAGACCGATGCCCGACATGTCGTAGCTACCCAGCCCGTCCACCAGCACGCGCCCTTCCGCCTGCTGCTCGGATCGGTCTTGGTCACCCGTGGGGGCCTCGGTCGGCTCGTCATCGCCAACAGGCGCGGCCGTTTCCGCGTCCTCAAGCGCTTGCGTTGGGGTAAAGACCAGGGTGACCCCATGCTCAGCGAGCGTGTCCGTCACCGGCCCTGCCTGACTATAGATGCCGGCATAAATGGTATCGGTCCTCGTATCGGGTTGATCGACCAGGACCAAGGTGCGATCACTTGCGTCGAACGCTTCCTGCAGATCGTCCACCAGTTGCAGATGACCCGGTCCGATCTCGGGGCGGTTGGTAAAGACGAACGCCGTCTTGTCGCCAAACAGGAGCGGGAAATCCGCCAGGTCGTAGCGGCGCTCGGCGCCGGTCAAGAAATCCGCCAACTGGGCGATGAAGCGGCCGTTGTCACGCACAGTGTGATAAGGCTCAGCCATAAAGGTCAAATCGCCTAGCGCGACAACGAGGCCGTCGGCCGACTGGGCCGCCACTACCAGCCCACCGGCCCGGTCGGTGGCTGACGACCAGGTATTGTCATCCGCCCACGCCAGGGCCAAACTATCACCCACCGACAGCGAGTGGGCGGCAAAAAAGACCACCGTCTCGAGACCCTGGGCCAAATCGCTCTCCCCCCATTTGCTGATACGGAGATTCCGAAAGCTGCCCTCGTTATCGCCGACGTTGTAGAGATAATCGTCCACAAAAGCGATCCCAAACCGGGCGCCCAGGCTGTTCAGGTAGCGTGCGTCCGAATCTACCCCGGTAACCCATCCCCAGTCGTCGACCAGGTACTGAAAACGGGTCGGGTCCCCAATCATCAACAACCGGCCACCGCGGGACACAAACGTCTCTACTGCCTCTATTTCGTCGTCGTCATAGAGTTGCATGGGGGCCGCAACCACCAGCGAACTGGCTTCCGGCAGCGCCGCCTGTAGGTCACCCCCGGTCCACTCTACCAATTGATGACCGCGGGCAGCCAGCCGCCCGGCGAGCACGCTGAGCTCTGGCATCTGAACCCGGTTGTCATGAGCCATATCCACCAGCACGACGCCGCTCCCGGCGCGCGGGTCTCGTCTGCGTATTGGGCGGCCGGCGGAGTTGGTACCTGAATGGCCTCCAAAGCGGGCCGAGCAACCTCTGGTCGGCTGGGCCGGCCGTGGTAGTATGCCGCGTAACGGCCCGCGCTGGGAAGCGCCAACAGGATGAAGAACAGGGCGGCGAGTAGCCAATACTTGCGTGCGTTCATGACGTTCTCCTTGTCCTCATGGCCTTACCGGGCCAACTCGACGTAACGGTAGTATAGGCCGGGGGCCAGATCACCCACCGCCGTCCATTCACGCCCTCCCTCGGCGAAATAGCTTTCGCCCGCCTCGGCCAATTCCGGATAGGTCAGCGGCCAAAGATCTACCGTCTCGTATCGACGCAACTTGGCGAGCTGGGCCACCCGGCCGATCGCCTCGTCGGTTGACAAGAGCCCGTCGATCATTCCTAGTTCTAACGCCTGGACACCAGAGAATATCTCACCCCGGGAGAGGAACTCCAGAGAAGTCTCGAGGCGCTCCGCCCGCCCCACCTCGACCGCCGCCAGGAAACTCTCCTTGGCGATCTCCATCTGCTGGACGCGGCAGGCCTGGGTTCCACCAAACACCTTGTAGGGTCCGGTGGTCAGCGTCTCCTCATCCACGTAGGGAGGGGGAGAGGCAAAACCGATCACCCCGATGTTCCCCACCAGAGAGGTCGGCTTGGCATAGATCTCGTCCGCCCCCACCGCCGCCAGGTAGGCGCCGCTGGCTGCCATCCAGTCAACCGTCACCACGACCGGCAGCACTTCACGCGTGTGCAACATACTCAAGTAGAGGTCCTCGCTGGACGACACCTCCCCACCCGGGCTATCGACGATGATCACCACCGCCTTGATCGAGGGGTCCTGCCCGCGCATAGGCCAACTGCTCGATCACCTCCTGGGCTGTCCAATAGTGGATATCCGTCCACAGACGTATGATGCCCACCTTGGGTGCGGGCACCATCCGCGGCGCGAGAGCAATTCCCACAGCAAGGGGCAGCACCACAAACAGCAACCCGAGCACTATGAACCGCAGAACGGGTAATGGCCTGGCGTTCATGGGAACTCCTTTAATTGATGGAGGCTGTGTACCCGGAGCATAGCAGAAATCAGCGCGCGGCGCAACCGCTAGCGCTGCGAGCGCTTGGCTGTTATAATCGCGTGGCCCTGGCGGCGGGTGCCGCCGTCGGCCCCGTCCCAGAGATGTCGGAATGCGTGTCACTCAACTTGCCCTGACGAATTTTCGCAATTACGCGCAATTACAACTCGCCCTGCCCTCGGGGCCGATTCTGCTACACGGCGCCAACGCTCAGGGCAAAACCACGCTGCTAGAAGCCGTCTACTATTTGGCCACGAGCAAGTCCCCTCATGCCAACAGCGATCGGCAGTTGATCAACTGGTATGCCAAGGACCTGGACAGCCAGGTGACGGTCGGACGCCTGAGCGCGACGGTGCAGCCAGTGCATGGCGCGCGGCCGCGCAACCTGGAGATTCGCCTCATTCAGCAAGGCAACGGTCAGAACGGGCCTGCCTTTCGACGCGAGGTGTTGGTTAACGGGCTCAAGGTGCGGCTGATGGACCTGCTGGGCAATCTGAACGCAGTGCTGTTCCTGCCGGAGGACGTGGCGTTGGTCACCGCTTCGCCGTCAGAGCGCCGCCGCTATCTCGACATCACCCTGTGCCAGGTGAACAAGCGTTACTGCCGCACGCTCTCGCAGTACAACCGGGTGCTGTCGCAGCGCAACGCCTTGCTGCGGAGGCTACAGGAACGACGGGCGCCGGCCCGCAGCGCGGGGCAATTGGATCCCTGGGACGCCAAGCTGTCCACTTTGGGAACCAGCCTGCTGATGAACCGCGCCAAGCTTATTGTCGATCTTGAGCGCCGGGCCGGTCAGATCCATTTTGGCGATTTGACAGGCGAGCGCGAATCCCTGCGCCTCATCTATTTACCTCGGCTCCAGCCCAACGGCAACGGCGCGCCAGCCGTGCTACCGGACGAGGCGCAATCGGACCCCACTGGCTGGCTGTTGGGTCATCCCGAAGCCGATATCGCTTCGGCGCTACTCCAGGTTCTGGCGGCTAGCCGACCGATCGAGATCCAGCGCGGCGTCACCTTGTCTGGCCCTCATCGAGACGACCTGCAGTTCCTGGTCAGCGGTCGCAACCTGAGCGATTTCGGGAGCCGCGGCCAACAGCGGACGGCGGTGCTAGCGCTCAAGCTGGCCGAGGTCAGCTGGATGGAAGAGCAAACCGGCGAGCGCCCGGTGCTGTTACTGGACGAAGTATTGGCCGAGCTCGACCAGGAACGACGGGCCTATCTACTGCGCTGCGTTGGCGCGGCCGAGCAGGCAATCCTGACGGCGACCGACCCCAACATGTTCACCTCCGAGTTCCTGGCCCAGGCAACCCGGCTGGAGGTGGCTGGCGGCAAGGTACTCAAGTGGGAGAACGGATAACGAGACCATGAGGCAACGATGCGCCAATTGCGATCGGCCGCTGCTGGACAGCGATGTCCAATGCTTCCATTGCGGCACGCCGGTACCTGGAAGGGAACAGGAGATCGAACCGGAAGAGGGTTCAACGGCCGATCTGGCAGGCGCCCGGAGGCTTGGCTGTCTCGTGCTCGTACTCTTGGTGGTGGGCGCGCTGCTCGCAAGCTGGATGGGAGCCGGGATTGGCATTGATTCCGACCCAATCTCCACGCCGGCGGCGCAATTCGGATGGACAACGCCGCTCCCATTGCTCTCGATGATTACAGACTCTGCCTTGGGGTCCAACTGCATCGCGCACTCTGCCTGTCATCCGCCGATCACGCCAATCTAGACCGGAAGAGCGCGACACCGGGCTTGACTCGCGGTCAGCTGACCGTTACAATCCTGCACCATGACAAAGAAAACGTTCAACTATGGTGGTCAGGCGGTCATGGAGGGGGTCATGATGCGCGGGTCAAAAGCGATGGCGGTGGCAGTGCGCCACCCCGACGGTCACATCGTGGTGCACCAAGAACCGGTCAACAAGTTCATGTACGATGGTTGGCTCAGCCGAACGCCATTTCTGCGTGGCCTGGTCCTGCTGTGGGATTCCCTTGGGTTAGGGATGCGAAGTTTGCTCTTTTCCAGCAACGTCGCCATGGAGGCCGAGATGGCCGAGCAGAAAGAGACAGAGATCGAGTCGACCAGGCCGGCGCCAGGCGAAACCGCGCCGACTGAGGTCGCGAGCGTCTTTGAAGGCCCGCTTGCCTGGGGAACTGTCTTGTTTTCGCTGGTATTTGGTATCGGGCTCTTTTTCCTGCTGCCGGCCTTTATATCCGGGCTGATCGAGAATTCGTTGGGGGTCACCTCCTCGCTGGTCAGCAACCTGATCGAGGGGAGCATACGCCTCTTGATGCTCATCGGCTATGTGTGGGCCGTTGGTCTGATCCCGGACATAGCCAGGGTGTTTTCCTTTCACGGCGCAGAGCACAAAACGATCATGGCCTACGAAGGCGGCGCTGAGCTTGAACCGACAATCGTGTCAGGGTACACCTTGTACCATCCGCGCTGTGGGACCGGCTTTTTGCTCACCGTGGTGGTCATCTCGATTCTGTTCTTTTCGCTGATCGGCCGCCCGCCCCTCCTGTTGCGCCTGGCGTCCCGCCTGGTGTTGATCCCAGTCGTCGCCGGCATCGCGTACGAGTACATCCGGTTTACTGCCCGTCACCAACACCTGCGTCTGGTACGCATTCTCACCAAGCCCAACCTCTGGCTGCAGCGCTTGACCACCCGCCAACCCGACCTCCCCATGTTGGAGGTTGCCATCACCGCGTTGCGCTACGTGCTAGAGGCCGAGGACGGAGCGACAGTCCAAACTCAGACCCTATCGATTGGATAGCGCGGGGTTCAGACTGTACGGCCGCAGCGCGGGCAGAATTTCGATTCCGGCCGCAGCGCGCGGCCACAATCAACGCAGAACTGCTCCTGCAACTCCTCAGGCGGGGTCGCTGCGCCGAGCCTGAGGCCGCACTTTTGGCAAAAAACCGCCTCTTCGGCCAGGGGCGTATTGCACCGGGGACATGGCACTTCGGATGACTCGACTTCTTCGACCGCCGACGCACCTCTCTGGCCCGCCTGAGCCTGGACCTCCAGCCGGGCCTCCCGCTCAGTGATACGCGCCTCGATGCCAATGATCCGCGCGCAGAGTTCGGCCAACTCGGCGTCTGTTACCCGGCCGGCCCTGTACAGCTCGAGGGTGCGGTTGCCCAGCTCGGACGTCACATTCTTCATTTGACGGCGCAGCGTAATGATCTCTACGCGGGTGCGCGGGCTACGCAACACTTTGTCTACCTCTTCCAACGCCCGGCCCAGATTGCCGGTGACAACTTCGGTGATATTGTCCATTTCTTCCTCCTAACGTCGAGGAGATGCTCTCGTCTCAGGGGCCAACCGTGATCATCTCTCTGAAATCGTTAAACTTGCCCTCGCCAATGCCCGACACATTCATGATCTCGTCGATCTGCGTGAAAGGGCCGTGCTGCTCCCGATAGGATACGATCCTGGCAGCAAGGGTCTCGCCAATGCCCGGCAGTGCGGTCAACTCGTCGGCGGTGGCGGTGTTGATGTTGATGAGCGCCGGATCCACAAGCAGCCGTTCGGATCGGACTGGCGCCAATTCTTGCCCCGCCACTGGCACCCACACCTGCTGGCCATCAGCCAGTGGGGCTGCCAGGTTGATCAGACGTAAGTCAGCCTCTTGGGCTGGGCCGCCGGCCGCATCGATCGCCTCCTCCACCCGCGACCCTGGCGCGACCATGACCACGCCCGGCCGCATAACCGCCCCCGTGACGTACACCGCCAGCGGACCCGGCGTGGCAGTGGGGTCACGGGTTGGGGTCGGCGGAGGAGGGATGATTTCGATTGGGGCGATGCCAGAGGAAGGAGACCCACGAAAGACAACCAGCATCACGACGGCCGTCAGGATGACAGACAGAGCAGCCACAACCACCAGGGGTTCAAGTTTTGGTCGTCCAGCCATTGCACCATCCCAAAGCCACCGGCAACCGTCGCGCACGGCGCCCCGTGGACTCGCTGCATCCATCAAGTATCCACTACGTGCGGACGGTCGTTTTGTTTCGCCCCCCGGTGGGCCAGAAAGATAACTTACCGCTGGGCCTGCGCCAAAAAGCGCGGGCTCATACGATCTGCCGCTGCGAATGCCACCAAAGGCCCCCCTTGGGAGGGTTAAGGCTTGGGCCGTTTGAAAACGAACTCGAATCCAGCAACGCTGGCCCCAATCAGCTCCCAACCCTGTTCGCCCAACTCGTTGGCAAACTCGATGATGGTGGGCCCTTGCTTCCAGTTCTGCAATTGCTCACCATTAACGGCGCGAGGGCGCCGGGAGTTACGCGCCATGTCAACCCGCACAAAGAGATATTCCCACGTTTGCATGCGCTATCCTTACCGCCCCCAGACGGAATCCAGGCAGAAACACAAGACCGGCAGTCGGCTGATCGCCTCATTCAACTGGCATCGCCTCCTGCCCTCCATGTCTTGCACGTTGATCCCTGCTAGTGAACAACTGACGGGTAGACCTCGGAGGAACAAGGTGGGCCCACCAGGATTCGAACCTGGAACCGACCGGTTATGAGCCGGTTGCTCTAACCATTGAGCTATGGGCCCGGTGTCCGATATCAGGAGCGGGTGAAGGGGATCGAACCCTCACGACCAGCTTGGAAGGCTGGGGCTCTACCATTGAGCTACACCCGCCAGAGTCGGGGCGGCCGGACTTGAACCGGCGACCTCGCGGACCCAAACCGCGCACTCTATCCGATCTGAGCTACGCCCCGAGTGAGAAAAAGTATAACCGGCCCGGGACGCGGCGTCAAGCCTACCGCCCGAGCTGCATTGGCATGATGACGTGCACGAAATCGTCCTTACCAACCGGTTTGATTACGCCGGGGCTGGACTCGCTGGACATCTCGAATGCCACTTGTGGGGTATCAATCACGCCCAACACATCGTTGAGATACTTGACGTTAAAGGCGATTTCCATCGGATCGCCCTCGACCAGCGCATCGACTTCGGTCTCATTGTCGCCGGTCTCGGTCGATGTCGCCGCCACGACCACATGGCCGGGCGTCAACGTGTCCTCTGGAAAGACCCTCACACGGGTGGTGTGCGCCGCCTCGCGGGCAATAATATCGGCCGTCTTGCACGCCGTGCGCATTTCGGTCGTCGCGATCAGAGTGCGAGTGCTATGCGACTGCGGGATGATCTGGTTGAAATCTGGAAAGGTTCCATCGATCAACTGCGATACCAGGTCCACATTGGTCAAGTGAAAGATCACCTGGCCCCGACCGGCCGGGACAGTCAAAGAGATCGGTTCATCCTGATCACCGGAGATGCGAAAGAGCTCTTTGAGAGAATTGGCCGGTATGATCAGCGTCAGGGGCTCATCGACCGGGGGCTCCAGGCTCGCATAGCTGACCGAGAGCCGAAAGCCATCGGCGGCCGCCATCACCATCTGATCGTCCTCGAATTTGGTCAACACCCCGGTGAGAATCGGCCGGCTCTCGTCCGTCGCAGCAGCAAAGGCAGTTCTGGCTATCATGCTGCGCAAGGTCTCGGGCGGGATTTGGATGCCATCGGGTTCTGCTTGTGGGATCAACGGGAACTCTTGGGCATCAATCCCCTTGATGTTCGCTTCGCTGCGCCCGGACGTGAGCCGCAACGAATTGGTGCGGACGTTTAGCTCCATCCCCACTTGTTCGCCCATAAAGGCGTTGACCATATCCACCAGCGTGCGAGCAGGGACGGTGATGGCTCCTGGTTCCTCGATCCGCGCCCCAATCCAGCACGTGATGCCCAGTTCGAGGTTGGTTGCAGAGAGCTTGAGACGCGAGTTCTCGGTCGCCATGAGCACATTCCCGAGCACCGGTAAGGTGCTGCGCACACTGACTGCTTTTCCAACGACGCTCAATCCTTTGGCCAGATTCTCTTGCAGACAGGTCAATTTCATCGATGCTCTCCCACCAATTGTTGTGATGCTGAACACTGATGCAATTATATGCCATTCAGGGTAAAAGTTCAACTCGCGGGCGGTGAGCGTAGCTAGTTTGGGACATGAGTTGAATCAAGCGGCCACTCGATGCTGAGACCGGAGCAGATGGCGGTGATGGGCAGGTGGGCAACTTGGTAACCAGCTAGCTGCAAAGGCGATTGACCCCGGATTCGCGTTTGTGCATCCTGTGAAAAGGGGGTCAGACGGTAGACCTTCTCAAATACGGCCAGGTAGCGCTGAGCGCTTTGCAAGGATTCGAAGCCGCAGAAGTTTTGGTAGTGGTGGTCGAAGCGGCGGATCACCATTTCTGCAGCGTTGTTGGTCAGTGGGATGTGATCATCCCCAATGGCGTTCACGAGCTTTGGCCAGTGGCGCTCCAGGAAGTCAAAGATAACCACCGAATCTGGGGTAGCCCTCGAATACACCGCTTTCAAGCTGAACACGGCATCAAACCGGCGCTGGGCTTCGTCCGGGGAGGAGGTATCAAAGACCGCGTAGATTTCTTCCTTGAGCCGTTGGGCTGCGGGGTGTTCCTGGGCGTAATTGACACCATACACCGTCTTGATGTGCAGTTGGATGCCTTGCAGGGCGTGGAAGACGCAGAGATGGTGTTGAGCCTGCGGAAAGAGTTGGCTGATCAACGGGCCATACTCCTGACGCAAGTCAGTCACGATCACGGTGGGGTGATAACCCTTGGCCCGTACGGCGAGCAAGAAGGCATGGGCACTGGCCTGGTTGTTGTAGGCGTAGATCGCGATGTGAAGCAGGTCATAGGTCCAGACATCGACTGCCAGGTAGACATACATCCAACGGCGCATCTCGCTCTCGGGTTTGCCGTTCTTGGGCACCAGGACATACTTTTCATCGATCCCGACGACGCCACTGCTTCTGACCATTCCGAAGAGGGCAGCGATGGGCAGCAAATCGTGCCCAAAGGCGGTCACCCACCGCCAAGCGGTCATACTGTAGACCCCGAGGGCCGTCCCGGTGCGCCGATAAGTGCTCTCGCCCCAGGCGTACATCTGCCAGGCGAGCAGATGAACCTGGGTACGGTAGCGCGAATAGGGCACTAGCCCCGCTGGGAGATGGGTGAAGCTGCCCTTGGCGCACTCGGCATTGCGGCAGTAGTAGCGGTACACTGCCACCTGTTGTAACTGGTGGTCGGCGTCGTAGTACTGTTTCCAGCGCGGCTGTTTGCTCTTGCGAGCCACCTGGGTTGAGCCGCAGTACGGACAGCGGACCTCAGCCTCCGTCTGGGTCTCCCATTGCCCGAAAAGGAGTCGTCCCACGGCCAGCAGCCAGGGCAAGGCTTTCAGCGGCGGTTCGGCTGCCATGCCCACTGTCCCTGCCAGGGCCAGCAGATCATGAAGCGGGAGCCGCTCTTCCACCGTCACGCCTTGACCACCCTCAAGCTTCTGCAGCAAGCCTTGGATTTGAGTTAGCATTTGTTGGATGAGCCAGCCTTCCCGCAAGCGAAACCCGGAAGGGCTCGTCTCATAGCGGGCCTGGATGTTTTGCTGCAACCTTTGCCAGCCGCTCTGGCGAGCAGCCTGTTCTACCTGAGCGTGGGTCACGGGCACCCCTTGGTGCCGAAGGTGCTGATAGACCTGCTCGGTAGACCCGTCGTGGAAGGTGGCTAATACCTCCACGATGCGATCCAACAAGTCAGTCGTCAACACCAGCCTGCTTTTCAGGCTGAGTAGGTTGGCCCAATCGCCTTCTAGCCAGTATTTCAGATATTCGCTGATCCGTTCCTGCGGCACACCGAACCAGGTGGACAGTTGCTCCTGACGGACAAACGGAGTGCGGCCATCCCGTGTGCGCCGACTGGATCGCTGATCAGCTGAGGTCTGTAACAACCCCAGAAAGATCAGTAACCAACGCTGGCGGAAGGGAAGATCACCAGCGACCCGCAGAGTGAAATGGCCACACAGGGTGGCTTGATAACTCCCATCAGCTTGCCGCTCGACCCGGACCTTGGGTTGATCGTCACCGCATGTCAGGCACCCCAGACCTAGTCCGAGTACGCTTGCCTGTGGGATCAGCTGGCCCCCCAGTTGCAGGACACCCGCTATCAGATAGACCATGACCAGCAGGCGCTGACCCTGCCAGAGCAGCGCCTTCAGCCGGCCTGCCGGACCGGTAGCGCCGGACAACAACCAGATCGCCCATGGCAACCACAGCAGCCAGCCGGGCCCGACCTGCCCACCGAGTTGCCACAGCCCCCATAGCAGAAGGCTACGCAGCAATGCCACCTGCCACGACTGGGGAGACGGGCAACCGCAACCCGGTCTCCACCCCAGCCTCCTGTCCCGCCGCTGCGGGCGATTCCTCCATCCAGCCATTGGGCATGGGCAAGTGACCCACCCAGCCTGTTCCTCCATGATGAGACCGCCGACCGGGGACAGCACAAAGCCCGTGATCAACCAACAGTGTACAATTAGCAAGAACGTGGTACGATGCACCTGAGCCAACCTCCGCTTGGATTGTTGCTTTCGTACTTTTGTACCTTATCCAGCAGGTTGGCTCCATCCCCCTTTTGTCCCCAGTGTGTTACGCTATCTTTTTTCTGAGCTTCGGACTCCAGTTCGGACAACTCCCAGGACCAGGTTGGCGAGTGCGAGTTTATCACGGTGCGGCTCAAGAGCTGGTTCGGCTTTCAGCAGGAGTGGGTCAGCCAATGGCACCGCGTATCTATCACCGATTCTGAGCGGACTATGCTGGACATGTTTGCCCATCCCAGCGTTTTCGGCTCCATCCACATGGGAATGGAGACACTGGAACGTTTCATAGAATTGCTCAACCTCGACCGATTGATTAGATACGCCCTGCAGTACGAGGTCGGTGCGCTGATCAAGCGCCTGGGGTGGACCTTGGAGACCTTGGGGGTGCCAGATTCTATGGTTGAGCCGCTGCGAGGATTCCCCGTGAGCAACGTATCCCGCCTTGATCCGGCTGGTCCTGCTTCAGGTCCGATCGTGCCTCGCTGGCAGGTGAGGTGCAACCTGCTGGCCTGACGGTGAACACCCCAGTGAAGCGAACCTTGCCAATATCGGAGAGCGGGTTCGATCAACTGTACAACATCTCCATTTCGAGCTATAATATGTGCATAAAGAGTACTAAAGTGTATCCCTTTTGCACGCACAACTACCAATGAAACAAGAAAGAGAGTTTCAACTATATCAAATAGCCGAGGATCAGGCAGGATACTTCTCTCTAGCTCAGGCTCGAGAGATGGGGCTTAGGCGCAACCAGATCTATCGAGGGCTCCAACGTGGTGAATTCGAGAAGGCTGGGTGGGGCATCTATCGTTTTGTGCAGTTTCCCGCCACCAGGTTTGAAGAAATCCATATGGCCGTGCTGAGCGCTGGCCAACATGCGGTTGTTGGCTTTCAAACCGCCCTTTATGTTTATGATCTTTCGGATATCATTCCCGACGAGATTCATTTGATCCTGCCGCCCACCAGTTCCAGGCGAAGGCCCGGTATCCGTGTTCACACAAACCAGCTCAACCCAGAAGATGTTACCTATTTTGAAGGACTGCCGATAACAACTGTGGATCGGACCATTATTGATTGTACTTTTGCCCATGTCGATGATGGGCAAATCAGGACTGCCATTTTCCAGTCTCTTCGTCGCGGCATGACTACCAAGCTAAATCTCGTCAACCAAGCCAATAACCGACCAGCAAGGGTGCAGGAGTTCATAAGCAGGATAGTTGAAGAGATCAAACTATGAAATACTCCTCCGCACGCTCATTCCGTCAGGCGCTAGAACACCGTCTTCGTTCCGACTACCCCCACCACAGAATTCCTCGTCTACGCAAAATGATTTCATTCGAAAGACTCATGACACGATTGGATGAGAACTGGATTCTAAAGGGAGGCTACGCACTTCAGTTACGAACCGACAAGGCCCGAACGACGCACGACATTGATCTGTTGGTCCAGCACATCTCTCTGGAGCAAATCGCAGAAAACTTACTGGAGGCGGTTCATCAAGACGTGGGAGATTACTTTGAGTTTTCCGTCGAACGCACTGACCAAGATTTCATACTAGGGTCAGCAATTCGTTTCCGGGTTACAGCCAGACTTGCAGGGCGAGTGTTTGAACGATTTCACATCGATATTGGTCTTGATGATCCGATTGTTGAACCGATTGAGTACCTTACTCCCCCATCGTATCTGGCATTTGCTGGAATACCGACAACGCCGATTCCGTGTTATCCCGTGACTCAGCATATTGCAGAGAAGCTGCATGCGCTGGTTCGCCCACGCCCCGTCGAGACCAGTCGAGTCAAAGATCTGGTTGACATCCTGCTCTTTGCTTGCATGGATGATGACTTGCAGGCTGAACGGTTGTACGCTGCTATCAGCGCCGTTTTCGAAGCTCGTGAAGATCTTATCCCAGCTCGATTGGATCAAATCCCAGTTGGCTGGAGGCCAAAGTTCGATCAATTCACAAAGAACCTTGATTTACCTTTCTCCCACTTTGACGATGCAGTTCAGGCTGTTCAAGGCTTCATCAATCCTGTGCTTGGCGGGACATGTAGCGGAACTTGGGATCCAGAAAGCTGGAAATGGAAAAGCAGCTAGGCAATTGTGATTGGAGCCTCCGGCGGTCCAGAACCAGGCGGAACTATTATGATGTCACATGTGGGTTCGACCCCGTCGCTCCCGCTCGTTATGTAAAGTCCTGAGCTGTAGCTCGGGACTTTTTTGTGTTTGGCCGTCCTTGGTTTGCCCCTCATCCGCTGTGCTCGGGCCATGGTGCAGACAATAGGCAAAGCTCTGGATCATGGCCAGGGATGACGTGGCTGCCATTATCATTGTTCGCTTTCGCAAAGACTTACGAGGGGACCTGGCGCGGTTGATCCAGCGAGCGTCTCAACTGAGAGAACTCGCTACCAGGGATGGCTGGCTGGCCTCTTGCAGGCGTCTTCCAGTATGTACGACGGCCGCGAAGCAAGCTGCCCGCCGGTGTGTCGAGCGTCTTTGGGTTGGCCAGGCAGCGTGCAGCGGCGCTTGCTACCTGAACAATATGGCAAATGAAACAGCGTGTACAGGCGGTTTGCTCAGTGGTTTTTGTGACCACGGTGAAGTGTGGAGCTACCGACCATGTATCGTGCTGTGAATTTGATGTGCTTCGCTAGGTTGTGGGTGAGGGCAGCGATGGCGATCTCAAAGGCAAATGCGGCCATCCACGCAGTGACCATGCCCCATTGGATGTTCAACCAGCCCACGGCCGGCGATTCAGAGCAGCCGAAAGTCCAGGCTGTATGGGAAAGCAGCACCACGAGGAGAGCCAGGTAGATAGTCCAGAGGAGGGTGTTCGACCAGTTATGCTGGCGTTACGCAAGATGTTCTCAGCAGAATACAGACCAGCCTTTGCCTTGTTTCCAGCTGCTCTCAATGCACAATCAACCTAGTGCGTTTGAAGCGGACCACCACTGCCACAAACAACCCCAGATCCAAGACCGTCAGAACAGCCATGGCGACAAGGAGAATCTGAGTGGGGTTCGCAGCCGCCACCAGTTCTCTAAGATGTGCCCTCCCATCCGGCACCACGTTAAGAAGCAGAGCGGGTATCATCTGCAGAAGTACCAGAGGAAACAGGGTAGCGGCCATCAGGGTCTGTTGAGCCTGCTGTACCGTGGAAGCTCGCAGTGAGATCAAGACACCCAGGATTGCCACAAGACTTGCCACGAGCAGGCTGAAAGATGCGTTGGCTAGAG
>CAVOHX010000008.1:0-7105 GCA_963695825.1 uncultured Chloroflexia bacterium
CGGCCGAAGATCCTGCCCTGGAAGACATCCCAAGCCGCGTGATAGGCCACGGTACCCTGCCGCTGGTACTCAAACTCGACCCGTTGTTTGAAACCGAGGGTGGTCGGTCTGCTGGGATGGCAGCGGGACAGGATTTGGATGCTTTTCTCATCCGCCGACAGGATATACTCGTCGGGCCCAAGCCGTTGGCCTTGCCAAAAACCGGCGTACAGGTCCAAAATCACACAGGCGCGGTTAACAAAGTCCGGGTCACGGGGGAAGAGCCAGTCACGATAGCGCCACGGCTTGAGGGCGTCCTGACACAGAAAGCGCCCCAGGCTACTGTGACTGAGACCCGCCAGACCTTCTTCCTGGAGCACCACCCGGAGCAAGTCAGCAATCGAGAAACGGCTGAGCGGTAGCTTGCGTTCCCAGAGAAGCTCTCACAGACCACCGCAGTGATCTGAGCACGTTCTTGGGGACCGTAAGTGACTGGCCGCCCGCTGCGGGGCAAGTCCATCAAGGCTGCTACTGCTCCTTCAGCGCAGCAAGCCAGGAATCGTTTGCGCTGATTCAGCACGGTCTGTTCGCAACAGCCCAGGATATCGGCCGTGGCAGCGATGGTTTTCCCCTTATCCGCCAGCAGGATGATCAGGATACGAATCACCAAGCGGGCGTTCTTGTATCCCTTCTTCTTTGCTTGACGCAGCGTCTGTTTCTCCTTGCCGCTGAGATCGATCTGGTATTTGTATGGTTTCCGTCCGATCATGCTTTGAGCCCTCCTTTCTCAGGATGGCTCCAATTTACCCTAAAAACTTTTGGGAGGCACCACTAGCTTTCTCCACAACACTGGACCAGCGGCCAAAGGTCTGCAATCCTTTCACCACGCCAGCATAGGTCCCGGCTAGGACAATCGGCACACCGCGGCCGAGGGCGTAGACCAACAACAAAAGCGCGCCATAGAGCCAAGCTCCCTGTTGAGACAACACATAGGTCAGGATGGCAGCCAGCACGGGAGTGGCGCACTGCGAAGAGATCAGGCCGGAGACCAGCCCCAGTGCCAGCGCCCCGGCACGCCCTTGAGTGCAATGCGCTCCCGCAAGCGCGCCAGTCCGCCGACCTGGGGCGGTGTGAAGGCCCCTAACATATGGAGCCCGATGAGCAGGCAGACGGCCGCCACCACATAATACCAGATGCGGCTTGTGCCGCCAATCAATCCCCCGACCAGTGAGACGATAACACCCAGAATCATGAAAGTAACAGCCAAGCCGGTTGCAAAAGCAAGAGATAACGCAAGTGACCGGCCGCGAGAGAGCTGTACAGAGCCACCCACATACCCCACTATCAGTGGAATCATCGCCATATTGCAGGGGCCAATGCTGGTCACCACCCCACCCAGAAAAACCAGGACGTAGGCAAGTGGGGACCCAGCTTGAAGGATGATCGGGTCGATATTCATGATTATGGCTCCTGTGCCAGCACCTCCAATTGCTCTTGCAGCGCCTCAGCAGGCGTAACCCCAGTGTACCCCTGCCCCTGCTGGTCTCGATCGATGAAGATCAAGGTAGGGATGACCTGAATGCCAGCCCTTCCTAACAAACTCTGATTGCGCTGGTCGTAGACGTTTACATCCACCAGGGCGACGCGGTCAGCAAAGTTAGGATACACTTGCTCGACGATTTCAGTCATGCGGATACACTGGACACAGGTATTGGAGTGGAAAAAGGCCAGAACCGGCGCCGGATGCCAAATGTTGGTCCAATTGCGCCTCGGGGGACAGAGCAGACGTCGCGGAATCAGCTGTCTGGGGGGCAGCAGCCGGCACCTCCGGAACCGCCACCGACGACGCCGAATGGGTATTGACGCCCGGATCGGCCGCCGTCGGAATCACCGCCACCTGGTCCCGAGAACTGGCCTTCCCCTCGTCGGCCGTCCTCCCCTTCAAGACAGAAAAACGGCCGCAACGAGCAACAACACGCCGGCAATAATCGCCAGTTGGGGGCCGGCTCCTGACTGTGCTTCAGACTCTGCGTCGCTTACGTTTCAAAGACAAAACCCTCCTTGACAGCTATGGACATTGGATGACCCCCTGGGCCCAGAGGCAGCCGCCGCAGGTTGGGAAAGGGCTGCCGAAACAGTCTTCTTCATTGCTCTCTTGGTGATCAGTTCCACCTGGCTCCCGAGCGACTGGGATCGAGCGACCAACTCGGTGATCTCGGGTGGGCTCAACGGCTCACCCAAACCGCCAAAAAAGACGGTCGGCGGGGGTGAAAAGCTGGCCAACCCTGCCAGGATTCGCTCAAAGGTCTCGGTATCCATCATGCCCTGCGCGATGTTCCAGGAATTCCGCATACAGGTGCGGCAGTGCAGGTTACAGTGGTTGGTGGGCTCCCCATGGACCTTGGTCAGGTGCGTGGTCGGCCGGTGCAGTTTAAGGCCGTTGGCATCGGGCTCTAGCTCCACTTCGGCACCCGGCAGGAGCCTCAGACTCAGGGCTACCTCCGCCGGGATGATCAAGCGACCTTCCTGATCGACCCGGGTGTATCGCTTGCTCTGGGAATCTGGCTGTGAGTTGGACCTTGGCTCCGCCGGCGATTCCGATCCAGATCAGTCTCTGCATCCGTCTTCCTGTTCGTTGATGTGCATGTCGACAGCAGGGGCTCTTTCAGGATCGCGCAGTCCGCCGGGCTCTCGACTTGACGCGACCTCAGAACGGGAGTAGAATTTATTTTAGCATATACGCAGATACTTGGATGACTCAACATGCCCGATCTGGTCCGCTTCTTCAAAGCCCTCGGTGACGAGACGCGATTGGGGCTCGTGTTCCTCCTCGCTCAACAAGAGCCCGGCAACGCCCTGTGCGTCGGCCGGCTCGCCCAGGAGCTCGGGGGTCTCCCCCTCAGCCGTCTCGCAACACCTCCGGGTCCTCAAAGACCTCGGTCTCATCCATGCCGAGCGACGCAGATATCGGATCCACTATTTCCTGGACGGGGAGCGCCTCGCGACCTACGGTGCCCTGGCCCGTGACCTGTTGGGCGTCGACGTCGTTCCGGCACCCGCCAAAACCCGACTCTCGTGAGGAGTCCTATCGATGCACTGCCAAGACAAATGCCGCTGTACCTGCACCGAAAAGCCGAATCCGGCCGAGTGCACCCCGGAACAGATTCGCGAGTGCCACGGTGGCGTCAAAGGACACGAATGCGAAAAACGTGAAACTCGGAAAAAGTAGCGGCGCTCCCCCGCACGAGGCAAGGCCTACTGTTCTCAGCCTGACCTCTCCCGATCGGCGGGACCGGTGACAGTAAACCCATCGCCAGTCCGCGGCCCTGACTCGGGTGCCGGTGCTCGGCCGCAGCCCAATTCCATCCGTGCAACCGGGCCTGGTCGCCGATCCGGTGGCGGCGACGGTCAAAGCCCCAGGTCGGGCCGGTCGGGAGCGCGCCACCCCGGACCCGCCGGCCCCGTCTGGCCCATCCTGCGCCGGTTGCTGGGCTATATGCGGCCCGCACGCCCTCATCCTGACCGGCGTCATCCTCGCCGCGCTCGCCACCACGGCCGTCGAGCTGGCGCCGCCGTGGATCATCCGCCTGGCGGTCGATCGCTTCATCCTCAGGGGCGGACCCGAGCAGGTCTGGTGGGCCGCGGGCGGGCTGCTGGCCCTCTCGCTGCGTGCAGGGTGGCATCGACTTTCTGCGGCTCTATCTGACGGCCTACACGGGCCAGCGCATCGTCTTTGAGATCCGCAACGCCATCTTTGAGCACCTCAGCCGCCTCTCCTTCTCCTTCTACGACCGGGCGCGCACCGGCGACCTGATGTCGCGGGTCACGGCCGACGTCGATGTGCTGAACGACTTTTTCGGGCGGGCGGCGGTCATCGTCCTGACCAACTTGCTGACCCTGCTCGGCATCCTCGTCGTGCTGCTGATCTGGGACTGGCGGCTGGGGCTGGTCTACCTGGGCCTGCTGCCCCTGATCGTCCTCGGCATGTGGGCCTACGCCCGCCGGGTGCGGCCGGCCTGGTGCCGCGTCCAGCGCCAGCTCGCCGCGCTGACCGGCACGCTGCAGGAGAGCCTGGCCGGCATCCTGGTGGTCAAGCTCTTTGGCCGCGAGCCGTTCGAGCAGAAGCGGGCCGACCGGCAGAGCCGCCAGCGTCCTGCAGGCCAACCTCGAGACGGCGCGCATCACCTCGCTGTGGATGCCCTACGCCAGCGTGGTGATGGGCGTGGGCACGGCGCTGGTGCTCTGGGTCGGCGGGCGGAGCGTGATCGCCGGGCTCATCTCGCTGGGCACGCTGATCGGGTTCACCACCTACATCCAGATGTTGCTGCGTCCCATCCGCCAGACCGGCATGATGCTCAACGTCGTGATGCAGGCGCTGGCGGCCGCCGAGCGGGTGTTCGAGGTGCTCGACACGCAGCCCGACGTGCAGGATGCGCCGGACGCCTATCCGCTGCCGCCCGTCGAGGGGCACGTGCGGTTCGAGGGGGTGAGCTTTCGCCTACGATGGCGGCCCCGAGGACGCGCGATGCCCTGCGCGACGTCAGACCTGGAGGCGGCGCCGGGCGAGATGGTGGCGCTGGTGGGACCGTCCGGCGCGGGCAAGAGCGACGCTGGTGCACCTGCTGCCCCGCTTCTACGACGCGCAGGAGGGGCGGATCACGATCGATGGCCACGACATCACCGAGGTGACGGTCGAGAGCCTGCGCGACGCCATCGGCATCGCGCTGCAGACCGTCTTTCTCTTTGACGCCTCGATCGGCGAGAACATCGCCTACGGCAACCCCCACGCCACGCAGCACGAGATCGAGTGGGCCGCGCGCGTGGTGCAGATGCACGATTTCATCCAGTCCCTGCCCCTGGGCTACGGCACGCCCGTCGGCGAGCGGGGTGTGCGGCTCTCGGGCGGGCAGAAGCAGCGCATCGCGCTGGCGCGGGTGCTGCTCACCGATCCGCGCATCCTGATCCTGGACGAGCCCACCTCCAGCGTCGATGCCGACACCGAGCGGCGCATGCAGCAGGCGCTGGCGGAGGTGCGCGCCGGGCGGACCACCTTCGTCATCGCCCACCGGCTGTGGACGGTGCAGCAGGCCGACCAGATCCTGGTGCTGCGCGACGGGCGGATCGTCGAGCGGGCGCGCTCCACGCCGGAGCGGTCGGCCCACGAGGCGCTGCTGGCGGCAGGCGGTTTCTACCGACCAGGTGTACGCGCTCCAGTTCCAGGCCGAGACACTGGCGAGCCGAGGCAGGCCCTGGCGCAGGCGAACCGCCGAGGGAAGGAGGGGCACGATGACCATTCGTGGCGGATTCATGACCCGTCTGCAGGGCCAGGAGGAGCGCTACCGCTTCGCAGACCTGGACCGGCAGGCGCTGGGCATGCTGTGGCGCTACGTGCGGGCATACAGGGGCCGGCTCGCGCTGGCGCTGGTGGCCACGCTCGATCGTGACGGCGACGACGCTGGCCATGCCCTACCTGACCAAGGTAGCGGTCGACACGACCATCGCCCAGGGCGACCTGCGCGGCCTGACGCTGATCGCGCTGCTCTACCTGGCGCTCAACGGCGTCTACTGGCTGGCCATCTATTGGCAGGGCTACCTCTCGACCTGGGTAGGCCAGCACGTCGTCCACGCCATCCGGCACGATCTCTACGCCCACGTGCTGCGGCAGCCGGTCGCCTTTCACGAGCGGGAGCGGGTTCGCGGGCCGGCGTCTGGCGACTTTCGCCCATAGACGATTGCACGAAAAGCCGCCTTCTGGTGGCGTCAGCGTACTTAGAGAAAGTATCGCCGCGGACCCTGTCGCGGATGAGTTCGGTGGAAAACTTCTAAGCGCACTAGGGTGGCATGGTGTTGCTATGGTTGAGTTCAAGCAGGACGAACGAGATGGCATACCAAAACTGATGGAGATCAACGGTCGCTTCTGGGGCTCTCTGCAACTCGCAATTGACGCAGGTGTCGATTTCCCCGACCTGCTGGTCAGAATGGCTGCGGGCGAAGAGGTTGAGCCAGTCGATCAGTACAGAATTGGCGTCCGATCGCGCTGGCTGTGCGGAGAACTGGACCTTCTTCTGCTCTTCCTGTTGAAGTCGCGAAAAGAGCTCAATTTACCTGAAGGATATCCGTCCCGATTTGCGGCTGCGATGTCGGCCATCAACCCATTTGTTCGCAAGCAGAAACTCGAAGTCCTGAGATTAACGGACATCAAACCATGGTTCTATGAGATGTCACAGTGGTTGCGGGGATAGTCTAACGGATTTCCTGAACCAGTCTGTCCACTGAGCGCGACATGCGTTCGACGATTTTCCGGGCCTCACCAGGGGGTAATCCATAGGGGTCACTCACATCTGGCCGTGAATCACCTGACCAGACGCCGAGCCAAATGACCTTGGCATCCGCGCCGGGCGATAGTTCTTTCAGCATGAGTCGATTCTTGCCATCCATGATGACAACCAGATCTGCCCACTCCACATCGCCGACCACCACGCGTCGCGATCGATGCTCGGAGAGATCCACGCCGTTCTGCATGGCCAGACTGACAAAGGACTCTATGCTCGGCCGCTCCTCTCGGTCGTGGAACCCGGCAGATCGAAATGACCAACCTGACGCCGAAAGCAGCGACTCCAGCTTTGCCGCCACAAAGGGGCTTCGATAAATATTGCCGTAACACAGCACGAGCACATTCCGGCCCCGGTTTGCCGTCAGGTTTCGCCGGCTGTCCCTTTTGGCCATGAGAAAGTAGCGCGCATACCTCGCACGTCGGACGATTGCGTCGGCGATGCGGCGTAACACGGCTACTGCCCCGGCAACAGACTGCCGCCTACTTCTTGATTTCCGGAACGGGTTCGACCAAGACTCCTGGCGCATGGAGGTAGGCCGCGAATGCTCGCTTCTTGTCGATATCTTTGAGGATAAATTCAGCATGCTCCTCGTCGATACCGAGAACAGATGCGAGTTCGACTGACGAATGACCGTTGTTCTTTGCCCACAGTGCCAGATCCATCTGGTCGTAAGGCAAGGCGAAGTGAACTCGTCCTGTCCCTGCTCCAGGCTGTACGTGTCGGTCGTCGGCGTTGCTCGGCGAATCTTCTCGGGCAACCCCATATGTCGTGCTAACGCATAAACCTGCGTC
>CAVOHX010000009.1:0-205542 GCA_963695825.1 uncultured Chloroflexia bacterium
ATGTTGTGTACCTTACTTGGTTCAGTTCGTGTGCTTGAGCTCCGAGTATCGACGACGATCAACCCCGTCACGCAAGCAGCGGAAGTCGCCGTGAACAGGGCGTCGACGGGACTGATCGAGCCCGAAACCGTTGCGGCCGGCAACGTCAGCAGGCCAGTTCCACGGCAATGGTCGCCAGGTAGCTGAACAGCAACAAACTGGCCGGATGAAGTATGCTCAGCTTTCTTAAGGTCCATTCCAACATATCCGCCGCGCCTCGCTGACGGGATGAGTGGTCCGTTCATCGTGCCGGCATGGCTGTTTCAGGGTCACGCTACGAGAATTCCACACGATTGCACAGGATTATGGTTTGTCTACAAGACACAACCACCGGTGCATATCGAGATACGTGGTGGTGGATGTAAAGTAGTAGATATGCCCAAGAGTATCAAGAGGTGGAATTATTTTTTCCAGAGACCCTTAATCCCGCCGGCCGTTTTTTTTTCAGCGGCCCCCTCATTATCCTTTTTAAAAACATTTCGCAACCAGATAGGGGTCAACCCAGATAGACTACGGTCAGAACTTGATTTTTGATTTGGACATCCGGTTTTTGCTGTGACAGGGAATGTTCATGTCGCGGCCATGGAGGATCGAGTGCGAAGACGGCCAGTATCATGTTCTGTCAATAGGCAAAAAGGGGCGCGACATCTTTTTCGATATGGCATAACGGATCTCCCGAGATCAGGGATCTTGATCGATGGGCGTCTCTGGATCCTTCGCACCCAGAGCCTCCGCCTCGCGGGCGGCATTCTCTGCCTTGGCCTTTTCCTTTGCCAGGCGGCGTTTTTTTCTTCCAGCTCCTTCTCGACCGCATGTATTTCGGCCATGAGGTCGACAAGGGACGATTCGTCCTCCTGCAAGGTTATCGATGACTGGACTTTTTTGAGCTTGTCGGTCAGCGCTTGGGCGGTTACGGTTGCTTTTTCGGTCTCTTTCTGGGCCTTTTCAGCCTTTTTTTCGGCATCGGATAGGGCGTCGAGGGCATTGGCGCGCTCGGCGGCTTCGCCTTCCTCCGGTTCGGCATCCAGTTCGATCGTCTCGGCCGCCAGAACCAGGGCCGTCAGCGGCAGTTGGCTGAAGAGGTCCTCCGGGGAACTGCCGAAAGCGCTGATCGAAGTGAGATCGCGCAGCCGGAAGGGCAGGAAAACGAGGGATGCGTCCCGGGAAGTCTCGATCACCGTATCGGCGTCAGAGTTGTCGACCACCAGGGGAACGGCTTCGATGCGCACCTCCTCCAGCCTCTGCTGCAAAGTCTCCTCCGTGGGGATTTCAACATGGCTGTCGTCCCGAACCGCCAGCAACCGAATCGCCGCGCCTTCCCATTCCTCGTTGCGGGTGATCAGATAAGCCAAAAGAAGCATGAGGTTGCCGGTGGCGTCATCCTGCCACCAGACATCGATCCGGCGCTTTCCGGCCGGTATTTCCGTCAAATCATTCCATTCCGCGGACGTAGCATCCATGATGATCAGGTTACAACCGAATCGATACGCCTCCCTGAGGCTGCGGCCGTAAACCGCAGCCATGTAATGCTCCGGGGAATCGGGGTTGTCGTTGATCCAGTTCAGCAGCACGGTATTGGCATGCAGCGGACCGATCCCGAAGGACTGCACCAGCACCTGGACGGCATCTTTGCGGTCGCCGGCCAGCACAACCAAAGGAAAAGCCTCGAGGCCGCTTTGGCGGATGTCGGCCTTCAATTCATCTTCAGCGGTTTGCTTCTCCCTGCGCAGCCGGGCCGTCTGACCGGTGAGTATTCTCACTGCGGCCGTAAACCCGCTTCGCCCCTGGATCCAGGCGGCAAAACGCAGCAGAGCCTGTCGTTGTTCGGACTCATCGGCAAAAACCAGCATCTGCGGCCGCCAATAGCGGGAGTGTTCGGGTTCTGCAGCCGCTTCCAGAAGGTGCACCCGAATTCTCTGCATGTGATACGATCGTCGGCTGTCGGCCCAGCGCGGTGACTTGGCTTTTTGCTTCAGGTAAAGATAGATGGCATACAGGATGACCAGCGCCGCTCCGCCGGGCAGCGGATCGATCGCCAGCATGGCGCCTAAACAGGCCAGGGCGCCCACCAGGCTGGCGCGGGCATCGAACCAGCGAAACCGCGGGCGGAAGGAGGGGCTTTCCGAGCGGGCTTCGTAAAAGGTGGCGTAGTTGAGCAGGCCGTAGGAGATGAGAAAGAACATCGAGACCAGGGGGGCGATCAGGTTCAGCTGCCCGATGCCGATGGTCCCGAAGGCAATGGCGGTCGACAGGAGCACCCCGCGCCGGGGGTTGTTCGCCGGGCCGTGGCCCTTGGCAAACGGGTTCAGAAAAGGAAAGATACGATCGGCGGCCAGGGACTGCAATATTCGGGGGGCACCGAGATAAGACGCCATGGCCGAGGAAAGCGTGGCGGCAATCACGCCGGCTGTGATCAGTCCGCGGAAAAGGGCCACGCTGCCCATGGCGCCGTAATCTTGAGCCAGGGTTTTCTGGGGCAAGGCGGCGGCCAGCAAATAATGCCGACAATGAAGTAAACGACGATTGACAGGCCCACGGCCGCAAATGTGCCCAGCGGTAGACTGCGCCCGGGGTCTTTCAGGTCCCCGGACATGCTCACCCCCTGGGTGAAGCCGGTGACCGCCGGGAAGAAAATGGCAAAGATCACCCAGAACGGCCGGACCGTTTGTCGGGGCCGACCAGTTGGCGGCCAGAAGCGTTCCGTCCCAGCGCCCGATGCCGCCGACGAAAAAGGAAGCCAGGGCGGCCCCCAGAATCGCCATCACCACATACTGGAAACGGGTGGCCCAATCCGCACCCAACCAGGCGAAGATGAACAGGAATGCCACCGCGGCGGCGGCAACGATCTGGGGCATGTAGGGCCATACGGCTGCCGATCAGCTCGGCAACGACTTCCCCGAAGCCGATGCAGTAGAACGCGATCGACACCGACTGGGCCAGATAGAGCACGATGCCGATGGAGCCGCCGAACTTGCAGCCCGAGGGTGCGGGATATCAGGTAGTAGTCGCCGCCGCCCTTGACCCGCAGGTTGGTGGCGATGGCCGACAGCGAAAACGAGGTCAGCACCGATATGCCGTTGGCCAGAGCCAGAGATCAACAGCGCCCGCCCGAGTCCGGCGCTGCCCACCACGAACCCGAGGCGCAGAAAGAGAATGATGCCGAGGATGGTCAGGATGCTGGGAGTGAACACGCCGGCGAAGGTGCCGAGCGTGCCGGTCGGCTGTTTCTTGAGGTTTGATTTGGTATACTCGGATTTCGTCATTGACGTTAAACAGTTATTCCCCTATGCAGGCCTTCGGCCGTAACCAAATCAGCGTTCAGCGCCGCCTCTGGCCGTGAGCGACCACTCTGATCAAGAAAGAAACTGTGCCATTTAGGCGTAGTTTCATACGAGGTTTCAGGTTTCGGGTTTCAGGATTTGGGGTTTGCTGACACGTGAAACCGATAACCCCATTCCCGATGAATCAAGTGGTTTCTCTTTAATAACACATCTTCGCATCTTGCGGAGAAGTGACGATCTGAGACTCTAAACATGAAACCGGACAGCCTCGCCCAACAGAGGCAATTTCATCACACGGTATTTAACGAATATAGCAGGTTCATTCTAAACCAATAAACAATATATGACACTCAATATCAATAGCTAAAACAGGCCAGTGGTTTATACAAGCGCTGCCTGCCCCCCCTCGATCCACCCCCATAATGGGTTCAAGGGCTCAGTTCCCTGGCGGGAATCTCTTGCGGATCGGCGGCCGAAGAGGGACCCCTGTCCCCGCCTTCGGATAGGCGTGTGCCCACCAAAATTGATTGTCGGATATTTTACAGCCCGTTGGAGGGGTGTCTCTTCCGGCTTTGTTTGAAACGAACCTTTGCCACCAGTTCCATTTCGATATATACCACACGAAAAACATTGCCCCTTACCTGCAGGGTTGGAATTTATGAAACTGTTCAACATCCTGGCCGTCTTGATCACGCTTTCGGCCGTGTTCAGCTACATCAACTACCGTTTCATCAAGCTGCCCACTACCATCGGGGTGATGGCCATCTCGCTTGTGGGATCGCTGGGGATCACATTGCTGGGTCCTCTGGGATTCGGCCTGGAGGAAGATGCGCTGAGACTGATCGACAGCATCGATTTTGATGAGACCCTTTTGCACGGCATGTTGAGCTTTCTGCTGTTTGCCGGGGCACTGCACATCGACCTGGACCGCCTGGCACACCAGAAGTGGATCATCGGCACGCTGGCCACCGTGGGAACGATCGGTTCGACGTTTATCATCGGAACCCTGGCCTGGCTCGTACTGGACTGGCTGAACATCGGGCTGCCGCTGATGCACTGCCTGCTGTTCGGCGCGCTGATCTCCCCCACCGACCCGATCGCCGTGCTCGGCATCCTGAAAAAAGCCGGGGTGCCGGAAAGCCTGGAAACCAAAATCAGCGGTGAGTCCCTGTTCAACGACGGGGTGGCAGTCGTGGTGTTTCTGGTGTTGCTGCATATCGCCGCAGGCGGACACGACATTACGGCAGGGACGGTGGCATGGCTGTTTGCCAAGGAGACGCTGGGGGGAATTGTCTACGGACTGATCATCGGAGGTGATCGCATACGGCATGCTGAAAAGCGTCGACAATTACCAGGTGGAAGTATTGATCACCCTGGCGCTGGTGGCCGGCGGTTACGCCCTGGCGGACGCGCTGCATCTCTCCGGACCGATTGCCATCGTGGTGGCGGGCCTGCTGATTGGAAACCACGGCCGGCTCCTGGCGATGTCCGACCGCACGCGGAGCCACCTCGACACTTTCTGGGAGCTGGTGGACGAGGTGTTGAACGTGGTCCTGTTTGTGCTGATCGGCCTGGAAGTGCTGGTGCTTTCCTGGAACCAGAGCTACCTGATTGCCAGCGTGCTGATGATCCCGCTGCTGCTGCTGTCACGCTTCGTGAGTGTGGCCGTGCCCATTGTGATCATGCGGCGCTTTCGCACGTTCAGTCCGAGTGTCATCAAAATTCTCACATGGGGAGGCCTGCGCGGCGGCATATCGGTCGCCATGGCATTGTCGCTGCCGCCGGGTCGTCACCGCGACATCATCCTGACCATCACCTATGCAGTGGTGGTATTCTCCATCATCGTCCAGGGATTGACGGTCGGCAAGCTCGTCGAGCCCGCCGCACCAACAACGGAGAAGACCACCTGAATGGCATAGGAAGGAAAAACGGTCAGATCAGCTGGTTTCAGCGAGAGCAGATAGGCGGGGGTGTCGGTGAAGTGGAAGTCGTAGCGGTCGTAGATCTCTAAAACAGGAGAGATGGGATATTATCGGCTTTCCCGGAGGGTAAACAACACGGTAAAAAAAGCCACCATCACTGGAGATAACCATGAGGTGTGTCTGGTTGGTTAATCAACAATCAAGATTTGATATCCAATTTAAGCTTTATAAATATCTGCCATCGTTAATCTCTCTACTCCAACTGGAAGGTCACTAATCGGAGAAGCGTGCCACCAACGCTTCCAGATAACGCGATTTGACCTGCTTGGTGGCCATGGCTTTATCTACAGCAGGCAACCGCAGGATCGCGCCAAGCACAGCCGCCAGCGCCCGATGGTGCCACAGTACCCGGTTGTCGAAGATCAGGTTCTGCAGCTTGCCGCGCTGGTAGGCAGATTGGGCGGCGATGTGGGCCATGTTTTTCTCCTAACTTGTGCCCATCCGCGGTTTCATTATAGTCACTGATCAGTTTCCGATCCGGAAATGCAGCGTGCTATTGGGTCCCGATAAAGAAAGGTCGAAAGTGGCCTGGGTCCCATTTCAAGGCCTGGTCGATCTCACCGAGAAGCCGACCCTTGTCTGCGGGCAAATTCCCCGACAGATCCAGGTAGTTGGTGTAATGATCGCTGGTAATGACGGTTCGGCACCCAATGTTTTCTATCAGCAGTCTTGTTTCCTTCAAAACCTGTTGGGGTGAAAGGAGTGTAAACCGGTCTTTTTTGATCTCGTGCAATAAAAGGGTATTGATTTTGGGGACCAGAGTTCGCAGCCGCACAAAATCCGGTTCAATTTCGGTGAGCGCCGCGGCGGAGTTCAATGCATGCATTTCCGACCTTCCAACGCCTCCCAGCCCGAGGATGACATATTCGCTGAGCTGCATCCCCGCAGCTTTTACCATCTTGCCTGCTCTAATCTGTTCTGCGGCGTTGGTTCCTTTCTTCACCCTTTTCAGGATGTCATCGTCACCGCTTTCGAGCCCCACGTGAATTCGACCCAGGCCGGCTTTCCGGAGCGCGGCCAGGTCGACCGGTCCCTTTTTGGCAATGTACTGGGAAGACCCATATACGGTGATCCTTTGAAGGTCCTTAAATTTCGCCATGCTGTAACGGCAGATAGCGGCGAGATCCCGGGTCGGCATGGCAATGGAATTGCCGGCCGGGAAAAAGAGAGAGGTCACTTTTCCCGTAGAGATCACACGCCTCATCGATGTCCTCGCAAATTTCTGTCACAGGCCTTACCCGGTAGGACGGTCCTTTCTTGTAAACCATACAGAAGGTGCACTTGTTGTGCGGACATCCCACCGTGGCCTGAATCAACAGGCTGTTGGCCTCACTCGGTGGCCGGTATATAGGGCCTTCATAATGCAAGAGATAATTTCCTTGAAAGGCAGTAGGTTTGCTCGGTACGGTATGCAAAATGAAGATATCTCAAAACGTCGCGAACCTGATCCATCAATTTGAGTTATGAATTTGGCCTAAATTTTGACTTGTTTTTCATATCCAACTCTATAATGATAGAATAAATGGAAAAATGGAAGATAAAAAATCACAGCTGGG
This sequence comes from uncultured Chloroflexia bacterium, assembly GCA_963695825.1. GTDB lineage: Bacteria > Chloroflexota > Anaerolineae > Promineifilales > UBA4811 > CAVOHX01. Next base: position 6,859 of record CAVOHX010000009.1, read on the forward strand.
GAAGATAGGGACGTTGTTTCTTTGTTGATAAGTGTGCACGAATCCCGTAATTGAAACGTATGCCCCGCCAAGCCCGCATAGACGCAGCCGGTGCCTTGCACCATATCGTCATTCGAGGAATAGAACGTAAAGCGATTTTCGAAGATGACTAAGACCGGGAGGAATTTCTCGAAAGGCTGTCGCGTTTGCTACAGGAGATGGATACGCCATACTACGCATGGGCTATGATGACCAACCACGTGCATCTGTTTTTGCGGACCGGAAATACTCCAATGGCAACCATTATGCGAAAGGTTCTTACTGGATACGTGGTGAGTTTCAACCGAGGGTATCGGGCTGAATGAATCTTCAGCCAGTCGGGCGGTAGGACGTGGTGAGAAACATGTTAATGACAGAAAGCCAAGACTGATTGAAGCATAATGCATTTATGCATGGCCGTCCCTCGAATCCATGAAAGGTACTGATGAAGAAGCTCACTTCTAAAACAACCTTCCTATACAAAAAACTCTTCCCATTCATATGGTTCGGGTTTCTAAGCATCTTTTTGTGTGTGGGGCTATTTGCGAACATCTTGGGAGATGGCCCTGGCATAATGTTTGTCGTGATTCCTATATGTATGATTGTTTTCGGCTATTTTCTAATGAAAAAGCTCGTATGGGACCTGATTGATGAAGTTTATGACGAGGGTACAGCTCTGCTTTTTAGAAATAGAGGAAAGGAATTCCGGGTAAACCTGAAGGATATAAAGAACGTCAGCTATGCAACAATGATAAATCCACCCAGGGTTACTTTGAGCATCCGTTACACAACTGAGTTAGGAGATGAACTTAGCTTCTCACCTCCTGCGAGTTGGATTCCATTTAAGAAGAATAAGGACATTGAGGTATTAATCGACCGTATAGATAAGGCGCGGGGCTAACCTCGCGCTTTACTCGGACTGGTGCTCCGCTGCCGCCATGCACCAGCCGGTAAGCTTGGCGTTATGCGCCTCATATTCCAAGGAAGAGATCATGAAGATTTCAAGAGTTACAATATTTACGCTTGGTGTAGCCGATCTACGCAAGGCTACTGAATTTTATGAAGCTGTACTTGACACACCTCCAAACACATCCTCTGATGGCATCACCTTCATTGAGCTTCCGGGAGCTTGGATTTCTCTCTACCCAATTGAGAAACTGGCAGAAGACATATCTCCTGAGATTCCGATTGCTCGCGGTGGATTTAGTGGAGTCACGTTTGCCCATAACACTCGCAACAAGGGCGATGTTATTGCCATAGTAAGACGTGCAGAGTCTGCTGGCGCCCGCGTCGTTAAAGAACCACAAGAAAAATTCTGGGGCGGTTTCAGTGGATACTTCGCCGATCTTGATGGCCATTACTGGGAAGTGGCTTGGGGACCAATGTTTGAGTTTACAGAAAGCGGTGAATTGAAATTCAAAGGAAACGCATAACAAGGCAAATTCAGCCGACGCAAAAAGCGGCGCGGCTGATTTGCAACGTTATGCCCAATCTGAAAATAGAAAGAATTAAGTAGGATGTTAAAGATAAAACGTAATGATAAATGCCCCTGTGGAAGCGGCAAAAAATACAAGAAGTGTTGTTATCTTGATTCAGATAAAAATGCTGAAATAATAAGAGCAACATCTATTGCAAAAACGTATGAAGAAGCGTTTGCAATACTCTCTAAGCCAACGAAGATCTATCAAATAAAAATAGATCTAATTCGAATGGGAATAGATGAGATTGAAGAAGAAATTTCAAGAATTATTGAAATTGAAGACAAACAAACTTTATATGATCTTCATATAAATATACAACATTTATTCGATTGGGATAATGATCATATGTTCTCCTTCTATCTTGGTGAAGAATTGTTTGACAGGGATAATGAGTATTCATCAAATCCTCTTGGAGAACATATTGTTTCAAGTTATGGGAAACAATCCAAGTCTGCTACTGAATACGAACTACGTGACTTGGATCTGCCAATGGGTTTTTCATTTTGGTATCTGTTCGATTTTGGAGACGAGTTGGTTCATAAAGTTACTGTAGAAAAAATTCGAGAAATAAAGCCAGAAGAAAGCGGGTTTCCAAAATTAATTGAAAGGAAAGGTAACGCTCCTCCTCAATATGGAGTATTTGAGGAGTAATATAGGTCATAATGTGTCATAACAAGCGTTTTCACAACCGACCGGGCTATAGCGGTGCTTTTTTCAAATGTTGGTGAAGACCAAAATTTTTCTATTTTGCAAAAGTTGATGCTACGCCCCGCCCGGCGGGTGAAGCGCGCCGTTCTACACCAAAATACTGAAAAAGCTAAAAACAAAGTATCATGGCCAAGATAGGACGCAATAGCACATGCCCATGTGGTAGCGGAAAGAAATACAAACGTTGTTGTGAGAAAAAAGAAGCTGCGATGAAGCAGCGTGAGCTTCCACCTGGACGATTTCGCTACGAATCCGGCAGTTATGGAGGCCCTGGGCGAGGATACATGCCCTCCATTATTTGCTACAAAGAATCAAAGCCAAACTCATGGAAGGAACATTTCTGTCTCGTAAAACCAGATGGCATTTTGAATGATGAAAATAAGGTTTCATCAATTGCGGAAAAGCATTTGGTGGCCGCGAAGGCAATAATTGCCGCTGGAGGAGGCCCACAAGATTTCGCACTTAAACTGAGGTCCAGGACATCGATGACCCGATCCTAACGGTAAAAAAGTCCAAGACATCGATGACCCTTCCTTTGAATTGCTAATTTTTACGGTTGAATGCTGTAGTCAAAAGAACACACAAATTCATCTCCGAGATAGACTTGTAAAGTTCGAATCTCCGTAACGAGAATGGCCTTCACATATGAGTAAATCAGATCTTTTGAAACTTTAAACTTTTCACCAAAAACATCGAGCATGCAATCGCTGCGAATAAATCGAATCAGGATGATATTGCCGTCAGGGACTTCTTCGATTTTTGGCAACTTGGTGTTTCCACCGAGCGTCTGCGGTGTGGACGATGACTGTTCGATTACCTCCAACGGGGTCTTGCCTTTCAGACAGCTGTACCGGTGATGTTTGTTATGAAAGCGCTGAAAGTTTTTGCTCTGTTGTTTTAAATGGTTGTAGCTGTTGAACCACTGACGGCGGAAAAATTTCCGGTTGTATGTATCATTGAATTTTTCAATCACACCATTACGCCAGGGTTCCCCAATGGGGATAAAGACAGGCTGAACACCAAAGTGCAAACACAGCCTTATGACCAAACCGGGCGATCGGGGGTACCTGTTGCTGCCGCGAAAACTCAATTCATTGTCAAGTTGCAGAAAATCCGGCAGCCCAACGGCTTTCCAGCATCGAAGCAAGCTGCAGGCAACCTGCTCATCATGTTTCGTACGCTGGGACTCGATGTAGACTTGGTGGCTGAACAAATCGATAATATTGAACGAATAAAATTTGCCGTCTCCCTTGATGTAGCGTGGCCCGACGAGGTCAGCCTGGTGAATGTTGTTGATGCCGAGCGCCTCGGTAAAATAGGGGTATTCAACGCCCTTGGGAATGTAAGGAGTTTTTTTTAATCAACCCTTCGGCCTTAAGCACCCTCTTGACGGTGCTGTCTGAGGGGAGCTTGCTGCCGACTTTGGCCAGTTCCCATTTTATGGCTGATGGGCCGATCTGGGCAAATTTATGGGACTCCAGCTGTCGTCGGGTCTCAATGATCCGTTTCTTGTCTGCTGCACTGATCGACGCTGGTCGATTTACAGGCGCTCTGGATTTGCCCTTGAACCAATTCGGATCACCGGTTTGGAAGCGCTTTAGCCACTTGAAAAACCAGTTCTTAGATCGATTGAGATCATCGTAAATGCTTTTAGGGTCCTCACCCTTTAAGTAGCGTTCGATAGCCGTTTTTCGTATCTCTCTTTCCATCTCGATACTCCTCTTATTGTTTTTAAGAAGAGTATCAGAGATACGAAATTACTCAAACAGGGTCATCGATGTGATGAACCTTTTGACCGTTAAGGGTCATCGATGTCTTGGACTTTTTGGGTAATCATGAGGGTTATAAAAATGTTACCGATTTCCGTGTGGTGAATGAATAGCGAGGAAAATGTGTAGAACCAATCGCTTAACCTGCCCGGAAAAATTATCCGTTTTTACGTAAAGGCAAGACTCTCTGTGGGCAAAAAGGCTATCAGTGATTTTAGAAAACTGACTAAAGATCCAGAGCTGATCTCGGATTTGATGTTAACTTTCGTTGAAAGTGTCTCTTGGTTTAGCACAGAATTTGGTCCTGACCGAGAAACTTTTTATTCGAGCCCCGAGAACGTGTTTGAAAAAGCTCTTGAATTAATGAAAAAAAACGATCTTCTTGGTAAATACAAATTACGAGCAAAGAAAATTGTAATGAACACTACCGATGGGTATGGATATCGAGATTCTTTACACGAAAAATACGAAGAAGCGTATATTGAAGTAATACAGAAACTTTGTTGAGTCTCGATTCTGTTTTGAAACGACAGGTCCCAAATGAGAATGAGGCCACATAACAAAAGCGTGGATCAGACGGTGTAAAGACAGCGGTTTTACGTCAAGGCCATGCAAACTTGGCATTTATTAAAACCGCTGCTCACGCTCGGTTAGCCATTTCAAGTTATAAAAAAGGAATAAAATGAAAGAAAAAGACTACAAATCAAATCTTCTTCTTCTAAAAGAAGAGGTAAAGCATTTGCATGAGCCATATTTTATTAATGTTGACGAATGGTGTTTGTGTGGCGAGCCCCTTAATGGAGTTACAATAGGATATACAATAGAGGATCAGTGTGCTAGAAAGTTGATTCATTACATTGGATTAAAACATGAGCTTCTTATTTTATGTCCAAATGACGTTATAGATATAGACGTAAAAGACAACAAAATACTTGGTTCCTTTTTAAGAAGCGATTATGGTAAATTACAAATCAAACCATAAAATGTCTAACAAATCATTTGAGCGGGGCCGGGAAAGACCGCAGCTTTTTTGAGCAGCATATCTCGGCAAAATTTTGGGACCTTAAAATATTCCTCAGAGTGCGTTTCCCGGCCCCTCAATTCTGCGTTATGCCCTCAATAAAAGAGGATGATCATTAATGAAAAAAATCAGGAGAAATGATCCCTGTCCATGTGGAAGCGGGAAAAAGTACAAAAAATGCTGTCTTTTACAACAAACATCGGATCAATCTTTTTCGTGGGCAGATAATGATGGTATCCATTTTGCTGGCTCCGGGTTCTCCTCCTTCTCCAGAGCAATTAAAAAAAATGACAAAAGAATATCAAAAGCAGATTCGGAATTCACCATTATGGGATGAAATGGTTCAAAAATACGGGAAAAAAGAGGCTGAAAAGCTATTGAAAGAATTCAAAGCCGAAGTCCGTTAATACAACTTTTGATGAATAAACAGGCACTTGGCATAACTAGTATCTACGGGCTGCACTGGATCGTTGGAACACAGCGGTATTTGATTTTTCCACTTCTTTCGGTGCTCAATCTTATGGCGCCATTGCCAATGCTTATATCGTTCCACCGGCAAGTGAGCCCGAGCGTTAGCGATCATTGATAGATCTTATATCGGGGAGATTTAATGGAGGAACAAGAAAAATATATTCGTGCGCTTATTGAATTACATCGAGGTCTTGAGAGGCAAGGCCCTGGTGATACAGATTATTCCAACTATATAATTTCACAACTTCCAGAGCTGCCAACAAATCCACGTATAGCAGACATCGGTTGCGGTGCTGGTGCAGGAACACTGATTCTGGCGGATAAATTTCGAGCAAAAGTCCGGGCGGTAGATTTTTCTCGAGAATTTTTGGATGAACTTGAAGACCGAGCAAAACAGCGCGGCCTTGAACGTTTGGTAGAAATTATCGAATGTGATATGGGAGATCTTGATTGGGAGCCAGGAAGCCTTGATCTTCTATGGTCTGAAGGAGCCGCTTATAATATTACCTTTGAAGGTGCTTTGAAAGCATGGAGACCATTAATGGCATCTAATGGAATCGCTGTCATTTCGGAAATGAACTATTTCACAAGTGACGTACCAGAACCTGTACAAATATTTATGCAAAACGCTTACCCTGCTATCAAAACCGAGTCGGAAAACTCCGACATTATAAATTCATCAGGATTTGAAGTTTTAGGAATATACCGTTTGCCGTCAAAGGCCTGGTGGGATAATTACTATGAGCCACTTCGAAACAACATAGAATCTTTCAAAAATTCAGATGACGAGTATCATGCAATCGGTTATTAGTGAAACAGAAGAGGAAATGAAATTCTTCGAAGAATATGAAGAATTTTACGGTTACTCGTTTTATATCATGAAAGCCGTATAGTGTATTTTCGCTAACAAGGCTAATTCAGCCGACGCAAAAAGCCGGGCGGCTGATTAGCAACGTTAGGGAAAAAAAAATGGGATAATTGTGACTGTTCCTTTTTGTTTAGAAAACCAAACTTTCCCAAAATATGTGATATGGATGGATATGTGATCGCTGCAAAGTCTATAGTCAGGCTTTGAAAAACATCTGTTGGCATTAAAAGTTGCAGAAGGCTCCCGATATTCAATAATCGATATCACAGGGGAAGGCTGGCCATATTATTTTGAAGATAAGGGAATATCCCGCCTTACAAGAAAAAGAAATGGTTGCAAAAAAAGGTGATTGTGATATTTCAACAATTGGAAAAAGAACACCTCCAATTTGAACAATCGTGAAGAATCGATTTCGGCAAGCGGTATGATTAAATTTTTCAAGCTATCGTGGGCTTATAAAAACCATTCCCTAACATCTATATGGCCTTCGCTTGTCAAGGAAAAACTTCTCCCATTAATCGGAAAATTAAATTTATAAGGCTACCTCTTCCGCTCTTGTTTCAGATTCCTTGACAAGCAATTCGTTGGTTCCGGCTGCATTTTAAAAAGTAGAATGATGAGATTCCAGAGATTAGATAAAGTAAACGACCCCGAAGAGGCTAAAACCAGATCATTTCCAGCTGCAAAATTTTATACCTATGTTTCATGCTGGACTGCTGAAAAAAATAATGAGGAGTCACTGCCTCTGTGGATATTTATTCTTCGGACATGAAGGGTGTTCGTATTCGGTTGCCAATAAATATGTTCAAAGGAAGAGTATCCCCTGATGATAAAACTACAGCTATCCGATTATTCATCCAGAATGCTCTTTCACAGTATTAAGAGATAATTATCATTATCCTGTAATGATTATCGGTCCGATGCCCATCATTTATCAAAAAGATCCTTCAAATACAAATAAATGTTTTGAGTTGAAAGATTCAACCGTGGATGTTAGCCTTTTTCACGCTTGGGCAGTCTAAACATGAGTATTGGTTTTTCGAAAAAGAGTGGAGGTATAAAATTATTGGCATGCCTCTCGAGGGTAAATGGAATACAAAAGATTATGATCAATTCCTGGATATCCGCAAAATGAGTTCATTGATGTCGAACTTGATGATTCTGTGATTGAAGAAATGGTAATTCAATTAGGACCAAAGGCTACTCTTTCGATAAAATCATTGTTGATCTTTTGGTAAAAGAGTATGCAAAGGGCGCTATAGTTTGCGACAGTAGCATTAAAATCAATCTGTGAAACTCTAACATATCGCTCAACCTGATCGGGAGAACTATGCGGTCTTACGTAAAGGTCTGTGCAGGCTTGAAGGTTGGGAGACCGGCAGGTTAGCTCAAACGATAGGGCTGCGAGATGAGCCAATTGAGTTTGACAGGCGTCGCTCGCGCTCCGCCTATCAAACTCAATCGAGCCGATCCCCTTCGGGCTTCGCTTCGCTCGGTCGGCTAGCACGGTAAATTGCAGTAAAAAACAAATGCAATTGCCGCCCCCAGCCGACTGCGGCTCATCTCGCAGCCCGTTCGGTGTAAAAGATCATGGAAACAGATTTAATCAAAATAAAAAAATTTTCACAAGAAAGAGAAGACGAAAATTGGTATTTTCGTACTTTTTTAAAGGGCTATGATATCAAGAACCTTGATTCAGTTGTCCATAAGTTATTTAAGCAGGTATCAGAAGCGATCGATTGCACTGCTTGTGGTAATTGCTGCAAAGAAATACAACCCATTCTCAAGAAAAAAGATATAAACAAATTGTCAAAAAGCTTAAACATCACGCCGGATCAATTTGTAACTAAATACGTTGATAAAGACGAAGATGGAGACAACATATTAAATCAACTCCCATGTCCGTTTCTCAATGATAATAAATGTACCCAATATGAATCACGTCCAGTAGATTGTGCATCATATCCACATTTACACAAAAAAGATTTTGTTTTTAGGTTAATTGGCGTAGTCAATAATTATTCAATTTGCCCAATAGTCTTCAATGTGTATGAAGCTTTAAAAAACAAACTAAAATCTGAATTTATCGATTTCCAGGAAGAGTTTGGTGAATTCGAGAACTATTAGCACCGAACAAAGCGCTGAACCTGACCGGAAAAACTATGCGGTTTTTCGTAAAAGCTTGTGCAGATACGAAGGATGTGGGGGCGGCAGGTTAGCTAAATCGATAAGCGGACCGCTCGCTAACGCTCGCTCTAGCTTCGCTCGTCCGCTTATCGGCGACCGTTCGGCCCGTGAAAGACGCCTTAGCGATGCCGACTCCAAGAGAGGAGGGTAGTAGCCGTGAGAGTCGCTATTGTCGGAAGCTTCAAGGACCAGGTCCACGATCGATCGGGAAAGAACCGAGCACTGTTCGAAACTGCCTGTAAATCAATTGGTCAGAAGCTCGCGGAGCGCAGGGACAAGCTCATCGTTGCCCATCCGGACAATCCCGATTCGGCGGAATACTACGCACGAAAGGGCTTCCGACCAGTCGATCCACACCGCTGGCTTCAATGCCAGGTTTCTCCAGGTGATCCCCTCCTGAAAGGACATATCGATTCGGTCGAACTGTGTGACGCCCTCGTGCTCATCGGAGGTCAAAATGGGACCATGGCGGCTGGACTCGCTGCTCTCCGCACACGGAAGCTGATGATTCCCATCGCCGCATTTGGGGGTGCAGCTGCTGATCTTCTGAGAATACACGGGCTCTATCGAAGCATGGACGACGAGCTTAGGAATCTAGATCTCGGAGCTAATAATTGGATCCTGTCATTAACCTCCTCACTCGAGCGAGTTCTCTTTTCTTTCCCCAAGGTTCTGATCATACACGGGAGGGGCGATTCTGGAGAGGAACTCAAGGCAATGATAGATACAAGCTCTGCCAGCTCTGGTTCAGGAATTGGCGGCATTGCCTCACCTGTAATAATGAACCTTGCGGGGTTAGGCGCCGTTTCGGTGCCCGGCGTATTCGAAACGACAGCCGAGACGGCTTCGGCCGCGATAGCAGTCGTCACCGCAGACGACCTAGGCGGTTTCGCTCGCTCAGGCGATCGGACCCTCACTGCGTTGGAGCTCCAATTGACGCCTCGAGCAAGGGAGAACGTCTGGGTCGAGGTTGGGTGGTGCTGGGCGCGATTCGGACGTGAGCGTGTGTTCATCTGGCTGAGGGATTCCGTCGATCTACCGTCGGACTTGCAGGGCGTCGCATGGACTCGCTCGCCAACCCTCGAGGGGGCATGGGAGAGCATCAGCCAGTTCTTGCATCGGCTGAGAACGGCTGCAGAGTGACCAACGGGGAGGACGGGTTGCGGCTGCAAGAATGCAGTTGAGGGCCGAACATGGCGCTTGCAACCGACGCAAAGAACAGCGCGGCTGAAGCGCGACGTTCGGCTAAACATTAACGATAGAAGGATTAAACATGGAAAATTGTACAAGCAAAGAAGAGCTTGCAGAAAAGTTCAGTATTCTTATGCGTGCGTATAACGAAAATCCTTATCCAAGCTTGGCTCAAAGGAAAAAAGTGCTGCAGGCTCTAAAAAAATCGTTAATTGCGCATGAGAATAATTTTTATCAAGCACTCAATGAAGATTACGGATATCGAAGTGAGTTTGACACGCTAGTTGCGGACGTTCTTCCAAGTGTAATGGGGATAAATTATACGCTGAAACGCATCGGAAAGTGGATGAAACCTTCGAGGAGGCATGCAGGTATAATGTTAGCTCCTTCAAGAGTTGAGGTGCATTATCAGCCGGTCGGAGTGGTAGGCATTATTGTGCCATGGAACTTTCCGTTGTTTTTGGCACTGTCACCTGCAACACAAGCTCTTGCTGCAGGTAATCGGGTGATGATCAAATTGAGTGAATTTACTCCGAATACAAACAAAGTTCTGATCGAAGCGACACAGTGTATTAATGATCATTTGGTTATCACCGAAGGAGAGAGCGCAACGGGTGCGGCATTCTCAGCCTTGCCGTTTGATCATTTGGTCTTTACGGGATCGACAACGGTGGGGCGTTATGTGGCAAAGGCAGCGGCTGATAATCTAACGCCGATCACCCTCGAATTGGGCGGGAAGTCGCCTGTTATTTTTGCTGAGGATGCGAACTGGGAAACGGCGATTGACGGGGTGATCTTAGGAAAAGCAATCAATTCCGGGCAAATTTGTGTTTCCCCCGATTATGTACTCGTTCCTCGTGGCAAAGAAGAGACCTTTGTTCGTTTATTCAAAGAGCGTTATCAAGCGTATTTTGCTAACGCTAAAAACAAGAATATCCAGACTCATATTATTAATCAGAAACAATATGAGCGGCTGCAAGGGTTCCTAGATGACGCAAGAGAAAAAGGGGCCGAGGTTCACGTAATTCAAGAGGGAGATTCGAGTTCTGAAAAGAGAATTCTATATCCTCATCTTCTTACCAAAGTAGGTGAAGATATGGAGGTCATGAAGCAGGAAATTTTTGGTCCTGTAATGCCGGTGCTACCATACAATTCGATTGACGAGTGTATCGAGAGAATCAATGCACGGCCACGACCTTTAGCACTTTACGTCATGTCAACCAACAAAGACACCGTTAACAAGATTTTGAAACATACCCATAGTGGTGGTGCATGCGTTAACGATACGATTATGCATGTCTCGGTGGAGGATGCTCCGTTCGGTGGTATCGGCAACTCTGGATTTGGACATTATCACGGCGAAGAAGGCTTTCGGAGGCTGTCAAATGCTAAAACTGTCTTAACGTCTAAGACTTGGCTACCGAAGAATAAGTTTTTTCTTTGCTATCGAGACCTTATGTTTAATAATTTAAGGAAGTTCTTGTTGAGATAGTTGTAATGAAAATTAACAGACGCGCCTTTATTAATATATGCTCAGGTGAACTAATGGATTTTTTTGGGAAAGTTCGTCCTTCATTTCCTATTCTGGTGAATCTCGAACCAATGCTGAACAAGGCGCTGCACCCGGCCGGCAATTCCGCTGTGCTGCATAGCCGCCGGTGAGCTTGATCGTTATGAGTATTGAACGAAATAGGATGAACCATTTAACCACGATCAGGAGAATATTCTTAATTGCTGGCGTGGCCTTGTTCCTTTTTTCCCTCGCCCTGATTTTCTCGGAACGCTGGACAAACGTTATTAATTTAACAAATGTAATTGCCCTAACAAAGCGCTTGCAGACGGATGCGCAAAAAGTAGCGCACCGCTGAAGCGCGACGTTAGCAGATAAAAAATATGAAAGATTTTCCGAAAAACCTCAAGTCTTGGTTTCCAGGATTTATCATACTTACTTGTTTCGTTATCTCCTCCGCTATTTATGCTTTCTCTATAAGGGGGAATCAATGGCAATTGTTTCGTGCAAAAGGGCTACAAGACAAATATGAGCATTTTAATGAAATGGTTTTCATAGATGAACATGTTGGGTTTTTAGGAGGCCGGAGTATATCCGATAATCCCGGACAAGGAAAAAATATTACAAAAAATGCAGATGCGATTATTTATAAAACCATCGATGGGGGGGAAACATGGGGGAAAAAATCATTCCAAAAAGGAAACATTGAGAGCATCGAAGCTAAATCGAATGTTATTTACGTACTCAAACGTGTATTCACTGAAAACAGCCTAAATAATACGAAATCAAGCATTATAAAATCAAACAATCAAGGAGAAACCTGGAAGGAAATTTATAACACAGAACTACCATTACACATTCTAAAATTATCTTTTTCTGATTCTAAAAATGGAATCGCAGTATTTCAAAATCAGGATGATAGAAGCTCGGTAATTATCAAACAAACAATGGACGGTGGGAAAAGTTGGAATTCTGTCGCACAAAGAAATGATTTTGCTGACTACATAAACATCCTTTTGATAGAAGGCCAACTTCACTATCTAAGCACAAAGGAAAAAAGCCATCAGAAAAGTGTTTTGACTATTATAAACCTACACACAGAACGTATCAAAAAAGAGAGTCTACCTGAAAATTTCGATGCAAGGATTATAACGAACGATAATAAGGGGAATATTTACATTTTGGGAAAAAAGGGGGAAAATTTAACCATTTTATCGAAAAACCTTGCTGGCATCATATCGAGTATACCGGTTCCTACTTCATTTAATAATTTATCACCATATTCACTTAACATTACTGGCGATAATATACATTTATTTTTAGGAGAGAAGGGGACAATTATAGGTGTTTCGAAACGTTTTTTTGTAAGTACAAACCTGGGTAAAACCTGGAAAGAAGAGAAACTAAAGTCTAAGCTATATGTTAATCCTATAGCTTATCACGAAGCCAACCATATTTGGGCATATAGCGGTGGTGGTTCTATTCAAAGAAGGATTGTCCCTTAATCAGGTAAGATGACATATTTTCTGCTAACCTGGCATTTGAGAGGGACCGGGAAAAGCCGTGCCGTTTTTGAAAGGTATTTTTGAACAGACCTTTTGGCTTTTTAAGCAGCTTTTTGATTCATCGTTTCCCGGACCCTCAGTTTATCGTTGGGCTACATGCAGAAACCAATGGAAACTCTTGAAGAGAAAATTGCCCGTGTAGTGAAGGAGGAAGTGGCCGTCGTACCATACGATCCTATCTGGCCGAAGGCTTTTGAGCAGGAACGGCTTTATCTGCTGTCCTGCCTACCTACTAATTTGATAAATAGAATCGAGCATTTTGGTAGCACTGCTGTTCCTGGGCTGTCAGCAAAGCCCATTGTAGACATTTTGGTCGAGGTGACGAGCCTCGATAAGACCAGGGAGATAATTGCACCCATTCTCGAAGCGCAGGGGTATGACTATTTTTGGCGTCCGTCATGGGGGGATGATACGCCACCATTCTATGCATGGTTTATCAAACGGGATAAGAACGGAAATAGAACACACCATATTCACATGGTTGAGGCCGAATTTGAGCACTGGGACAGACTCCTATTTCGAGATTACCTCATTGACTATCCAGATATTGCGTGGGAATATTCCAATCTTAAAGAAAAACTCTCTGACGTGCATCAGGGTGACCGTGTGGTTTACACGCAGGCCAAGAGTGACTTCATTGGGAAAGTTACTGAGAGGGCAATTCGTTACTACAGAAAGGCCCAACCATTAAATTCAGCAGACGCAAAAAACCGCGCCGCGGAATAAGGGCCGCGGCGAGAAATAATTACACATCTTGCTTGTTTTTTTGGCCCGTCTACCGCGTTACATCCACCAACACATATCCCGATATGCGCCGGCGGATGTGCCTTGTAGACGAACCAAAATCCTGCGCAATCTTGTGTAATTATTTCTCGCCGAGACCCTAAACCGTTATCCTCAAGTATGGAAAAATATAGGGATTAAGTCTTCATTCTTGATAAATCAGGGCTTAGAGTGAAGAATGAAGACCCCGGTGGTTTTTCAAAAATTGAGAAGATTTTCATTTGATATGCCCCCTTCTCTTGGCGATAACCGGCTCGAAGTGGGTCATAGACAGGATCGGCGTTAAAATACCATCAATGAAAGCAAACCCTAAATTCGTCCTTGTCTTAGGAGGGACCATTCTATGTTTGGCGCCTTATGGTTGAATGGACAATTAGACACTCACCCGATTGATTTTATCCCCTCACGTGTCATCTTGATCATTCATACGCTAGTACGCCCAGAGTTCCCGATGCGTCCCAATATCATATCCGTTTTTACGTAACGAGCCGTATAATCGCTGTGAAGCGTGTTACGGATACGTGTTTTTTGTTTTATTACCAGACTAACCTGTTTAAAAACCCCAGTTTGGACATTATTATGGTCATTTTACCGGTTATCACTACAATCGCCACAGCATAGGAGTGCTCCGCTGAGTTTTTGAATGAGATTCAGATACTTTTTGATTTTTGAAAAAAAACTTGAAAAACCCACTCATTGCCAGTGTAGTTAGCAGAAAAGGTATTCCCAATCCAGCGGAGTATACGGTTAGGAACATCACTCCCTTTCCCACTGTTTCCATAGTGGCCGCATAAGTCAAAATGGCTGCGAGACTCGCCTACGCAAGGTGTCCAGCCAAAGGCAAAAGCAGCCCCAAGAAGCGGTGCTTTAAATAGGCCCAGCTTCTGCTGGCAGGTCAATCTGCTTTGTTGATAACAAAAACCAAATTTGAAAAGCCTGCTGAAGTCCGAAGAATATGATGACCGCACCGGCTATACTTGTCAGTAACGGCAGCCTTTGAACCAAAAATCCGCCCAGCCAGGTCGCCGATGCTCCCATAACCACAAAGACAAAGGAAAAACCGAGCACGAACATGACGGAGCTGAGCATGGCAGATGCCATTTTTCTGCCCATGATTATGGCTGTTATTTCATCAAGATATGCCTCAGACACAAAAGCGATATATCCCGGTATCAGTGGCACAACGCAGGAGACAGAAATGACAGGAGTCCGGTCTGCAATATAATTAATGAGCAAATCTTGTTCCATATTTAGTAATTTGCAAGTAATTGCCTATTCGACTACTTCTTGTAATTGATTGTAACCAAAGCTGGAAGAGGTCTTCCGTTTACAAAAAATCCAGGAGTTTTGGTAACATTTAATGTTTTAGCATCTGCCATATCCTGCTTAATAATTTTTTCTATTTCAGGGTCATTCATATCAACTCTAATTTTTTCTAAATCGAGACCTGCTTTTGGTAGAAATTTCCATATCCGTTGAGGCTGTGGATCGTGATGACTGGCCGAGTATCTCTGGCTTTCAGACATTACCTCCTAGCGTTCCCATATTTCCCTTGTTTTCTTGATGCTTCAAGAATTTTGACCATTTCATCCGCTCCTTTATGAAAAGGGGCAAATCTAATGACTAATTTGATTTTATTCTGGTAAATTGACATTAATTTCTTGACTAACGTGTGGAATTTGCTGCAGGTTTCTGCACCCGAGGATCTGTAAATTTTACAAGGTAGATTTTAGCATCCTCACTGCCAAGCGTTTGCGAATATTCCCTTATAAATGTAGAAGTGTTTTTCTGGCCATAAAACCATATTTTTTTATTTGATGGTTTTTGTAAAGAAAAACACCAAAAACAAACAGTAAAATTAGACAGATACCGGTTAATAACACTATATATTGTTTTTTCATTTTGAAAGTCTCCTCTTCGAAACAAAAAGCAATGCAATGATAATTGTAAAGGATATGAGTGACAGTAATGGAATGGTTAAAAAGCCAAACAAGTCCAGGTAGGTTTCTGAGCACGATATGCCTTGGCTGCAAGGTTGCAGATTTTCAGGTATAAAGCCGGAATAAAGAAGGTAATGATAAAATGCGAATCCCCATCCAATAATAGCTATAGGGAGGGCGTATTTAATTATGCTTTTATCAAACGAAAAGAGCCCGACAAAAAACATTATAACCAACGGGAACATGAAAATCCTTTGATACCAGCATAAAGAACAGGGAGCGAGTTCCATTATTTCACTGAAAAACAGGCTCCCCAATGTTGAGACAAAGGCGATAATCCAGTATATAAAAATGATCGTCCAATTTGCATTGGTCTTTTGATCTAAATTGGTCATATTAGTTATTTCCCGGAAATTGAGCGGCAACCGGATAGTTACTTTATTAAGCGTTAATTTGTCTGAATCGATTTTAAATAATTAATAACATCAGGTGTAGCCCATTCTTGGTCCAATCTATTTTTTTTGCAATAATACCGTCCTTATCAATCATAAAGCTTTCCGGGACACCGGTTGTCTGATAAAGATTTTTTATGATTCCTTGAGTGTCGGTAAGCGCCGGGAAACTCAACCTGTGTTTTTTCATAAAAGGAGCCACTACACTGCTTCCTGTTACGTCAATACTGACCGCTAAGATTTAATCCCCCAAAATTTTCGTCCTTTAGCTCCTGATAAAGCTTTTCCATGGAGGGCATTTCAGCCACACAAGGAGGACACCATGTTGCCCAAATGTTGAGGAGAATCCAAACTCGGCCGCGTCGATGAATACCGGGGCAACCCGGTCGATGCCGTAGGCGCTCTCTACGCGTTTCACAAACTGGGTTGGCGCCCGGGGTGGGCGCTCTGGCTCGAGCGCCTGCTGTAGGGCGTTGAGGGTCACCTTGAACTGGCGTTCCCCGGCCGTCGGATCAGCGTCAGGCCACAAGGCGGCGATGATCTCTTCGCGCTGCACAAAGCGCCCGCGGTTTGCAAGAAAAAGATGAAACAACTGCCGCGCCTTGCCCCGGCGCCAATCGCTCCCACTGACCGGCTCCCGGCCGCGGTGGACCGCAAAACCGCCCAAGGTTTGGACGGAAAGGGTATAGCCCGGATGAAACGCCAGGTCTGGAGGCAACCCCAACTCTTGGAGCAGGAGGCCGGCGTACCGCGAGCTAGCGAGTTCGTCACTGTGTTGGCGCGCGATCACCAGCAAGGGTATGAGCGCCTGGGGATCGGGCGGACCAAGAAAGGTCTTGTGGCCAAAGAGAAAGCTGTACCCATTGTGCTCGACCAGATTCAGCGCTTCATCGAGACACGCCAGGAACGTCCGCCGGCCGCGCTGATGGTCGAGCAACGCCTGCCAGAGTTGGGCCACGGTGCGACCGAACGGATCGCCCAGGTCGCGATACGCCATTTCGGATCTCGCCAACCATCCGTCGGCCGCCTCTTCCTCTCCCGCCAGGGCGTAGCTGGCGCCCATCGTCACCTCGATCAAGGCCGCAATCCACTCGTCGCCGACGCTGTGAGCCACCTGAATCCCTTCTTGGGCGTTCCGTTCGGCCGATTCGAGATCGCCACCGTACCCGTGCAGGCGCACGAGCCCCCACAGCGCCTCTACCTTGGTGCGCTGGACGTCCAACCGTTCTCCAATCTCGATGGCCTGTTGGTAGCAGGCAAGGGCGCGCTCGGCCGATTCAGGGTGGGGCGTGATTTGCCAGGCGTGACCCAGGCGCATCAAGCCAACTGCCTCGACAAACGGTGATCCGAGGCGCTGGCCGACGACGATTCCGTCCATGGCGCATCGGTACGACTCGTCCGCGTTGCCCTGCCAAGCGTGAATCAGCGACAGCAGCAAGAGCGTCTCGCGGTGCGCACGCGGCTCGCGAAAGTGGTCTTGTGGCAAGGTTCTGAGTTCTGCAGCGGCGCGCTCGACAAGAAGAGCGCGGGCGTTTTCCAACCGCCCCGTCCTCAACAGGACTCGGACGTCCAGATCCGCGGCGCCGGGCCCCTCTTCGCGCAACTCGCGGGCTTGGTGACGCAGCGAGTCCGCCTCTTCCCACCGGCCGCGATTCGTCATGTTCTCCGCCATCAGCTCTAGCAGACGGGCTCGCTCCTCGCGGTCTGGTTGCCCATCCACGAGGCGCAACGCGTCCTGCAGCAACGCCTCCGCCCGGATAGGACGGACCGTGTCGAGGTAGACGGCCGCCTGACCCCGCAGCGCACGACTGGCGCCGGCGACGTCGTGCTGCGACTGGTACCGCTCTTTGGCCTGCTCGTACCAGGCCAGCGCCTCCTCAAAGCGGCTGGCAAAGCGACACAGCTCGCCCATGTGGACCATCAAGATGGGAAACTGCTCCAGGGCAGCCGGCGGCAGCGCGGTCACCCACTCGCTCAACGTATCAATGCGACCTCCGTCCACCAGGGACTTGCTCATCCGGGCCATGATGCTGGCGGCCGTCTCGCACTTGCCCGCCGCCAACCAATGGAAAATCGCCTCCTCGAAATTGCCTCGCTGCTGGTAAAAGGCGGCCGCCGTGCATTGCAGCGCCCGTGCGCGCTCTCCATCCCTCTCTACCTGCCGCCGTAAAAAGTCATGGAACAAGTGATGATATCGGAACACGTCTCCCATCCGCACCAGGAAGAACCCGTCCTCATCAAGCCCTCGCAGCACCGCATCGCTCCCCTCCCACCCCAACAGCGCATCACAGGCTCCCACGTCGAGCTGACGCAGCACCGCTGTGCTGAGCAAGAAATCCTGCATGTGCGCTGGCAGGCGAGCGAGGACGTCCTGTGCCAGATAGGTGAACAGATCTTCCAGCGAGCGCGGCAGCTCTTCCAGTATTCGATCCAGGGTCTCTGCCCCTTTTCTCTGCAAACTCTGCCAGATCATCTGAATAGCGATGATCCAACCTTCAGTTTCGGAGGCCAGGCGACGCACCTGATGCGGGTTTAATTTCAGGCCGTATTGGGTGCGGAATAGGGTCTCGATCTCGTGATCCGAAAAGGCCAGCTCACCCTGACCTACCTCTAGCAGTCCCGCCTTGGCCCGCAACGGAACCAGGCTCTGGAGCAACGGCCGATGGCGCGTCGAGATGATCAGATGGAGCCTGGGCGGCATCACCTCGAGGAACCGATCCACAATCTGATTGACCTGCGGCGAGGCGCTGACCAGGTGATAGTCATCCAGCACCAACACCGACTCGGCCGTCAAACCCTCAAGAAGCTCATTGGAGAACACTTGAACAATTCGCAACAGAGAGTGGACGGGCGAGTCAACTTCTTCCAGTAGCAGCATGGCTCGATCACCCAACTCGGGCAATTGCATGCGAAAGGCATGAATAAGGTGCAACAAAAAGAGAAACGGATCGCGGTCGGTCTCGGCGATGCTATACCAGAAGGTTCGCAGGGAGGCCTGCTGCATGGCAGCAACCAGCGCCGTGCTCTTGCCATAGCCGGTGCTGGCCTGCACGATGGTCAACGGGTAATGCTTGGCCTCAAGCAGACGTGTCGCCAGGTCCGGCCGGGGGAGTAGGTATCGCCGGAGTCTGGGCAACACCAGCTTGGTGCGTATGATCAGGTCGCCAAACCGCTGCATGGACCTCGAACCCTGCTTTGCACTGAGACTGGATTGTATAGCAGAAGGCGGTTCCGGCAAAACCGTGTGCGTGAAACCGTCATCGGCCCGGGTTCGCGTACCCTGGCGCGCACGAAAAAAGCCCTGGCGTAGCGCCAGGGCTTGAAGATTCTTACAGCCGGGCAACCGGTCTTGCCAGAGCCGCCGGCAGGACTATTCGACGATCACGGTGGTAAAAGCCTCCACCGTGTTACCGTCCAAATCCTCGACGATGAACCCGACGATGTATTCGCCCGGCGCGGCGTCCAACTCTTCCCACATGAACATCTGATCGCCAAACGTCAGTGTCCCGCCTTGCACCCTGACAACCTGGGCAGCGCGGCCGTTCTGATCCAGATCCATCCACTTTTCCAGGACCGTAAACGTATCTCCGGTCTGGGGGATGATCTCACGCGGGGCGCCGGTGCCATCCGTCCCGGTGAAGCCAAACACCTGCCGCAAGAAGCCGTCGCGGAAGTAGAGCCTCGCATAACGTGACTCGCCGCCGTCGGCGTAGGTGTACAACCCCTCCACCGTATAGACGGCATCCTCGGGCGCCGCCCCATACACCTCTGGATCCAGCATGGCAATCACCGAATCCACGCCGTCGCTGATGGCGAACATGAGGGGCTCCCACTCGAATTCCATCGTAAAATCGGCCGATTCGCCCCAGTCAGGGTAGTACACACCGTCGATCTCGCGCGTCTCCAGGCTCTCCAGGTAATCGGTGTCGGCCACAAAGATCGAGTTGGATTCCTGGTCGTAATAGCCCACAAAGAGATAGACATGGCCGATGTTCTGCCCGCTAATGTCGGCGCTGAGAATCACCGGCCGTCCAGGCGCTGCGACGTCGTCCGACAGAGTCACGGGGGAAACCTCGATCTGACCCGCCCCGGGCGCGATGATCTCCTCCGTCCGCTCCGGCACCACCACAGCGGCCGCCGCCGGCTCAAAGGCGCGACCCGTATAGTGAAAGGCGAGATAGTCATCCCACAAAGTCTCGGATGCAAACCGGCTGGCGATGGCAGTGTAGGATTGAGGCCCGGTCCGTGGGTCACGGTAGTGCTGCGAAGTGGGAAAGTAGATCGATATGCCGGTAGCGCCGCTCTTGTTGGCGCCATGCTTCTCGGCGACTACCGCCCTTGACATCGAGCTCAACAGGCGATCGGCCGCCTGGTTCACGTCGCTGTTGGTGCTCTCTCGTATGAGCAACCGGGTAAAGCTGCCCAGGTCGATATACGAGGGCGGAGAATCTTTGCCAAAGACGCTGGTGAAGGACTGCGCGTAGGTCCGGGCGCGGGCCACCATGGGCTGCTGATCCCCCTGCAGAGCAAAGGAGAGCGCGTTAAAGCTGTTGATCAACTCGGGCAGAGCCGAGAGGTCGATGGCTGACAGCGTGATGTTCTGCTCCATCTGCTGCACCAGTTGCTCAGGAGACGCCGTTCCGCCGCCGCCAATCAGCAGGCTAAACAACCCACCCAGCGGAGAACCCGCTCTGAGCAATTCCGAGCGGGCCTGGTCATCGGCAAAGCGCCGGTCGTCCCGGATATAGCTATCGACGATCAGGCGGCCGAGTTGAGCGCCGTCCATGTCTGGATTCGCTACCAGCGCCTCCAAAAAGCCAGCATACGCCCAGCCGACAGCCGGCTCGGTTTCCTGCGAGGCAACGGCATAGCGCGCGTGGGGCGCGAGGGCCGCATAGACCTCCAGGTGCCCCATCAGGCAGGCATCCATGCCGATCAGCTCGAACTTGTCGATGCCGGTTCGTGTCCGTATTTCGCCCAACGCCTCGTCAATCTCCATCAGGTAGAGTTCATCGCCCAGCGCGGCCGACAATGGGATGTCAGGGTCGCCCCGGCCGCCGGGGGCAGGGTCGCTCCAGCCACCGGGCCACCCCATCCCGTGATCGGACATGATCAACACATACTTGTCGGCCGGAAAGGTTTGGTGCGCCCAGATGACAAAGTCTACGAGCGTGGCCCCGTCGGACATGTTTACCTCACCCAGGTCCGCCATCTGTTGCGAGTGCACCCGGTGCAGGTCCTCATCCCGGGTGATGTAAAAGCGCTTGGCAGACGTCCAATCTCCATCCCCCTGATACCCGGCCTGATAGCGATCTACCTGGGTGACGATGTGAACCCGGTCACTGGAACCGATCTGTTCCGCCTCGTTCAGGTCCCAGTAAATATCCTGCTCCAGAATCTTGTCGTCGGCGTCCTGATAGAGCATCACCAGCCAGGTCTCTTCGCCGGACGACGGGGCCGGCAGTTCAAACGCCTCGGTGGGCTGAGGCGGAGGCTCAGTGGCGACTGATTCTACAGGAAGTTGGGGGGCAGGCTCGGTGGCGACCGATTCCAAAGGGCGCTCGGTGGGAAGCTGTGGCAAGTCCTGGCCCGTGTCAAATAGCCCCGTGATCAGCATCACAGGTATGGCGCACAGAGCGAGCAGCACGACGATGCCGATCGTCAACAGCGAATTGCGCCCGCCGATGGGCAGGGAGATTTGACCCCCGGCCGGACGTGGCGTCGTTGACGGCCGGGGCACAGAGGTCGATGGGCGCGGCCGCGCATACGTTCCGCTTGGAGGTGGTGCCTGTGTTCCCTCGTCCGATCTCCCTCGCCGCGGGGCCTCAGCCCGTTGGCGCTTGCCCTGTGAATCGGTTCGGCGCCGGCGGCCGGCCTGCACCGTCGGTTTCTTGCCCTTGTCGGCGCCCGACGTCCCCTTGGCCAAGACGACGAATTCGCGTTCTGGCCCGGCTGGCGCATTGCCCAACTCTGCTGGCGTCAACCCGGCCGGCAGGAGCGTCATCGGGCGGACGGCATCCAGTATCCCCTTGATCAAGTTCATCTTCTCTCCTTTGTGCAGATCTGGCAGAGAGCTATGCTTCGCGCGCACATCACCCTCTCAGCCCACCGCCGGCCTTTTGGCCCCACAACAGGCATGGCGATCATTATACCAGCCCTATCCGCCTCACACCAACCGCCAGAATCGTGACCGGGTTGCCGCCGTTCTGGTTGTATGCGACAATTGGCTCTCTGGAGGTGAATTGAATGCAAGTGTTGACAGTTGATATTGGCACCGGGACCCAGGACGTCTTTTTGTTTGATTCGGATCTGGACCTGGAGAACGGATACAAGCTCATTGTCCCGTCTCCGACGATGATGTTTTACCGGCGAATACACCAGGCGACCAGGCAGGGCCGGCCGGTGGTGTTGACCGGCGTCCTGATGGGGGGTGGGCCGGTCAGTTGGGCGGCGCGGGACCACGTCCGGGCGGGAAACCGGCTGTACGCTACGCCGGCGGCTGCGCGAACCTTTAACGACGATCTGGAGGCAGTGCAGCGCGAGCTGGGGGTGATGTTGGTCAGCGTAGACGAGGCCGCCGCCGTGGGCGGGGACCCTGTCCGGATCGAACTGAAGGATTTCGATTACGCCATGATCGCGGCCGCCTTTCAGCAGTTTGGCTACGAGTTGGACCCCGATGTACTGGCGGTGGCTGTGTTTGACCATGGGGACGCGCCTCCAGGGGTCTCGGATCGCCAGTATCGGTTTGACTATCTCGACGAGCGGATTCGCGCCAAGAACAGTTTGGCGACCTTTGCTTTTCGCTCGGACGAGGTGCCGACCATCATGACCCGGCTGCAGGCGGTGGTGGACTCGGCCGGCGGGCTGGATCGGCCGCTGATGGTGATGGACACGGCGCCGGTGGCCGTGCTTGGGGCAACGCTGGACCCGCGCGTCGCTGCCCGGGATCAGGTGCTGGTTGCCAACATTGGCAACTTTCACTGCCTTGCCTTTCGCCTGGGCGATGGGATAGAGGGGGTCTTTGAGCATCACACGGGCGAGGTGACGGCCGAGCGGCTGGACCAACTGATCGACGCGCTGGCTGACGCCAGCCTTCGGCACGTCGATGTCTATGAGGATCACGGGCACGGTGCGCTCATGTACCGCCCGACGCCGATGGCGCTGACGGCTGGCGATTTTGGGGTCGCCGTCACGGGGCCTCGCCGCAACATGATGCTGACGAGCCGGCATCGGCCCTATTTTGCCGTGCCGCATGGCGACATGATGATCGCCGGGTGCTTTGGAATGCTGTGTGCGTTGCCAGAGGTGTTTCCCGAGTACGCTGGCCCGGTGGTAGAGTCGTTGTCGGGTGCGGGCGGCCTGCCTCCCTGGGAGGCGGGTTAACGAACAAGAGGTCACTCTGTCCAACAAGTTGCGAGCCAGCGCCCAGCGCGTGCAGGACACGCTGCAAGCGTTGGGGTTTTCCGCTCAAGTGATCGAGTTGCCGGCGACGATCCGTAGCGCCCAAGAGGCGGCACAGGCGATCGGGTGTCGCGTGGAGCCAATCGCCAAGTCAGTGGTTTTCCGGGGCCAAGAGTCCGGTGAGCCAGTGCTGGTCATAGCCAGTGGCAGCAACCGGGTGAACGAAGAGCGACTGGCGCAGCTAATCGGCCAACCGGCAGAGAAACCGTCGGCCGAGTATGTGCGAGAGCGCACCGGTTTTTCCATCGGGGGTGTGCCACCGGTGGGTCACACGCAGCCCATCAGGACCCTGGTCGATCAGGCGCTGACAGACCTGGATGGAATCTGGGCGGCGGCCGGTACGCCGGTCGCGGTATTCAAGCTAACACCAGAGAATCTGGTCCACCTGACGGGTGGGCAGGTAGTCAACATCACGTGAGCGGCCGGTATGGGAGGTCTGGTGGGCATGGATAGCGCTGCTCGCCTGTCAGCGGTGGCGGACTTTCGCCGCGCGCGGAACCGGGCTGATCTGCAGCGGCTTGTCGCCCGGGTGACGGGCAAGCCGTCTGACCTGCTGTCCTACGACGAAGTGCGGCGCAAGCTGCGAGCGTCGGGCCAGACACGCCGCGGCCGGCAGCAGATACCGCTAGACGCAATTGTGGGCAGCGCCGGGCGATACCAGGACTTTACGCGGTCCTTTCTGCCGCGCCTCGATAGTGACGAGGATCGCTGGGCGCGGGTGCACGCTGCGATGATTGGCATGGGAGGACTGCCCCCGATCGAGGTCTACCAGATCGGCCAAGTCTATTTCGTAGTAGATGGCAATCATCGCGTGTCGGTCGCGCGTCAGTTGGGCGCTCCCACCATCGAGGCCTATGTGACCGAGCTCGACGCGCGGGTGCCGCTCACGCCTGACGCGGGCCATGAGGAATTGATCATCCGGGCAGAGCAGGTAGAGTTTCTGGAAAAGACCGGTCTGGACGAGCTGCGACCCGGGGCTGATCTGACGGTTACCACCTCCGGCCGGTACCAAGCGCTGTTGGAGCACATTGATGTGCACCGATACTTTTCGGGTTTGGAGAAACGACGCGAGATTCCCTACCCAGAGGCAGTTGCGCATTGGTACGATGCAGTCTATCGTCCGGCCGTCAAGATTGTCCGGCGACGGGGACTCTTGAGGGACTTTCCAGGCCGGACCGAGACTGATCTCTACCTGTGGCTCGCAGAGCACCGAGCGGCCCTGGAAGAAGAATTGGGTTGGGAGGTCAGCCCGGTGGCGGCGGCCGACGACCTCGTCGAGCAGGAGAGCGGTGGTCCAGGGCGGGTGTTGGCGCGGGTTGGCGAACGGGTGTTGGACGCGCTGGTGCCGGACGCCCTGGAAGCGGGGCCTGCTCCTGGCGTTTGGCGTCGCGGCGACATCGAATGCCATGAAGAGTCCCTGTTCCCCGACATTCTGGTGCCGGTCGGTAGGGACGAGGGCGCCTGGGTGGCGCTCGAGCAGGCGCTGCTGATTGCCCGGCGTGAGGAGAGTTATCTGCACGGACTGCACGTGGCGCGAAACAAGGCCAAATTCAAGACGCAAGCGCCGTCTGCGATTCAAGAACGCTTTGAACGTCGATGCCAACAGGAGGGCATTCCCGGCCGGCTTACGTTGAGGACCGGCAAGGTGGCGCGGCAAATCTGCGCCAGCGCACGCTGGGCGCACCTGGTGGTGGTGCGGCTAAACCATCCACCGGCCCCCGACCGGCTGGCGCGCCTGGGATCTGGTTTCCGCGAGCTGGTGCGACGATGCCCACGCCCCATCCTCACGGTGAGGTCCGAGTTGTCAACTATGGACCGGGCGTTGCTTGCCTTTGATGGCAGCCCCAAAGCGCGTGAGGCGCTCTATATCGCGGCCTACCTTGCATGTGCGTGGGGGACCGGCCTGGTGGTGCTTGCCGTGGCCGAGCCTGGGCGGCCGGCTGAACCTGTTCTGGACCAGGCCGGCGAATACTTGCAGCGGCGAGACGTGGATGCCAAGTTGGTGCAAGAGTCCGGCCCGGTTGCTGAGACCATCTTGCGCATCGCAGACCGGGAGGTGGCCGACCTTCTCATAATGGGCGGCTATGGCCTTCAGCCGCTTGCCGAGGTGGTCCTGGGCAGCGCAGTGGATCAGGTGCTGCGCCAGAGTTTTCGGCCGGTTTTGATCTGCCGCTAGCGCCCAGGCGCTGGGCAAGCGGTTTTTTGCCCGCCAGGCGCTGGCGTGCTACAATCGGATCATGGCTTGGCTCTCCGCGGCAAGGAACAAGGTGAGCTTGGCGCTGTTGTTGGCGGGGATTTTGGCTGTCGCCATCTCTGTCAGAGCAGACGCGCTAGGGCTCGACCTCACGCCTGGCTTTGGCCTGGTACAGATTCTGGGGGTGTTGGCCGGGATCACGTTGATCACCGCGGCCAGCTTGATATTCCTGGGTCGTCATCGCTCTGCGGGTATGCGCACCTCGCTGCTCGCGGATGTGGGGCTACGAATGGGCCTGACAGGGTTGGTGGCTTGCTATATCTCTGGAGTGGCGGACATGGTCGGCGTTGGTACCCATCAAGGGTACCTTAATCTGCGCCCTTTTTTGGGCCCGCTCCAATTGGCTGGGTTGGGGGTGGGACTGGGGATCACGCTATTGGGGGTGCTTTTATACTGGCTGGGTAGCCCGACAAGCGGGCCGAGAGACCTCTAGTCTGCCCTTTGCGCCAGCGCTCTGGTATAATTCCGACCGTGACCCGGCTGGAAGGTCGGCGCCGCCTCCCGTACCAAGGGAGGCGTCTTGGTTTATTCAGTACATGAGGCTTTATGCAGACCAACTATAACACGGGTCGATGGCTCATCCTTATCCTGCTGATCGTTGCTTTGACGGTGTGGATCAATCTCCCTGGCACCACCAACATGTTGGGAAGGCCGGTAGGTCTGCGGCAGGGGCTGGATCTGCAGGGCGGAGTGCAGGTTTTACTGGAGGCCGATGTCCCCCCGGATCAGCTGATTGACCCCGAGGACCTCAAGGTTGCGCGAACGATCATCGAGAACCGGGTGAACGGATTGGGGGTTACCGAGCCAGTCGTGCAGGTCCAGGGTGAACGACGGATCATCGTGGAGTTGCCGGGAATACAGGATCCCGACGAGGCCGTGCGCACCATCCAGGCGACGGCGCTGCTCGAGTTCGTCGCCGGAGACCCATACTTGATGGAAGGCGATGTGGTGTACACCACGTCCGGAGATGGCGTTGACTCGGCCGGCCTGGCAGCATACAAAGGGGTGGACCCAAGCTCAATTCTCGGCCCGTATCAACTGGTGTTGGCCGGGGACGCTCTGCGCGAGGCGCGGGTGGATCAGGATCAGCTCGGTCAGTTTGCGGTTGCGTTCCGCCTCAAGCCCGAATGGGCCGATTTCTTTGAGCAATACACGGCGGCGCATCGCGGTGAATTCTTGACCATTGTGCTTGACAAGCGTGTTATTTCCAACGCTGTCATCCGGGATTCGATCGGTGAGGCCGGGATTATTAGCGGCGGGGAAGGCGGCTTTGAGTACGAGGACGCGCAGCGGCTGGCGACGCAGTTGCGCTTTGGGAGTCTACCTATCCCGCTCCGGGTCGAGGGAAACACGAGCATTGGCCCGACGCTGGGCCACGAGTCGGTAGCGTCGAGCGTCCGCGCCGGCACCATCGGCGTGGTCATCGTGCTGCTCTTCATGGTGATATATTATCGCATCCCGGGGGTGCTGGCGGCGCTTGCGCTGGTCATCTATGCGTTGATCAACCTGGCGATCTATAAATACGTGCCGGTAACCCTCACTATGCCCGGCATCACGGGCTTTTTGCTTTCGACCGGCATGGCGGTGGACGCCAACATTCTTGTGTTTGAGCGAATGAAAGAGGAATTGCGCGACGGCCGGAGTTTGAGAGGATCGTTGGAGAACGCGTTCAGCCGCGCCTGGACCTCGATACGGGACTCGAACCTCTCGACGTTGATCAGTTGTGCGATTCTCTTTTACTTTGGCTCCAACTTTGGCGCCAGCATGGTAAAGGGGTTTGCATTGACCCTGGCATTGGGTGTGCTGATCAACATGTTCACAGCGATTCTGGTCACCCGAACGCTGACGCGCCTGGTTGTAGGATGGGCCGGCGATTGGCTCAAGGCGCGCCCCTGGAGCCTGGGGATATAGGGAGGGGCGACGATGTATAACATTGTGGAACGACGACGCTGGTATTTTCTGTTTTCGGGGATAGTGATACTGATCGGCCTTGCCGCCATGGGCTATTCAATCATTTCCCTCGACACCCATACCCCGTTTCCACTCAGCGTGGACTTTCGGAGCGGCACCCGGTTCGTGCTGCGTTTCCAAGAGCCTATCAGCGAAGGGGAGATACGAGAGGTCTTTGCGGATCATGGCGTGAGCAACCCATCGGTGACCCGCCTGGGCGAGTCTGAAGCAAACACCTGGCAAATCCGCTCCGAGTTTCTGTCGGCCGACGCGTCGCAAACCATCAAGAGTTCGCTGGCGGCAGTAGCCCCCATTGATGAGAACCAGACCGAGGTGGACAGCGTGAGCCCGTCAGTGGGCGGCGAGGTGACGCGAGCGGCCGCGTTGGCGGTCCTGGTGGCCGCGGTGGCGATTCTCCTCTTTATTCTGGTGGCGTTTCGCCAGGTACCCAACGCTTTTCGATATGGTGCGTGCGCCATTGCCGCCATGGCCCACGACATTCTGGTGGCGATGGGTTTCATGTCCATCGCTGGCTTGCTCTTGGGGTGGGAGGCGGATTCTCTCTTTCTGACCGCCATGCTCACGGTGATTGGCTTTTCGGTCCAGGACACGATCGTCGTGTTTGACCGCATACGAGAGAATATACCCAAGCGCAAGAACGAGAATTACGAGACGGTGGTCAATCGGAGCATTCTGGAGACTGTGCATCGCTCGTTGGCCACACAACTGAACGCGATCTTTGTCATGGTGGCGCTCCTATTATTCGGCGGCGCCTCCATCCAGCAGTTCATCGCCGTGTTGTTGGTGGGCATGCTGTCCGGGACCTATAGCTCGATTTTCACTGCCGTGCCGTTGTTGGTCGCCTGGGAAAAGGGCCAATTGCCGTTGTTGAGATAGGGAACGGTTGATGTTTGCCCTGGTGCTGGATCGAGAGGTTCGCCTGGACCCAGCTTATCCTCGGCCGATGCCCGGGCCCGGGGAGGCGCTCATCAGGGTGCGGCTGGCGGGGGTGTGCGCCACAGATCTGGAGCTGGTCCGTGGCTACAGGGGGTTCCGGGGTGTGCTCGGGCACGAGTTTGTCGGCGCCGTCGTCGCCTGTGGAGATGAGGACTGGATCGGCCGGCGGGTAGCGGGGGAAATCAACGTCGGGTGCGGCTCGTGTGCCGAATGTCTGGCGGGCGGCGCCGCGCATTGCCAATCGCGCCAGGCGATCGGGATCCTTCACCGGGATGGCGCCTTTTCCGAGTATCTCGCGCTACCGGTGGCGAACCTCTGCGTTGTGCCGGATAGTGTACCAGACGAGTCGGCCGTCTTTGCCGAACCACTTGCGGCCGCGCTGCAGATCCTCAATCAAATACATGTGCGCCCGGAGCACACCACCGCAGTCGTCGGCGACGGCAAACTGGGGCTGTTGGTGGCTCAGGTCCTCGCCATCACCGGGGCAGAAGTGACGGTCATCGGGCATCATCCGAGAAAAATGGCGTTGGCAACCCGGTGGGGTCTCCAAACCGGTCGGCCGGAGAGGCGGGTGGACGTTGTGGTCGAGTGTTCAGGCAGTCCCTCCGGGCTGGCGACGGCGCTAGATTGGGTACGGCCGCGGGGGACGGTGGTGCTAAAGAGCACCTATTCGAGTCAGCTCCCGCTCGATGTGGCGCACATAGTGGTGGATGAGATTCGACTGGTGGGGAGCCGCTGCGGCCCTTTTCCGCCCGCACTGAGCACGTTGGCGAGCGGGCGAGTTGATGTGTTGTCGCTGATCGAGGCACGCTATCCGCTCTCAGATGGTCTGGCGGCGCTGGAACACGCCGGGCGCCGAGGAGCGCTCAAGGTGCTTCTCGAACCGTGACCTCGCCAATCCGCAGCGCAGCGGGTGGCGGTTCAACCGATCAGTAATCGGCCTCTAGCGCCAGGGGAGTGGGCTGCTCAGCGGAATCCGTCGGCAGTACAAAGCAGAACCGGCTTCCGCTGCCGTACGTGCTCTCGACCCAGATTCTTCCACCGTGCTGTTGGATAATCTGTTTCGCTATCGACAGTCCCAAACCGGTGCCGGTGGTATACCCCTGGTCGTCAGGAACACGGTAAAAGCGCTCGAAAAGGTGTCCGAGCGCCTCAGAAGGTATGCCTCGGCCGGTATCCTGAACGCAAACCTGCACCGACTGGCTTTCCGCCAGAGCGGTGATGTGGATCTGCCCGTTCTGGCGATTATATTTGATCGCGTTGTTCACCAGGTTCAAGAGGACCTGTTTGATGCGGTCACGGTCGCCCACCAGCGGCGGCGGGTCATCCGGTAAATGGGTTCGGATCGTGATACCACGCTCGGCCGCTAGCTGGCCCTGAAAAGAGATGATCTCTTGGATCAGAGTTGCCAGGTCGATGCTTTGTCGCTTGAGGTGAACCCGGCCGGACTCGATACGCGATAACTCGAGCAACTCGCTGGTCAGCTCGGTGAGGCGTCTGGCTTCGGACTGAATGGTATTCGCGTAGGCACTCAACTGCGCGGCCGACACCTCGGGTCGGGTCAGGAGCTCGCTCAGTGCCACCATGGCTGTCAGCGGCGTCCGTAGCTCGTGAACCATTTCAGAGACAAAGTCATTCTGCTGGAACAGGCGCGCATTCTCGATAGCTATGGCTGCCTGCCCGGCCATCGCCATGAGTGTGTCGGCGTCGTCGTCGCTGAACGGCCGCTCGTCGTTCTTGTTGAGCGCCTCCAAAACCCCGATCACCTTTCCTTTCGCGGTCAGCGGGACGGCCAACACCGAATGAGTGGTAAAGATCGTGATCGAATCAATCCTGGCCGAGGCGGTAAAGCCCTCTTGCTCCTTGACCTGCTGGATGATTCTCGGCTCACCGTGACGAACCACCCAACCCGCTATGCTGCCCTTCAGGGGGACCTGGATGCGTTCCATCTGAGCCGGTGGGATGTTGGAGGCGGCCTCAAAATACAGGTTGCCACTCTGACTGTCGATCAGGAGAATCGAAGCGGCCATCGTGTCGGTCAACCTGGTGGTGGCTTCTAGAATGATCTCCAGCAACCGAGGCAGGTTGAGGGTCGAACTGAGGATGGTGGAGACCCGAATGAGAGATCTAAAACGCGCCTTCTCGAGGGCGCGCGTTTCAACCAGCTTTTCGATCTCGGCTGTCAGCAACTGCATCCGATCGCGCTCATTCTCCGGATGTGCCTCGGGCAAAGCCGGCGCGGGGTCCTTGTCGCTCACAGATTCCGCCCTGAATCGTCGGCGATCTGCGGCAGCACCTGCGCCACGTCTGCGTGAATGACCACGTCGGCCAGCGGGTCCAAATGGGTTGGCTGAAGATTGATGATCAGCAGGCGCGCGCCCTGTTGCTGGGCCAGCTCGGGTATTCTGGAGGCCGGCTCGACGGTCAGTGAGGAACCAGTCACTAACATCAGATCGCATTGGCGGGCCTGGTGTAGAGCATCCTGGACGGCGGCATAGGGCAACTGCTCTCCAAAGAGGATCACGTTCGGTTTGAGAACACCGCCGCACTTCTCGCAGGCAGGCACGTCCGGGCAGTTCAGCGCATGTTTGAGGACTAGATCCCCTGGGGTTTCCTGATAACAATCGATGCACGTCGCGGATCGAAAATTGCCATGGACTTCTATCACGCGCTTGGACCCGGCGCGGTGGTGCAGCCCGTCGATGTTTTGTGTGATGAGCGCCCGCACCAGTCCCATCGCCTCCAGTTTTGCCAGGGCCACGTGGGCCGGGTTGGGTTGGGCGTGTTCAACCAGGTGGATCATGGGTCGAATCCAGTCGTAGAACGCCTGTGGTTGCCGGCGAAAGGCGGAAATCGAGGCGACTCGAAAGGGATCAACTGTGGCCCAGACTCCCGAACCGGGGCTGCGAAAGTCAGGAATGCCGGATGGGGTGCTCACGCCGGCGCCGGTGAGGGCGACGGCATGTTGGGCGGTCTGGAGCAGTCTCTTGGCCTGGTTAATGCTCTCAGAGAGTGACATCTCGACCGGCTCTAGCTTACTCGGAGGCGGGTTTCCCTTTTTCCAGGTTGTCCACCACTTGCTGGGCCAGTTCGCGAAACTGGATGGCAGGCGTGCTGGCCGGTTCAAGCGCCAAAATGGGCCGCTCTTGCTCCAACGCCGCGAGGGCGAGTTCGGCTGCGTGTGAAACGTTGCCCAAGACCGGGTGCCCCAATTGAGATTCTGCTTGAAGAGGAGAGACAGACGGTGCGGAGGAGACAATGTTAGTCAGCACCAGGCCGATCTGACCGTGCAAAACCTCTCCCTGTTCCAGATGACGGAGCAGGGTGCGAGCCATCAGGAGAGCGGGTTGCTGGGGTGGCAAGCACAAGAGGATCAGGTCTGCGAGCTTGAGCACCTCCAAAGCGGTGTTGGTGACCCGGCTGCCGAGGTCCACTACGATTAGGTTGCCGACGCGGGTCAACAGGCTGAGAATCCGCTTGGCGTGGTCGGCGAGTAGCGGGGTGGTCCCGGTCGTGGGGTCGTAGCGCGTGAGCAAAAGGCGGAGGGCAGGGTTATAGTCTACCAGGGCCTGTTCTACGTGCTCTATCTGAAGCTGGTTGAGATGTTGCTCCAGCAATTGGGAGAGGCCAGCTCCCTGTGGATAGCCCAATTGCAGCCCAACGGCGCCCATTCCGAGTTGCAGATCCACCAGGACCAGGTGAGGCTGCGTCTCGGCAAGAGCGAGGCTGAGATTGATGGCCAACGTCGTCACGCCGGAACCTCCGCGCACGCCAAGCGTTGCCACAATCTTTCCCCGCACGGGCTGAATGGCGGCGTCTTGCACCGCGCTGGAGCGAGTCAACAATGCCTTGACACGGGCTGCCAGTTCGGCCGGGTGGGTGGGCTTGGTCAGATAATCGTCGGCGCCGGCGTCAAATCCGGCGACCTTGTCCTCCACCTGAGTTTTGGCGGTGAACATGATGACAGGGATGTGCGCCAACTGGGGGTTCCGGCGCAATTTGCGACACACCTGATAGCCATCCATGCCAGGCATCATGATGTCCAACAGGATGAGATCGGGTGGCTCGTTTTCTGCCTGAGCCAGCCCCTGGCTGCCCCCTGGCGCCGCAGCGACCTGATACCCCTGACGTTGCAGCAAAAGCCCGATGAGCTTGAGGCTGTCCAAGTCATCATCGATTACCAGAATCTTTTCTTTCATGGTCGGGTCCTTTGTCCCCAGGAGAGGTCCATCTTTGGGACACCGTGACGTGTGTGCGAATGTAGCAGTACAGAGCGTGTCCGTCAGATCAGCAACAACTTTACTGTAGCATAAATCAATCCCCTTGGCAAGCGACGTTGACCGGACAGTTGTTACCTGCTATAATCCCGCAAGTCTGAGCCAAACTGCTCGAGGAGTATATGGAAGCGTTTGCACCCTATTTTCAGGTCATAGTCATCATCATCTCGATAGCCCTGGTGGCCGCGATCCTGCTGCAAAGCAAGGGCGCCGGCCTGGGAGGCCTCTTTGGTGGCAGTGATTCGGGCGGGTTGTACAAGACTCGTCGCGGCGCTGAAAAGTACCTGTTTAATCTGACGATCGGTCTGTCGGCAGCCTTTTTCCTCTTTGCGATCCTGACTTTCTTGGCCGTAGGCTAGCCGGTTTGAGAATGGGCATGGGAGGGTGCCTTGCCGCTGTGGCAGGGCACTCTCTGTTTTTGGTACCCGGACGGTGATTCGACACATCCGTTGGCAGATACTCCTGGTGCTGCTGGGGACCATCCTGGCAGGCGTGCTGCTCTCCTATCAGGCGGTGGGGCTGGAGCAAGTGTTCGTGCCGGCCTCTGGCGGGACGCTGGTGGAGGGGGTGGCGGGGTGGCCTCGCTATCTGAACCCATTGCTGAGCTTTGATAACCCGGTGGATCGGGACATATCGGCGCTGGTTTTCGAGGGGTTGACGCGCTACGACGAGCGCGGCCAATTGGTGCCTGCCCTGGCCTCGGGTTGGAATGTCTCTCTGGATGGCCTGGTATATACCTTTTGGCTACGTCAAGACGTGCGTTGGCAGGACGGCATCAGCTTTACGGCCGACGATGTGATCTTTACGATCGGGTTGTTGCAGGACCCTGGGTACACGGGCCCGGCCGACCTGGCAGCGCTATGGCGCGCGGTCGAGGTGGAACAGATCAATCGGTGGACCATCACCTTTGCGCTGCAGGAGCCCTTTGCGCCTTTTCTGGACTATACCACCCTCGGCATCCTTCCGGTCCACATCCTGGACGGTGTGACAGCGGCTGAATTGCCTCTGCACCCATTCAATCGCAACCCGATTGGGACCGGGCGTTTTGCGGTCAAGAGCGACGACTGGGAGAGTGGGCGGCTGGAGATGAGCGCTAACATGCTCTATCGGGAAAAGCGCCCGCAGTTGTTGGGTGTGGAATTCCGTTTCTTCCCTGACTATGGCAGCATCCTGACTGCCTACGAGGAGGGTCAGGTCAACAGTGTTGGTTCGGTCCAGATGAACGACATTCCGCGCGCCCAGGCAATGGAGGACCTTGACCTGTTTACCTCCAGCTTGCCTGAATACAGCATGGTGTTGCTCAATCTGCAGAACGAGGACCTTCCCTTTTTCGCCGAGACCAAAACGAGGCAGGCGCTGCTGTACGGTGTGGATAGACCGGCCTTGATTGCCAGTGCGCTGAATGGCCAGGGCACGGTGGCCCATAGCCCGATCGCACCCGGTTCGTGGGCTTACTTTGCCGACGTCCCCCGGTACGAACATGACCCGCAAAAGGCGGCCGGCATATTGGACGCGGCCGGCTGGAGGCTACCTGAGCAAACTGGCGAGGGGGTACAGTTGCTCGAGAGCGAGGATCTGCTCGAGGGGGTCCGCTCGCGGGAGGGGCTGGAGCTATCCTTCGTCCTGACCGTCGCGGCCGATACCATGCACCAGACTGTCGCGATCGAGTTGGCGCGTCAATGGGCGCAGCTGGGTGCGCGGGTCGTGGTCCAGCCTATTCAGCCGGGTGAGATACTGCCCCTTTTGGAGGGCGGCGAATTTGAAGCTGTGCTGGTGGACGTGGACATGCGCGGCGATCCGGATCTCTATCCCTTTTGGAGCGAAAGCGCCGTGTTGGAGGGCCAGAATTATGGCGGCTGGCGCGACCGCATGGCCAGCGAGCTGCTCGAACAGGCCCGTCAACTGCCAGGTAGGGGACAACGGACCACCCTGTATTACCGATTCCAGCAGATCTTTGCGCTAGAGGTTCCTGCACTGCTGCTATACAACCACGCCCACACGTACGGGGTTTCGAGCCAGGTTAAACAGGTGACCATGGGTCCTTTGACGGACCCCAGTGACCGGTTTTCGACCATCAACAATTGGTTCCTGGTCTGGCGAGAGGTGGTTATCCGCAAGTCGCGTCCCAGCTATTAGACGCTGGAGGCGTGATCAGGAAGCAATGAGGGTGCCGGCAGGATACTGGGGGTCGGTCAACACCGCCTCGACTGTGTCAGGCTCCAGCCCAGATAGGATCCTCACCGAGAGAGCGGGCTGGGAAATCACCAAATCGGCCATCGCGGCGACCTTGCTCAGCATGCCGCCAGTGACGTCTACGCCGTGTGATCCCCCCAACTGGGCCGATATGGCCTCGATCTCGTCCGGGCGAATATTAGGCATCACCTGCCCGCCTGAATCAAGCACCCCAGGAACGTCGCCGATCAAGAGAATCCGTTTCGGGCGCAACAGGGGCGCCAGGTAGGAGAACAGGTCCTCGGTGGATACGATGGTGCCTCCGCGCTGGCTGTCGATCGCCACATCGCCATAGATCAAGGGCACCAGTCCCCGCTCCAGCGCGATGCGGATAGGATCCACCGCCATGGTCTGCAAGACGCCGTCATGACAAGAGGCCGACGCTGAGGGCTGCAGGCTGAGAACAGGGATGCCCGCCTTGAGCAGTGCGTCTGTCACCAGCCGGTTTAAGCGAGCGGCGGCGGCGCTTACCTGGCTCAAGCCAACCCATTGATCCCAAGTTCGCACGCCCCGCCGGGTGCCGTAGCGGCGGCCGGAAAAGTGCCCGAAGGAGCCGCTGCCGTGGCCCAGCAGCAGCCGCAGATCCGGCCGCGCCTCCAGGCCGCGGCGTATCGCGGCTGCCAGCACGCGCAACCGATCCAGGAGTGGGGTGGATTCGCGGGTCTTGTCAGTGATGAGTGAGCCGCCCAGTTTGAGAAAGACGAGCTCGGAGGGTGACACCAGTTGGATCTCAGCCATTGCCTGACACCGTTGTGGCAATGACTCGCACGGCGCCCGCGCTGATGAGGGCCTCGATCACGTTCTTCTCGACGTCGGGCGGGGCTATGGCTATCAGGTTGCCTCCCCGGCCGCCGCCAGAGAGCTTGGCCCCCCGTGCCCCAGCGGTCAGCGCCACCCCGATCAGTCGCTCTAGCAGCGGTGACGAAACCCCCAGCCGCGCCAGCAGGAGGTGATTCTCATTCATCAGTGCTCCCAACTCTTTGGTCTTGCCGCGCTCGATCGCTTGCCGGGCGCTGTCCGCCAACTGCCCGATCTGATCAAAGAGGGCTTCATGGGGTTGGGGATTTGCCTGCCAGGCGAGCCTCACGTCACCGACTGTCTCCCTGGTGGGACTGGCCACGCCGGTGTCGGCGATCAAGAGACGAAACGGCGTGGGTATTGACACTGTCTCAATCGGTTGACTGCGCACGAAATAGACCGGCCGGCAAAAGGCGACGACCGAGTTGTCAATGCCGCTGGGTGTGCCGTGATGGATCTTTTCGATTTCAAAGGCGAGTCGAGATACGATGGGCGTCTCGAGGGTGACGCCCAGAAAACCGGACAGGGCGCGCACGATGGCGACGGTCACGGCCGCGCCGGAACCCAAACCGCTTGCTATGGGAATGGTCGAGTGGACGGTGAGCTTGGCTGCGGGTGGGGGGGCGCCCAGGTGTGCGAGGGTGATCTGGACGGCGGCGGCTAGCGGATCGCTCTCCGGGGCATCCCCCAGCGTAAAGGTGCGTCCCAACTCGAGGGCCTCGATCGTCAGGTCGCTGTCCTGAGGCGACACGGTCGCCTGTGCCTGCACCTGGGAGACCGGCACGGCGATTGCCGGGCGGCCGTAGACCACGGCATGTTCGCCGAACAGGATGACCTTGCCTGGTGCCGATGCGCTGGCGCCCTGCGGCGATGCAATCATGGCAGGTAAAAGATCAACACGATGGTGATGCCCCACAAGACCGCGTTGATGAGAAAGGGGATGTCGCCCAGTAGGATCTCTTCCGGCGCACCGCCCTGGTCCCGGACGTGGATCAGGTACAGGTAGCGAAAGATGCCGTACACGACGTATGGGATGGTCAGCATCATCAGGTGGCTTTCCGGCAGCCCCTCGGCCGAGAAGGTGTACAATGCGTACGAGATGATGGTGCCAGCCAGGACGATGCTGATGATCTGGTCGAGTAGCGGCAGCGAGTACTCGTTCAAGATGGCGCGGTGGTGGTTGGCGTTCTCTTTGAGCAGGGTAAGCTCGTGACGGCGTTTGCCAAAGCCCAAAAACAGAGCCAGAAAGGTCATGCAGACATAGAGCCAGGGGGAAAATCGTTCGACGTCAACCATGACCACGCCAGCGCCGACTCGCAGTACAAAGCCGGCCGCGATGGTCAGCGCGTCGATGAGCACAATGTTCTTGAGCCAAAAGGAGTAGAGGATTTGCAACGCCAGATACCCGCTCAAGATGAGCCCGAAACCGGGGTTGAGCAGATAGGCGAGTGGGTGCGCGATGAGAAACAGCAGGATGGCGGCCGCGATCGCCACCGGCCGGGTCAGCTGTCCCGACGGCAGCGGCCGTTGTCGCTTGACGGGATGCAATTTGTCCTTTTCAAGGTCCACCAGGTCGTTGATCAAGTAGACCGTCCCCGTCGTCAGGCACAAGAGGACCAGGCCGGCAATTGAGGGCAACAGGTAGTCAAGGTTAAAGAGCTTGGCATCAAACACCAGAGCAGCGACGAAAAAGATATTTTTGGTCCACTGTTTGGGACGCAGCGTTTTCAAGAGTGCGATGAGCATTGAGCGTGTCCTGGTCAGGCCGAGTCTATTGTGCCAGCGTGAGAGCAGGTGCACCCGGGGTGGTCCTGCTCTCCCCCTGTCGATTGTCCATTATACGGATTGGCCGGCCGGGCGTCAATGACAAGGCCGCCGAACAGCGGTATAATCGTTCCGCGAGATTTGAAATGTCGGCGCTGCGGCGTGCGCGCCCGCCGACCAGGCTGGTCAAGGAGCACGACAATGCGTGTATTGGTAACCGGGATCGCCGGTTTTGCCGGGTCATATCTGGCCGAGGAGCTGGTTTCGTCCGGGCACGAGGTCTGTGGCACCCGATTGCCGGGAGAGGCTCTGGTCAACCTATCGGCTATCCAGGACAGGATAAGGTTGATCGCCTGTGACGTGACCAGCCGCGCGGACGTTCTGCAGGCGTTCGAGCAGGCTCGCCCAGAGTGGGTGTTTCACCTGGCGGGACAGGCTGACGTGGGAGACTCGTACCACAATCCGGGGCTTACGATTGACGTCAACGTCAAGGGCGCGACCAACGTGCTAGAGGCTTCCAGGCTGGGGGGCGGCGGAGGGGCGCCGCCGCGCACGGTGATCGTTACCTCGGCTACGGTCTATGGGTATCTCTCCGAGATTGATCTGCCGGTCACCGAGGAGACCTCCCTGGCCCCGGTGGATACCTACGCGGTGAGTAAGGTGGCATGTCACTATCTCGGACAGGCGTATTACGAGACCTACGGGGTGCCGGTCATCGAGGCACGGCCGTTTAACCACATTGGTCCGCGGCAACGGCCGGGGTTTGTGGTGCCCGATTTCGCCAGCCAGATCGCCGCTATCATGTTGGGGCATCGAGAGCCTGTCATGCGGGTGGGCAACCTGAGCTCGCGTCGGGATTTCACCGACGTGCGAGACGTGGCGCGGCGCGTATCTGGCTTTGGCGGAGCGGGGAACGCCGGGCCGCGTGTACCACATTTGTTCCGGAAAGGCGCACGCGATCCAGGAGATTCTGGACGGGCTGTTGGCGTTGGCGGGATGCGAGATTCGGGTTGAACCTGACCCGCAGCGAATGCGGCCGGGCAGGATGCCGGTTTTGCTGGGCAGTTACGCTCGCCTGGTTGCGGACACAGGTTGGTCACCGCTTTTAGGCCTACCGCAGACTCTGTCCGACACGCTGGGGTATTGGGAACAAATGGTGCAGGCAACGGCGGTCGAGCTGATGAAAGAGCGCCTGGATCGATTGTTGTTCGGCCGTGGACTGGTTGCCAGCCGCGAGGTAGGAAGGCGGCTGATCATGGCTGGCAAGGTTTGCGTAGATGGGCAGGTGGTTGACAAGCCCGGCGCCCGGGTCCCGGCAGAGGCGGCGTTGGTTCTGGAAGAAAGCCCGCCTTATGTAAGCCGCGGCGGGCTCAAACTGGAAGCAGCGTTGGACGGTTTTCCAGTGCGAGTCGCCGGCGCCATAGCGGCTGACGTCGGCGCCTCAACGGGCGGCTTTACCGATTGCCTGCTGCAGCGCGGTGCGGCGCGGGTATATGCGATCGACGTCGGCTATGGGCAGTTGGACTGGAATCTGCGCCAGGATGAGCGGGTGGTGGTGGTGGAGCGCACGAACGCACGCTACTTGGAAACCCTACCCGAGATGGCAGACCTGGCGGTGGTGGACGCGTCCTTTATCTCGCTCAAGCTGCTGCTGCCGGTCATGCGACGCTGGCTGGTGCACGATGGCGAGATTGTGGCGCTGATCAAGCCGCAGTTTGAGGCCGGGCGACGGCAGGTTGGCAAGGGCGGGGTGGTGCGCGATCCGGCCGTTCACCGGGAGGTGCTGGACGAATTGCTCACCTGGGCGGCGACCAACGGACTGGCTCCCCTGGGCCTGATTCGTTCTCCGCTGCAGGGACCGGCCGGCAACGTCGAGTTCCTGGTTTGGCTCAAGCCGGAGGGCGCTGGCCCCTCACTGGACGAGATGATCAGCCAGGCGCTTGGCGATTTCCCTGATGCGGAGGGCAGCGGCGAGCCGGCGACAAGACCGTCCCCCGGAGCAGAGAAAGATCAAGGATAACTCTATGGAAACAAGTCAAATTCGCAATTTCTGCATCATTGCCCACATTGACCACGGCAAGTCGACGCTGGCCGACCGCCTGCTGGAGCGTAACCGGCACGATATCACCGCGCGAGATGAGTCTCCAGGTGCTGGACACGATGGACCTGGAGCGCGAAAAGGGGGTGACCATCAAGGCCAGCGCGGTGCGCATGGCCTACACGGCGCCGGATGGCGAGACGTACGAGCTCAACCTGATCGACACGCCGGGCCACGTCGACTTTCAGCTACGAGGTCAGCCGGGCGCTGGACGCCTGCGAGGGCGCGGTGCTGGTGGTGGACGCCTCGCAGGGCATCGAGGCCCAGACGCTGGCCAACCTCTACCGGCGCTGGACGCACGACCTGGCCATCGTCCCCGTGATCAACAAGATCGACCTCGCCTCGGCCGCCCGCCGGACGAGGTGGCTCAGGAGATTTGCGGACCTCTTGGGGTTCGCCGCAGAGGATACGCTCCGGGTCTCGGCCAAAGAGGGCACCAACGTACGACCAGGTGCTGGAAGCGATCGTCAAGCAGGTCCCTCCGCCCCAGGGGACGTCGAGGGGCCGCTGCGCGCGCTGATCTTTGATTCCCACTATGACTCCTACAAGGGGGTCGATGGCCTACGTCCGGCTGGTCGATGGCGAGTTGGACCGCGACAATGCGATCTCCGGCTGCTGTCCAACGGGGTGCGCGTAGACCCGATCGAGGTGGGCATTTTTGCACCCGGCATGACGCCGGTCAAAGGGCTGGCGGCAGGCGAGGTGGGCTATGTGGCCACCGGCCTCAAGACGGTACGCGAGTGCCGCGGTGGGCGACACCCTGACCCGCCACGGTCAGCGCGGCCAAGAGGCGAGCCGCTGCCCGGCTATCGCCCGGCCAAACCGATGGTGTTTGCCGGCATTTATCCCACCGAGGGGGAGGACTATGCGGTGCTGCGCGACGCGCTGGAAAAGCTGCAACTCAACGACGCCGCCCTGGTTTACGAGCCCGAGACCTCGGAGGCGCTCGACTTTGGCTTTCGCTGCGGCTTTTTGGGCCTCTTTCACATGGAGATCGTGCAGGAACGGCTGGAACGCGAGTACGAGCTGGACATTATCGCCACCGCGCCCAGCGTGCGAGTACCAGGTGCGGCTCAAGACAACGGCGAGAACGGTGACCATCTACAATCCGGCCGATCTGCCCGACGAGGACGCGATCGACGAGATCGCGCGAGCCGTGGATGCACATTCACGTCTTTACTCCGGACGACCTATTATCGGCCCGGTGATGGAGCTGGCCACGCGCCGGCGCGGCATCTTTACGGAGCAGGAGTACCCGTACCCGAGGCGGGTGCGTGCTCACATTTCGACATCCCGCTGACCGAGATGGTGGTCGACTTTTTTGACAAGCTCAAGTCGAACGACCCGCGGCTATGCTTCGCTGGACTATGACTTTGCCGAGTACGGGCCCGACAACCTGGTCAAGCTGGACGTGCTGGTCAACCAGCAGCCGGTGGACGCCCTGTCGATCATCGTCCACGAGAGCAAGCCTACATCAGGGGCCAGGCCTGGTCACCCGGCTCAAGGAAGTCATCCCCCGCCAGCAGTTCCAGGTGCCCATCCAGGCCGCGGTGGGCAAACGGGTCATCGTCGCGCGCCAACGTCAAGGCCGTGCGCAAGGACGTGCTCGCCAAGTGCTACGGCGGGGACGTGACCGCGCAAGCGCAAGTTGCTGGAAAAGCAAAAGGCGGGCAAAAAGCGGATCAAGATGGTTGGCAGCGTCCGGATACCGCAAGAGGCGTTTATGGCGGTGCTCCAGCTTTCCGATGACTGAGCCGATTTTACGGCTTGTTTACGGCGCCAGGGCCACATTCGGATATCATAGTGAGCAACTGGCCCCTTAACAAGCCCCGACAACGGGGCAAAAAAAGTCGCTTGCCTCCAGGTAAGCGGCCACTTGTTAGCAGCTCGTAAGATCAACCCTCCCGTCAAACTGGCTGACATTGACGAGTGGCTATTCACCCCCTGAATAGTCGCGCTGACAAGTGCAACTGGACACAGCCCCGCACAGACCCGGCAGCGGGGCTGTTGCTTTGTCAGCTCAGGCATCCGGATTGGGTAAGGCGTTCTGGCCTAATCCGCATGTGCGCGGATGATGCCGTCCGGCTGCGCCACCCAGTCCATGCGGCAGTCGTGTTCGTCGCACGGTATTTGCAGGTTGCGGTGCATCGGATATCCGATGCCTATCCTGACCGCGTCCAGTTGGGGCAACAACCGATCGTAATAGCCTCCGCCGAAACCCATCCGGCCGCCCTGATGGTCAAAGCCGACCCCCGGCACCAGCACCAGATCTATGGTATGCAGTGGCACCTCGGGGGCGTCGGGCGCTGGCTCTAGCATTCCCCAGGGGTGGCGCACCAGATGGTCCGGCTGGTATACGCGAATGCTCAACCGTCCACGCCTCAGGGTGCGCGGCACCGCCC
Source organism: uncultured Chloroflexia bacterium (assembly GCA_963695825.1). GTDB lineage: Bacteria > Chloroflexota > Anaerolineae > Promineifilales > UBA4811 > CAVOHX01. The sequence goes on from CAVOHX010000009.1 coordinate 49,016, forward strand.
AGGTTTTTTCGGGGTGATCGTCGATCAGTTGTTGGAGGGTGATCTCGTTTCCAAACGCCAGATATGCAAGCACTGTCTGCGCATTTGCGAATACGGACCACGTCGCCAGGTGGCGACAGACGGCGGCGCTTGCCGCGCAAGTCTCATCGGCCGACAGCGCCAGCCGGTCACGGATCAGTTTCTGCCTCAAGGTGGGCTTGTCCATCGCGGACGATTGTAACCGCAGCCGCTCCTGGCGGCAAGTCGTGCAATTGCACGGAAACTGCCGAAAAACGGTTGACAAACGCCCATTGTGCGGTAGAATATGACGGCTCCAACATGGGAGCAGAAGTGTTGAAAGGAGCAGGTGCTACTAATATGGTGAGGATCAGGATCTCTGGAAATGGCAGCGTCCCATTCCCAGGACGCATTGCGCCTGTTGGTAAGTAGCTCCAAGACAATTTGGAAATCGCTAACCGCGGCGCACTCAGCGCCGCGGTTTTTTTATCCCTCGCAGAGCCGCGGCTGTCGCCCGCGGCTCTTTCATTTCAGTCAAGTTGGGGTCGGGCGCCAAGGGATGCAGCAGGATGGATTTCAGAGGGTGTGGGATGTTGTGCACAGCTACGAGTAATTGGCAGATGGATATGAGACACGGATGGATTTCATGAAGACGACAAGCGCAACATACGATCTTAAAAACGCAGTGTCTGCGAACCGGCTGGTGGGTCTGTGGCGGATGATGACGGGGTATCGGCTGCCTTACGTCGGCGCGGTTCTTAGCATCGCCGTGGCGGCGATTGCCAGGACGAGCACCTTTTTGCTTTTGCGCTATCTGGTTGATGACATACTGGAGCAGGGATTGCACCTGGACAGGCTATGGCTACTGGCATTGGGTTTTGTCGGTCTAGCCATGGTCGAAGGTGGCGCGACGTTTCTGCGCGGCAAGCTGGCGGCCCAGTCGGCCGAGGGTATCACACGCCGTCTGCGGGACTATTTATACGATCACTTGCAGCGGCTGCCATTCGTCTATCACGACAAGACCCGCACTGGAGAGCAGATCGAGCGGGTAACCTCGGACGTGGATGCCATGCGCCGGTTCTATTCAGAGCAGGCGGTCGAGGTGGGGCGCATTGTGGCGTTGTTCATCTTTAACCTGGTGGCGCTGCTGAGCCTCAACAGCAGGCTGGGGCTCTATTCGGTGGCGATCATGCCGCCGATTATCGCGCTCTCGTTCTGGTTCTTCAAGCGAGTATCCAAGGCGTACGAGCATTACCAGGAGCAGGAGGCCAAGCTATCCGCCACGCTGCAGGAGAATCTGAGCGGTGTGAGGGTCGTGCGAGCTTTTGCCCGCCAGGCCTTTGAGCGCGACAAGTTTGAGCAGGACAACTGGGAAAAGTACCAGCGCGGCCGCAAGTTGCTGCTGATGCACTCGCTCTACTGGCCCATCTCTGACGTGCTGTGTGTGACCCAAACGTTGCTGGTCTATTACTTGGGCGCACGGGCAGCCATCGAGGGTACCATATCGGTGGGAACCTACCTGGCGGTAGCAGGGATGATCATGTGGATCGTCTGGCCGATGCGGAACATGGGTCGGATCATCGTCCAGGCATCATCGGCCCTGGTCTCCTACGGCCGGGTGGCAGACGTTCTCGCCGAGGAGCGAGAGGACCTGGTCGCCGGTCGTCACAACGGCCGGCTGCGCGGCAAGGTAGAGTTTGACGACGTCTGTTTCGAATACCGTGACGGCGATCACGTGCTGGATCACATCACCTTCCAGTGCGAACCCGGGCAAGCGATAGCTCTGCTTGGACCAACCGGGTCGGGCAAGTCCAGCCTGGTGAACCTGCTGCCGCGGTTCTACGAGTACAACTGCGGTAGCCTCTTGCTCGATGGACGAGAGCTGGTTGACTATCCCAAAGGCTGGCTGCGACAACAGATTGGGATTGTAGAGCAGGAGCCGTTCCTGTTCTCGCGCACGATGCGCGAGAACATTGCCTTTGGCGTGGGACGACAGGTAAACGACGAGGAGATTGAGGAGGCCGCGCGGGCGGCCGCCATTCACGACGTGATACTCTCATTCCCGGATGGGTACGACACGCTGGTGGGCGAAAAGGGTGTGACCTTGTCGGGCGGGCAGAAACAACGCGTCGCTATTGCGCGAACGTTGCTCAAGGACCCGGGAATTCTGATATTGGATGACTCGACCTCGTCGGTGGATACCGAGACCGAGGCCGTCATCCAGTCGGCGCTCGAGCGATTGATGGAAGGCAGAACCAGTTTCATCATCGCCCACCGTATTCAGACGGTGATGCGGGCAGACAAGATTCTGGTGCTGGACCGCGGCCGGATCGTGCAGCAGGGCTCGCACCGCGAGTTACTGCAGCAAGACGGGCTGTACAAGCGCATCTACGAGCTTCAGGCTCGTATCGATCAAGAGGTGGAGCATGACCTTGACGAGGTGTTTCTGGACGACAATGGGAACGGCCGCGCCGCTGGCGAGAACGGCCGGGGTTAACATCGGATCGCGAAACCCGATCCCAAGGAGTTAGCAATGTCAGAGATACGATTTGAAGAAGAAGAATTCACGACCAAGTTCAACGGCAAGACCGTGTTGCGGATCCTGGCGCAGGGCCGGCCGCATTGGCGCTGGGTGGCAGGTTTTCTGGCCCTCATTGCCGTGGTGTCGGTCCAGGACTCGGTCTTTACTTACGTTAGCAAGCTGATCATCGACGAGGGTATCGTGGCTGGCAATCAAGCCCGGCTGGTCGAGTTGCTGGTCGTTTATGGCGGCATGGCGCTGGTCCAGGCAATGGCTGTCTTTGGTTTCATCTACCTGGCAGGGGTGCTTGGCGAGCGGATCCATTTCGACCTGCGCAAAAAAATGTTTGACAATCTGCAAGAGCTCTCGTTCTCGTACTATGATCGCACGCCGGTTGGGTGGATCATGTCGCGAGTGACGTCGGACTCGGGCAAGATATCGGAATTGGTGACCTGGGGTACGCTTGACGTTACCTGGGCTATCATGAACGTCACCGCCGCCCTCATCTTTATGTCGCTGATCAACTGGAGGCTCGCGCTGACGGTCATGGCCCTGCTGCCGGTGATGTTCCTGGTGGCGGTGCAGTTTCAAAAGCGGATCATCGTGCACTTTCGAAAGGTCCGCAAGCAGAACTCGAAACTGACCGGCGCCTATAACGAGAACATCACCGGGGTGCGGGTGGTCAAGGCGCTGCGACGGGAGGAACAGAACCTGTCCGAGTTTGGAGAGCTTTCCTCCAGGATGTATCGCGCTTCATACCGGGCAGCTTGGTGGTCGGCGCTCTTTTTGCCAACGGTCCAGATTATCGGGGCGCTCGGACTCGGAACGGTCGCTTATTATGGCGGGCTCCAGACTCAGGCTGGTACTATGACCATAGGCGGCATCCAGGCCTTTGTCTCGTACATTGCCTTTATGATGTGGCCGATCCAAGATATGGCGCGGGTCTGGGCCTCGATGCAAGAGGCCATCTCGTCGGCCGAGCGGGTCTTTTCGCTGATCGACGCGGTGCCCGATGTGGCGGACCGCCCAGGGGCGGTAGACCCAGGCTCTATCAGCGGCGACATCGAGTTCGACCAGGTTGTGTTTTACTATGAGGAGGACAAACCAGTGCTGACCGACCTGACCTTGCGGGTCCGGCAGGGCGAGACGATCGCCCTGGTTGGCCCCACGGGCGGCGGCAAGTCCACCATCATTAATCTAATCGGTCGGTTCTACGAGCCCAAGAGCGGGGTGATCCGGATCGGCGGCCGGGATTACACCGAGCTGTCGCTGCATGCTATCCAGTCCAGGATTGGAATGGTGTTGCAGACGCCGCACCTCTTTTCCGGCACGGTCCGGGATAACATTCGTTACGGCAAGCTGGAGTCGACTGACGAGGAGGTCGAGGCGGCCGCCCGCCTCGCCCGCGCACATGCCTTTGTCGCCAGGATGGAAAAGGGCTATGACGAAGAAGTGGGCGAAGGCGGCAACCGGTTGTCGGTGGGCCAAAAGCAGTTGGTCAGCCTGGCGCGAGCCGTGCTGGCCGACCCCGAGATCTTTGTCATGGACGAAGCGACCAGCTCGGTGGACACGCTGACCGAGGCGCTGATCCAACAGGGAATGGAGGCCCTAATGAAAGGGCGTACCAGCTTTGTCATTGCGCACCGGCTCTCGACCATCAAGCGGGCTGACCGCATCCTGGTGATCGAGGACGGCCGCATAACGGAACAGGGCTCCCACGCCGAGTTGATTCGAGCTCGCGGTCACTATTTCGCGCTGTACACGCGCCAGTTCCGCGAGGAGCGAGATCGCGAGCGCCAACGCCGGATGGAGAAACTCATCTCCGAGTCGGCCGAGGTGAGCAAAGAGCCGGCGGAGGCGCCGGTCACGGCCCAAGCGGTGGGGCGGGCGTAGTGCCTGCCCCACACAACCGGGCACTGTGTGGATCCGTCGGTCCGAGAGCGCAGAGCGAGACCCGAGACGGGCAGCCACGCTGCCCAGGATCAAGTAGAGATAGCAGATCGACAGGGATATAGAGATGTTTGCCGAGAATATGTGGAATATGCTGCCGGCAGGCTTTGACGTCCGCCCAGCAACCCTGGAGGATGCCGCCGGCGTGACAAAAGTGCTGAACGCGTCAGCGATAGAGTACACGGGCAAGCCGTCCGTGGGAAGAGCACGAATTGCGAATCGACTGGCAGCACCCTCACTTTGTGCTAGAGGACGATGCGCGGATAGTGATTGCTCCCGGCGGCGATATGGTGGCTTATGTGGATGTCTGGGACCCAGAGCCGCACGTGCGGATGTACGGTATGGGACGGGTGCATCCCCGGTTCAAGGGGCGCGGCATTGGCACGGTGCTCAGCAACTGGGTCGCAGGGCGAGGGCGACAGTCGGTTACCAGAGCGCCTATGGAGGCCCGGGTTGTGCTCTTGCAGAGTGTACTGAACAGCGATCTCGATTCGCAGAGGCTGCTCCGGCAGCAAGGATACCGGCGGGTGCGCTTTTTTAACCGGATGGTGATCGAAATGGAGTCGCCCCCGCCCGAGCCGAGAGTGCCGAATGGAATCAGCATCCGGCTGTTTAGACGCGGACAGGAAGAGCCCGCAGTGGTTCGCGCCGTGCGCGATGCGTTCCAAGATCATTGGGGCCATGTGGAAAGCCCATTCGAGGAAGAGCTGAAGGGGTGGCTACACTGGATGGACAACGATCCGGATTTCGATCCGTCGCTGTGGTTCGTGGCGACCGATGGCGGTGAAATCGCCGGCGTCTCGCTATGCAATCCCAAATCGACCGAGGATCCTGATTCGGGGTGGGTTAACACGTTGGGTGTACGCCGGCCGTGGCGCCGACGCGGCCTGGCGTTGGCTCTGTTGCAGCACAGTTTCGGTGAGTTCTATCGCCGTGGCCAGCGCAGGGTGGCCCTCGGTGTGGACGCTGACAGCCTCACCGGTGCGACCCGGCTCTACGAACGGGCCGGCATGTACGTGCAGCGCCGATACGCGAGCTATGAGTTAGAGTTACGGCCGGGCGCCGACCTGGCGACGCGGTCTGTACAAGACTAGCGCAAGAGGGTACAATCGGATGCAACCACGAGGGGGCGACCTACCTGGTCGCCCCCTTTGACTGTCATGATGACGATGGAGAACCTATCAGAGCGAGCGAGGTCATGCCCCAAGTGCGGCGCGCCGCCACACGCGGGGGAAACATCCTGCCGGGTCTGTGGAGCGGCGCTAGCGCCCTTGGTGGACGCGGTAGCGGCCCCGCAGCCGCTTTACCTGGCGCTGCCGGTGTTGCGTGGTCAGACATGGATAACTTTTGGTCTGTTGGCGCTCAACGTCCTGGTCTGGCTCGTCATGTCAGCCGCTGGCGGCTCAACGGACCCCAATGTGCTGTTGCAGTTTGGGGCCAAGTATGGACCGGCGATACTCCAGGGTGAATACTGGCGACTCTTTACCACGATGTTTCTGCACATCGGGATGCTTCATCTGGCTTTTAACAGCTATGCCCTGTATGCGCTGGGGTCTGAAGCAGAACGCTTTTTCGGCCGAGAGCGTTTTGTGGTCATTTACCTGCTGAGCGGCCTGTTGGGCAGCGTTACCAGCTATTTGTTTGATTCGTCGCTGGCGGCCGGCGCCAGCGGCGCCATCTTTGGGCTGGCGGGGGCGTTGAGCGCCTTTTACCTGCACGAACGGCGGGTCCTGGGCGGGTTGGGCAAGCGGCGGCTGAACAACTTGGTCACTGCGATCATTATTAACCTGGTGATTGGCTATTCGGCCGCCAACATCGACAACTGGGCGCACCTGGGCGGGCTGGTGGTGGGTTTTGGCCTCGGTTGGGTATGGTCGCCACGGTACAGGTTGACACCCCCCGGACCCGAGGGGCCTGCGCACGTTCGGGACGACAATTCGCTCGCCCAGAGATGGTGGATCGTGCCGCTGGTGATTGCGTTGGCGGCCGGGCTGACCTGGCTGGGGAATTTGCGCGAGGGGAGAACGGCGGCCGGCTTTCGCTATCAAGGCCAGGATTCTATTAGAGGCAGGGGAGTGGGAAGAGGCGATACGCGCTTTCACCCAGGCGATCGAGCAGGATCCCATGGCCTGGCCCGCGTACCTTTACCGCGCGGAGGCTTACCTTCAGGTCGAGGAACTGGACGCGGCGAACCGCGATTTCGAGACGGTCATCGACCACCGGCCGCAATCGGATTACCTGGCTATCGCCTATACCGGCCGGGGGCGCATTTACATGTTGCTGGGTCAGCCCCATACGGCGCTGACCGAATTGGATCGAGCGGTGGCAGCGGATCCAAAAGAGCCGTTTGCGCATTACGTGCGAGGACTGGTTCACTTGGAGATGGATCACCTCGATGAGGCGCAGGAAGACCTGGAGCACTCTCTGGCGCTAGGCCTTGCCGACGAGCGATCTGTGGAGATTGCCACTCAGGTGCTGGCGACCTTGCAGGAGCCGCCCTCTAGAGAGTGACTTCTGGGTCTGCTTCGGGGGATGTTTCGGCCGGCTCGCGATTTCTGTCTTCCCGCCAGCCTGTCCAAAAGGACAGTGGCAAAAGAATAAAGACGGACAGGTTGACAAACTGGTCGCACAGGTTGGCGGGCCAGGGAAAGGGGTGGATCATGAAAAAGTCCGTCGCATGTCCCACCAGCACTACCTCTACAGCGTTTCCCAACGCGCCGATCAGCGCGGCGACGAGCAACCAGTGAACGGTGCGCCCTGCTGAGGAAGGCATGCGGCCCACTTCTCGCGCCAGGTAGACGATGAGGCCAATCACCGCCAGCCCGGCGACGCCCATCACCAGGCGGTAGGGCAACCACTCTCCGATGGCGCCAAAGAGATAGTGGGAGCCCGTGTTGTAGGTGAGCCGCCATGAGAAAAAGGGCAAAGGGGTGCTAACCATCGTCTCCTCGGGCAGACGAGCGCTGGCAAGCGCCTTGGTGACCACGTCTGTCAACAGGAGCAAGAGGCCGAGTAGCACGGCCGGCCGGACCGGGATCGGCCGCAGAGAGCGCTGAGAGGAAGAGTCACTGTCCATGGGGGCAATTCTACCACAGAACGACATGTTGGCTGGTGGCCGTTGATCACTTGACCAAACGACATAATCCGGTGTAAAATGTCATCGAGATTTCCAAGGAGGCCCACATGTCGGTGAATAAGCTCTTGAGAGAGTCGGCTCTCTTTTCAGGTCTTTCTGATGGCGAACTGGAAGCGGTAGTCTCTACCTGTGTCGAACGATCTTTTGATGCCGGGAGCATCATTATTCGGCAGGGGGACACGGGCGACGAGATCTTTATCATCCAGGAAGGGCAGGTCGAGATCGTGGTGATGGGACCCAAGCCGGAGATACTCGTTGTCCTGGGCAAGGGACAGATCCTGGGCGAGATGTCCCTGCTGGATTTTGGCTATCGATCGGCAACGGCGCGGGCTGCCGCCTCGACCCAGGTCCAGGTGATCAAAGAAGCTGACTTTACCGCGCTCTGCGAGCGGGACCATCATATTGGATACGTGGTGATGCGCAATCTGGCGGCCGACCTGTCGTTCAAGCTGCGGCATCGTAACCTGGCGACCATGTAGGCTCGGGAGGCGTCATGATTTACAAGATCAGTTACGTGGTGCGTGGCGGCTCGCACCCCGGCGCAATCCTGGATTCGGACAGATTGCCTCAAGTGGGCGATGAGGTGACATTCGGGGGGGTACGATTTCGCATCATCGAGGTGATGGAGCTGATGCCGGCCCGCGGCGGGTTTGGTTTCCTGCACGCAACCTGCGAGCCCGTGGGGGCGGCGAGAGAGGAAGAGTAGGTCCCTGGTCTACCTGAAGAACCAGGCCACCACGTTGGGGGTGAGAAACGTCTCTACCAGCGAGGCGATCAGCAGTAGGGGGAGTGTGAGGCCGGCAAAGATTCGGCAAAAATGGGCCGCTGCCTCGATCCACACGTCTATCAAGCCCCGGCCTGGAGGCGGGGCAACCGTCGTTGCGCCCCAATGAAAGATCGCTGTCGAGGCCAACACGAGAGCAGGCAACTCGAGGATCGCGTGGGGGAGCACGAATGGGATCATGGCCAACGGACTTGAACCGCCCAGGGCGAATTGCCCGGCTATGTAACCGATCAACCCCCACGGCAGCATGAACACCATCACGGCCGCGACCCCAAAGGTAAAGACCCCCAGCACGGCTTGAATAAGCAGTGCGCGCGACGTTCTGATAGACGATCAACAGCGACATCGCTCCGGTGGCCGGACGACGGCCGGCGCCCCCCAATTGCAGCAGCGACAGGTTGCTCGACATCGCGGCCGGGAGGTCCTCCAGAAGCATTTCCGGAAACGGGAAATGCTCGGCCTGGGTATAGCCCACCAGTAGAGCTGCCGCCCAGACCCCGAGCATCAATAGCAAGGGAAGACGCCAGGCCGCGACTCTTTGCAGCGTCAAGCGGTACCACCCAAAACGCCCGGCGGCCCCGGCGGTCAGGCGCTGCCTGAAGATGCGCCATCCCTTCCTTAGATCGAGTTGGTCGATCTCACGGATCAGTAGTTCCTCGCGGTCAAACAGGTGAATCCCCATGCGCACAAAGAGCGCTGCGACCAACAGCAGCGCGATCACAAATCCCCAGAGCCACTCGGGGGTGCTAGAGATAATGACAAAGCTTTCCGCCAGAATGAGCCCGCCGATCGGCAGGATGATAAAGCTGGCCAACATACCGGCCGCTCGTACACTGGTTGTCTGGCTAGAGATGACCACCGCCACGGCAACCATCACCGCAGCTTGCACCGTAGCCAGGACGTATACCAACACCAGCATACTGGCGGGGATCCGCCAATCCGCCAGCACAATCAGGCCAACAGAATAGATGCTCATGCCCAGGTAGGCAGCCATCAGCGGTGGAACGATCACCCCTACGAACTTGCCCAGATACAATTGCCAATCGGCGAGCGGCGTCACCAGCAAAGGCTCCAGGCTCTTGCCCTCCTTTTCGCCCGCAAAGGCGCCGAGGGCGGAGTAGAGCGAAGCAGAAACGGGAAAAAAGCCCACCATGAGCAGGAGAAACGGGATGAATCGATCGCCCATGACGGTGCCGCCGTATTGGGCGACAAACTCTAGCGCTTGCTGGGCGCTAAAATCCATCAACACCGGGAAACCGAGCGCCAGCAATACAGTCGGCACCATCTGACGCCAGTCGCGCAACGTATCCAGCATCTCGCGGCGGGCTATGATCCAGGCGGGTTGAATCGCGGTGCGCAAGCTCATGACTCCACCGTTGCGGTTGGGTTGTCCACGACCCTCAAATAGACCTCCTCCAGGCTCTGGGGGACCTGGCTGAGGGTCACTACCTCCAGGCCGAGGGCGGCCAACCGCTGCAGGACCACCGGGTTGGTGATCTCCTGGCTTGGCCGTGCGGTAGCGGAACCAGTTGTCCCCATATTCCTCAACGGTGATGACACCATCCAGGTCAGGCTTGAGGCCGTCGAAGGACTGGACCAGGCGGGCTTCCATGATCGGGTCGCCCAGCAACTGGCGCTTGAGGTCCTCCGGCGCGCCCGGGCGATGATGTGGCCCCGTCGGATGATGGCAATGCGATCGGCCAGCGCTTCGGCCTCTGCCAGGTTGTGGGTACAAAGCAGGATGGTGCGGTGCTCATCGCGCAGTTGGCTGACCGCATCCCGCACCGTCTTGGCGCTGTGCGGGTCCATGGCCGAGGTTGGTTCATCCATCATCAGCACCGGTGGGTCGTGCAGCATGGCGCGTATGATCGCCAGTTTCTGCCGCATGCCCTTGGAGTATTCGCCGATGCGCCGGTGAGCTGCGTCCGCCATGTCAAAACGCTCGAGCCACGCCAGCGCACGCGGCCGGGTGACCTTGCCATCCAATCCATGCAGTTGCCCAAAAAACTCGAGATAGTCGATACCCGGCATGCGCAGGTAGAGACCGGGCTGCTCGGTCAGGATGCCCACCTGGCGACGCACCTCCATGGACTGCTCCGCGACGCTGTATCCGGCGATCCACGCCGAGCCCGTCGTCGGCCGGAGCAGGCAGGCGAGCATCCGCATGGTGGTGGTCTTGCCGGCGCCGTTGGGCCCCAACAGCGCAAGCAACTCTCCCTTGCCAACCGTCAGGTCCACGCCAGTGACGGCGGCGAAATCCTCAAAGGATTTACCGAGGTTGCGAGTTTCGATCACTTGGATTTGGCGTGCACCGGCGTGCGACAATAAAGGCAGCGACCAAAACGGCCGCTACCGCCGACAGCGCCATGGCGATGTTGATACCGCTATCCTGGCCGTTGATCAGGATGTTGGGGCTGTCCAGGCGGACAGTCTCCATGAGAATCGTGGCCGATGGGATATAGGATCAGATAGAATCCCAGCAACTCGCCGCGCAAGAGCTTGTCGCGGAACTGATGGGCCAGCCCCCAGAGAACCAGGAAGGTGAATAGGTTCCACAGGGATTCGTACAAAAAGGTCGGGTGAAAGAGATGGTCGTCCGCGTATCCGGAAAGCGGGTATTGGATATAGACCGCCCAGGGGAGGTCGGTCGGTCGGCCGTAAAGCTCCTGGTTGAAAAAGTTGCCCCACCGGCCCACAAATTGCCCCAAGGCGAGACCGTCGGCGCCGACGTCGGCGTACGCCAGCCAGTCCATCTTGTAGCGGCGGCCGTAGAGGAAAAGCGCCACCAGGGCGCCGACGATGGCGCCATAGATACCCAGCCCCCCGCCGCGAACGTCGATCAGCCTGGCAGGGTCCTTGAAATAGTCCAGCGCGGTGCAAATGCCCAGCGATTCGCACATGCTGGGCGGTGGGGTGAGGATGTGGTAGATGCGGGCGCCGATTACGGCCAGTATGATGGCCCACATGAGCCCCCCCCACACGTGATCGGGGTCCAGGCCGCGCCGTTGGATTTCAAAGGTGACGGTATAGGCGCCCAGAATGATACCGCCGACGATGAGGATGCCGTACCAGTAGATCTGGAAATCCTTTATGGGCAAGGTAATCGCCGCCCGCCCGGGCGTCTCGTGGGTGGTCAGGTGGCGAATGTATATCCCGCCGAGGACAATGGCGATCACGAGGATGATGTACCAATAGGGTTCGACTTTACGCAAGCGCTTGGACATGATTAACCTTTGACATAATGTGGTTCGGACTGGTCGGTTGGTTTGGACTCGACCAGTAACAGTTGCTGTCTGGTGTATACCAGGCGTTGGACAAAGGTGACGTGCGAGATAAGAGCGATCAGAGCGATGGTCCAGAAAATAGCGCCAGAAACCTTGAACCAACCTTCCAGGCCCAGCCCGATAAAGAGGAGAAGCAGCTTTTCCGCGCGGCCAGCCCAACCCACGACACAGCTCTCAAGGCCGCCCACCGATTCAGCCTTGGCGCGCACATAGCTCGCCATGACAATGCCAAACATGGCGACATAGACCAGCCAGGCGGGCACGTGCTCGCTGAGCAAGATGCCACCCAAAAGGAAGAACTCGACATAACGGTCAACGTTGTGATCCAATACGGTGCCAAAGCGCGTGGAGGTTCCCCGAGCGCGAGCGGTGGCGCCGTCCATCGCGTCGGCCGCGTTGGCCAGGACCGCCACCACCAGGCCCCAGCCCCAGGACTTTTGCCATAAAAAGTAAGCGCTCACCAGGCTCAGCAACACACTGAAAAAGGTCCAAAAGTCCGGGCCCAGGCCCAGCCTGACGCTGAGCCTGCCCAGCGGTATGACGATCTTTTGATAAACCGATCTGAATCGCGCTAGCATAGTGGTCTTTCCTTGGTGATCTGGTGCACCGTTGCTCCCTGGGCTGAAGAATGGGTCAGGCCCGCGCCAGCAGCGTCTCTGCCCGCCGCAGGGCCTCTGGAAGAGTGAGGGGGAACTCGGGACCGGTGTTTTCTACCATCACCGAGGCGACCGCGGACGCCACGCAACCTACCCGGTAAAGATCCTCCGGCGTTCGGGAATACTGGTACATAAAGCCACCAGCGTAGGTGTCTCCGGCGCCCGTCGGATCCTTGGCGGTCGTCCGGTAAGCCGGAATTCGGAAAGAACGAACGCCATCGTAGATGATCGACCCCGCCTCGGCGATGGTCACGATGGCGATGGGGGGGTGGTTGGGGCGGCGTTCCCCATCTGTCATGAGGTCGAAAAGCCTCCTAACTGCCGCCTCTGCGTCGTGACGCGGGTTCACCCCCGTTAGAATGAGCGCCTCTTGCTCGTTGGGCTTGACCACGTCAAAGAGCGGGAGGATGGAAATCAAGTCAGGGTTCCGGTATCGTTCTATCCGGCCGTCCCGGATGCGACGCATCAACCCTTGTGGGTCGAGCACCAGGGGAGCGTCCGTCGCTTGCACAATCGAGGTCACCAAATCTGGAGGCGTCTCCCCGAGAATCGGTCCCACAAAGACAACGTCGGCCTCCCGGAAGCGCTCCGGAAACCTGTCGATGGGGTCCGCGATGCCCAGCACCTCGAGAGTCCGATCGCCGGTGTCATCATAGACGAGCCCAAAGCCTCCCGTCTCGGCTGTGGGCAGCAACTCGTACGCAATCCCGAACCGATCCATGTCGGCGCGAAACGCGCTCTCATAATCGGGTCCGATGCGGCCGACCAGCGCGGCAGGCTCGCCGAGTTTGGTCAAGGCCAGGCAGGCGTTGGTGGAGCAACCCGAGAGCACCCGCGTCTGGGTAGAGATGTATGGTGTTTTGATATAGTCGTAAACGGGGTTGCCCAGACCAACGATCATGCTCTCTCCCTGTCAGGTTATGCTACAGTAAATCCATTCCAGCGTCAATGTGAGAAACGTAATGGGTTAGCCGCCACCAAGTTGGCGTTGGCGACACAGTTGATAATAGGCCTCGATCTGGGAGAACTGGCTGGCCTTGGGGCGGATGAACGGCCGCGTTCGGCGCACCATCGACCAGGCCTTTTCCGGGTCAAGGCCTGCGCTCACCAGATAGGCGACGGCCGTGGTCGGAGCGCGTCCCACCCCGGCGGCGCAGTGTATGTACACCGCCCGTCCCTGAGCAATCGCATCCCCTATGAACTGCGCGGCGCCGTCGAGTTGTTCTAGCGATGGCGGCGTGTCGTCCACGGTGGGCAACCACAGGTGCCGCTCCAGGGCAACGCCGCGCGCGGCATCGTTCGCTTCTTCCCGCAGGCTGACGCTGGCGGTGATGTTTAGCGTCGCCATGCGGGCCAGGCCGTGGCGGTAATGCTGTCCGCCGACAAAGAGCTGCGCGGTCACACGACTCGTATCGGCCGGCGACATCCCATGCGCCCAGCGCAGCGCATGATCCCGTACCCACAGGCGAACCACCGGCAGGCCCTGGTCACGGATCCGGGAAAAGAGAATCTGTGCCCCAGCCACGATCGCCCGCGCCAGTTCGGCCGGGCTCTGTCTCTTGATCGCCAGCAGCACCACGCTGGCCGCCGCCAGTCCGGCGATTCCAAACCACTTTCGAGAACCCATAATTGTTCTCGTCCCTTTCCTTCACTGGTGTACCATACCGCAGAGTCTCTTGACCAACAGGTTTCGGGCGAATGACCGCGCAAGTATAACTCACCCCTGGTCAGGCGCAATGCTGCCGTTCTGATTCGGGGAGCGGTGGCTGGCGGCCAGCGATGAGCTCTCAATTCGACAAATTGTCGCCCTCGAGTACAATTACGCTCGTGTACCGAGCTTCCACCGCCGCTGTTTTGCATTGACCTGTCCACGATTGTGAAGGAGAACCTGATCATGCATCGAAAACCGTTCAAGGCGCTTGCGCTGCTGATTCCGCTGCTGCTGGGCAGCCTCTGGTTGGCCATCTCGCCCCTAGCGGCGCGGCCGTTCTACTCACTGGAACGCGACGATGGGCTGGCGGACGATGGCCCCATCTCTGAACCGGCCGTCGTCCGAATCTATGTGAGAGACCGGGACCACCTAAACGCGGTCGCCGGAGAACTCGACATCTGGGAGGCATACCCCGACAAGGGTTTTGTGGTAGCAGCCGTCAGCCCGGCCGAGTACCTGTGGTTGGAGGACTTGGGCTACGAGCTGCAAGTGGATGCGGCCAAGACGGCCCGCTTTCGCATCCAGGCGCCGCTGGACCCGCGGTTTCATTATTATGATGATTTCTACGTCAACCCGAACGGGCGCTATATCGTGGATTACTTGCAGGGTGTCGCGGCTGACCACCCGGAACTCGCCGAGCTGTATGACATCGGCGACGCCTGGATGGCGGATCAGCCGGGTGAGCACGACCGTGACATCTGGGTTCTGCGGATCACCAACGAGGACCCGAGTTTTGGCGCGATCGACGACAAGCCCGCGTTTTACCTCTTTGCCACCGTCCACGCCCGTGAGGTGGCGGTGACAGAACTCGCCATCCGCTACATCCGGTACCTGACCGAGGGATACAACGGCGAAGGCGGGTATGGCGTCGATCCGGACGTCACCTGGCTGGTGGATCACAACGTGGCCTATGTGCTGGTGGTGCAGAATCCGGACGGACATTGGCAGAACGAACTGAACACAAGCAACGACCGGCGCAAAAACATGGACTGGGACGATGGGTGCTCCTATTCGTCATCCTGGGGAACTGATCTGAACCGCAATAGCAGCTTTTTCTGGGGCTGCTGTGGTGGCTCTAGCGGCGATCCGTGTTCCACTACCTACCGCGGTCCGAGCGGGGGTTCTGAGCCCGAGACTCAAGCTTTCCAGAACCACTTTGGGGTCGTGATGCAGGACCAGAACGGGCCCAACACCCCCACCCAGCTCCCACCGGCCGCGCCCGATGATACCACGGGCATCTTTATCACGATGCACAGCTACAGCGACCTGGTGCTCTGGCCTTGGGGTTTTCAGGGCTATGGCAACCCGCCAAACTATGCCCAGTTGCAGACGATCGGCCGCAAGCTAGCCGCCTTTACCAACTATGATCCCTCGGGCTCGATCTGGTACGATGTCGATGGGGCCACCGATGACTGGGTGTATGGCATGTTTGGCATACCAAGCTTTACCTTTGAGGTGGGTTCCTCCGGCGGCGCCTGCGGCGGCTTTTTCCCCAGCTATGACTGCATCGATGGCACAAACAACGCTTCGCGGAATTTCTGGGCCGAGAACAAGCCCGCCTTTCTCTGGTCCCACAAGATCGCTCGCACCCCTTACATGACCGCCTATGGTCCTGACGCCGGGTCGGTGGTAATGATGCCCGGCGCGGTCGCTCCCGGGGCGCAGACTCTGCTTTCCGCCACGGTGGATGACTTTCGATACGGCAGTGATCCACACCAGCCAATTGTCGCGGCCGAGTACTTTGTCGGCGGGCCCGGCGCTGATGGCGCCGGGGTGTCCATGTCACCCAGCGATGGGAGTTGGGGTGGGATAACTGAAGGGGTGGAAGCGACGATCGACACCACGGGTCTGGCGCCGGGCCGGCACTATGTGCTCGTGCACGGGCAGAACAGCAACGGCGATTGGGGGCCATTCTCGGCCGCTTTTGTCTACGTGGTGGAACCCGGTGTCTCGCCGGTGATTGAGGGTTATGTGCGGGACGCCTCGACCAACGCGCCGCTAGAGGCGACAGTCACCGCTGGTTCCTTTCAGGCGAACAGCGACCCGGCGACGGGATTCTATAGCATGACGGTGGTCAGCAGCACCTACCAGATGAGCGCCGTCGCCGCCGGTCATGCGATCTCGACGGTTACGGGTGTGGTCGCGCCAGACTATACCACCGTGAGGCAGGACTTTGGCCTATTCCCGATTTGCCAAGTCCTGAGTGACGATGTGGAGAGTGGCAACATTGGCTGGACTGTCCAGTCCCCATGGGCCATCACAGAGGAGGGGGCCCACAGCCCCACGCACTCCTGGACCGAGAGCCCGGGAACCAACTATGGCAACTATCGCAACGTCTCGCTGACCTCTCCGGCGCTTGACCTCACCGGCTATGAAGGGGTCGTGCTTGACTTTTGGCACATCTATGACACAGAGCCGGGCTATGACTATGGGTACGTCGAGTATTCGATCAACGGTGGCGCCACCTGGTCCACGGCCGCTTCCTATGCTGGATATGGACACACGTCATGGACCAATCCGGTAATCCCATTGACGGCGCTGGATGGACAAGCGAACGCCCGTATTCGGTTCCGGTTCTATTCCGATTCGAGCGTCACGGCCGATGGGTGGCATCTGGATGACATCCTGTTGACGGGCGGAGGGCCGGCCTGTGGCACCGTGGTCTCTCCCACAGCCGCTTTCGAAAGCAACAGCCCGGTGGTGTTGGGCGACCCGGTTGTCTTTGCCAACCTTTCTACCGGCACGATGCCCATGGACTATGCTTGGGATTTCGGCGACGGAGTGGGCACCTCGACTGACAGCGACCCCGCCTATCTGTACGCTGCGGAGGGCATGTTCACTGTCACCCTGACGGCGACCAACGGGTACGGCAGCGACACCTTTAGCGACGTGGTGACCGTGCTACCCAATCAGTGCATCGAGCTGACCGCGGCCGATTTGGCATTGGTCACGCCGGGTGCGCTCTATCCCGGCGCCCCGGTGGAGATGAGCGTGGACCTGGCGCCGGATTACGCCACCAAGCCGTACACGTACACAGTCGATTACGGCGATGGTAGCCTCCCGATGACGGGAACCAGTAGCCTGGATCCGTTGGCGCTATTTCACACGTACGAAATGACAGGCACCTTTGACGTTCAACTGGAGGTCTGGAACTGTGCGATGGTGATGCCGGTTACCGACACCATTCAATTGACGATCCAGGAGACAGCGGTGTGCACCGAGGTGACGGGGGTGGATTTGACGCTGCTCACCACGGGTGACATCTATACCGACACACTGGTCGAGTTTAGCGCCGACATCATCCCCGATGATGCCAGCTTACCTTACAGTTACACGATCGACCTGGGTGACGGCTCGGCGCTGGTGTTTGGGGTGAGCGATCAGGACCCGCTGATGATCAGTCACACGTTCCAGATCACGGGCACGCTGGTGGTGCAAATCGCGGTCTGGAATTGTGGCATGACCGCGCCAGTGACCGACACCTTGTCCATCACGGTGCTGCCAGAACCGCCGGCGCACCTGATCTATATGCCGATCATCAGCAAGAACCAATAGAGACTGGCTGACACAAATCGCCGGGCGTTCACCTGCCTACTGTGGACGCCCGGCGATCCACTTACGGGTTGTTAGCGGCTCAGTTCCTTGATCAGATGGTGCAGCCGTGCGCCGTCCACGAGGGTGATGGGCTTGCCATCAACCCAGGAACGCGCGGCGGAGGATATCTCGCCGGCGGTCACGAGATAGGCGTGAGCGGCGCCCTCGTGCAACATGGTGCCATACAGGTCGCGCACCACCAACTCCCCGACAGTGGAACGATACCGCTTGCACTGCACGATGCCGAGACGGCCGCTTGGTGCCAAGACCTCCAGATCGACTCCGTGGTCGCCGCTGCGGCCGCGGTGGTTGACCTGGAATCCCTTGTGCTTGAACAGCAACGCCACGTGTTTTTCGAACTGATCTGGGTCTAACTCCAGCATCTCGGCTGGCGTCAGGAGAGGCACTGGCGCCACTCGGCTCCGGCGTTGGCTCCAGAGCAGGCCCGCCCACAATACTGCCAGGGTAAACGTCAGGATGGCGGCCGCCCAGGAGAACAGGCCCGGGAAGAGGTGGTTCAGCCGGTCGTAAAAGGTACCAGGCCGCACTAGTAGGTACAGCCGCAACGCGAGCCCGAGGAACCAGATCGCCGTGAGCCCGCCCAATACCCATCGGCCAAAGGTCTTGCCCTTGATGGTCGTTCGTGAGTCGCTCATAGCACCGCGTCAAAGCGCCACACGTGCAGTATGAAGGACTCGCGGTATGCTGCTCGGGCGTCCAGGTCTCCCAGGAGGTCGGCCGCCCGGGCGGTGAGGGCGGCGATGAGGGGGTCCAGCATCGCCGTGGGGACGCGCCAGGCACCCTGTCGGGCGCGGTCTGCAATTCGCTCAATTTCCAGACGCGGAGTGGTATCGACCAGGCGCTCCGCCACCCTGCGCGGCCGGCAGGCGGCGCCCATCTCTTGGAGCACAATGTCGGTCCGGTCACCCTCTCTGGCGCCATGCCGCTGAGGTAGGCCGTTCTCCTCCAGCAGCGACTGCCATGCGCCGCGCAGTTGAAACCGGGGACAGAGCGGGTCCAAGTGCTCTCGGCGCCGGAGGTAAACGCCGCCGGGTGCGAGCACGCGGCGGAATTCTTTTAGCGCAGAGTGTCCGTCATTGATCAGGTGCATAACGTGAATGGTGATGAGGGCGTCAAAACTGGCGTCGGCAAAGGGCAGCCGGATTGCATCGGCTTGGGCTAGTGGGAGCGGGTCGCGTGTCAGGCGCCGCAGCTTGGCCATCGAGAGATCGACGCCGATCAGGCGCAAACCCTGGTCGAGCAACGGCCTGGTCATCCGGCCGGAGCCGGTTCCCACTTCCAGGCACAGACTGGCGGCGCCCCGCATCCGTGTCGCTTCCTCGCAAAGCGTTTCCGCGAAAGCCTGGGCGATCCCAGGAGGCCAGTCCTGCACCTAGTCAATCAGGCCGTGTTGGCGCAACCAGTCCGTCAATTGCTCTTCGGATGGCTCGGTGATCATCGAGCCCCGGTTCACTCCTCTGGGTGAAGCGCCCTTGGGCAGCGGCGCCGGCAACTCATAGGGAAGGTCCTTCCCGGGTTCTGCTATCACGATCGTGGGCACGGATTCGTAACCGGTCCAATCACGAACGCGCTGTTTTGCCTGCAGCACGTGGTTGACCATGATCTCGCGATACTCGACCTGATAGCGCTCAAACACCCGTTTAGCGACGCGTACATAGGGGCAGCCATAGGTGCGGCTGTAAACTATAATCTCTTTCTTCACGGCGTGATCCATATCATGGGTGCGGTTCCTCTTTCTCGGGCCGCGCGGCAGGTGCGTCGCGCCCGTTTCGCCCAGCCGGCATGGCCCTCAGTAGTGGATGTTGACCAACGTGCCAACGCTGGCAAAGTAGAATAGCCATTCGGCCTCTGGAGTGGGTAGGTTGACGCAGCCGTGGCTCATTGGACGGCCAAAGTTGCTGTGCCAGTACGTGCCATGCAGCCCATACCCTTTGTAAAAGTACATGGTGTATGGAACGTTGGGCAGGTAATAGTCGTCGCCGGTCATCAGGGCTGACTCGTATTTGACATAGATTCGGTATTGTCCGGTCACCGTCGGGGTTCGCGGCAAACCGGTGGACACACGCACCCAGCGCACGGGCGTGGCGCCTTCGTAGGCGATCAGTAACTGTTGGGTGAGGTCAACGTCGATCCATCGTTCGCCGTTGCTGCCGGCCGCTATCGGGGAGGGCAGCGCGGTTGGAACCCACGTTGGGGAGGGAAATAGTGTCGAGGTGGCGGTCGGCTCCGGGGTCTCGGTGGGCGTCGGTGTGCTGGTCGGCCGGGTTGGCGATGGGCTGGGGGTGGGCGTTATCGTCCAGGTTGGAGGTAACTCCTCGGTGCGGCTGGGTAGAGCCGGAGGCATTGGTGAGGGCAATGGATCGACGAATGAGGCGATCGGCGAGCGCTCGCTGGCTGCCCGGGCGGCCGACAGGTCAGGGAAGAGGAACAGGGCGGTTACCGCCACCGCGAGCAGCACGAATAGGGCGGTCCCCGCGACCCAGAGCCAGAGCCGACCAGGTCTCCTGAGAACCGGGGTAGGTGGTGCCAGCGGCGAGGCGAGCGGGGGAGGCGCGGGAGGTGGGACAGTTGCCTCGATCTGCCGCCGTGTCCATCTCAGTCCAGCGCGAGCCACCGGATTGCCTGGGTCCAACGTCAGGGCGCGGGCCAAATAGCCCAGACTGGCACGATGTAGAGGGGCCACCCCAGCCAACCAGATCCAGAGGTCGGCGCAGTCGGGCGCCAGCGCTAGCGCTGCCCAAAGCAGCCGGCGTGCATCAGCCTTGTGACCGGCCCGCGCAGCCGCCTGAGCTTGCCGGAAAAGGGCCATGGTCTCGGGCGAGAGGGAAGCGGGCGGCACATTGCCCAGCCTGCCGGCCGAGGGGTGGTCCTGTCCGGTCACCGTCTCTCCCTTCGCACCAGCAAAAAGCACTCGATTCCGTCGATGATTCCGCTAGCCACCTGATCGGGCTGCTTGGTCAGCAACTCTCGATCGGTGAGCATAAAGCCGACTTCGATAATGGCGCCTGGCGTCTCGGCCGAGATCGAGTCGAACGCGTGGTAGTATTGCATGTCAAAGGTGATGCTGTTGGCGTGATAGGGCAACGCGGTGGCCTCGCCGTAGGAGGTGATCAGACAGTCCACCAGTAGCCGGTTTTGGGGGTTGCTGCTGCCCTCCAGGCTGGCGACCTTGAATCCGGTGGCCTCGGGGTAGATGCACGAGTCGGCATGGATGGATACGAGCGCGGAAGCAACATATCCTTCGAGGCGAGGGTCGTACTCTTCCATCAAGTGGGCCGGAATCCCCTTGGCGGTGAGCTGCGCAATGACTCTCTCGGCAATAGCGAGGTTGATGCTGGCTTCGGTCAGGCCGTCGGGACAGACGGCGCCCGAATCGAATCCAGAATGCCCGGCGACGATGCCGACCCGCACCCGCCCCACACCCTGGGGAGAGCGCAGCGACGCTGGCGGGGTGGGAACCGCCTTGGGCGGAATGATGGCAAGGTCGCCAGAATGGGCGGGCGCCCGGCCCGATTCGCTGGCCGGAGCAAACCAGAGATAGACCACCACTAGCGCAGCTATCGCGCAAAGCAGATAGATCCCGTAGAGTGGGTTAGCCAATCGCCGTTGTTTCATCTCGTTTCTCTAGCCATCCTGGCAACAATCTCTATAATACTCTAACTTGGCGTGGGTGCAATTTTCGAGCCCGGGCACTGTTCTGCGTGGTGCTAACAAGGCAGATCAGCTACTCGGCGGTGGGTCTGACCCGGCCGACCACTGCGTTGACACGATGGTCTGCCTGTGGTATTCATTAGGATGGAAAAAGGCAAATGATGATGTCGAGATTACAGCGCATCCTCCTCCAGACCCTGGCAGCAGCTATCGCCTTTCTCGTCACGATTGGCATGCTGTTAGGGATTGCCTATTATTATGAGCTGTACACCCAACCGGCCGAAAAGAGCCCGTCGCTGTTGGCCCTCCGCCGGGTCACGCTGATCGACCCAACGACCGGGCTATCGACCCCCGATGTGACCATTATCATAGGCGGCGACACGGTCCTGAGCATCCAGCGGGAAGGAGGGATACCCAAGGGAGCGGAAGCGCTGTCGGCCGAAGGGTTGGTAGTGCTGCCGGCTCTTATTGATGCGGCCGTCTATTTCGAGGCCCCGGTTGGCGGCGAGCTTGAATACATGAGCGGTGAATGGGCGTGGGAGGTGACTCGTTCGCTACCCGACCATCGCCGGGCGCTGCTTGAGGCGGGCATTACGACGGTGTTGGATCTGGGAAGTGGTATCGATAGCGCTCTGCGGACTCGAGCTCTGATTGCCCAGGGAGAGTTGGCAGGCCCACGCCTCTTGACGACCGGCCCAATTCTGACCGCGTCGGGCGGTTTTCCCGGCGACGATTGGTACCCATGGCGGCGCGAAGAGACCTTGCGAGATATTCAGACGGCGGGCGATGGGGTGCGCTGGGTACAAGAGTTGGCCGGCCGAGGTGTGGACGGAATCAGCGTGAGCTTACCGAGATGGGCGGCCAGTACGCCCGGATGGAAGAGGATGTGCTGACCGCGATCATTCAAGAGGCGCACAACTTTGGCCTGATCGTGGCCGTCCGCACAGCGTCCTTGGAAGAAGCCCGGCAGGCGACTGAGGCCGGGGCCGACGCGCTGGTGGGGGGCGTTACCCTCACCGGAGAGCAGGTAGACGGCAGCCTGCTCAATCTGATGCAGGAGCGCGAGACGTACTATGTTCCTACGCTTTCGGCCGTAGAGGCGTCGAGCGGTGACCTGTTGTCTGTCGAGTCCCTCAACACGGCTCTGACAAACACCCGCCTGGTTCATCAGGCCGGCGTCACGATCGTGGCCGGTACGGGCACCGTGGGGCCGGGCATGGAGTACGGCGCGAGCATGCTGCGGGAACTGGAATTACTCGTTGAGGCCGGCTTATCCCCGGCCGAGGCCGTTCGGGCAGCGACAATTCTGGCAGCCGAGTTTTTGCGCCTGGAGAACAGGTTGGGCGTCGTTCGTGTGGGACGGTTGGCTGATCTGCTGATCATCGACGGCGATCCCCTGGAGGGTGTTCACGTGCTGGAGCGGGTGCGTTTGGTGATGCAGCGGGGGGTCGTGGTCATCGACCACCTCGCCGAGCGGTAAGACCAAGGGCGATACAACACGCCAGGCCCACGCTGCTGATCAGCAGGCCCATTTGCACGGTGAACGGCCGGTACTCGAAACGCACTTGGTGAATGCCGGCCTGAATCGGTACGGCGCGGAATAGAATGTCGGCGCGCTGGATTTCAACTGTCTCCCCGTTGACCGACGCGCGCCAGCCGGGATAGTGGGCGTCGGTCAATACCAGCCAACCTGAGGTCGCCGATTCTACCTCAATCCAGATTTCCTCTGGTTCGTATTTGGTCACCTTTACTTTGGCGTCCAAGGGCGGCGCCTGCGATGCAGTTCGTTCCGGAGGGCCGATTAGAATCACCTCGCGGCCGGGATAAAAGTCCGGTCGCTGCATCAGCAGCAGCGCTGCTTGATCATCAGGCGCCCAGACCGCGCTGGCGACGAGAAAAGCGCGCGGCAGCACGGTCAGGTTTTGATAGATCTTGACGTCGCCCGAGTGCAACAGGCGGAATGGCGACACGATCAGGCTCTGGAACGTGTGACCCCGACTATCCACCAGGCTGAGACCGTCAATGGTTAGCACGTGGCCCGGGTCCTCTGGGCTAGCCAGCCGTGTGATCGAGATCTCCAGTGGCGCTGCTGGCGGATCCCACTCGACTACGGTCAGGAAGATCGACCGGCCGTCTTGACCGGTTTGCACCACGGCCGGATGTGCATGTGCTGTCGCGCCGGGATCGTACTCTCCCTCGGCCGTGTCGGCCCCCGCCAGCAAGGCAAAGCTGGCCTCTGCTTCGTGTTCAAACCCCACGTTCACCTGCGCCACGGGGGCGCCGTCGGGCAGCGCACCGCCGCCCGTCAAGTGGCTGATGATCCCCAGGCCGGTGGCCTGGTACGCTGGCACATGGGCTACCTCGGTTGATGGGTGGTCCGAACTCAACCTGGTTGGGTGCTGCAGATCATAGTAGACCCCGTCGAACCAAACATCTCCAACCTTGTCCGTCACCAGGTAGCCCACGTTCAACAGATCCAGCCAGCGCCCCTCTGGCGGCACTTTCAGGTTCTCACGGAGCCTGCCGTCCATCGAGACGGCATCTGGCGGCAAAAGCAGATGCTCCAGTGTCACATAGTTGCGCAGCGGCAGCACGCCGCCGTCATACCCATCCACAGCCGGCACCCCAAAGGTAAGCGGCAAGTTGGGCGTAAGGATCTCTTTATGTTTAGTGGCGATGATCAGATCGTAAAATGCATCGTCCGACAGTTGATCACCATAGATGGACTCGAGCTCGGCCGTGTCGCCAGGGTCGAAAAGGATATCCGAGATGCTGAGGAACCGCATCGACGGCGTGCTATCGTCTAGGGCGTGGGCGGCCTGCAGAGACGCGACCGCCGGCCGCAGCGCGTCATACGCCTGCGGGGTGGTGGGGTGGTTGTAGGGCAACGCGCGGGAGGCAAGGAATAGGCTGGTGATTGCCAGAGGTATCATCATGGTTCTGGCCCATCTCGGTCCGAGCAGCAGGCACAGAGCCAGCGCCACCTCGACGAGCCAGCCGAGGGCGGTGACAATCGAGGGATAAGTGATGGGCGATTCAGGCGGGGTCGGCGCCCGCGAGGATAGGGTCGGGGCCAGCCAGGACCACGCGACGAGGGTTGCCAGGACCAGCAGCCAGGCGCTGATCAAGCGCCGGCGCCGCCCACGGCTGGCAGGATAACAACACGTCCAGGCCGGCGCCAGCCAACACCCCCATGCCAAGACCGTAAAGGGCCAGCCACCGGGCCGGAGCGCGAAAGAGATCAAATCCCGGCGCCAACCGCACCAACGCGAGGTAGATCGGATTGGCTCGGCCGAGAGCGAAAAACAGCCCGCTGGCGGTTACGAGCAGCATGGCGACCACCGCCGGCCGCCGGCGATGTGTCCACGCGCCTAGCATAACCAGGGCCAGCACGCTCAATGGCAGCATGGCGACGTACTCGCTGAACAGCGTCTCGCCATACCCTGGCAACAGGGCCCGGCCGAGCAACAGGGGATGAAGGGAAAAAGAGACCGCTTCGTTTAGCGGCAGCCCGCCTCCCCGCACTGACTGCCGGCTTAGCTCGAGCGTCGGCAAGATTTGCGCCATGGTGAGCAAGATGGCGATCAAGCCTGCGCCAAGCAGTCGGGCGATCGGCAGGCGGAGCCAGGATCGGAGTTGGGACCAGTCGAAAGAAGGGCGCCGCGCCCTGCCTGCTGCCAGCGACAGCCAGCCACCAAACAGCCCTGCGCCCACCACGGTAATAAAGGCAGCCTGGGTATGGCCCGCCAGTATCTGAAGGGCCAGCACAAGCCCCAACCGGGGTGCTAAGGACCGCTCTGTTTGCCGAGCCAGGAGCCAAAAAACGGCCGGCATCCAGGCAAACCCCTGCAACTGGTTGATGTGCTCCACCTGGGCGGTCAGGTAGCCGCCCAAGGCAAAGAGCGCGGCCGCCAGCCAGGCGGCCGGCCGGCGCAAATGCAGCACATCTCGCGCCAAGCCGTAGGTCAAGGTCGCCGCGATGCACAGATGGAGAAGGATGCTGATCTTGGCAGCAACCGGGACATCGAACCACCACCACAGGGGCCAGTTGAGAGGGTATAGTAGGCCTGCCTGGCTGTTGGCTAGCATGGGGGCGCCCATAAAGAGGTCGGGGTTCCACAATGCGAGGCGGCCCGACCGGAGCGCCGAGGCGGCGGCGGACCAGTAGGGGTAAATGTAGAATAAGGTGTCGCCCCGCGCCAGAATCAGGTTGGTCAAGCAGAGCTTCCAGAAGAACAGGCATATCGTGCCCGCCAGGCTGACGATCGCCAACAGGTCCGCGGAAGGCACTGACCCGCGTGAGAAGCGCCAACCACCTCGTGCCGTCATTCGCTGTCCCCCGGCTGATTGGGGTGGGTGGCGCCGGTAATGCGGAACACCTGGAATGAGGGTGTGCCGTCCGGCCGAAAGGCCTCAAACGCCATTGTGACCGTCAAACCGGCCGCCTCTACCGGCCTGATGACAGGTGTCGCCAACTCCCAGGTAGGGATGATCAGGTAGCGGGGAGGGTCGGCGCCAAAGACGGACAGGTTTTCCACCAGTGCATCGGGGTTGCCGAACCAGGAGACATAGACCCGGCTGTCAAAGAGGTAGTAACGCAGTTCCCATCCGAGCCAGTGGTCATAGAGGACTGTGCCATACGGGTAGCTGGCAAAGAACTCGGCGACTTGCTCGATGCCCTGCATCGCGCCATGGTCGCCGCCCAGGGGCAGTGAACCGCTGCTTGCCTGGACCGCAGCCGGCGCCATCAACAGCAAGATGACGACCAGCACCAGCCCTGGCGCGGCGCGAGCGATTCGTCGGTTCCACCGACCTAGGAGATCAGGGTTGGGAATCAGGCCACACCGGCTTCCCAGGATTGCGCCGAGGACCGGCACCACTGGCAGGAGGTACCGGTCCCAGATGTTGACCTCCAGGATCCAATGAGCCAGCAGGTAACCCGCCAGCCACACCAGGGACAGCCTCTCGATTTTCACCGTGCAAGTCGAATGCCCGAGTGGGGGACGACGCAGCAGGCTCAGGAACAAGAGCCCGAAGAGTGCGGTAACGACGATTGCGTTCAGCACGGGCGAACCCAACATAGTCGGCCACAATCGAGCCCACGCCCGGAGGCGAGGCCACCATTCCCCCAGGGCAGCCACCTGGACGCCACCGTAGCCGCCCAGTTGAGCGGACAGCAGCGAAAGACGGCCGTCGCGGGCCAGGTCCCAGATAGCCACCGCGACCAGGGGACCTGCAACACCGCCCAGCAGCCTGATCCAACGCCGGGCGCCATCACCGTCACGGCGCAGCCACAGGATGCCCGCCGCCAGCGGAAGGAAGAGAATCGCCTGATACTTGGTGGCGACGCCCAGGCCCAACCAAAAGCCGGACCAACCGGGACGCCCCCCACGGCCGCCAGCACAGCCGCCGTCCCCCACATGACCATCAGCGGATCGGTAAAGGCAGTGGCGCCAAAAGCGATCGCCAGGGGGGACAGGGCAACGATCAACGCGGCGACGGTCGGACCCAGACACTGGGCACGCGCCCGCACATCATTGGCGGTTGGCGCCACCCGGCCGAGTTGGCGTGCGATGGCATAGGTGATGGCAACCGTCACCAACGAGGCCCAGAGATTGGGCAGCCGGGCGGCCATCTCCCTTGGGCCCAGAAAGGGGTAGCAGAGCGCCTGCAGGTAAAAGAGCAGCGGCGGCTTGTCCACTGGAGCAGTCGCCAGCAGCGGGTCGCGCCAGACGGCGATGCTGCGGGCGAAACTGGCAAAGAGCGCTTCATCAGGATGAAACCGCGGACCATTGAGCAGTGGCACGCGAAGGCCAAAGGCGAGAACCAGCACAACGGTCCCCGCCCACCGCGGTAGGGTGCCCCGGGTTTGGGCGTGCGCAGGGGACATGGCTCCAGTCCTGCCGGGAGGTGCGCTCAATCGACCAAGCGGTACTTGAGCAGCGTCCAGAGCACCGTAAAGCCATCACGCCAACTGATCTTTTTCCCTTCCTCTCGCTCCCGGCCGGCATAGCTGATGGGTACCTCGTAAATGCGCACACCCTGTTTCAGAATCTTGACCGTGATCTCGGGGTCGAATCCCCAGCCCGATGATTTGAGATGGAGGTTGCGAGCAATGTCGGCCGTGAACATCTTGTAGCACGTTTCCATATCGGACAGAATGGTATCGAACAGAATGTTGGTGGTCAGCGTTAAGAAGCGGTTGCCCACCATGTGCCAAAAGAACATGGTGCGACGCGGCCCGCCCAGAAAGCGCGAGCCGTATACCGCCTTGGCCCTTCCTTCTTGAATGGGGCGCAAGAGCGCAGGATAGTCGCGTGGATCGTACTCGAGGTCAGCATCCTGTATCAACATCACCTCGCCGGTTGCCAATTGCAGCCCGGTGCGCACGGCCGCCCCCTTGCCCTGGTTGCGCTCGTGATAGACGATCTCGATGCCCTCGATACCCTCCAGTTGTGCCAGTAGGTCTCTGGTGCCGTCAGTGGAGCCATCGTCCGCGATGATGATCTCGTGGGCCAGCCCTGTGTCCTGAACCTGGCGGACGATCTCCTGTATGGTCGCCTGTTCGTTATAGCAGGGGATGATTACGGATAGCTTGAGCATGGTGGGCCTCCCTATCAAGTTGACCTAGTATAGCTGTGGGGCCGCCGAGCGACAAGTGTGCTTTGTGCTATAATTGCGCCACTGCTCGCCGATGGAAGGACTATGCTGGAAATAGACGGCCTCATCTTGGATATGGACGGCGTTCTGTGGCAGGACGCCCAGCCAATGCCCGGCCTGCCCGAGTTTTTTCTCGCCTTGCGGCGCATGGAGATCGGTTTCATCCTGGCGACCAACAATGCGACCCGTACCATTGCCCAATACGTAGTCAAGCTTGCAGGTATGGGGGTACAGGTGGAACCCGACCAGATCCTGACTTCTGCCTATGCGACAGCAGACTATATGACGACTGTGGCGCTACCGGGTGCCAGGGTGTTCGCGGTTGGGGAGGCTGGGGTTGTGGATGCGCTCACGTCGCGCGGTTTTTGCCTGACGGCCGAGGCTGCCAGCTATGTGGTTGCCGGGCTGGACCGTGAATTCACCTATGAGAAGATGTCCACCGCCGCCACTTTGATTCGCCGGGGAGCGCAGTTCGTCGGCACGAATCCCGACCTGACCCTCCCGACCCCCAATGGCCCGCTCCCAGGCGCAGGAGCTGTGCTGGCTGCCATCAGTGCTGCCAGCGGAGCGACGCCCCTGGTGATAGGTAAGCCACAACCGATGTTGTTCGAGCAGGCGATGGCCAAACTTGGGACCAGGCCGCAGCGGACCGCGATGGTCGGCGACCGGCTCGAGACCGATATCCAGGGGGGTATCAATGCCGGCATCCGGACCATATTGGTCCTGTCGGGCGTGACCGGGCGGGGTGACCTTGCTCGCTCGACGGTACAACCGGATTGGGTGTTTCCAGACATCCGCGGGATCACTGAGGCGCTGCTTGCGTGAGCCGGCCGCGCCGCGTTACTGGGCGTCCCGACCGCCAACCATGAGGCAAACCTTAGTTGACCGTCATCCTCTATGACCTGAGCCAAACCCAATTGGTCGATCTGTTGGCCGGATGGCGCGAGGCGCCTTACCGCGCAGGTCAGATATGGGAGTGGCTCTACCGCCATTTGGAGACCGATCCTGGCAAGATGACCAACTTGCCGCTGTCGCTGCGCGAACGGCTGGAGCAAGAGGTTACGATTGAACTGCTGCACACCGTGGCAACGCAGTGTTCGGCCGACGGGAACACGGTCAAGCTGCTATTCCGACTACCCGACGGTGAACAGGTTGAAACTGTGCTCATGAGCTATGACGACCGTCAGACTCTGTGCATCTCCAGCCAGGTGGGCTGTGCGATGGGGTGTGTCTTTTGCGCCACAGGGCACATGGGTTTTCGGCGCCACCTCAGCGCGGGCGAGATCGTGGCCCAGGTGCTGTTTTTCGACCGTGAGCTGCGTCAGCGCGCCGAGACGCTGACCAACATAGTGTTCATGGGCATGGGCGAGCCGTTGCACAACTATGATGCAACTCTCGAGGCAGTCCGCCGCCTGATCGACCCAGATGGGTTCGGGATGGGGGCGCGCCGCATCACCATTTCGACGGTCGGTATGGTGCCGCAGATCCGGCGCCTGGCAGGTGAGGAACTGCAGGTGGGGCTGGCCATTAGCCTGCACGCAGCCACCGACGAAAAAAGGCGCCTGCTCGTGCCGGCGGCGCGTCGATGGACGCTCACCGAGTTGATGCAAGCTTGCGCCGAGTATACCGCTGGCACCGGCCGACGGGTGACCTTTGAATGGGCCTTGATCCACGGGGAAAACGATACCCCAGAGCAGGCGCACGAGTTGGGCAGACTGGTTTCCGGTCTGCTCTGCCACGTCAACCTCATTCCATTGAATCCGACGACCGGCTACGAGGGCGCCAAGCCGGACCGGCATCGGGTGCAGCGCTTTCACGCGATTCTCGGGGGGTACGGCGTGCCGACCACGGTTCGCATTCGACGAGGGATAGACATACAGGCCGGCTGTGGGCAGCTCGGGCAGCAATATAACGAGCCGGATGCGGCGCGGCCGGCGCCTGTGGACAGGGCGATCAGCTAATGCCTCGGACCCATTTGCCCGTTCGATTTCTGCAAGGTATTATTGCGAGCAGGATGCCAGGGAGAGTCAGGCAAACAAAAAGGCCAGCGTTGGATGTCGGCTGGCCCTTGAGGACGTCTCGTGTGTCGCTAGGCAGTGCGACTCAACGTCTTGATGCACTTGGTGCAAAGATACCGGCGAATCCGGCGGCCGTCCTTGACCATCGTCACCCGCTGGATATTGGGCTTGAATTGCCTTTTCGTCCGCACGTTCGAGTGACTCACGCTATGTCCAAATTGGGTGGCTTTGCCACATCGATCACACTTGGCCATCGTATACTCCCTAGCAACCCTCCCTGGTTGACACGCAGAGAGGAAAACCCGCAATATAAAGGCGACCGCGTTTGGTCGCCGACGGCAAGTTTACCACAACCCAGATGTAAACGCAAGCCCATGAGGAGCCGTTATGTCGAATAAAGAGCGCAGTATGGGTAGAATCGAAGTCGCCCCGGCCGCCATAGCCAGCGTCGTGAACCACGCGGTGCGCCAATGCTATGGCGTAGTGGGCATGGCCAACAAGAACCTGGTCGATGGGATTGCCCACCTTCTCAGCAAAGACAGCCGCCAGGGCATTGAGGTCACCCTGGAGGGTCCAGATATCACTGTGGACGTCTATGTGATTGTCGAGTATGGAGTGCGCATCTCAGCAGTGGCCAACAGTGTCAAGAACACTGTGACCTTTCACGTAGGACAGGTGTTGGGTGTCCCTGTCACGGCGGTGAATGTGTACGTTCAAGGGTTGCGGTTCAGTACGCCAGATTGAACACGCCGGACCTGGCTGACGTGGGGCTATGGAGGAATCAGTGACCGATCGACAAGCTACCGACCGCACTGCGCGACAGTTTGTGACCTGTGAGGGGAGGGAACTCAGGCTGCTTCTGCAGGCAGGAGTCGCCTGGCTGGAAGCCCACCACGAGTATGTGAACTCGCTGAATGTCTTTCCGGTCCCTGACGGGGATACGGGCACCAACATGCTCCTCACTATGCGTGCGGCGTATGCCGAGATCGCAGAGGACCATTCGCGCCATGTTGGCCGGATAGCGGAAAAGATCGCCCACGGCGCGCTCATGGGGGCGCGCGGTAACTCGGGCGTGATTCTCTCCCAGATTTGGCGCGGGTTTTCTCGGCGCATCGAAGAGGTGCCCGAGTTTGACGCGCAACAGTTTGCCGCCGCGATGCGCGAAGCCTCCAATACGGCTTACAAGGGCGTGGTCAAGCCGGTAGAAGGCACGATCCTGACGGTGATCCGCCAGGCAGCCGAGGCGGCCGAGATCGCAGTGCACAGCACGGTTGACCTGACAGAGGTGCTGGGTCGGGTGGTAGCGCAAAGCCACCAAGCCGTCGCCGAGACGCCCCGACTGCTCAAAGTGTTGGCCGATGCTGGGGTGGTGGATGCCGGCGGTGAAGGGCTGGCGATCATCTTGGAGGGGATGTTGCGCTTCCTACAGGGCGAGCCTCTCGACATGACGCCCGGCGAGTTCCGGCCGGCGACTCTGGAATCGGTGGGCGCGGCCCTGGACGCTGTCGAGCCGGGACAAGAGTGGGAAGTGGTGCTAGATTTTCGACCACATCGCAATCTGAATCTGTCCGCCTTTTACAACCATCTGGAGATGATGGGCACCTCGATCCAACTTGGAGAGGGCAAAGCCCTGTATCGCCTTCACATCCACTTGCTCAAGGATCGTCGCTACGAGCCGATCGATTACGTGGAGACATTGGGCACAGTGGTAAACGTGCATATGGAGAACCTCTTGGACCAGCTGGAGCAGCAAACCGCTGCCGTTGCCCGGTCGACGGCCGGCGGGCCGGCTATGCTGTTGGTGGAACCACAGGTTGTCGAGCCAGGAAAAATCGCCGTGATCGCAATCGCTCCCGGTGAGGGCATCGCGGGCGTACTGCAGAGTCTGGGTGCGGCGCAGATCGTCTCCGGTGGACAGACCATGAATCCCAGCACTGAGGAGATTCTGGCTGCCATGGAGTCGCTAAACACCGACAAGGTGATAGTGTTGCCCAATAACAAGAACATTATCATGGCGGCCCAGACGGCCTGTCAGTTTTACAGCGGTGAGGGCCGGGTCGTTCCAACTCGCACGATACCGCAGGGGGTCAGTGCGCTGCTGGCGCTGGATCCGGACGGCGACATCGACCAGGTGGCGGAGGCGATGGAACGCTGTGCTGGCGAGGTGGGTACGGCCGAGATCACGATAGCCACCCGCGACGTGGAACTGGATGGCGTGGCGGTACAATCGGGCCACGTGCTGGGGCTGGCCAACGGCAGAATCTGCAGCGCTGGACCGGCAATGGAAACGGTGGTGCGAGAGACCCTTGACAAGATGGGGATCACGGACCGCGAGCTGCTGACCCTGTATCATGGGGCTGATACATCGGCCGACGAGGCCGATCAGATGGCCGAGTTGATCCAGCAATGGTATCCAGATCTCGAATTGGAGGTCGTGTATGGCGGGCAACCCCACTACTATTACATCATGAGCGCCGAGTAGAACCCCATGAACCGGGTCCGGATCGTCACCGATAGCACCTCTGACATCCCATCGCAGCTTGCCCAAGAGTCGGGCGTCTCGGTAGTTCCATGTTACATCAACTTTGAGACCGAGAGCCTGCTCGATCAGGTCGAAATCTTGCGTCCCGAGTTCTACCGGCGACTCGTGTCCGAAGGCGTCCATCCGACCACGGCCGCGCCGCCGCCGGGGATGTTTGCCGAGGTTTACCGGGGTCTATTGGAGGATGCGACAGGAATAATCTCCATTCACCCCCCGGATCACCTGTCGGCGTTGCAGAAATCGGCCCTGATTGGATGGGACCTGGTTCACAACCCAGATTCTCTCCCGTTTCGGGCGCTGGATGGCGGCCTTTTGAGCATGGGGTTGGGTTGGGTTGTGATCCGCGCGGCGCAGGCGGCGGCGGCCGGCGCCAGCATGGCCGAGATCGAGGAGCTGGTGGCCCAACTGCGGCCGCGAGTCCATCTGTATGCCGCACTCGACACCATCGAGTATCTGCGTCGCAGCGGCCGGGTAGGCTGGACGCGTGGCGCGATTGGAAAACTGCTGCGGATCCGACCGCTGCTGCACCTCTATCAGGGGGAGATCCTCTCGGTGGGAGCAACCCGTACTCGCAAGAATTCGCTCGATCGCCTGCTCACGTTATTTCGGGAATTGGGCGAGATAGAAGAGCTCACGGTGCTGCACAGCAATGCGCCAGAACGGGCAAAAGAGTTTCGCAGCATGTTGTTGGAGCTTCAGCCGATCGAGCCTGTCATGACCATCAATATCACCCCCGTGCTGGGCACCCATGTTGGACCCGCCGGGATTGGCTTTGTGGCCATTCAACGTTAAGGGAAGGGACACGACTATATGGAAACTGCGCTACAAAAGCTGGCCAAAGTGCTCGAGCTGGAACGTCAAGCAGGATACCGGAACCGGGCAGTGATTGGAGGCATTCAACGTTACATCCCCGTCTGGATTGAAGAAGCGCGAGACCAGGCTGACACCGAGATCGATAAAGTGCTGGTGGAACAGATCGGCGAATTGCTGATGGATTACGGCGACCTCGCTGGGCCCAACCCTCGCGCCAAGTTGATCGAGTCGATTCAAGAGCGGTTGAAAAAGGTTCAAGCAGCGCCCGTCGCTGTGGTAGAGGCTGAAACGCCTCCGCCGGATGCTCCAGAAGAAGAACAACCGGCCGAGACGCCGGAAACCGTGACAGGGGTTGGCGAGGCTCCGGCCGAGGCTCCGGCCGAAAAGCCGGCCGAGGAGCTGCAACGCGTGGATGTGGATCGCCCGCAACCGCCGCGCCCCGTGACCGCAGTCAAGCCCAAGCCAGACCTGCGGAAGAAACGCGCAACTCCAGCGGGCTTGAGCGCGCCGATCACCTCCTTGCGGGGAATCGGGCCGCGAACCGCTCAGCTCTTTGAAAAACTGGGACTGGACACAATCCGGGACGCACTGTACTTTTTTCCCCGCCGCTACGTGGACTATAGTCTGCTCAAGCCCATCAATCGCCTCGAGTATGGAGAGCAGGTGACGGTGATCGGCACGGTATGGGAGACTCGGGTGCACGAGATGAGGGGGCGCAAAAAAAGAGTTCAATCTATCATCGGCGACGGCACGGCAACGGTCGCGTGCAACTGGTTCAATCAACCTTGGCTGGCGAACAACTTGAGGGCAGGGGCGACAGTGATGATCAGCGGCCAGGTGGACCAGTACCTGGGCCGGTTGACCTTTAGCTCGCCCGAGTGGGAACTGGTAGAGAAGGAACAACTGCACACTGGGCGCATCGTGCCCATCTATGCACTTACGGCCGGTCTCACTGCCAAGGCCATGCGCACGTATGTCAAGCGTGTGGTAGATTATTGGGCGCTACGCACCCCGGACCCGCTACCCGACGAGATTCGACAGCCACGCGGGTTGATCGACCTCGAGACTGCCCTACTACAAATCCATTACCCGGATGATTGGGACCGGCTGGCCCAGGCGCGCCGGCGTTTGGCTTTTGACGAGCTATTGGCTCTACAATTGGGGCTGTTACGTATGCGCCACGAATGGCAGTCAGAGCCCGGTGTCGCCCTGGAGGTCACGGACGACCGGTTGAGCGAGTTCCTCGGCCAGTTGCCATTCGCGCTCACTGGAGCGCAGCAACAGGCCCTACAGGACGTCCGCCGGGACATGGCTAGTGCAATTCCCATGAACCGCCTCCTGCAGGGCGATGTGGGTTCCGGCAAGACGGTGGTGGCGGCGGCGGCCGTCGCCGCAGCAGTGGCGGCCGGGGCGCAGGCAGCGCTGATGGCGCCGACTGAGATCCTGGCGGAACAGCACGCCACCACCATGGGGCGCATGCTGGGAGATGCCAGGGTCCGGTTACTCACCGGCAGCCTGCCGGCAGCCGAGAAGCAGCAGGTCTATGACGAAATGGCCCAGGGAGAGGTGGACGTGGTCATTGGGACTCACGCTCTGATTCAGGTCGGCGTCAATTTTAGGCAACTTGGGCTGGTGATCGTGGACGAGCAGCACCGCTTTGGCGTAGAGCAGCGTTCTACGTTGCGACAAAAGGGGCACAACCCGCACGTCCTGATCATGACGGCGACCCCCATTCCGCGTACGTTGGCGCTGACGCTCTATGGCGACCTGGATATTACCTTGATCGATGAAATGCCGCCGGGAAGGCAGGCTGTGGAGACACGTTGGTTGGAGCCGCGGACACGCGAGCGAGCGTATAATTTCATCCGTGGGCAGGCTGAGAAGGGCCGGCAGGCGTTCATCATTTGTCCGCTGGTCGAAGAGTCTGACAAGAGCGAAGCCAAGGCAGCGACCCAAGAGTATAGGCGACTGCAAAAGCAGGTGTTTCCTGATCTCAAATTGGGTATACTTCACGGTCGCATGAAAAGCGAAGCCAAAGAGGCCGCCATGACCGCCTTTTATCGCGGTGAGACCCAGGTATTGGTCTCTACGTCGGTGGTGGAGGTGGGCATCGATGTGCCGAACGCCACCGTCATGTTGATCGAAGGCGCAAACCGTTTTGGCCTGGCGCAGTTGCATCAGTTCCGCGGCCGGGTAGGGCGTGGAGCGCACCAGTCGTATTGTCTATTGCTAGCTGACAGCGCTACCCCCGAGGCGCAGGAGAGATTGGCGGCGGTGGAAGCGACCAACGACGGATTCGAGTTGGCAGAAAAGGACCTCGAGTTGCGCGGACCTGGGGAGTTCTTTGGCACGCGCCAGAGCGGGCTTCCAGATCTCAAGCTGGCAGATGTCACCGATATCAAGAGCTTGGCGCAGGCCAGGGATGCTGCGTTGGCAATCGCCGAGCGCGACCCCATGTTGGATGAGCCGGATCACCGCTTGTTGGCCCGAATGGTCGATCGATTCTGGTCCGGGCGAGGAGACGCGAGCTAGAATATGATACGAGCGATCTTTCCCGGTACGTTTGATCCAGTACACTATGGACACATCGATATTGCCCGGCGGGCGGGCGCCATTTTCGACGAGTTGATCGTAGCAGTCTATGACAAGCCGCTCAAGAGCTTGCTGTTCTCGGTCGAAGAGCGGGTGGCGCTTTTGACCGCGGCCATAGCGGATATTTCGAATGCGCGGGTGGGTTTGTATGGAAGCTTGACCGTGGACTATGCCATAGCCCAGAACGCGCAGGTGATCGTGCGCGGGCTACGCGTCTTTTCGGATTTCGAGTTCGAGTTTCGCATGGCGCTTACCAATAAACGATTAGCGCCCCAAGTCGAGTTGGTCAGCCTGATGACCCGGGAAGAGCACACCTTTCTCAGTTCGTCAACTGTCAAAGAGGTGGCGTCACTGGATGGCGACATTTCGAGTATGGTGCCGCCGCATGTGGCGGAGGCGTTGCATGAGCGTTTCAAGGGCACCGACAATGCCATGGACTCAACCGGCCTGCTGCGCGATTGATCTGGACGCTGTTTGAGGGTTATATGGGGTGTGGATTGGGCAAAACGCCACGAGTGGGCTACTATTGGGCACGGATTCTGCGCCCGGTGGATGAAGTTAAGGAGGCATCCTATGGATATTCTGCATCTGGTCGATAGGCTCGAATCGATTGTCACGCAGAGCCGGCTAATTCCGTTGACAGTATACCGTTTGGTGGACGAGGACCGCGTGCTGGAACTGATTGACCAGATGCGCATTTCGATTCCCGAAGAGGTTAAAAAGGCCAAACGGGTTCAGCAAGAGCGGGATCGCATTGTCGCCCAGGCGAACGAGGAGGCAAGCCGCCTCGTGGATTTGGCCAAGGAAGAGGCGGCCGAGCTTGTTCACCGGGATCCCATATTGGAGGCGGCCGAGCGCCGCGCCAAGACTATAATTGACCGCGCACAGCGAGATGCTGAAACGGTCAAGATAGAGGCCGACGAATACGTGATGCAGGTGCTCAGCGAGCTTGAAGAGACGCTAATGCGCTCGCTTACCGTGACGCGTAACGGACTGGACAAGCTC
The DNA here is from genome assembly GCA_963695825.1 of uncultured Chloroflexia bacterium. Taxonomy (GTDB): domain Bacteria; phylum Chloroflexota; class Anaerolineae; order Promineifilales; family UBA4811; genus CAVOHX01. The sequence continues at coordinate 85,951 of CAVOHX010000009.1, forward strand.
GAACACGACCGGCAACGTATCGAGGCCGAGTTGGCGGCCGCGGGTGTCAAGCAAGCGGCCGAAACACCCCCGGTCGAAGGGGGAGCTTGAGCGGATCGTCGCGCCTCGCCCGGGGCACGCTGGCAGGTTGGCTGACCAGTGATAAGGGTCAGCGGAGGACAGGAGGACAAAAATGGAATACTATATCACTGGCACGGTAATGCAGACATTGGACATCCGGCTGAACCCAGGTGAGGCAGTGTACACGGAATCCGGCGGGATGGCCTGGATGACCGGCGATATCGAGATGGCGACTGACACAAGGGGTGGCCTGCTAAAAGGGCTCGGCCGTAGCCTGGCTGGCGAATCCCTGTTCATGACCACCTTTCGCTGCCGCTCCGGACAAGGCATGGTGGTCTTTACCCCCGAATCACCGGGCAAGATCCTCACCTTTGACCTGGCGCCCGGTCAGAGCTTGATATGTCAAAAGGACGCCTTTATGTGTGCGGCCGAGTCGGTGACCCTGGAAATGCATTTTCGCAAGCGACTGGGCGCCGGTTTGTTTGGCGGCGAGGGGTTTGTTCTGCAAAAGGTGACGGGTCCCGGCCGCGTCTTTTTAGAGATTGCCGGTGAGGTGCGGGACTATGGCCTGGCGGCCGGACAGGTCATGCAGGTTGACCCAGGCCACATTGCGCTCTATGAGCCGACGATCGATTACGACATCCAGCGGGTAAAGGGAATCAAGAACATCCTGTTCGGCGGCGAGGGACTGTTTCTCGCCTCTCTGCGTGGGCCCGGGCGGATCTGGCTTCAATCCATGCCGCTTTCCAACCTGGCCGGAAAAATAGCGCGCTATCTACCGACGACCAAGAGTTGATCGGTCTTTTGATCGACGGCAAGTATTAGCCCTCCAATGCTGGCGACGATGAACAGAGTGGTTCGTGTGAGGTGTGCATTGGGACTAGAGGTGTGCACTGGATCGCCTTGGCAACCGGTTGCCACTAATTGGATGGGGCGCGGCTACGCATGACGATCCTGACCAAAGCCAAGGTGCCGGTTCGCCGGCCGGGTCTGGTTCGCCGTCAACGACTGCTCGACGTAGTTTACCATAGCCTGGACAGCAAACTCATCCTGATCGCTGCCGCTGCCGGCTATGGCAAGACCTCTCTACTGGTCGATTTTGCCCATGACACAGAACTCCCAGTCTGCTGGCTGGCGCTGGACGAGGACAATAGCGATCCCGCCCGCCTGTTGGCTGATGTCGTGACCAGTGTGGCGCAGCGGTTTCCTCAGTTTGGGGAGATGACAAGGTCCGCACTGAGAGGGGGGAGTTCGGCCGAAGAGGTGGTCGGTGTTCTGGTCAACGACCTCGTCGTCAGCGTCCCGGAACTCTTTATTCTGGTTCTGGATGACTTTCATCAGGTGGATGAGCCGGCGGTGGGGCGGGTGGTGGACCGCCTGCTTCGCCTGGCCCCTGACAACTTGCGGCTGGTGATTGCCGGGCGGGAACTGCCATCCCTTGATCTGGTGCCCCTAATTGCCAAGCAGCAGGTCGCAGCGCTGGTGCCAGGAGATCTCTGCTTTAGTCCCAGCGAGACGATGGCTCTGCTGGAGCAGAACCACAACTTGACCATGCAAGTCGCGGACGCCGAGGCGCTGACCGATCAGATGCAGGGCTGGGTGACCGGGATCATTCTGGCGACCCAGCGCCTGACGCGGCGCCTGGTGCTCCCCTTTAAATCGACCGGCGGTGAGTTGGATGCAATCTATGCCTACTTGACGCAAGAGGTGCTAGAGATGCAGCCGCACCACGTGCGCGACTTTATGCTGCAGACGTCGATCCTGCGTTGGATGTCACCGGGCGTGTGTGACGATTTGCTGTATCGAAGCGACGCCGCCTCTGTGCTGGCCACGCTTGAGGCTCGCCATCTCTTTGTTGAGCGAGTTGACGGCGCTAGTAGTCCTCAGTATCGATTCCATCCGTTGTTCCGCGAGTTTCTGTTGAGCCAGCTCGTCAAGTGGGATGCGGACCGGGTGATCTCATTGCATCAACGCGCGGCCGAGGTGTACTCTCTGTCCGGTGAGCGCCAGGAAGCGATCAGGCATTGGCTGGCGATCGGGGCACTGGACGAAGCGACGCCACATATCAACGTCCTGGCGACATCGCTCTTTGCCGGCGGACAGCATGCCTTGCTGGCGCAATGGTACGAGCTTCTTGGAGAGCACGCTCGCAAAGCGCCGCGATTGGAATTGTGCTTTGCCAAGGTGTTGACTGACCGCGGCGACTACCATCGCGCTTTGTCTATCCTCCTCGCTTCTCGGGAATCGCCGGGTGGCGTGTCCTCAATTCTCGAGATTCAGGTCCAGATTGGCTACATCTGGTATCGGTTGGGGCAGGAGACGCAAGCCATCGAAATGTTGCAGCCACTCGTCGAGAGTTGCCCGGGTGGCCACGCTGAGGCCTATGCCTGCCGCACGCTTGGTCTCTGCCTGCACCGGCAGGGAGACTCGCTCCAGGCCAAAGAGTACCTGTTGCAAGGGTTGGCCGTCTATAAGCGGCTGGGCGACAAGTTCAATCAGGGGCAGGTTCTGCTCAGCCTGGTAGTGGTACTTTCGTCGTTGGGCGAGACAGACGATGTCTTGATGTATCAAGCTCAAGCGCTGGAAACCCTGCGGCTGCTGGGCAACCTGGCGCCGCTGGCTATCGCCCTCAATAACTCGGCTTATGCCCACCATTGTGTCGGGGAATTCGGCCGGGCCGAGTCTCTGTATCAGGAAGCCCTGCGGGCCGCGCGCGGCAGCGAGCTGCGACGAAATGAGGCACTCATCTGCCTGGGGCTCGCCGACCTGTACCGCGACACGGACCGCGCCGAGTTGGCCCAGAGTTCTTACCGTCAGGCGCTCGACCTGTTGCAGGGTATTAGCGAGCCCTGGTTGTCAGACTATGCACGTCTAGGCATGGCCTCCTCGCTTCGCGCCAGCGGGAATCTGGCCCGCTCCAGGGGTTGGCTTGACCAGGTAAGCGCCGCGGCCGACCTGAGCGTGGAAGCTATGGCCCTGGCGGAGAGGGGGATCCTGCTGACGATCGAGGGGCGGTTGCAGGAGGGGTGTGAAGCGCTGACCCGCGCTGGCACGATGTGGGAAACCCAGAACGCCTTTCCCGAATTGGCCGTGACCTGTCTCAGGCTAGGCGAATGTTGCCGACGACAGGAAGATGAGCGATCTGCGGTCGTCGCGCTGGAGCGAGCCTTCCAGGCAGCCGGCCGCTGCTCGGACAGGGACATTCGTGTTGCGGTCGAGGCGCGGCGCCACCCGACGCTTATCGCGTTGGCCAAACGACGAGGGATAGCCCGACCGGCGCTGCGACGCCTCGATGAGCAGATGCGACGGGTGAGCCAGGCGTGCGCTGCGGCGCCGCCGGCCGTTGGCGCCATCTCGTCTGCTCCGATGCTACAAGTATTCGCCCTGGGCAAGGGGCGTGTCATGCTGGGAGGCCAAGAAGTCGCTGCGGACTTGTGGGTACGTTCTGCTGCCCGGTGGTTGTTCTTTTATCTCGTTGACCGGCGCAAGGCAGAGCGACCCGAGTTGCTGGCGCGTTTTTGGCCCGACGTTGCTGCCAGCAAGTCTATATCTCGGCTCCACACTGCGTTGCACCATGCGCGACGGGTTGTCGGCAGCGAACGGCTGACCTACACGCCGGCCGAAGCCAGTTACCAGGTCGAAAAGTCGTCACTGGTATGGTATGACGTGTTCGAATTCGAGAATGCGCTTGCCCAGGCGCATGACCGGCCGTTGGGCAGAGAGCGGGCGACATGGTTGCATCGTGCGATCGACCTCTACTCGGGTCCTTACCTGGCTGATACCGATCAGGATTGGGCTTTCGAGCGGCATTCAGAATTGCAGCTACGCTTCCTGGAGGCGTTATGTGACCTGGGCAACTGCTACCGCGCCGAAAAAGAATACGGCACTGCCGTTACCTGGTACCAACGGGCGCTAGACGAGGACAGTTTTCGCGAGGACATTCACCGGCGGCTCATGGAGACCCTGGCGGACGATGGCCGGAGGGCAGAGGCGCTGCGGCAATACGAAAAGTGCGCTACCGTCTTGCGGCAGGAATTGGGCCTTGAACCAGATCCCCTGACTCGGGCGCTCGCGCAACGAATCCGCGAATTCTAAACACCGTCCTTCCTCTCTCAAAACAGCCGGCGTTTCGCCGGCTGTTTGTTTTTCCCTCGCAAATCCTCAGCGCCACCGGGCGCCGTTTTTTAAGGTTGGGCTGCAGGTTGTAAGAGGTTTTGTAAGAGGATTGTGAGTGCTTGACAGTAGAATAACGGGCACAATCGTTGTTGGTGATGATTTATGAGACGAAGGAGAAGAACCATGTCGAACCTGTACAATCGTGCATTCCTCTTGCTGTCGGATCAGCGAAACCTGCGCTGGATACTGATCGGACTGACCCTGGTCGGCATGATGGTGTCACTGGGAGCGCCGGATTCCGTTGCTGCCTGCACGCCGCCCGGTGATGGCACCTCTGGCTGCGCACCGAACTAGGTAGCGGACACACCCCTATGCCCATCACAGGACCAATGCCTGGTCTGGGGCGTCCTGCTGCACACTTGCCGTATCCAAGCATTCAGCGGATTGTGGGACGCGCCCTCATAGACCTGAAATATCGCGAACGGCTGCTCAACGGCAGCCGTCCAGAGATCCTGGCCGATGCCGAACTCGGTTTATCGGCCGATGAGAGGGCTTTTCTGCTGTCAATTCGGGCCGACACCCTGAGCGAATTCGCGCAGGCTGTTCTCACATTACCCAAGTCGGCCTCCCTCTGTTGCTCGGGAAAGTGATTTTGCGCACAGCATGATGAGACCTCTCTCGCCGCTTCAGGGAATCATTGACGCGGTGCCGGACGGTGTTGTGCTGGTTGACCGACAACACACGGTGACCCTTGTCAATGAGATCGGCCAGCAGCGTTTGCTACAACTTTCTGGCGCGCGCTTGGGTGAGACACTCACCCACCTCGGGGGCGCGCGCTGGTTCAGGTGCTGGCCGGAAACCCACCTGGCGAGCGAAACTGGGTAGCGAACAACGGGCATCGTTATGAGGTCATCGCACAGCGCCTGGAACTGCCTGGCTGGATGCTGGTCATCCGAGAGGGCGCCGAGCAGTTGGACGGGCAGGCGCAGGCGCGATTCGCAACCATCGGCCGGTTGGCTGCCGGCGCGGCGCATGATTTTCGAAACGTCATGGCATCCATCATGCTGTATGCGCAGTCCTCATTGCACACGCCCGATCTGCCTCCCAAGGTTGGTGAGCGCCTGATGGCCATCTCGACGCAAGCTCAACAAGCGTCAGAGCTGGTGCAGCAGATACTGAACCTTGGCCGGCGCGCTGAAGTCATGCACAGGCAGGTGGACCTGGTATCGCTGCTCCAGGACCTGACCCAATTGCTGCACCGAATCCTACCCGAAAACATCCAACTCGTGCTGGATAGAGGGACGGATGAATACGTGGTGCAGGCGGACCCAGGTCAATTGCAGCAGGCCTTTGTGAACCTGGCGCTGAACGCCCGCGACGCGATGCCGTCGGGCGGAGAGCTACGGATTGGGTTGCGCAGGGTGGCGTGGAGCCCGCCCTTGCCGGAACCGCTATTGACTGGGTCGTCTGCGGCCGTCGGGCCGACGGTTGATTGGATTGAGGTAACAGTAGCAGACACCGGTTCTGGCATCCAACCCGAGGTGCTACCGAGCATCTTTGAGCCGTTTTTCACCACCAAGGCGCCCGGTAGCGGCGTGGGTCTGGGGCTGACCCAGGTGCGCGAGGCGGCTGAGCTCTTGGGCGGCTATGTCGAGGTGCAAAGCCAGGTCGGCAAGGGGACCGCTTTTAGGGTCTGCCTGCCTGCGCTGCCGGTGGAGGAGCCATCTGCAGCGCAGTGGACACAGGATGTCATTCTGCCTGCAAGGGGGGAGACCGTCCTGGTTGTGGAAGATGATCCTGCGACTCGCACGGCGCTGGTGCATGGGCTGGAGGCGCTGGACTATCACGCACTGGAGGCGGCCAACGGAGGTGATGCGCTCAGGCTGATGGCGCGGGGCGGCGGATCAATCGATTTGGTGCTCAGCGACGCTGTCATGCCCGAGATGGGCGGCGCTGACCTGTTGCGGGTGCTCAAGCGCGATTTCCCGGCCGTCAAGGTGGTGCTGCTGACAGGATATCCCCTGGGAGACAAGCTAAGGCAGTTGGAGGCCGAGGGCCTCGACGCGTGGGTCGAGAAACCGATCAGCCTCGCCAAGCTGTCTCAGGTAATCGCGCACACCTTGGGGAGGGGCCGATAGGCAACGTCTTGGCGCTTTTGCGGCGCCGAGCGCGCCTGGCGCGTCAAAACTCCTGACGATGAGCCTAGGCAGATCGGCTGGCCTGGAGCGTTTCGCGCGCTTGCTCGATGTGTAGTTGGTCGTGCTCCAGCACCAGGCAGACCAGTTCGAGAAACGAGGTAGGGCCGAAAAAGGTGTGCCGGCCGCGCCGTTGCCAGGTAGTATCGCCTGGGGGCGGCAACAGTTTCAGCAACTCCCGGCGGGCCTCAACTAGTTCCCGGAGGGCGGTAGGGCCGTCCTGGGCCTGGTAGTTACGCTCGATTGCCCAGTCGTCAGCCACGACGCCGGGCAGAAAGGGCTCCTCCTCGGCGTTCATGGTCTGCAAACGTGGAATGTGGACCTCGCGGTCCACGTCTCGCAGGTGGCAGACGATCTCGGTGATAGACCACTCGCCCACCGCCGGCCGGTAGCGCCACGTTGCTGGGCCGAGGTCGGTCATGAGCGACTCCAGCGCGGGGACGCTCTGCTCCAGCAACAGCGATAGATCTTCCGGCGGCGGCGGGTTGAGCATCAAAACTGCCCCAGCCAGCCCGACCCGCACAGGGCCAAGAGGTTGCTCAGGGTTCCCTGACCGTCCACCCTGGCGCCCCCGTCGGGTTGCGCGTCGGCCGTATCGGTGATCCAGAAGGTGTGGATGCCCAACCTGCCAGCGGGCGCGATGTCCCGTTCCCAATCATCTCCGACCATGATCGCCTCGGCGGGCTGGCAGTTAAGCAGGTCGAGTATCTCCTCGTAATACCCGGCGTGGGGCTTGGTGAAATGCATGTTCTCATAGCTGGTGATCAGGTCGTATCGAAGGTCGGCTATCCCAGCCCACGCGAGGCGCTTTTGGACGGCAATCAGGGGAAACATGGGGTTGGTGGCGATCGCGACCTTGTGCCCTTGGCTCAGCGCCCATTTTACGAGCGGCCGTGCCTCCGGTCGCATTGCGGTGGTGGTCTGAATGCTGTCAAAAAGGGTCTCGTAAAAGCGCTCAAAGAACGGCCGCGATTCAGGGAATTCCAGCCCGGTCAGGCGGGAGAACTCGGACCAAAATGCCTCTTCGTTGGTCACCGTTGGATCGACGTTGGTTGCCATCGCCTCGGCCGCGGCAATCAGGTGCTTGACCAGTAGCTCTGGCGGATAGCGGTCGCCAGCGTATGTGGCTAGCAAGCGCAAGTACACCGGCATGAACCGGTCCATGTCGTTCGAGAGCAGCGTGTCGTCGAGGTCGAGGAGAACGGCTCTAATCATTGTCGGTCCTTCCAAACAGCGTCGAAAACCCAGGCTGTTCAGCGTTGCATTCCGGGCACCCGACGTGAGGTTCAGCGATTGGGTGCAGGTGTCTGCGGCACGATGCCTGCACAACCCGTCGGCGGCCGAGCCCCAGCAAACCCCGCGTGAGGGTGAGAGTCAGCGCCATGTTTGGGCTGCCGTTGGCGCGCAGGATGCCTGGAACTGGGCAGTCGGAGCAATCCTTGGGCTGCCAGGGCAGCGAAGCAGGATTGGCCTGCACCAGGCGACATTCCCGGACATTGCGGCCGCGGTTAAAGTCCTCGTAATAGTGGGGGCAGTCGGCGCCGGCTGGAGTTTGCATCGTGCTGCATCGTTCTATGGGGTAGATTCCTGCTCGGTCAGCGAGACGAGCGCTCTGAGGTCAGTTTCCAGAGCGGCCTGTTCCCGGCCGTAGCACCGCCCAGTCCCCTGCCGCCAGGCACTCTTGCGCGGCCTGGTAGTGTGCTTGAGCGGACCGAACAAGTTTGGAAAGATCCGTTGGCGCCGGTTCTGCCGGTGGCGTCTCGCCAGGCAGGTCTGCCAGCGGCGTCTTGAGAGAAAAGACCTCTGCCAGCGCGGATGCAAATGTGTTGCTCATGGCAATCTGGCTGCCATGGGTGACGATGACGCGTTTGAGCTCTGGCAATTGACTGCTCTCGGACTGCAAAAAGATGGGTTCGACGTAAATCAGACCGTCCTGGAGCGGGATGACCATGAGGTTGCCACGGATGACCCGCGACCCCTGCTGGTTCCAGAGGGAGAGCTGCTGGGATATGTCCGGGTCCTGGTCGATGCGGGCTTCGATCTGGCGGGGGCCATAGATCAGCTCCTGCTTGGAGAAAACGAGCGCGCCCATCTGACCGTAATCATCGCCATCAGAGTCGGCGTACAACCACGCGACCATGTTGTCCCGACCCACCGGCGTCAACGGGAGCATCAGCAAGAACTCGCTCTCAGTTTCGCCGGGCAACCGCATAAAGACAAAGTAGGGTTCCACGACCATCTCTTGGTTGGCTTGATAGTCCGAACCTCCGCGCAGTTCCATGGCGGGCTCCCACAGGTCTTCGCGATTGTAAAACACCTGTGGGTCGCGCATGTGGTAGGTCATAAACATCTGCGCCTGCAGGCTGAACAGGTCTTCTGGGTAGCGCACGTGCCGCCGCAGACCCTGCGGCATGGACTCGTAGGGAGTGAAAAGCTCTGGATAAACACCCTCGTATGTTTGAAGGATTGGATCCTGGGGGTCGGCCGCGTAAAAAACGAGTTCTCCGGTGTACGCGTCCACCACCACCTTGACCGCGTTGCGCACGTAATTGAACGACCGGCCGGCGACTTGGCGCTTTTCCGAATAGGGGTAGCGGAACGAATAGGTGTACGCGTCCTGAATCCAAAGGAGCCTACCCTCCGAGATGACAATGTAGGGGTCGTTGTCGAGCCAGAGAAACGGAGCCACGGTGCTGATGCGTTCCTGAATAGACCGATGCATCAGGAGCCGGCTGTCCTCAGAGATCGAGCGGCTGATCAGTAAGGGCAGGTCACCGAACCGCACGGCGAACGCCAGCCGCCGCCATAGGCTGTCCAATTGCACCCCCGCACCGCCTGAATAGCGTGTGTAAACGTTGGTATCGCCCTGGGGATAGTCCAGCTCTCTCTCGGTCGTGCCGACGATGACATAGTTGGTCTCTGTTTCCCCAAAGTAGATCTCGGGTTGGTCGATCTGGAGCACCGGATCGCTCGAACGGGGCGGAATGTCGCGCACCAGCAGCACCGGCAGCCCTTCTGAAGATACCTCGTTCACTGCATTCAACACCACGCCTTGCCCATGGGTGTAAATCAGGTGTTCGTTCACCCAGGTTTTGGCTTGTTCATTGAGCTGGTCGATCCGCATTTCCCGGGCGGACAGCATGACTGACCGGGGGCCATCGGACAGAGTGTATCGCTCGACATCTACATCTCCGAACTCATAGTAGCTGCGTATCTCCTGCAATTGGCGATAGGTGAGCTGCAAAGGTACCCAGTCCCACAGGCGGACATTCGCCAGGGTGTCCTGGTGCGCCCTCAAGTCCTCCTCGGTGAGAATCTCATCCCCGCCAAAGGGTGTTTCCTGGATGGCGTCCAGGGCATAGGCTTGGCGGGTAAAGGCAATGCTGCGTTCAATGTAGGGTCGTTCGCGGGAGAGCTCATCCGGGGTGACGACGAGTCGCTGGACTATGGAGGGTGCAATGTCGAGCGCCAAAAAAGAGAGCACGAGCCAAACGGCCGCCGGCGCCCATACGGGCCATGCCTTGCGCAAGTAGATGTTGACCAACACAAGCAAGGCGGAAACCCACAGGACGACGGCCAGCGCGTTGTAGGCTGGCAGCCGGATGTAAAGGTCGGTGTAGCCGGCGCCGTGGAGGGCGCCGTGGACCGAGTAGAGCACGTCGTAGCGTTGCAGATGATAACCAACGCCGCGCACGGCCAGGAACAGCGCTGCCAGGATGGTCAGGTGGATCAGGGCGGGCGAGTCGAGCCTGATATCCCCGGTCTGTACCTGGCTGCTGAGGTAGATCAGGGCGACACCCACCAGCGCCAAACCGATCATCCACAGACCCCAGTTGGCCAGAAACTGTAGCAATGGCCACTGAAAAACGTAGAAACCAAGGTCCCTTTCAAAGACCGGATCGATGACGCCAAAGGAAGCGGCGTTCAAGTAGCGCAAGATCGCTTCCCACTGCCCGCCGATTGCCATGCCCGCCACAATGGAAACCAAGATAGCTCCGGCCCATCCGGCCAGGATGACCTGGCGCCTGACGTCAACCTGGGGCAGGTTCATGCGACGTGTGGTTGGAATCCCCCGGCCGGCCGGCCGCGAGGCCACCCACAAGTTGCCGCCCAGCCAACCCAGGCTAATCAGCAATCCGAGCAGCGTGTACCCCCAGCGCGCCAGGAGGCGGGTCTGATAGACCTGACGAAAACCGACGCTCTCGAACCAGATCCACTCGGTATACAGTGAAGAGAGTGCGGGGCCTACCATTGGCACCACCAGCACGGCGGCCGCCAGGATGAATAGGATGTTTCTGCGGGAGCGCATCAGAGATATGGTTCGCACGCGGTTATTTGCCATCTATACGCGCGAGAGGTAAGAGTTGTTGCGTGTGTCCACCCGAATGACGTCTCCCACATTGACAAAGAGCGGGGCGCGCACCTTGAGCCCGGTCTCGAGAATCAGCTCTTTGGTGGCGCCGGTGGCCGTGTCGCCGGCTACTGCCAACTCGGCATCGACCACCTCCATGTCCACTGTGGTTGGCAGTTCATAGTCGATGGTCTCGCCCTCGTGCTGCAGTAGCTTGATTTCGGCGCCCTCGGTCAAGTACATCACGTCATCGCCCAAGGTCGTGGCCGCGAGGACCGGTTGCTCGAACGTCTCCAAGTCCATAAAGTGGCAGAGCTCACCATCGCTGTAGAGGTATTGGACCAGCCGGCCTTCGACACGTATGTCCTGCACGCGATCGGCCGAGATAAAGTTCTTTTGCACGATAGCGCCGGTGCGCAGATTGCGGATGGTGGTTCTGATGGTCGCCTTGCCTCGGCCGGGTTTGTGATGCTGGTACTCGAGAACTTTGAACAATTCGCCATCCAGCGTAAAGGTAGTCCCCTTGCGGAGTTCGTTGACGTCTATCATGGATTGCTCCTCACTGTTTTCTATGGTCCGTGTTGATGGCCTGGGGTAGATCGCCATCACAATGGGATTATAAGCGGCCCAAAAACGGGTGTCAAGGCTGGCAGCCGGTTACCCGCCGAGTTCAGCCCCCCAGCTTGAGAACCACGGGCAAGTAGTGGCGGGGCTCGACAATCGTGGTCACGATCTGTGGCTGGGTAGGTGGCGGATATTGGTTGCCTGCCCGGTCGCGGGCGGTGACCGCAAAGCCCACCTGCTGACCAACCAACGCGGTGTAGCGGGCGCTGGTCGCTGTGGTGTCGTCAAGCCAGCGGCCAAGCGGACCCCCGTTGATGTTGACCCAGACGTCATAGTTGGCTATACCTGAACCCGAGATCCTCGGCCGACCAGCTCACCCAAAATGAGGTAGGGGCAACCGGGGCCGGGACGCTGAGGGAGGTCGCGGGTGGCATTGTGTCGGTCTCGATCAGGATGAGCGGAGGGCCGCCGATGGCATAGACACCGGGGGCGTGGGGGAGGTTCTGGTTGGTTGCCGGACCCAGCGCCAGGGTGTATTGACCGCTGGTCGGGGTCACGGTCGTGGCAGTACCGGCATGATCGATGAGGGTGCCGCTGTTGGACGTGGCTGTTACAATGGCCGTTTCTGGGCTGCCGAACCGGGCCCATAGCGCCAGCACGCGCTCCCCCGTCGCCGGCCGGTAGAATGCGATCCACTCCTGGGGACCGTTGACCGGGTCGCTGCCGCCGGGCCGCAAGCGCCAGAACGCTTCTAGCCCCTGCAAGCGTTGGGTTAGCACCCGGTAGGCGTCAAAGACCGGCCGCGGTGTGTCTGGACTGGGATGCTGTGTGTAGCAAGACGCGTCCGGCCGGTTGCGAAAGAGGCCAAAGGCGTCGCCGGCGCACGGGTTGTACTGGTCACAGATCCCGGGGTAGTAAGGTGGAAAGTCGGTGCCTTGCGGGTCGTTACCGCAATCATCGTACAGTTGAAAGTGAAAGACGGCCGTGGCGCCCGCATACTGTGCATAGAGCGCGCTCTGGATCACATAGGCGGCCCCCTCCTGCACGGTGGAGCGGTAGCCGCTGTTGGGGTCCCAGGTAGGGCCTGGATAGTCGTTCCACGCCGGAGTGCCGCTTTCGTTCAACCAGACCGGCTTTGACACGCCGTGGTTCGCCAGCGTGCGGCCGGCGCGCCAGACGTGGTACCAGGACTCCCAGGCATAGCTGTAGCTGTGGGTCGCCAGGATATCGAAAAACCAGTTGTAGGTTGGCCCCATGGGGTCGGCCGCATAGACCGCCATCACGTCGGCGAGGAACCCGGGCTGTTGAAAGTTGGCCAGCCCGCCAAAGATGATCTGGGCCGAGGGGGCAGCCTGCTCGGCCGCCAGGTAGGCGACCTTGAGCAGGCGGGCATAGTCGGCCGGCGTACTGCTCCAAAAAAAGAGGTAATCCTGCTCGTTCCAGATTTCGTAATGGGTGATTCCCATCGGGACGTAATGGCTGACCACCTGAAAGACGAACCGGGCCCACGGGTTGGACGGGTTGATCCCTTTGCCTGCTCCCGGGACGTCAGTGTCATCGTTAAACACCCAGTTGAAGAGGCCGGTGGGGGGGGATGCCGGGCTGGCCGGCGCCGGCTGGCGCGCCGGGTCCCACCAGTCGTCTGGACGTTGGCCCACCAGCGGCAACGGTCCGTCGGCCGACCGGCCGGATGCGGTGCTGTAAAAGCCCGGTGTGCCCATTAATATGAGTTCGGTCTGAAATCCATGGGCCAGGTCGGCGGATACCACGGCGTCGCCGTATGACCAGTAAAAGTCGCCGGGGCTGGTCTCGACGTGGTACCAATAGAGCGGCCAGCGGTTCCAACTGGCGCCGGTGGATATGCCGCGCTGGTAACGCGCTTCGTCGGCGGGCGCATCGGCCGAACTGATAAAGTCTAGGCCGTATTCCGGCGAACCGGAAAGCAGGTGGGCAGGCTGGGTCACGTGGGAAGCGTCAAGAGCGGCCGTCGAACCGGTGCCCGGCGCGGGCCAGGCGACGAGCAAGCTGCCAATGGTCACCAACAGGAGCATTAGGGTATGGTGTGTTCTCTTCATACCATCAAAGATACATCGGATTCGCCGACAAGTAAAGGGGCAATACGGCCCATCACCGCGTGGCACTATGTCCCGGCGCACAGGGCGCTGGTTCGAAGGCAGCGGCGATGTCCTTTTCGAGTTGCGGCTGCTCGTCTTTTACTTTCCATACATAGTCACCACCGCCGGTCACAATCTGAGCAGAGAGCTGACGCTGAGTGTGCAGAGCGTCGCCCAGGAAGATGCGATTGCGCAGTTCCAGGCGCTCAGCACCTGCGGGGCCACCACGATTTCATTCTCCTTACGGTCCACCTCGACTTGTAGCAGCACCACTCCTTGCTGGGGGACATAGGCAGCCAATAGATGTAGTCCGTGGCTTTCATCGGCCTCAATAGTTCCTCGGATGGTCTTGCCATCGAATGTCACCACAATCTCCTGGTCCCCAGACAACCCATTCTCAAAGAAACACCCGATCCGCTGCTCGAATTCGTCCACATTGACTGCCTGCCCCAAGATGCGGCTAATCGTTGTTCGGTGTGGCATCGCTGGTCTGCTGAGCTTGAGCGCCTTGACCAGCAGCGCTGCCCGATGTCTGAGCCAGGTTGCCATCCCACAGGCTGTGTCCTGACCAGCCAGTTTCGCCAACAGAATCAGGGTCAATGCCACCGGCAGCGCATAGCGGATTCCCCGGGCGGACTGTTGGTCAGCCAACTGCATAAAGACCCGATAGCAACTTCTTACATCAACAGCAACCCCTTCATCAAACGCTATGTTACAATACTCCACGACGACCTCCCGATATGTTGGTAGTTTGTCACCACTAGCATACATCAGGAAGGTCGTTTTTTGTCTCATCTCGCTGATCACCAGGACCGTTTGGCCTTGACCGACCCCCTGCCGGAGCGTACAATAAGCTATCTATGACCGAGACGACATCACCGCGCGCGTTTACGAGCAACTGGCTCGTGCTAAGCGGGTGGATCAGGCGCGATGGCCATTGGCTGGGGCCAGCAACGGCCGCACTGGCGGGCATCCTGGCCGAGAATTCGCTTCGCTGGGACTGGGCCGTTCTCTGGCAGGCAACGCTGCTGGTTCTTTTGGCGGAGCTGGGATGGGGTAGCCTGTGGCACGCGGTTGCCGGCACTGACTGGTCCAGCCTTCGTCAGAGCTGGCAGAGCTGGAGGTCGCCCGGGCCACGCTCCCAGCTCAACGCGTTCTTGCCGTTTACACAGCCTGGATCGCCGGCTGGTCGGCTCGCCCGGTGGTGGTCTGACGTCAATGAATGGGGTGCCGGCGAGATGTGGCCTCTCCGCGGCCGCGAACTGGGCGCGATACTGATCGGGGCGCCGGTTGCGCTGGCGCTTGGGGCCGCTCTTGGCCCAGAGATGCTTCTGGCGACGCTTGGGGTGTTGGCGCTGTGCCAGCTTGCACTCTTTGCCGGGCCCGGCGATGGGCGGGCCAACCCCGTGCTCCAATCGTTGGTGGAAATCGGCATTCCCTGGTTGGCGGGCGGGCTATTGTGGGGCGGCGTTTCCGCCGCCCGATTGGCGTCGGCGGCCGGGTTGACGCTGGCCCACGCCGGCCTGGTCAGGGTGGGCCGCGGACGAAACGGGGGAACGTGGATGGGGGCGGGGTGTTTGATCCTGGTGCTCCTGCTGGCGGGATTGGATCGGCCGGTGGCGGCAATGGGGGTGGGTGCGCTCTGCTTCGCACTGGTTGCGTTGCTGCCCTGGCGCTCAGCCGGACTGGGCGAGCGCAACGCAGTTCGACTGGGTCAGTGGCCGCTGTTGGCGAGCATGATCGTGGTGGCGGTGGCGTTGTGAGCGGTATGGTTGCTCCGGCCGTGGCGGCCGTCGTGCTGCTGGCGGCACTGGCGGCCTATTGGCTGTTGGTCGTCACCGAAGGGACATTCCTGGGCGCCCGGGTGGTAGCGCGCCTGTATGATCTGGTGGCATACCGGTACGACGATATCAAGTCGTTTGATCCCCAGACAGAAGAGATGTTTCTCACCCGGCCGCTATTGACTGCCCTCAGGCATCGGCCGACGCCCCTGGTATTGGACGTGGCGACTGGCACCGGCCGGGTGCCAACCTTGCTGTTGGCATCTCCCACGTTCAGCGGCCGGGTGATCGGGCTGGATTACGCCCGCGAGATGCTGGCGCAGGCGGCCCAAAAGGCGCGATCATTGCCGAAACGCGTTGCCTTGATCTGGCAGAACGCGATGCAGTTGCCGTTTTCTGATGGCTGTTTCGACCTGGTCACCTGCCTGGAGGCGCTAGAGTTTGTCCCGCGGCCCAAGAGGGTTCTGGCCGAGTTGATGAGGGTCACGCGACCGGGCGGGTTGATCGTGACTACCCGCCGCCGGGGATGGGAGCGCAAGACCATGTTGGGCAAGGGGTGGACAGAGAGCGCGTTCCGCGCGCTCTTGGCCAAGTTGGGTGCAACTGATGTTCGTGTAATACCGTGGCAAGTTGACTATGATCTGGTGTGGGCGTGGAAGCCAACATCGGGACCCGTCGTGAGCGTCCCATCTTTTGAGGTGGATCCCGAGTCATGGCCTGGGGGCCTGCTGCGCTGCCCGGCCTGCAACTCGCGGCCGCTCCGGTCAGAGTTGCACCGCCTGATTTGCGATTCCTGTCGGCGCGAGTATCGGGTGGCGGACGATGGAGTGATAGAGATGGCCGGCCGTAATGGACAGCGGGCGCGGACAGGCGCCCAAGCAAGAGCAAGCGATGCAAGATCCGATTATATTGCTGGTTGAGGATGACGCTGCCCTGTTGGAGGGCATGAGTGACACGCTAGAGATGGTCGGCTATCGCACTATCAAGGCCAGGGACGGCCGGGAAGGCCTGGAGGTCCTGGAACAGGTGAGGCCGGACCTGATTGTCTCGGATATCATGATGCCAGAAATGGATGGTTATGCGTTTCATGAAGCGGTAGCCTCCATTCCCGAGACCGCTACCATCCCCTTTATCTTTCTGACCGCCAAGAGCGATCAGGCGGATGTGCACCGAGGGTTGCGCGTTGGGGTGGATGCGTATCTGACCAAGCCTTTCGACCTCGAGGAGCTGTTGCTCCATGTGCAGAACAAGCTGAGCCGGTTTGCCACGATTCGCAACCAGGCGCTTGCCCACCTGGATCAGTTGCAGCACGATATTGTCAACATGTTCAGCCACGAGCTGCGCACCCCTCTCACCTACATCCAAGGCTACACGGATCTTTTGGCCGGAATGCCGCAGACCGGAACGAGCCCGGACGAGATGCAGACCTTTCTGGAGGGGATCCAATCCGGCTCGCGCCGGTTGAACAAACTGGTTGACAGTCTGCTGGCATTGGTCCAGTTGGATACACGGACCTATGAGCAAGAGTTTGAAAGATTCGCGATCGTCGAATTGGACTGGGCCGGGACGGTACGCCTCGCGGCCGCCGCGCATCAGCCGCAGGCGCTGGAGAAGGGGGTGGTGATGCAAGTGCGGGTGGACGAGCCGCTCCCGGCCGTCCGCATGGTGCCAGAGCGAATCCTGAGGGCTTGCGACGAGATTATCGCCAACGCGGTGGGCTTTAGCCACCGCACAGGGGCCCGGGTGGAGATCCATGCCTACGGTCAGGATGACCGCGCCTGCATCGAGGTGGCTGATCAAGGGGCAGGGATTGCTCCTGGCGACCTGCCACACGTATTTGAACGTTTTCGACAATTCAACCGCAACAGACAAGAGCAGGCGGGCATCGGGGTTGGCCTGGCGATTGCGCGAGGTCTGGTTCGAGTTCATGGGGGTGACATTGAGGTGGATAGCGACCTGGGGGGGGTTGCCGGTTTACCCTTTGGTTGCCTGTGGTGCGGGACACCGATGCCTAGATGACAGGGCGGCATCACGGATGTTACCTTGGGTGACACATTGAGCGGCAGTCGCCAGATGATAGAGTCTCGCTACGCGTGGATCGAGGCGCGGCTCCCGAGGGGCAGTTTGATCTGCAGCTCGGCGATGCTGCTGCTCGTCGTGTTGGCGGCCTGCGGCCAAACCGCCAGCCCCACATCGACCAGGGTTCCGGCCGCTACACCACCTGGCGCGGTCTCTTTGCGCCTCGGCGACGACTCTTACAGGACAGGCGAGGGCGAGATACAGCTCATCGTGGAGAACGGGACCCAAGAGTCGGTGTTCTTGCCATTCTGCGGTCCGTGGGTCATCCAGCGGCTGGTGGGCGCCACCAGGTTGGTGGCGTGGGAAATGGGATGTGAACAAGACTATATAGCCTACGAACTAGCGGCCGGCCGGTCGGTTGCGGGCGTGATCAGCCTGAGTGAGCCTGCTGCAGCTCCTCATTACTTTGATGCTCAACCGGGAGAGTACGTGGCAGAAGTGTCTGTACACCTCGATTGCGCGGTTGGCGAACCTCTCCAGGTAGAGACCGGCACTAAACACGGCGAGCTTGCGCGATTGTGCCCGACACGAACGGCTGGTATCGACTGCTTTTCAGATTCGGGGACCCGAGAACGCGTCTGGTGTTTCGACGCCAACCGATCCGATGCCCACGCTTCCGGCGACGAGAGAGCTCGCGCAACCGCCGGCCGCACCCACTGGTCGGCTGGAGTTGTTGGCGCAGATGGGCGGCGTGGTCGAATCCGTTGCCTGGTCCGACGACCTGCTCGCGGCCGGTATCGGCTCGCGGCTGGTGCTCCTCGACCCGCTGACGCTCGAGTTCTTGGGGCAGACGGAGCCGCTGCCGGCGCTGATTCGGGATGTCGTGCTCCATGACGGGGTCGCCTACCTGGCAGCCGGGGACTATGGACTGGTGGCGGTGGAGGTGGCTGACCCGTCGAACCCTCGCATCCTGGACACGTTCTCGGCCGACGACGCGCTGCTGAACATAGCCCCGGCCGGCGATCATCTGTTGGGGGCGTTCGGATCGGCCGGCCTGCAGATAATCGACCTCTCTGACCCTGGCGATCTTCAAGCGGTCTCGGTTGTCTCGCCGGGGCAACCGGTCACGACTGTGGCGTATGCTGACCCGCTTGGGGTGATTGTTGCCGGGCAAGAGCTGCTCACTTATGACCTCAGCGATATGGCGGCGCCGGTACAGAGGGGAGAGACTGGAATCACGGGCAATGGTCGCCGCCTGCTGGTGGATGGATCGACCGTTTACGTAGCGGCCGAGCAGGCTGGGGTGCTGGTCATCGACATCACCCTGCCCGAAGCGCCAGCGGTCGTGGGGACCATGGCGCCAGAGGACGGAGTTGTGGGGCTGACCATGGTCGGTGACTATGTGGTGGCGGCCGACTATCGCGCTGGCATGACGGTGTATGCCCCCGACGCCCGGGCGTCTTTGGGAAACGTTGACACGCCCGGGGTGGCGATGGCAGTGACCGCCGGGGGTGGCTTTGTGTATGTGGCCGACTATGTCGGGGGCATCCGTCAGATCGACGCCAGTGATCCGGCCGAACCGGTGGAGCGAAGAGCCTACCAGACGTTGGGCTGGGTCAACAGTGTTGCCGTGCGAGACGGGTTGGTGGCAGTGGCGGGTATGGCCGGGCTGGGTTTGGTGGAGGTCAGCGATCCCGCGACCCCGGTTCAGCGGCCGGTCAGGTTCAAGCTTGCAGCCGCCAGCAACGATGTAGAGCTGGATGCCAATCGAGCCTACGTGGTGGATCCCCGCCATGGCCTGCGGATTTACGACCTGACGGCCGCCGCGCCGGTTGAGGTCGGCGACTATCAGATCGAGGGCGCCCGAGCTGTGATAGTCCATGACCAGGTCGCTTTCCTAGCGCACGAGATCGGGTTGATCGTGTTGGACGTCAGTGTTTTGCCGCCGACGAGACTCGGATCCTTGGTTCGAGAATGGAGAGCGGCCGACCTGCTGGTGCTGGGGGAGACGCTCTATGTGGCGGACCCGGCGGGGGCCGTGTGGTGTCTAGACGTCAGCAATCCGGTGTTCGTTGTAGAGGTGGGAGACTGGTCGCAGCCGGCGCACGGACTGACCCTCGCGGATCAGGTGTTGGTGGCGGCTGCCGGCGCATACGGGTTGCGAACGGCCGCGATTGGAGACCGGCTGCACCCTCTGGAGATGGGCCGCTGGCTGACCTATGATGCGCGCGCGGTAGTCACGCTAGACACGATTGCTTTTCTGGCCGATGCAGTCTCGGGGATTCATGTGATAGACCTGCGCAACCCCGCCGAGCCGATCGGGGTCGGGCAGGTGGACACGCTGGGCACGGCCCTCGATATTGCCATCGAGGGCGACACGCTCTTTGTCGCCGACGCGGCCGGGGGGCTATTGATCTACGCCTGGAGGTAGCTCGGCTTGAACCGGCCGGGTCATGTACAGCCCGCCGCCGGCCAGCTCGAATCCGTGTTTGCGATAGTAGTCGCGCGTGCCGATGGCCGAAATAACCGCCAACCGATTCAGGCCGGCGGCGCGTGTTAACTCGATGGCCTGATCGAGGAGACGCTGTCCCAACCCAATGTGCTGAGCCTCCCCGCCGCTCTCATCCCCGATGGACAGAGCGGGTCCGTAGACGTGGAGCTCGCGGATCATGGCGTGCCCGCCCAGGTCCGGCAGAAACGGCATCATGGACTGATCAGGCAGCGACAGGCGCATAAAGCCGGCCAATTTGTCGCCAGCAGTCAGGAACCGCACCAGGTGCTCCACAGTTCCCTCTGTTTGGTAGATCAAGGGCGCCAACCGTAACTGGTCCCAATCGACCGGCCGGCCGCGGATCTCCTGGCAGCGTATGCACTGGCACCGGGTACCGTCGGCCGCCATGCTCCGCTGGACGATCTGTCGCAGGTTTGATTTCTTGCTGCCAGCCACAATGTTGCAGGCCGGAATATCCCGCATCACACGATTGATGCGACAATAGGGCGGAACGGTTGACTTGCAGTCTGCCACCAGCGCCACCAGGTCCGGGTCGGAGTATGGGCTATAGGCGCCCGATTGCCAGAGATCAAAGAGCTCTGTGCCTTCAAGCAGTGCCGTGGGATAGATCTTGAGCTCGTCGGGGCGCAACGCCGGGTCGTCCCACAACCGCCGGAAATCCGCCCGGTCCGAGTCGAGCGTGGCCCCGTTCAAGTTGGGCATCCAGTGGACGACGATCTTGAAACCTGCACGGCGCAGCATCCCCATGGCGGTTCGGGTTTGCGCCAGCGTGTGGCCCCGCTTGTTCATCCCCAGGATGCGATCGTCGAGGCTCTGGACACCCAGTTGCACTTTGGTGACGCCGAGCTCGCGCAGGCGTCGTATCTCGGCCGGGTTGATCATGTCCGGCCGGGTCTCGATCACCAGACCTATGTTGCGGTGGTCAGCAGTCTCGTTGACGCGCTGGGCTTCCTGCAAAGAGTGTGAATCGCGGCCGTTCATCGCATCGAGGCAGCGCCGAATGAACCACTCTTGATAGTCGGCCGGATAGGCGCTCCAGCTCCCGCCCAGTATGAGCAACTCGATCTTGTCGGTGTTGTGCCCCATTTCTTGAAAGGTCCCGATGCGGCCGGCCGTCTGCGCCCAGGGATCAAAACTAAAGCTGGCGGCGCGGGCTGCGCCCGGTTCGTCTGGTAGATAACTCTTGGGTTGCCCCTCGACCTGGGGACAAAAAATGCAGTGACCGGGACAGGGCGCGGGTTTCGTCAGCACGGTGACCGGGGCGACCCCAGAGATGGTGCGGGTGGGTTTCATCCGCAATCTGCGCAGCGTCTGACGTTCGAATGGCAGGACGCCATCGGCGCAAAACTGGCGGAAAGCCAGCACCAACTGGGTCTTGTTAAAGGTGAGTTTGCCCTGATATGGGTGCTGGCGGACGATACGCTGAAAGGCCTCTGGCGAGAGCGAATCGGCCGCGCGGACCTCGTTGATGATGGCCAATAGTTGCTCCGAGTAGAGGGCCAGGTCCGCAATCGGCCGGCGAGTCGCCTGCCAATGCTTTTCCCACTCGCTTCGCGGCATGCGTGATTTTGTGCTCATAAGCCTCTGAATTATAATTCATCGTGCCGGCATGAGAAGGGTACCTGCCGGCCGAGCATCCGAGTTCTGATTCGATGAAACCAGCGCTTGTCCAACGACTGAACGAGATCAACCGCGATTTCTATACGCGTTTCGCGGGGGCGTTTGCCGAGAGCCGATCCCTGACTCAGTCCAGTCTGCGCCGGGTACTTGATCGCGTGCCTCCGGGCGGCCGTGTGCTGGATCTTGGCTGTGGGCACGGGCGGGTTGCGCATCTGCTCGATCAACATCGCCCCGGCGCCAGGTACCTGGGTCTGGATTTCAGTGACGACTTGCTGCGCCTCGCTCGCGACGGCGCCGTCGGTCTCGAGCGGATCGAGACCGAGTTCATGCCGGCTGATCTGACCGAACCAGGCTGGGCGCGTGTTCTGGAGAGCAGACGCTTTGAGGCGGCGCTGGCGCTGGCGGTGCTTCACCACATTCCCGGGTATGAGAATCGGCGGTCTATCCTGCGGGACCTCGGGCGACACCTGTCGCCCGCAGGGAGTCTCGTAATCTCGACCTGGCAGTTCACCACGAATGAACGCATGCGGCGCAAGATCGTCTCTTGGGATCGGGTTCATGTGGATCCGGCCGGCCTTGAAGCTGGCGACCATCTGCTGAACTGGAAACGTGGCGGCTATGGTTATCGCTATTGCCACCTGATAGACCTGAACGAACTGTCCCGCCTGGCGGCCGAGAGCGGTCTCGTGGTGGAGGAGACCTTTTACGCGGATGGCAAAGAGGGGAATCTCAGTCTCTTTGGGGTGTTAAAGCAAGGGAGTGTTCATGAGCCAGCAGAACCGGGCGAGTGCGACAGCTATACGGTATGAATCAATCGGCGTGATTCGGTCTTTGTTTCGCACCATTGAGGGAATGCCAATTCAGCCGAGCGGCGCACGAGGTGTGGTGGGTACGATCGAGATCGACCCTCGCTATGAGGCTGGACTGGCGGACCTGGACGGTTTTTCACACGTTATTTTGATCTACCATTTTCACCGGGCCAAAGGGTGTGCACTCAAGGTGCGTCCGTTTTTGGATCAGCAGGAGCGCGGGCTGTTTGCCACGCGGGCGCCGAGGCGGCCGAACCCCATTGGCCTGTCGGTGGTGGAACTGCTGCGGGTTGAGGGATGTACGGTAAAGGTGAAGGGATGCGACATCCTGGATGGTACCCCGCTGTTGGACATCAAGCCCTTTGTACCCGAGTTTGACGCTCCGCAGGTGGAGCGTTTGGGCTGGTTGTCAGGACGCGACCACCGAGCGGCCGAGATGCGGTCTGACGACCGTTTCCAAGGATCATAGGTCCTCCGACAACCGGCCCCTCGACGGCAGCCGCGGCTTGCCTTCCCACGTGCAGACGGTATAATCGCGGGCGCGTGGAGGCAGCAACCAGGTTGGTTTGTGGAGCGGAGCCGAAATGTCGTTTTCCGTGATCGATTTGCTTGTGGGTCTTGTCTGTCGCCTGGTGGGTGTGCCCTTTCGCCTCTTGGTGCGTCGCACTGAACTGGCGCCCCCGGAGCGACTGCTGATCCTCAAACCCTGCTGCGTCGGCGACGTGCTGATGGCAACCCCGGTGGCGGCTGCATTGCACCGCGCTTTTCCTGGGGTTCGTATTGACTGGGCGGTTGGCCCCTGGTCGCGCGCCATGGTGGCGACCAATCCCCGTATCGGCAAGATCATCAACACCGGCAAGGTCGAAGCCGGTCGATACAGTGTGGCGGCCGTGCGGCAACTGGTGAAGCGTATTCAGGCCGAGGAGTATGACACCTGCCTGGTGTTGGATCGGTCGCCGGTCCTGGCGCTCATCCCCTGTCTGGCCCGCATTCCGCAGCGCATTGGGTTAGACAGTGGAGGACGGGGCTTTTGCCACCACATTCGGGTCCCCCTGCGCGGTGTGAGGCACGAGGCCAAAGTCTACCTTGACCTGGTCAAGGCGATGGGGGTGGGGTCACAGCGTGTCCGCACCGAGTTTTACCCCACTGAGCGGGACCGAGAGGAGGCCTCGGCGCTGCTCATGGAACGGCTGGGCTGGGACGGCGGCGAACCGCTCTTTGTCTTTCACCCGGCCGGCGGGCGAAACCCGGGTATGAAGATGTTGTCCAAGCGCTGGCCTCCGGAGCGATTTTCGCTGCTTGCCAACCGGCTCTTGAAGGAATTTGGCGGCAAAGCGGTGCTGATTGGTGGTCCGCAGGATAGGGTCCTTTTGGAGGCGGTCAAGGGGATGATGGCGTTCGACGCGCTGCTCTTGGCGGGCGAGTTAGAGTGGGGCGTGTGGGGCGCCCTGCTGGAAAGGGCAGCGCTCTGCGTGGGCAATGACACCGGCGCCACCCATCTTGCAGTGGCGGTGGGCTGCAAGACCGTGTTTATCTTTGGGCCTTCTGACCCCAGGCGGTACGGACCGTACGCCCGGCCGGGACAGGCGGCCGCCCTCTGGCACCCCATCGTTGGCATGACGTCCGGCGTTGGCCGGGGAGTGCCCCCAGATTGGAGCTGGGAAGAGGGGGTGACGGCCGACGAGGCCTGGCACGCGGCGCGAGAGCTGCTGTCGGGAGCCCCCGGCCGGGGCGCCGAAGAGGAATAGCCCACGCGGGGGAGGGGGATCGGTTATCGCAGCTCGGCCAGCCGGGTTGCGGCGTCTTCCAAGAGCGCGGGATCTGTGGTGACGGGATCGGCGGAATCCACAAAGTCGGTTAGATAGTCAGTTGCCGCCTCGATCTCGCCCATCGCCTGGTAGAGCACCCCCATCAAGTACAGATACCGGGTTTCGCGCACCAGGTTGTAGGCGGCTGATAGATCATCAATCGCCTGCTGGTGCAGCTCCAGGGCAACATAGCTGACGCTGCGCCATTCCAAAATGGTCGCCCGGGCGGAATGGGTCTGAGCAAAGGCCAGCGCACGGCTGAGGTCATCGTCGGCCGCCTCGTGTTGCTCCAGCCCCGCATGCGCGCGGCCCCGGCCGAGCAGGACCCGCGAGTAATCCTCCGGGGTAGCTAACGACAGGGTATCGCTAAAGACCTCCAACGCGGCCGGGATACTCTTGCGCCACGAGATAGCTTTCTCCGAGCCAGATGCGCGGTTCGAGGGTGGTCGTCAAGCTGATGGCCCGTTGAAAGGTCGCCGCCGCTGGCAATGGCGCCGCGCCCTCGAGGTAGGCCCGGCCGATTTGCATCAACAGGGTGTAGGTAGAGGTCCCCGACGCAAGCAACTCGAGTTCGGCCTCAAAGTCGGCCGCCGCCAGGAGTGGCGTCTCCAAATGGATATTGATCTCGCCGCGCTGATGGTAGAGCGCCGCCGTTGGGGTCATGACGATCAGTGACGAGACATCCAACCACGCTGCACGGTACTCTTTTTCCTGCAGCCTCAGACCCAGCCTGCTGACCAGCCCGGCGCTATGGGACGGGTCCAACTCTAGGGTACGAGAATAGGAGGCAATCGCCTCTATCGTGCGGCCCTGGCGCTCGCGAATCCGCCCCAATTCGTACCAGCCAACGGGGTCGTGGGGCGCCAGGGTCAGGTAGTGGGTGTATTCAATGGCGGCCTCGCGAAGGCGGCCGTAGCGCCCGTACAGATCGGCCAGTGTCTGTCGCGCCCCTGCATGAAAGGGGTCGATGCTGAGCGCCTGGCGCAGGTGAGCTTCTCCCTCGAGGGGGTGATCAAGCAGGAGTGCAACCAGTCCGCGCAATTGCCAATAGTCGGCGTGATATGGCGCCAACTCGAGCGCGCTATCCACCAGCGCAGCGGCTCGCTCCAGGTCGTTCTGGTCAACGGCGCGCCGGGCTTGCTCGTAGAGAGCGGTTGCGGCCGCCGGCACTGCGCTGGGCGGCGTCGGGGTCAGGGTCACGGCCGGGATCTCGTGCGGGGGCCAGCGCTCTATCGTGGGGGCTGGGGGTGGGGTGCTGGTCCACTGGTGGAGGGTGGGCGAAGGGCGGGGGCTGGCTGTGGGCGCCGGGGTCCAGGTAACCGGCAGTACGACTGTGGCGGCCGGGGTGGGCGTTGGTGGATGCTGGGTGGCGGATGGCTCCGGGCTGGCGATTGGCGTCGCCGTTTCGGCCGCGGTGCAGCCAGCGAGCATGAACAGGAGGCACAGAAAGCACCGGGCTGCCGTCCGCAGGCTCATAGTGGTTCCGGCATCGGTCGATAGGGCTCGAACCGGTGACTTGCCTCCCACGGGTATACGATATAGTCACTGGTGACGGCTGCAAAGTAGCTCGGCCGGCGATCGGGAAAGATCGAGCTGTTTGGTTTGTAATGCAGCACACAAATCTCTGGGCGGCCGCCGGCTGCCTGCACCCGGCCGGCTACTACACTCACCGAGCGCCCATGATTCCAGACGTGGTTGACGATCAGAGTTCGCTTGCCCCGCAATTGATCCTCATCCGGGAACTGGAGAAAACGAGGCATTCCCAGGCTGGGCTTGCGATCGGCCGTGGGAGGGGAGGCCATGGTGGAGAGGGCAGGCGGTAGTCGATCGCCCAGGGAAGCGGACAAATCGGCCGGGGGTTCGGGCGCAAAGCGCACCGCTGCCGTCAGCACCTCGTCGAGGCCGAGGCGCTCGGCGATGAGGCCGCCTGGGATGATGCCGCCCCGCGCTAGGACCAACAGCACGTCAAAAGAGCCGTAGAACTGGGGGATCAGATGGTCCACCAGCGCCTCTACGTCCAACCAGGAAAGCAACAAGCGAGCCATAGAGTTAGTAATAGCGTGGTTGGTTCCAGTGGACGGGTTTGGAGCGGCCGACCGCAAACGGTTTGACGAGCAACACGCCGGCGACAAAGCCGCCGATGTGGGCAAAGTAGGCCACGCCGCCGACAGCGGCGGCCGACAAGGACAGGAATCCGTCAAAGAATTGGAGGACGAACCACATCCCCAGGACGATCAACGCGGGTACGTTGACCAGCCGGATAAAGTAACCGAGAAAGATCAGGGACCGGACCCGGGCACGGGGATACTCGATCAGATAGGCGCCGAGAACGGCGGCGATGGCGCCGCTGGCTCCGACCATGGGGACTGTCGAGTTGGGCGAAACGGCGACCTGCGCTCCGGCGGCCGCCAGGCCGCCGATCAAGTAGAAAAGGAGAAAGCGACCATGTCCTAGCCGATCCTCGATGTTGTCGCCAAAGATCCAGAGATAGAGCATGTTGCCCAGCAGGTGCATCCAACCGCCGTGGACAAACATAGAGGAAAGGACGGTCAAGGACTCACCGGACAAAGGCGCCGCGAGTATCTCGGCCGGGATGACGCCGGCGGTGTAGATGAACTGATCCAGGCGGCCGGCGCTATCGGCCAGCAGTTCGATCACAAACACGATCACGTTGAGCGCGATCAGCGCCCAGGTGACGTACGGCCGGGTGCGGGAGGGGTTGAGATCTTGGAGCGGTATCATGACTGCCATTATACGGCAGGTTCAAGTGGATAGCAACTGAATCTGGTCGCCGGTCAGACTCCGTTTCCCCTTTTCCGCTTGCGAGCCGCCGGGAAAGGAAAAGGCCACCCACAACGGGTGGCCTTTAGAGCGGGTAAGGGGATTCGAACCCCTGACATTCAGCTTGGGAAGCTGACGTTCTACCACTGAACTATACCCGCCTGTTGATGACCCACCCAGGATTCGAACCTGGAACCAATTGATTAAGAGTCAACTGCTCTGCCAAATTGAGCTAGTGGGCCTGCACGTGCGGAAAATTCTACCAGATTTCGGAGGCCAGGCAAATTGCACCAGCATCCATGCCCGGCCGCTTTGACAAAACTCCCCTTTTCGGCTACCATCTTTCGCGGTCGTGCTAGACGGGGAGCTGGCGGTGCCCTGTACCCGCAATCCGCCATAGCGGGGTTGAACTCCCCCATTGAGGGCAGGCGCGTCCGAGACTGCTGATGCAAAGTGGCGTTGAAAGCTGGGTCTTGCGCGGCGGGAGCCGTCGAACCTGGTCAGGTCCGAGAGGAAGCAGCCATAAGGCGTATCTCCCGGGTGCCGCAAGGTTGCCTGGTTTGAGCATACTGGCGAAGGCAAGTTGGGCGGCGCGGCTCGAATTGGGGGGCACGACCAGCACTCATTTCGCAATCGCCCATCTGAGGGCGCCTCAGGGCGCCCCCGGAGAGGCGACGGCCGTTTTCTTGGTTGGCAGGTTCTGCCCATGACCCATTCCGTAGCCACAACAACAACGAATAACCGGCCCTTGCTCGTCACATTGATCCTGGTGGCTCTGGTTGCGTTGCTGGGCCTGGGATACGTGCTTACTCAGCAGCAGGTCACGGTTTTTGCCGACGGCCAGGTGATCGCGTTGCGCTCGCACGAGACCGACGTCGCCGGCCTGTTGGACAGCGCCGGAGTCGAGTTGCTGCCCGGGGACGTCGTCGAGCCTCAGCCGCACGCGTCGCTGCAGGACGGGATGGCGATCACCGTGACCCGGGCCAAGATGGTCACGGTGGACATTGACGGCCGGGTTATGACTCGTCGCACCCACGCCGGGACCTTGGCGGGTCTGTTTGCCGAGTTGGGCGTCTCGTTGGCGCTCGAAGATCAGGTCTATGCGGACGGCGTTCTGCTCCCCAGCAGCGCCCTGGTCGGAGGTTCATCGGGCGACACCGAGAACGTGCCGGGCGATCGGGTCAGCTCATTGCCTGATCGGATCGTGGTGCGACGGTCGGCGCCGATCATGGTCGATGACGATGGGGTGCAGCTCACCATCCATACCATCGAGTCAACCGTCGGCCGTGCATTACAGGCGGCCGGGCTCACGCTTTACCTGGGTGACGACGTGCGCCCTCCCTTGCACACCCAGGTGGCGCCTGGTCTGCAGGTGACAATCCGTCGCTCGGTGCCGGTCTCTGTGGTCCTCGATGGGCAGACGATCCACACGCGCACCCATCGTGGCACTGTGGGTGATCTGTTGGCCGAGTTGGGCGTGGCGCTGATCGGCCAAGATTATGCGCTGCCCGGCCTCAACGACTCTTTGGAGCCCAACACGACTATCCGCGTGGTGCGCGTTCTGGAGGAGATGATCACCGAGCAGGAGCCGATCCCCTACGAGACTGCCTGGCAGCCGGACCCCGAGTTGGAGATCGATCACCGTCGTGTTGCACAGGAAGGGGTGCCGGGCGTTTTGCAGCGGCGCATCCGGGTGCGGTACGAAGACGGCCAAGAGGTGAGCCGGGTGCTCGAGGACGAGTGGGTTGCAAAAGAGCCGGCCAATCACATTGTTGCCTATGGCGCCATGATCGTCGTGCGCACACTGGACACTCCCACGGGACCGGTCGAGTACTGGCGCAAACTCCGGGTGCTGGCAACCTCCTACACGGCCGCCACGTCGGGCAAGAGTCGGGACCACCCTGCTTATGGAATCACGGCGGTTGGCTTGGCGATGCGAAAGGGGATTGTCGCCGTCGATCCGCGCATCGTCAACTTGTACCAGGAGGTCTATGTGCCTCGTTACGGCCGGGGGCTAGCGGCCGACACCGGCGGCGCTATCAAGGGGCGCCGCATCGACCTGGGGTACGACGAGGAAAACCTGGTGCTCTGGTACGAATGGGTTGATTTGTACCTGCTCACTCCGGCGCCCGACCCGAGCAAGATTCGCTATGTTATTGGCGAGTGACGGCGATTCCCCCTTGGAGTCGCCGCCTGTTCACCCGCGTCATCTGCTGCACCGCTACGGTCTGCACCCCAAGAAAGGACTTGGTCAGAGCTTTTTGGTGGACGAGGGCGCTGTGCTGCGAGTAATCGCAGCGGCCGACCTTGAGCCCTCGGACGTGGTGATCGAGATTGGCCCCGGACTCGGCGCTCTGACCCGACACCTGGCGCCCCTGGTTCAAAGGGTGGTGGCGGTAGAGATCGACGAGCGGCTCATGCCGGTCCTTCGCGACCAAATGAGAGGCGCCGGCAACGTGGACCTGGTTCTGGGCGACATCCTCGATCACGACCCGGCGGCGCTGGTGGGCGCCGGTCCCTACAAAGTGGTCGCCAACCTTCCTTACTATATCACGGGCGCCATCCTGCGGCATTTGCTGTCAACCGCTCCCCGTCCGGCGCAGATGGTGCTCACCGTCCAGCTCGAGGTGGCGCAGAGGCTGGCGGCGGAACCCGGGCAGATGAGTCTGCTGGCAGTCAGCGTGCAGTTTTACGGGCGGGTGCGGCAGATGGCGCGACTCAAGGCGGGCTCCTTCTTCCCGCGGCCAGAGGTGGAATCGGCCGTGGTGCGGGTCGATCTGGCGGCCGAACCCACAGTTGCGGTGGCCGACGAGGCGTTGTTTTTCCGGCTCGTGAAGGCGGGTTTCAGCCAACGTCGCAAACAACTGCACAACAGCCTGCGCGCGGGCCTGTCCGGCTTGAATGACACCCAGGTGGCGCTAGAGGCGGTGGGGATCGATCCGCGCCGGCGCGCAGAAACCCTGGGGTTGGAAGAGTGGGCCCGGCTGACAAACTGGATCAGCGAGCGGCAAAATAGTGTTGGGGCGCGACCCGGCGACTGAGGACCTCTTCCAGCGAGTCGTCACAGCGCACCAGGTAGGTGGGCGTGGCGCTCGCCTCCAGCAGAGAGGCGATTCCGGCGGCCGAGAACGCAGCGCCAAAGGTCGCTGGGTCCAGCAGAACGACCATCACCCGGACGCCACGGCGCTCGAGCAGGCGAGTCACGGTCAACAGCGGTTCGTGCGCGGCCGGAGTGACCAGGATCATGGTCGTGCCGCGCGGCACCTGATCAGCTTCGGCCTGCAACACGTGCTCGATGGGCACCTCGCCCTGCCCGCGCACGACGGCCAACGTCTCCAGGATCTTGCTCAACTGCCGTTCGCCTCGGTCCGCCTGGATGACCTCCCGCTCCTCGGCATAGGTGATCAGGCCCACCGCCCGGTCGCGACGCAAAAAGTGCTGCGCCAGCGAGGCGGCGATGGTGACCGTGTATTCCTCGGTGCTGGGGTCCAGGCGGTACTTGGCAAGCGGAGTCCAGCGCAACGGCCGGTCGGTCTCGACCTGCGGTTCTGGTTCCGGGAGCGCCTGTTGCGCCCCGCGGTGAAGGTCGGGAAAGATCCAGATGTCAGCCAGTGGGTCCAACTCGAATTCTTTGACAATGAGTTTATCGCGACGGGCGGTAGAGGCCCAGTGGATGCGGCCAAAGCTGTCCCCCGGCGCGTAATCTCGCACCCCGGCCGCGTTGGCCGTGATGTAATGGGTGCGGCGGCGTAATGCATCTCCGCCGGGCAGGATCCCCACCGGCAGGGCAAAGCGGGCTACATCGACCGTCATGGGATAGACCACCAGGTTCGAGGTGGGGGTCAGGTCCCGCTGCATCTGGAACAGGCCAAAAGGGTCGCCCGAGGTGATGCGGATGGGGCCGAGCGTGTACCGGCCGCGTCGCAAGCAGACCGTGTTGACCCGCCATTCGTAGCGCCCTTGCTGCGCAGCCCCTTGACCACGTGGCTGGCCCGGTGGCCCGGCAGGTCAGAATAGTCTCGCACCTCCAACCAGAGTTTGGGTACCAAACTGGTGTTGACGACCGCAAAACGCTCCTCCATGGAGCGGCCGACCTGCGCCCGGCGAGCCCGTGTGATGCGGGTCAACTTGACGGTGCGGATGTTGATCCAGGTCCAGAGGAAGGAGATGAGCAGCAGGATTGCCAGCAGGTAGCTGATGTTGAACAGGATATCCTGAGACCGGTCCCGCTTGGAGATCAGCGCGCCGGCAAAGCTGATCACCATCAAGAGAATGGTTGCGGTAGCGCGTTGCATGATGGAAGCCAGGCAGGCTCAGCGGCTCTTTACTTGGGCGCCAGGGACCGGTACGCCGTTCACGATCTCGTGGACCACCGAGCGCGCGTCAATGTCCTTGATTCTGGCAGCCGGGCCGATGATGACGCGATGCGCCAGCGCGGCCTCTACCAGAACCTTGATGTCGTCGGGGATCACATAGTCGCGGCCCAGGATGGCGGCCCGCGCCTGTCCACAGCGGTACAATGCGAGAGAGCCGCGCGGGCTAGCGCCCAGATAGACGTCGGCGTGACGCCGTGTCTGGCGCACGAGTTCGACGATGTACGATTTGATTAGCGGATCGACATACACCTCTTTGATTCTCTGCTGCGCCGCCAGCAACTCTTCCACCCCGACGACCTGTTCGATCTGGTCAACCGGGTGCTGGAATTGCTGTGAATCGAGCACCCGGATCTCATCGTCTTTTTCTGGATAGCCCAGGCTGATGCGCAGCAAGAAACGGTCCAACTGCGCCTCTGGCAACGGAAAGGTGCCTTCATATTCGATGGGGTTTTGGGTTGCCAGTACCAGGAACGGCCGTTCGAGAGTATGGGTGGTTCCGTCTACTGTCACCTGTCTCTCTTCCATCGCCTCCAGCATCGCCGACTGCGTCTTGGGCGTGGCGCGGTTGATCTCATCGGCGACGACGATCTGGGCGTGAATCGGCCCCGGCCGGAACTCGAATTCGCGCGTCTTTTGATTAAAGACCGAGACGCCAGTGACGTCGCTCGGAAGCATGTCGGGTGTGAACTGGATGCGCTTGAACGTACAGCCAATGGAGCGCGAGAGGGATTTGGCCAGCATGGTCTTGCCAACGCCTGGCACATCCTCGATCAGGATATGGCCTTGAGCCAGCAGCCCAATGACCGTGAGTTGAATGACAGAGTGCTTGCCAATGATAACCTGTTCGACATTCGCTGTGATCCGATCGGCGACGGTCTGGACATCTTTCATCTTGCTAATTCCTCATTTGCTTGTACAGGGTCAGGCGGCAGGCGCCATACTATATATGCTCCAATAACCCCGAGGGTTCAAACTACGCCCCGAGTATAACAGACGCCATTGGCAACGCAACGACGCTCTCACCAGCGGCATAGAAAGAGGATCAGTGGAACTCCCACTGATCCTCTTTCTGACTATATGACCGGGAGAAATCGTACCCGGCTGACCTGCTCATCGTCATCGGTCCTGGACGCCTCAGCGACCGAGACCGGATCAGATGCGCGCCCCAAAGGTTACGGGCCGTAGGTCTTGAACACGATGGGCAGGTAGATGTACCTGTACGCCGAGAACACGTCGATGATGTGGTCATCGCTGACCAAACCGCCGCAATAGTCCACCAGCGCCGTGTTGGTGACCGACATGCCTCCCTGCGCCGTGATGGTGACGTCAAAGGTGACGGTGATCGGCGCCACCGCGCCGCCCATCAGGCTAAAGGCAAAGTCGTGCCAGGTCAACGCCCACGGTGTAGAGATGACCGGCGTCCAGGTGGTCGGGAAGCCAAAGCCACCGGCCGGGTTGATGCCATGGGCTTCATAGCCGTTGGTCGTGTCGGACACATGCCGGCCGTACTGCCCGCCCACAGCAAACTCGAGGCTCGGGTAAAAGACCAGCCAGTAGGTGCCGGGCTCCAGGACGATGGGATCGTCGGGGAAGACCAGTGCGTTCGAGGGCAGGCCCGCCACGCCTTGCGCGAGAATGACCTGGTGGTTGGATGGCGGCACTGACAAACTCCAGACCGGTGGGTTGCCACCCCCCGACGGGTCGCCGTCCGGCATACCGCCGCCGTCGGCATAGATCTCCCAGTTGAGGAGGTTGGCGTTCATCAGGGTGGTGCCGCCGTTCCACAGGTTACCAGGCACAAAGATGGTGTCGATGCGCCAGGTCTCGTCGTTGGTAAAGTCGTCGGCGATAAAGATGTCGAATGGGTCATTCGCCGGATCCACAAAGTCCTGGTTGGCGTAGGCCCCCAGGTCGGCTGTGGTTATCGGCTGACTCCATAGCATGACCGCATCCGGCATCACCGGCACGCCAGACTCGACCAACGCCTCGACCGCCGGACCGACCAGCTGGATCGTGCGGGCGTCAAGCGCCATGTCATAGCTGTCCTTGTCGGATACTTTGACGTCGAACGTGGCGCCTTCGGGCTTGGCCGTTCGAGCCGGCGGGATCGGATCGGCCGTGGTCCAGTAGACCGCATTGTCTACCGCGCTGTACCAGGCGTTGCCGGCGCTGGCTGCCAGGTTGCCCGCAAACTCCATACCGCTCGGCAGCGCATCGCTCATCACCGTACCCGGCGCGACGAAAGTGCTGCTGAGGATGATTTGCATCTGGACAACCGAGTTCTGGGTCGCGGTCACCGGCCCCGTCTTGGTCACGTCCAGCGCCTCGCACGGCCAATCGACCGTCACCGTCTCGGTGTGGGACGCCAGGCCGCAGGCGTTGCTGACCGTCAGGTTGACGTCAAAGGCGCCAGCCTGGGTGTAGACG
The DNA here is from genome assembly GCA_963695825.1 of uncultured Chloroflexia bacterium. Taxonomy (GTDB): domain Bacteria; phylum Chloroflexota; class Anaerolineae; order Promineifilales; family UBA4811; genus CAVOHX01. The sequence continues at coordinate 119,484 of CAVOHX010000009.1, forward strand.
TGAGAGGCGGCGGGAATCGGCAATGTCCTGGTGATGCCATCGCCAAAGTCCCACTCCCAGGCAAAGGGCCCGGTGCCGCCGACCACCTGACCGAGAAAGTCGGTCGGGTGCCCAGCCAGCGGGGTGGGCGGCATGTAGCCAAAGCTAGCGGCTCGCGGGCGGCAGGCAGTCGCCGCACTGGAACAGCCGCTCGTTTTCGAGGGCCATGTGCCAACCGTTCTCGTTGGTCCGGCCGCTGACCATCCAGAAGGTGCTGCCGTCGCCATCTCCCTGGGACCCGTAGAGTGGGCGATTGAGGAGAGGCAGCGGGAGCCACCGGTCGGTCATCGTGTCATAGGCCGCGGCGCGGTTGGATGCGGTCCACGTAGTGCCGTCGGCAATCGGACCGCCGTTAAAGATGATCAGGTAGCGGTCGTGCTTGGCGCCATCGCCAAAGGGTGCCCAATCGGCCGCCGGTAGGTTGGCGCCATAGGACCAACTGTCGGTCCCGGGATCATAGATCTCCAGCGTAGCTACCATGGTCGTCCCGCCAGCCCAGCCGCCGGCGAGGTAGATCTTGCCGCCAATGGCGGCCGCGCCAGCGACCGCACGCGCCTCAGCCATCGAAGCGCCCTGGGTCCAGACGCCAGTCCCGGTGTCATAGATGTAGAGTGTGTCGGTGATCCCGCCGTTGGGGTCGATGCCGCCCATCACATAGATCTTGCCGTCCAGGGCGACAGCCGAAGCGTAGGCCAGCGCGGCCGGCATCGGGTTGCCGAGGGACCAGGTGTCGGATATCGGGTCGTAGATCTGCAGCGCGTCCAACCGAGGACCGGGCAGGTTCGGGCTGGCTGTGCTGACGTTGCCGCCGGGCACGTAGATGAGGTCGTCGATGACGACCGCATCCATGCCATAGGCGCCGGTGATCATCGAGGTGGCGGGCGCCCAGGCATCGTTGGCGATGTCATAGGCGTTTACCGTATCGATGAACGTCCACCAGCCGATCTCGCCGCCCATCTGGTACAGGTGCCCGTCATAGTAGGCCAGCGCATGGTACCGCGTGCCCAGGGGCGTGTCGGCGATGCTCAGCCATGCCTGGGCCAGCGCCACGCTGGTGTCAACCATCGCCGAGTCGGCCAGGCCGCTGCCCTGGGCGGTTGCGGTGACCGTGACCAGGTCGCTGTCACCGGGAATGGCGCCAGCGGTGATGGGGACGGTGACCGTGATCTGCGCCGAGCCGCCGGCTGGCAGCTCCATCGACGTCGGGTTGACCGCCGTGCCGGGCCAGTCTACGCCATCCAACGTGATGTCAAGCGTGTCGGTCAGATAACCCAGGTTGATCACGTCCAGGTTGTACAGCACAACGCTGGCGGGACAGCTTGCGTCGCTCTGCGACGGTCCAATCACCACTGCCGGGCATGGCTGGGTGATCATGACGTCGTCCACCTGCCACCACCAGTTCCAAGAGTCGGACGTAAAGTGGAAGCGGAGGTAGGTCGTGGCGGAGCCGGTATAGTCGGATAGGTTGACCACCGCGAGCGCCGGGCCACGATCGTCGGCGTTGCGAACCCACAGGGTGGTCCAGTTGGAACCGCCGTCGGTGCTAATGTCAACCGAGGCGCTCTGGTTTCCCAGGTGGTAATAGTCGTAGCGGAAGCGCAGCGTCGCCACGGGGGAGGACGAGAGGTCCAGCATCGGGGACCAGAGCTCGGTGTCCATGACGGTGCCGCTGCCGCAGTTGTCGCTGTCGGCGTCGGCATAGTCGCCCAGGCCGCCGGTGTTGTTGGTGTCGCCGTCGGCCGAGCCAGCCATCCAGCTGCAGTCGCTGGTGTTGTCCACCACCGTCCAGCCGGCCGGCGGGAAGGCGCTCTCAAAGTGCTCTTCCAGGAGCGGCGCCGCATAGACGATCTGAGTGACCACCAAGTCCTCGAGTTGTGCGACCAGCGAGTCGTGGGTCATCACCACCGTGTTGGTGATCGCGTCGCCACAGTCGGCCGTCGCCGTCACCGGGATGGTGATGGTCAGCGGGGTGCCCGAGATGATGTCGCCGGCCCAGTAGATGTGACCGGCGTCCTCGGTCAGAGCGCCATAGTTCGCCGACGCACTGCCGGCTGCATAGGCGACGCCGGCGGGCAGCGTGTCGGTGAGCATGACGCCAACCCCCGGCGTGACGCTGTCGTTCCACGCATAGATCTGATAGTCGAACGTGGTTCCGATCACCACCCACGGCGGACCCATCTTGTCCAGGTAAAGCTCGGGCGGGTAATAGCTCGGCGCGGGCAGAACGCACAGGGAGAGCAAATAGTCGCCGACGGTGGTGTCGCCGACGTCGTCCACCAGCACATAGTACACGCCATCGGCGGTCGCCTCGTAGACGATGCCCTCGGCCGGCGGGTTGGTGGCGCTGTTGCCGCCAAAGTCGTCCGCCAGCCATATCTCGGTGGTGCCGTCGGGTCCGTAGAGATGCAGGTCCAGATCGACGCCCGAGTTGGGCGGCCGGCCGGGGTCGCCGTCCAGGGCGGCAAAGAGGGTCTGGTCAACCTCCAGGTAGATCGCAAACCAATCCTCGTCGCCGGCAACGCCGACGTGGCCCGAGATGAGGGCCGGCGCCGTCAGCGGGTTGGCGTCGGTGTAGGTGTCGTTGGCCTCCAACTCGTACGCCATGGTGCCCGGGTCGTGGAGCGACGTGTAGAGCTGGTAAGGGGTGATGGTGCCGTTGTCGCCGTATTCGTTCACCCGCAGATAGTTGCTGCCCACCGGGAGCGAGAGACCGGCGATGACCGAACCAAGGCTGCCCAGCGGGGCGTCTCCGTCGTCATCGTCGAACTCGAGCTCGGTGGTGCCGTCGGGCGCGAATGCGCGCAACTGCGAGTCCTGACCGGCCGAGTCGAGGGTTCGGACGGCCGCAAAGAGGAGGTCGCCGCCGTTGGCGGCTACGTCGTACCAGTCGATGTCGCCGGCCGGGTCGATGTTCGCCTCTACCTCGGCGCAGCAGGTGTCGTCCAGCGTCATCGAATCGGTGTAGGTGTCGTTGGGCTCGATTTCGGTGTAGCGAGTGCCACAGGTCGCCGAGGTCGAGACCATCAGGTCGTCGATGTACCAGCCGGCTCGTTCCACCACCGTGGACGACAGCATGTGGAATTCGATGTTGGCGACGCCGCCGACAAACGGGGTCAGATCTACGGACTGCTGGACCCAGTTGGTCGGGATGACGTATCCGGTACCACAATGCTGAAAGACGACGGTGCCATTGACAGAGACCTCGGCCCAGTCAAAGTTCATGTACACGTCTAGCCACTCCCACCAGGACAGCGTGGCAGCAGAGACGCCTGTCAGATCGACCGAGAACGAGAGAACGCTGTCGTCGGCCGGGTTGTCGTTGACACATGTGGCGTACCCGCTATTGTTGCCCAGGTTGTTGTAGCACTCGTTTAGGACGGTGCCCCACATGTCGGCGCCCGAGTAGGCGGCCGGAGGGGGATACTGGGTGCTACAGGTGCCAGCCCAGGAATAGGTTCCCCATTCCCAGTCCAGCGAGCCTACCAGGCCGCCGTCGGAGCCTTCAAAGTCCGAGAAAAAGAGGATGGCGTCGGGCGCGACGTTTGTGATCGCGGGTCCGCTGGTTTCAGCCCGCGGCCACCCACCCACCTGATCCGCCTTGATCTCCTCCAGTTCCTCGTCTGTGAAAGCCTGATCCGGGGCGTCGGCCGTCGGTTTGTCTCCTTGAGCAAAGACCAGGCTCTGCCAACTGATCAGCAGCAAGGCCAGCCCAAGGAGCAGGCTCAACAGGAGTGCCCCTGTTCGTTTTTTCATGATGCCCTTTCTCCTATTAGTATTTGAGACGATAAACAGTCTGCCAGGGGTGATGGTTGAGGTTTGCTCTTTGCCCTCCTTTCACTATTGTCGCAAGATTCCGGCCGGGCGCGACCAAAAGCCAACTCGGGCGCTCCCTCAGGCACACCAAGTGCTGCTCATGTGCACGCGCTGATTGGCAGCCAACCACCGTCCATCGCGGCCGCGCGAACACTATCCGACTTGAGAATGGGGTGAGGCGCTGAGAACTGCGCCAACTCTGACAACCAACAAGGCGCGAACAGGGGATTCCGGATGATTTGGAGATGCAATCCAGCAAGGAATCGCCATCGCTCCTGACCACACTTGGCTTGAACAGAACGGAAGACAGGTTCATTATATCCAGGCCGTTTCGAAAAGTCAAACAAGAGCGCGGCGTGTCCGAGCACGCAGCGGCGGAGCAGACGCAGATCAGGAATGGCCGCTCAGGATGATTGGCAGATATCTCCAAGCGGTAGGTTGCCACCATTCGTAGGCGCCCATGTCGCAGATGGCAACCCCGTCGCCGTCCCCATCAATCGGCCGGGCAACGCCGACCAGGTCGATGATTGGGCACAGATCATTGTTGGCCGCATCGATCGCCGGGCTGGAAGGCGTCAACCCCATACCCCATTGGTTGCCGGCAAGCGGCCCCGCCAGGACCGGATCCTGCAGCATGTTGTGAGCGCTGGGAAAAGGGGGCAGCGCATAGGGTGCCTGGTGGTTCTTGACGCGGTAGGCGATGCTATAGTCAGTGCTAAGCAACAGGTCGCCGCAGTTGTCCTGATAGAACAGGAAGGTGATGTCGCCTGGTGAAAAGAAATCGTCGTCTCCCTCAAAGACATTGTTGGACCCGGTCAGCGTCTCGGATCCATCGCACTGAAAGTCACCGTGCGCTCCGGCACCCACCAGACCGTCTCCCTGGCCGTAAAACGTTGTATTGACGATGGACGCCCGATCGCCTCCGGTGTACATGATCTCGAGCGTATTGCCGAGGGCGCGGCACGGGTCTACGTGATAGGTGAAGGGCTGATTCTCGAAATACGCACAGTTCCCCACCAACACGCTGTTGGTGATGGTGACCGGTCCCGTGACCTTGACTTGATTGCCGGCGTTGCCCTCGGCGCGGACCGGCCGAGCGAGACGCTGCCCCCTTCAGTGTGGTAGAGCAGGTCCAGCCCATCGGACGTATTGTGGAGAAAGCTCGAATCCTCGATGATCCACACGCCACCAGTGGCGGCCGTGCCAACGCCGTCCCCGTATCCGCCGGCCGTCTGCGCCCAGCACCCGGCTGGCGCCTGTTCAGGCCACGTTTCCACGCAGCCGTTCCACTCGACAGTCCAATTCCGGAAGCGTAGGGTGCCCGTGTTCGAGCTACTGCCTTCCCAGAGATCGCCGTCCCAACCGGCCCATCCATTGCCGGCAATGCGTACATTTTCCAAGGTCCAATCGGTCAGCCGGCCGGCGTGCACGCCTGTGCTCGCCAAGCCATGGATGTCAAGATCGCACAAGAGCACGTCGCTGGAATCGGCTGCATAGACTCCAACCGGCGCCCACGAGCCGTAGGGAAAGGCGTCGCGATGGCACGCCAGGCCGCCGGCGTGATGCTCGGCGCAGCCGGCGTGGTCGGTGATTTCGAGGCAGGCAATCTCGGCGTTCTCGGTTCCCGCCAGGTCGAGTATCCGCGCCACTCGCTCGGTGCCCCATAAAGCGGGCGGTTGAGGGCAACCTCGATCCCAGCCGGATCCCAGGATGCGGGTCGGATGGCCCGGATCGGGTCCGCTGGGCACGGGCAGCATGGTACAGTCCCACGGGTTATCCTGACTGCAGGAATCGTCTTTGCGGTCAGCTTCAGGAGCGCCGTACCCGATCATGTAGCTGCCGGATCCGATCACGAGCGTGTCGCCGCCGGCGATTCGCGGAGGACCGGCCGGCGGCAGCGCGCGAAATGGATGATCCCAGGCGCAGTCCCGGGAGGCGCCCGTATGGGGGGCGTTGACCAGCCCATTACATTGGGCCGCCGAGCCGCCGTCGGGCCTTACATAGTAGGTCGCGTACCCGGTGCTTGGTGGCGGCTGAACTCTGACTGGCCGGCTGGAGTGGGACCTGACGATGGGGTAGTGGGTCCGGCGCAGCCGCTCCAGAGGAGACAAATGCAGGTTGTGATGAGGAGCCTGATCCTTCCCAAATGCTTGCCCTCGGCGGTCTGGCAAGACCGTCACGGACCATTATAACGACTATGCCGGCCCATGTCACCTGACGCGCCCGAGTGTCAGCCGATCGTCAGTGTGGGCCGCGGGAGTTGCTTGACTGCGGAATCCGATAACCCTATAATCTGATCTACGGTGCTGAAGGCTTGATTACTAGACTACAGCGGGTCTGGCATGACACCGTAGGCTCGGGAGAGCGCTCCAGATGATGCTGGAAAGGGAGCAGCCATGGCGGATTGGATCCCCGGCGATTCGATCAACTGCGTCTATTTTGCGCTGGTGGCGATTGGATTGATCTATACGGTCATCTCGCTCATTGGCGCGGACCTGGGGACCGACGTCGATGTCGGTGGCCCGGATATCGACTTTCACATTGGCGAGATCGACCTGGGTGGGATTCATCTGCCGGATGTGGACCTGGGGGTTGATGCGCCCGACGTAAACGTTGGCGGAGCGATACAACTGCCCTCCATCAGCCCGTTCAGCATCGCCAGCTTTATCACCGGCTTTGGCGCCGCCGGCATCATTGCCAATCTCGCCTTTCACGTATCGGCGACCATCAGCTTGCTGTGGGCGATGGGCGGCGGCCTGGTGGTCGGCGGGGCGATGCAGTTGTTCTTTGGCGCCGTGTTGCTCAAATCGCAGGGGTCGAGCGAGGTGCGGGTTTCGCAATTGCAGGGCATGGAGGCCCAGGTCACCGTCCCAATTGCTGCGGGAAGCAACGGGCAGATCGCCTTTGTCGCCCAGGGGCGGAGGGTGACCTACGGGGCGCGGGCCGCGGACGAAAGCGAAATCCTGCGCGGCGCTCGGGTTCAAGTGATACGTGTGGTCGGCGGCACCGCGGTGGTCCGCCGGCTTGAAGAGAACGAGTGAGATCCATTCATTTGATGTAAGGAGGTAATGGGATGCCTGAAGCAACTATTCTGGCCTTTGTACTGGTCATCGTCGCGATCGTGTTCTTTGGCGCGATCATTGCGCTCTCATCGCGCCTGAAAAAGGTGGGTCCCAATCAGGTGTTGATCATCTCTGGTCGAGGAGAGACGGCGGCAGACACGCACACGGGCGAAAAGACCAGACGGCGATACCGGATCGTGACCGGAGGCGCTGCCTTTATCTGGCCGGTGTTGGAACGGGTGGACACTCTGTCGCTCGAGTTGATGACGATCGAGGTTCGAACCGAGGATGTGTACACGGTCAAGGGCGTGCCGGTCACGGTGGACGGCGTGGCCCAGATCAAGATTGGCTCCGACGACGTGTCGATCGCCACCGCGGCCGAGCGGTTTCTGTCCAAGAGCCAGCAGGAGATTCTCCACGTGGCTCACGAGACGATGGCCGGTCACCTGCGCGCGATGCTTGGGCACGCTGACCGTGGAAGAGATCTATCGCGAGCGGGACAAGTTTGCCCAACAGGTACAGGAGACCTCTGGACCCGATATGGCCAATATGGGATTGACGATCGACTCCTTTGTCATCAAGAATATCCAGGACGAACAGGGCTACCTGGATGCGCTGGGCAAGCCACGCACGGCCGAGGTCAAGCGTGACGCCGCCATCGGCGAGGCCGAGGCGGCCCGAGACGCGACGATCAAGTCGGCGCGAGGCTCGCCAGCAGGGGGAAATGGCCAAGTTCGACGCCGAGACCAAGATCGCCGAGTCGCGCAAGGACTACCAGGTGCAGAAGGCGGACTATGACCAGGAGGTCAACCGGCAAGAAGTGATCGCCGAGCTCGAGCGCGATCTGCAGCAAAGAAAGTCCAACCAGCAGATCACGGCCGAAGAGGTCCAGATCGAGGTCATCGAGAAGCAAAAGCAGATCGAGGTCCAGGAGCAGGAGGCGATGCGCAAGGAGCAGGAGCTGTTGGCTACCGTGCGCCGGCCGGCCGAAGCGGAGCAATTCCGCATCGAGACCCTGGCCCGGGCCAAAAAGTACCAGACCGAGACCGAAGCGACCGGCGAGGCCGAGGCAGCGCGACAGCTTGGCCTGGGCGAGGCAGATGCCGACAAGGCGCGCGGTCTCGCTCGCGCTGAGGTGATCAGGGCTCAGGGGTTCGCTGAGGCCGAGGCGATGGAAAAGAAGGCGGCCGCGTGGAAGCAGTACGACCAGGCCGCTATCATCCAGCAACTGGTGGAGGCGCTGCCCCAGGTGGCGTCGGCGGTGGCGCAACCGTTGGCGCAGACCGAAAAGATCGTCATCGTCAGCACCGGCGGTGACGGCGCCGGCGCCTCCAAGGTGACGGCCGATATTACCAACATTGTGGCCCAGGTGCCCGAGACGCTAGAGGCCCTGACGGGCGTCAACCTGGTGGACGCGCTCAAGGGGCTGCCCGGCATTGGCCAGTCGCCACTCAAGGATTAGGGTCGCAAGCGTCACGACCGCCGCTGCAACCTGCTAGCGCCTGACAAACAGGAGAGGACCCTTGGGGCTCTTGTGCCCCAAGGGTTCTATGCTTTGGAGTGAACAAGGAGTAGAGTGCGTGCTACCCAAGACGGCTGACGTGGTGGTGATCGGGGGAGGGGTGATGGGCGCCAGCACCGCCTATCATCTGGCGCTTCGAGGCTGCAAGAACGTGGTTCTGTTGGAGCGGGAGACCTTTTTCGGGCAGGGCGCCACCGGTCGCTGCGCTGGTGGCATCCGGCATCAGTTCAGCACCGAGATCAACGTTCGCCTGTCGCAAATCAGCCTGCCGATGCTCGACCGCTTTGAGGAAGAACTGGGGCAGGCGATCGACCTTAAATGGGTCGGGTACATGCTCCTGGCTTCGACGGCCGAGCACGAGCAAGAGTTCAGGCGCAACATCGCCCTGCAGAACCGGCTGGGTGTGAACTCGCGATGGCTCACGGCCGGTGAGGTAGTCTCCATGCTGCCGCTCTTTAACTGCGAGGGGGTCATCGGGGCGGCCTGGAATGCCGAGGACGGGCTGGCGGATCCCAACAGCGTGGTGCAAGGGTACGTGAGCGGCGCGCGCCGGCTTGGCGTCCGGTCGTACACGGATGTAGCGGCAACGGGCATCCAGGTGCGCAGCGGCCGGGTGGTAGGGGTCGAGACGTCGCTGGGCGCCATCGAGGCGCCAGCGGTCGTCAACGCGGCCGGGCCGTGGGCGGCGCAGGTGGGGCGAATGGCAGGACTCGAGCTGCCCGTGGCGCCGTTGCGGCGCCAAATCGTGGTCACCACGCCGCTGCCGCAGGTGCCGCCCGACATGCCCTTTGTGATCGACTTTGGCCCGTCGCTCTATTTTCACATCGAGGGAGAGGGTCTTTTGACGGGCATGTCCAACCCGAACGAGTCCCCGGGATACGATCAATCGATCGACGCCGAGTGGGATTTGGTTCACCTGGAGGCTGCCATGGACCGGCTGCCCCTCCTCGAAGAGGCCGGTGTGCTCAGCCGCTGGGCGGGCCTGTACGAGGTCACGCCGGATGCGCACCCCATTCTGGGGCGGGTGCCCGAATTGGAGGGGTTGTTCTGCATCAACGGGTTCAGCGGGCATGGATTCATGCACGGCCCCGTGTGCGGTCTGCTGTTGGCGGAAGAAATCCTCGACGGGGCGGCCCATACGCTGGACGTGAGCCAGCTCTCCATCGAGCGATTTGCGGACAGTCGCGGCGATGTAGAGTATAATGTGATCTAGTCGGTCAGTCCTGGGACGGTACCACATGGGTTGCGTACGGCAATCGTGAGGTTTGCGCGATTTTAGACTCCGTGCTAGAATGGATGTGGTTGGCGCATTACCATAGGCAGCAAGCTGAATGCAGTGGGCCAACCCTTGTTTTTTTGGCGCATTGAGGAAAAGGCTGACAGAGGAGGTGCACAGTCGATTACTACTATCTCACGATCGTTCCCATAACCTGATTTGAGTCGTCGAATTATCCCACGAGGAGGAGTTTAAAATGAAGCGAGTCAGTCTCTTTATGGCGGTTACAATCATTGCGACAATGGTTCTGACGGCCTGCGGGGGGAGCAAGTTTGAATGTGAGGATGAATGGGGATGCGTTACCTACGGCCCCGATGATCCGATCCACATCGCCACGGTGCTGGTGATCAGCGGTCCCAATGAGAGCTTGGGCGTCGATGCTCAACGCGGCGTCGAGATTGCCATTCTGGACAAGGGAGAGGTCCTGGGGCACCAGATCAAGCATACGGCCGAGGATGGCGGTTGCAGCGCCGAGGGTGGGCAGGCGGCGGCTACCAAGGTCGCCTCTGACCAGACGGTGATCGCGGTGGTGGGGCACAACTGCTCCAGTTCCTGCACCCCGGCGGCCCCCATCTATACCGAGGCCGGCATCACCATGATTTCTCCCTCCTGCACCGCGCCTAGCTTGACGCTTGGCGATCGGGCAGAAGCATTCTTCCGCAGTTGCCACAACGACAGTGTCCAGGGCAAGTTTGCGGCCGACTTCTTCTACGGCGAGATGGGCCTGCGCACCGCCGCCACCATCCACGATGGTAGCCCCTATGCGGAGCAGTTGGCCAACGTGTTTGCCGAGAATTTCAAGGCCAAGGGTGGCACGATCACTGCCCAAGAGGCGGTCAACACCGGTGACACCGACATGCGCCCGGTCCTGACGACCATCGCTGTCGATGCCCCTGAGTTGATCTACTACCCGATCTTTGTGGCCGAAGGCGCGTTCATCACCCGCCAGTCCACCGAGATCGCCGGCCTGGAGAACACCGTCCTGGCAGGCGCTGACGGCATCATCACCCCCGACTTTGTAGAGGCGGCCGGTGAAGCCAGCGAGGGTATGTACTTTACCGGGCCAGACCTGAGCTTTACGAACGAGCTCTACAACCACTTCCTGGAGGTCTATCAGCGCGAGTATGGCACTGCGCCCACCAGCGTCTTTCACGCCCACGCGTACGACGCGGCCAACATGATCTTTGCGGCCATCGAAAAGGTAGCCGTTCAAGAGGATGACGGCACGATTCACATCGGCCGCAAGGCGTTGCGCGACGCCGTGGCTGCCACCACGAACTTTAGCGGCATCACGGGCAATCTGAACTGCGACGCCGTCGGCGACTGTGCGGATCCCAAGGTCAACGTCAGCCAGCTTCAGGGCGGCGAGTACGTTGTCGTTTGGACCCCATAGCCGCGGCCATAGCCTGATCAATCTGAATTGGAGGGATGGGTCACAGGCCTCACCGTGACCCATCCCTGTCCTGCTCTCTGGCTCAGCCATAGTCTTTTCACGTTCTGTCAATTCGCGAACTCGACGCCGCCGGCGTGGGCTCGGCGAATAGCTGGGTGTAGGAGGTGGCAATGCGCCAACGTCTGGCTAACCTGACCTCGACTGACATATTCCTATGGGTCATCCGCATCGTCATCATTGGCGTCGTAGTATGGGGATCTGTCGCCACGTTGAGTTCGGGCAAGTATTCGGGGGAAAACTGGGCTAATTTTATCATCTTTGGCCTGTCGCAAGGGGGCATCTACGCACTTATTGCCCTGGGCTATACGCTAGTGTATGGTATCCTGCTCATGATCAACTTTGCCCACGGCGAGGTGTTTATGAGCGGCGCGTTCACCGCCTACCACGTGGCGATCGCCTTTGGCAACTCGGGGTTCCTGGATCGCAACCCGCTGGTGGCGATGTTGATCGTGGCGCTGGTGGCGATGGTTACCTCGCTCTCGGTGGCGGTGCTGTTGGAGCGGATCGCTTATCGCCCCCTGCGCAAGGCCCCGCGCCTGGTTCCGCTCATCACCGCCATCGGCGCGTCTTACTTTTTGCAGTATACCTTCCGCGGCCTGTACGGCTCGGGTATCAGCACCTATCCCGATGTGGCGGCGCTCGATCGCCGGGTTGCCGTCGCAGGGGTGGAAATCACCTTGACCCAGGTGGTGGTGATCGGCATTTCTATCGCGCTGATGGTCCTGATGTACCTGTTCGTGCAATACACCAAGACGGGCAAGGCGATGCGGGCGGTGTCGCAGGACAAGCAGGTGGCCGCGCTGATGGGGATCGACGTGGATCGGGTGATTGTGATCACCTTTGCCGTCGGAGGGGCGTTGGCCGGCGCGGCCGGCGTGTTGTACGCGCTCATCTTTAAACAGGTGAGCTTTTTCATGGGGTTCTATCCTGGCATCAAGGCCTTCACCGCCGCCGTGCTGGGTGGCATCGGCAACCCGGTTGGCGCCATGATCGGCGGATTCTTTTTGGGGATGTTCGAGTCGATCGGTCCTAGCCTCTTTCTCGACGGGCTGGGCATCGTGGCGCCCTATCAGCTCAAGGACGTGATCTCTTTCAGCATGTTGGTGTTGGTACTCATCTTCGCCCCGGCCGGTATCCTTGGCGAGCAGATCTATGTCAAGAAGGCGTAACCATGGAAACGACAATGCGTGAGCAGGTCCAACTGGACTGGAAAGAGGTTCTCAAGCTGGGGCTACTGGCGGGACTGGCGGCTCTCTTTGTCTGCCTGGTGGGCATGGTGAACACCTTTGGCCGAAAGGACGTCGTCGGCGCCGTGATCACGCAGGGGTTCTTGCTGCTGGTGTTGATCTGGATTGGCTTTGGTTACCTCGTCACCCGCCGATTGGCGGGCGTTGCCGCCGGTCAGGTGGTGGCGGCCGGCGCGGCCGTCGGTGGGATTGCCAGCGCGATGCTGGTAGTGCTACTGTTGATCGCCGAGCCGACCAACTTGCGCAGCGTGCTGGTTAACGCCTCGCCGGCGTTGGTCGAGCTACTGACCTTTGGGTTGGGCGCTGGCGCGGGAAGTCTGCTCCTGCTGGTCGTCGGGGTTTTGTTGGCGGCGGCGGGCGCTGCTATTCCTGTGGTCCCAAGTAGGTTTCGCCGGCCGCTGGTGCTCGGTCTGGTGTGGGTGCTTGCCATCGGTGTGTTCCAGGACGTGCTGGCCCCCATTCTCCCGCGCGGTTTCTCGAGTTTCATGTTCGACGTCTCGGGCCTATCGGTAGTTGGAGCGGTGGTGGTCTTTGCGCTGGTTGTGGCGGTGACCGTGATTTGGGGCGCGGGCGGGGCAAGGGTGCGGCAAAGGTTGGGTGAGTTCCAGGCGGCTCAAACACAGACCGGGCGGTGGGTTCTGTTGGCGGTTGGTATTGCGTTGGTGTTGCTCCTGCCGCTGGTGCTGGGCTCTTTCCTCAGCGACGTGTTGGGCACGGTGGGACTCTATGTCCTGATGGGGTTGGGGCTCAACATCGTGGTGGGCTATGCCGGATTGCTGGACCTGGGATACGTGGCCTTTTTTGCTATTGGCGCCTATGTTACGGCCGTGTTGACCTCGACCGGCGACCTGGGGCTGGGCCTCAATTTCTGGCTGGCGGTGCCGCTGGCGGTGGTGGGTTCGGTGGTCGCCGGCATCGTGCTGGGTGTCCCGGTATTGCAGATGCGCGGCGACTATTTGGCGATCGTCACCATGGGGTTTGGCGAGATCATCCGCATCCTGGTGTTGTCGGATGCGCTGCGGCCGGTGCTGGGCGGCGCCCAAGGGATTCTGTCGGTTCCCAAGATCGAAATCTTTGGATTGCGTTTCTCCGGACCCGAGCAGCTCCTCTACCTGATCCTGGCAGCTTGCCTGTTGGCCGTTTTTATCTCGCGGCGGCTGGCGGACTCGCGCATCGGCCGCGCCTGGATGGCCATTCGAGAGGATGAGGATGTCGCCGAGGCGGCTGGCGTCGCCCTGGTCAAGCACAAACTGATGGCGTTTGCGGCCGGCGCTGCGTTTGCCGGTCTCAGCGGCGCCATTTTTGCCACCAAGTTGGGTTCTACTTTTCCCCACAGCTTTAAACTGGAGGTCTCGATCTGGGTGCTCTGTCTCATCATCGTCGGTGGGATGGGCAGCATCCCCGGAGTGGCGGTGGGCGCCCTGGCGATGATGGGGCTGCCCGAGTTGTTGCGCACCTTTGCCGAGTACCGGTTGCTGTTCTATGGCGCCATCCTGGTGGTAATGATGCTGGTGCGGCCCGAGGGCCTGTGGCCTGAAGAATCGCGCCGCCGCGAGTTGCACACGCAAGACGAGTTGGTTACCTGAGGGAGTAGTCATGGCAATCCTATCTGCACGCCACGTCACCAAGCGGTTTGGCGGCGTCATTGCCGTCAACACCTTTGACATGGATATCCAAGAATACTCGATCTCGAGCCTGATCGGACCGAACGGCGCTGGCAAGACGACGTTTTTCAACTGTATCACCGGATTCTACCAGCCCGAGGAAGGCAAGATCACCTTTGATACTGCCATCCGGCGCCGGACCAAGAGTAAAGACACAGGGGCGCCCACTAACGGCCAAAGCGACGGCCGGCTGCTGGTTGGGCTTTCACCCGATCGCGTCTGCCGTCTGGGCATCAGCCGAACCTATCAGAATGTGCGGCTCTTTCAGAACATGACGGCGATGGAGAACATCCTGGTCGGCCAACATCCACGCATGCGAGCCAACCTGTTTGCCGCGATTTTGCACCTGCGATCGGCCATGGAAGAGGAAGAGCGGGTTCACGCGCGGGCGCGAGAGCTGATCAACTTTGTTGGGTTAAAGGGCATGGGAGATGCTCTGGCCAAGAACCTGCCCTACGGCTATCAACGCCGATTAGAGATCGCACGAGCGTTAGCGAGCGACCCTACCTTGTTGTTGCTGGACGAGCCGACGGCCGGCATGAACCCCGGCGAGACGGAGGAGCTGATCGCCTTTATCCGGCGCTTGCGCGACGACCTGGGGTTGACCGTCTTTCTGATCGAGCATGACATGAAGGTGGTGATGAGCATCTCCGACCGGGTCACAGTCATGGATTTCGGGCAAAAGATCTCCGAGGGAACCCCGGCCGAGGTACAGCAGGACCCCAAGGTGATCGAGGCCTACCTGGGCAGGCAACACAAGATGATTCGCCGGCGAGGGGAGGACTAGGATGGCGCTGCTGGAGTTAAAGGACGTCCATACCTATTACGGCAAGATCCATGCGCTCAAAGGCGTGTCCTTGCACGTGGAAGAAGGCGAGATCGTGACCCTCATTGGCGCCAACGGCGCCGGCAAGAGCACCACGCTGAACACCATCTGTGGCATCACCCCGCCGCGCGTGGGCGAGGTCTGGCTCGATGGGCAAGCGCATCGATGGGCGTCAAAGCCAACCTGATCACCGAGCAGGGCGTAACGCAGGCCCCCGAGGGGCGCCGTGTGTTCGACCGCATGTCGGTTCGCGACAACCTCGAGATGGGGGCGTTTGCCCGCAAGGATCGGGATGCTATCGGCCGCGACCTGGAGTGGGTCTATGAGCTCTTTCCGCGCCTCAAGGAGCGGGAGCGGCAAAAAGGTGGCACACTCAGTGGCGGAGAGCAGCAGATGTTGGCCATTGCCCGCGCGTTGATGGGCCGGCCGCGAATCCTGTTGTTGGACGAGCCCTCGATGGGGTTGGCGCCCCTGTTGGTGGAGACCATCTTTGAGACGGTGGAAAAGCTGAACCAGGAGGGGGTTACCATCTTGTTGGTGGAGCAGAACGCGCTAATCGCGCTCTCTGTTGCCAGTCGTGGCTATGTGATGCAGACTGGCGAGATTGTGTTGGCCGATACGGCCGAAGCCTTGCGCGAGGATGAAATGGTGCGCAAGGTCTATCTTGGCGAGGCATGAGTGGAGCATCTCGGAAAGGAGGTGATATCGCGATCGAGATAATGCACGGTCCCCCACACAACGATTTCGGTTCATTTTAAGGAGGAGAGATGTCAGCCTATAAAAAGTTTAGCCTGTTGTTAAGCGTCCTGATCGTCTTGTCGATGATCCTGGCGGCTTGCGGCGGCGAGGACCCGACCGCCACGCCCAAGCCGCCCGAGCCGACGGAGGAGACGCACGAAGAGACGGCCGAAGAGACGACCGAGGAAGCCGGAGACCTGCTCGACCAGGTGATGGCGGCCGGCAAGCTGGTCGTCTCTACCGATCCCAACTATGCTCCGCAGAGCTTTCTGAACGATGCCGGCGAGCTGGATGGGTTTGATGTAGAAGTCGCCGAAGAAGTCGCCAAGCGCCTGGGCGTGGATATCGAGTTCACGACCCCGGACTGGGACCTGCTAACCGGCGGCAACTGGGGCGGCCGATGGGATCTCAGCATCGGTTCCATGACCCCGACCGAGCCACGCGTCGAGGTGCTCTGGTTCACCGACGCCTATTATTTCACGCCTGCGTCCTTTGCGGTGCACAAGGACAACACCTCCATCGGCTCGGTGGGCGATCTGGCGGGCACTACCCTGGGGTTGGGCACCGCCACCACCTATGAAGCCTACCTGGATGGTTCACTGGCCATCATTGGCGGCGAGGTCCTGTACGATCCGCCTTCGGGCATTGAGGTCAAGCCCTACTCGACCGACGCCGAGGCGATTCAGGATCTGGCCCTGGGCGACGGCGTCCGACTGGACGCGGTGATGTCGGCACAGCCGACGATTCAGAACGCCATTGACCAAGGTATCCCGCTCAAGTATGTGGGCACGCCAGCCTTTTACGAGCCGCTGGCCTTTGCGTTGGACAAGAGCCGCGGCCCGTCGGACCACATGGTGGCCAAACTGAACGAGATCATCGCGGCGATGCACGGTGACGGCACCTTGTCGGAACTCTCGATCAAGTGGTACGGCATCGACATCACCAAACTCGTCGCTCCGGGAGAAGAAGCAGCCGTGGAAGTCTGCACCATGGTCGATGGCCTGATGGTTTGCGAGGCGCCCAATTGCGACTATGGCGGCCAGATGCTCAAGATGGAAGCGGTGGACGAGATGACTGTCCAGTTCACCCTGTGTGCACCGGATGTGGCTTTCCCGTCCAAGGTCGCCTTTTCGGCGTTTGCCATCCACCCCTCGGAGTATCTCGAATTCACCGGCGGAGGGGGTCAACTGGTAGACAATCCTGTCGGGACTGGCCCCTACATGCTCCAGGAGTGGCGTCGCGGCGAGCAGATCATCATGGTCAGGAACCCTGACTACTGGGGCACGCCGGCTATCGCCGATACGCTGGTCTTCCGCTGGAGCACCGAGGGCGCGCAGCGACTGGTCGAGCTCCAGTCGGGCAGCGTTGACGGCATCGACAACCCGAGCCCTGATGATTTCCCCACCATCGAGGCGGATTCGAACCTGACGCTCTACCGACGTGAGGCGCTCAACATCTTTTACCTGGGGATGAACAACTTTTTCCCGCCGTTTGACAATGAAGTGGTGCGCCAGGCCGTTGCCATGGGCATCGATCGCCAGCGTATCGTGGATAACTTTTATCCCGAGGGCTCGGAGGTTGCGTCCCACTTTGTGCCCTGCACAATCCCCGGCGGCTGCGAGGGTGAGGAGTGGTACGAGTTTGACGTGGACGCTGCCAAGGCGCTGCTGGCTGAAGCGGGTTTCCCCGACGGCTTTGAGACCAAGATCAGCTATCGCGACGTTTTTCGCAGTTACCTGCCGGAGCCTGGCCTGGTGGCTCAGGATCTTCAGGCGCAGTTAAAGGCCAATCTCAACATCGATGCCGAGATCGTCGTCATGGAGTCGGGCGAGTTCATCGACGCCGCCGACGCGGGCGAGTTGGAGGGCTTTCACCTGCTGGGCTGGGGCGCCGACTATCCTGACTGCACCAACTTTCTCGACTATCACTTTGGCGCGGGTGCGTCGGACCAGTTTGGTGACGGCTTTGAGGACATCTGGGATGCGTTGCGACGCGCTGGTTCGCTGTCCATCCAGGCGGAGCGTAACCCGATCTACGGCGAGGCCAACGACCTGATCCGGCAACACGTGCCCATGATCCCGGTGGCACACGGAGGCTCGGCGACGGCTTTCCGCGCCGACGTTGCTGGCGCGCATTCCAGCCCGCTGGGCAACGAGAGCTTCAAGGTGACAGACCCCGGTGGGCGTGACACCATGATCTGGATGCAGAACGCCGAGCCGATCGGCCTCTACTGCGCCGACGAGTCCGATGGCGAATCGCTGCGGGCTTGCGAGCAGATCAACGAATCGCTGCTGGCCTACATGGTGGCAGGCACCGCCGTCGAGCCATCGCTGGCCGAACGCTACGAGGCAAATGAAGAGTTGACAGTGTGGACGTTCTACCTGCGGCCGGGCGTCAAGTTCCACGACGGCACCGATCTGGACGCGAACGACGTGATCCTGTCGTTGGTGCTTCAGTGGGATGCCGAGCACCCGCTGCATGTGGGTCGTGATGGTTCGTTCACCTACTGGCCAGGTCTCTTTGGCCCGTTCCTGAACGCGCCCGAGTAGTTCTGTCCCCGGACAGATTGATGCACCGAGACAGAGGATACGGCGAAGGTCCGGATTCGGACATCCCGGCCTCTGTCTCGGTTGCAGAGTGTTTGCCCAGGGGGATGGGGGTGAACGGCGGCAGGTCGCTAACCGACCCGAGTACCAGACACCCACATCCCCCTCGCCTTTCCCAGACAGTGTAGACAGGCCGACCTCATGACGGGTTACGTGTTTCGCAGGCTACTCTTGGCCATCCCCGTGCTGTTGGGCATTGTCTTTGTCGTGTTTGCGCTGGTGCGCATGATCCCGGGCGACCCCTGCCGGGCCGCGCTGGGCGAGCGCGCCACCGACGAGATTTGCGATGCCTATATCGCGCGGCGCGGGCTTGACCAGCCGATTCCGGTCCAATTCTTCCGCTACCTGGGCGAATTGGTTCGGTTTGACTTGGGCGATTCGTTCCGGCAGGGTCGGCCGGTCACCGAAATGCTGACCGAAAAACTCCCGGTCACGATTGAATTGAGCATGTCGGCCTTGCTCTTTGCCGTGGCCGTGGGTATGCCGCTGGGCATCGTCTCGGCTTACCGGCACAACTCGACGCTTGATGTGGTGACAATGGTCATCGCCAACGTCGGCGTGTCGATGCCGGTCTTTTGGCTTGGGTTGATGCTCCAGTACGTTTTTGCCGTCCTGCTGCGTGACACGGCGTGGCAACTGCCTCCCTCCGGCCGGCTGGCGGCCGGGCTCACGATTGCACCGCTGTACGATACCTGGGGCTGGGAGGTGAGCGGGGTTGCCAAGAGTCTCACCGAGTTTATTTCAAATATGCACATCGTGAACGCGTTGGTGACCGGCAATTGGAAGGTCCTCGGGGATGCGCTCAAGCATATGGTTCTGCCGGCAATTGCCTTGGGCACGATTCCCATGTCGATCATCGCCCGCATGACCCGTTCCAGCCTGTTGGAGGTCATGGGGCTGGAGTACATCCGGACAGCCCGCGCCAAAGGGCTGCGCGAACAGGCGGTGATTCTGCGCCATGGCCTGCGCAACGCCATGTTGCCGGTCGTCACAGTAATCGGCCTCCAGTTTGGGTTGCTCCTGGCTGGAGCGGTGCTCACCGAGACCATCTTTGGCCTCTCGGGGATTGGTCGCACGCTGTATGATGCCATTACCGGCCGCGACTATCGCGTGGTTGAAGGCTTTACCCTGGTGATTGCGGTCATCTTTATCGGCGTCAACATGGTGGTGGACGTCTCGTACGCCTACCTGGACCCGCGGGTGCGTCTGGACTAGCCAGAGGCGGCTACGGATAGAAGAGATGCCGACTCCCGAGAACCAAGATACCCGATCTGGCGATCGACCAGTGGACCTTTTGGACCATGACCTGGCGACCATGGACGAGGTGCTGCGACATGCGCCCAGCAGCCTCTGGCGGGATGCGCTGCGGCACGTTTTTCGCAAGCGATCCGCCATTGTGGGGATGACTATCCTGGGTGTGCTGGTATTGATCGCCATCTTTCATCCGCTGCTGGCTACCCACGATCCCAGCATCCCCATGTTGGATATCCCGGAGGAGGTGGCGGCCGGGGTTCGCAAACGAACTCCGCCGTGTATCCATCTGCTGGGCTGCCCCGAAGAGCAGCCGCAGCACATCCTGGGCCTGGATGGGAATGTGCGGGACTTTTTCAGTCGCATGATGTACGGCTCCAAGTGGTCGCTGATCATTGGCTTTACCACGGTTACCTTTGCCATCATCGTGGGTACCATCCTGGGTGCGGTGGCGGGCTATGCCGGCGGATGGGTGGACAATGTCATCATGCGGCTGATGGATGTCCTGCTTGCGTTTCCGTCGTTGATTCTCGCCATCGCCATTGTGACTGTGCTGGGGCCCGGCCTGGTTAACGCTCTGCTGGCGATCGGCATTGTGTCGATACCGGTCTACGCCCGGATCATGCGGGCCAGCGTGCTGTCGGTCAAGGAGACGGATTACGTCGAGGCGGACCGCGCCCTTGGGGTTGGCTCGACGCGTTTGCTGTTTCATCGAATCCTGCCCAATGCTCTGACGCCGCTGATTGTCCAGGGGACCCTGGGGATCGCAACCGCTATCCTGGACGCGGCCGCCCTATCGTTTCTGGGTCTGGGAGCGCAACCGCCGATGCCCGAGTGGGGGTCCATGCTAGGCGCTGAACGCAACCAGGTTTTCAGCGCCCCACACCTGGTTTTCTTTCCCGGCATCGCCATCATGCTGACGGTCTTGAGCTTTAACCTGCTGGGCGACGGGTTGCGCGATGCGCTGGACCCGCGTCTGAATCGGTGAAAGGACCAGCGATGGCGATGGCAGATGGCGTCCAGAACCAGGCTGCAGTAGCCGATCAGCGGCCGGCGGCCGACGACATCCTGCTCGATGTGCGTGATTTGAGGACTCACTTTCACACGCTGGATGGTGTGGTCAAGGCAGTGGATGGGGTGGATTTGGCCGTGCGACGGGGGGAGGTTGTTGGGCTGGTCGGTGAATCGGGCTGCGGCAAAAGCGTGACGTCGTTCTCAGTGCTACGCCTGATCGCTCATCCCGGCCGGATTGAATCGGGTGAGGTCTGGTTTGATGGGACTAACCTGCTTGAACTTCCCATCAAAGAGATGACCCGCATCCGCGGCCGCCGTATCTCGATGATCTTTCAGCAGCCGACCGCCTGTTTGAACCCGGTCTACAACACGGAGTACCAACTGGCTGAGGTCTATCGCATTCACCAGAACCTGAGCCGCAAAGTCGGCCGCCAGCGTGCGCTGGAACTACTGCAAAAGGTCGGCATTCCAGATCCCAAGCGTCGCTTGAAGGCGTTTCCGCACGAGCTCTCGGGCGGAATGGCGCAGCGGGTGATGATTGCCATGGCGCTCGCCTGCAACCCGACTTGCTCATCGCCGATGAGCCGACCACGGCTCTGGATGTGACGATTCAGGCCCAGATTCTGGACCTGATGCGTGAACTTCAGGCCGAGCTGGGCGCGGCGATTGTCCTGATCACCCACGACCTGGGTGTTGTGGCCGAGATGGCTTCGCGCATTGCCGTCATGTACGCTGGCCAGATCGTAGAAGAGACCGACATCCGCAGCCTTTATCGGTCACCCCAGCACCCATATACGATCGGTCTCATCGGATCGATCCCGGTGCTGGGCCAGATCAAGACCGAGCTTGACGTGATCCCGGGGACGGTGCCGAACCTGATCGAGCTGCCCCCGGGCTGTCGGTTTGCCCCTCGATGCCGGGCGCGGGTAGAGAGGCAACTCGATATCTGCCTGCACGAGATCCCGCCATTGGATCAGACTGCACCCGGTCACCTGGTCCGTTGCTGGCTTTATTCTTAACCGCCATGTCCGTCGAACTCGATTGGTTGGTCCAAGAGTCGGAAAGTACTGTGGAGAACCTGATAGAAGTCCAGGATCTGGTAAAGCATTTCCCGGTCAAGGGAGGCTTGCTTCAACGTGTTCAGGGGTGGGTCAAGGCGGTCGATGGGGTCAGCTTTGCCATCCGCAGAGGTGAGACGCTGGGCTTGGTGGGCGAGTCGGGCTGTGGCAAGACAACGGTCGGGCGTACCTTGTTGAGACTGATCGAGCCCACCGCCGGAAAGGTCTTTTTCGAAGGGCGGAATCTCACCCAGTTGACCGCAGAGGAGATCAAACCGCTGCGGCGTGAGATGCAGTTGATCTTTCAGGATCCCTTTTCGTCGCTGGACCCTCGCTCACAGATTGCCGACGTCATCGGCGAGGGGCTCTATGTCCACGGTCGAGAAGGACGGCAATGAGCGGCGAAGGCAGGTACTGGAGATTATGCGCCGGGTGGGGCTGGCAGAGGATCATTTGCGCCGCTATCCGCACGAGTTCTCGGGCGGACAGCGACAGCGCATTGGCATCGCGCGGGCATTGATCCTGCGCCCCAAGTTCATCGTGTGTGACGAGCCGGTCTCGGCACTGGATGTGTCAATACAGGCTCAGGTCCTCAACCTATTGCGGAAGCTCCAGCGCGATTTTGACCTGACCTACCTGTTTATCGCCCACAACATGAGCGTGGTCGAGCACATCAGCGACCGGGTTGCTGTTATGTACCTGGGCAAAATCGTCGAGATTGCCGGGCAACGCAGTCTCTACAGCAACCCACTTCACCCCTACACCCAGGCCCTGCTGTCAGCGATTCCGGTGGCTGACCCCGACCGCAAGCGACAGCGGGAAATACTCACCGGCGATGTTCCCAGCCCGCTGAACCCGCCCTCTGGCTGCCGCTTCCACCCTCGCTGTCCCATCGCCAGCACGGATTGCTCGTCGATTCAGCCGGAGCTGCGCTCACTGGCGCCTGATCATCAGGTGGCATGTCACTATGCGGAGCAGTTCCTGGTGTAGGTCGGGACACGGCCGGTTGTAGCTGTTGTCTCTGGTCGGAGGATTGCAGACAGGAGGAGGTGGCCTTGGCTGAGGCGAGCGATGTACTCGACAGCCAGCCAACCCCCAAGCTGCCGGCCGACTGATGGCACGCGCGCGTTCAGGCGCTCATGAGGAGGAAACCAATATGGAGATGCCTGCCGCTTCACAGGAGAAATCGGACCACAAGCTGGTCAGATGGTTGTTGAATCTGGTCGCCATCACGGTGGCCCTGAGCCTGCTGTATGCTGTACTGTTTTACCTCGGCGGGCCGGTCCGCTTGGCAGTGGTCACCGAGGTGTTGGACCTGGCGTTTAAGACTGACGGCGAGCAGCTAGCGGTTGCAGCGCAGGACGGCACGGTCTGGCTCTACGATGTGAGCCGAGACTGGGCGGCAACCGCGCTCTCTGATCACGAGGCGCCGGTCATCGACGTAGCGATATCCCCTGATGGCTCTTCCCTGGTGTCCGTCGATCAAGAGGGTGAGGTCCGAATCTGGCAGGTTCCCGGGGGCCGGGTTGAGAAAGCGTTCAGCACCGGGGGCCCAGTGAGTCAGGCAGCCGTTGCGGCCGACGGATCGGTGTTGGCGACCTTGGGCGGCGATGATATCATCCGCACCTGGGAATTGCCCTCCGGTGATCAGCTTCAGTCCATTGGTCCCGAGGAGGGGGTTGGCCTATCGGTCGCGGTGAGTGCAGACGGCTCGCTGGTGGCGGCCGGCGTGGACGACAAGATCGGCCTCTGGGACTCGCACACCGGGGCGTTGGTGCGCACCCTGGAGGGCTATTGGGAGGATGAAACCCAAGAGGATTGGCTCGGGCACGACGAGGAAGTCACGGCGCTCGCCTTTAGTCCGGACGGGGAGATGCTCGCCTCGGGCAGCGCGGACACGACGATCAACTTTTGGGGAGTGGACACGGGCGAGGTGATTTGGCCGTCCGAGGGACACTGGGGGACAGTGACCAAGCTGGTGTTCAACGCCGAAGGCGATCTACTTCTTTCGGGCGGCAAGGACAACAAGGTCCGGAGTTTCCGGGTAGCCGGCGGTAGAAGCACCGCGCTGTACGAGGGGCACGTGGGTACCATCAATGGCGTCGCCTTTGGACCTACGCCCGATACCATTCTCACGGCCGCCAACGATGGCTCGGTGCGTCTCTGGGAGACAGCCAACCAGAAGGTCCAACACATCGAGTGGCCTCGGTATGGCCTGCAATCGGTGTGGGGCGACCTCTTTGGCATCTGGACACTCGTCAGCGGCGTTCTCGGCGCGATATGCCTGGTTGGCCTGCGCCGACGCAAGACATGGAGCCATCTGGTAACACTGGCGCTGTTCCTGGTGGGACCCATCGTGGTGCTTGGTCTTCCTCTGCTCGAGGCGCTATCGTATCCGATATCGACTGGTATCAAACTGCAAATTGGTTGGCCCTTGGTGTTGCTCGCTGCCTGGTATTCGGCGTTGGTGGTGTTGCTAATGCGGGACAGCGTCGTGGCCGTGTATGAGGCTCCGCGTGATGTGCCGTTGGCCGACCGCTTGGTGATCAGCCAACGCACCGCCAAATCCCGTTTTGGGATCTTTGGTTTGGGGACGTGGATGCTGGTGTTGGTGCTGCTCTATTCCGTGCTGCGACGCTTTAACCTCGACATCGCGTTCATGGGCCACTTTTTCTCCTTTATCATGCAGGGGAGCTGGATCACGCTGCGCATCTCGGCCATCTCTATCCTGCTGGCGGTGGTCCTGGCCCTGGTGGGCGCCTTGGGGCGTCTGTCCAAGAACCCGGCTGCGAACGGCTTGGCCAGCTTTTATGTGTCGCTCATTCGTGGCACACCGCTCCTGGTGCAGGTGTACATTTGGTACCTGGGTTTGCCGCGGTTGGACATTGTGCTTCCCGGAGAGCTAGCCGGCATATTGGCGCTCGGGGTGAACTATGGCGCCTATATGTCAGAAACCTTTCGCGCGGGGATTCAGGCGATTGGCAAGGGGCAGTACGAAGCGGCGCAGGCGTTGGGGATGACGCGAGGGCAGACGTTTCGCAGGATCGTTCTACCACAGGCCTTCCGTATTGTGATTCCACCGATTGGCAACGATTTCATCGCCATGATGAAGGACTCGTCGCTGGTGTCGGTGATGGCCATCTGGGAGCTGACGTATCGGGCGCAAAAGATCGGCCGGCAGAACTTTCGCAACATGGAGACCTTTATCATCGCCGCCGCGTTCTACTGGCTGCTGACGGTGGTATTCCAATTCCTTCAGGGCAAGCTGGAGGATTACATGGCTCGCGGCGAAAGGAGGTAATCCGATGACTGAAGAGCGACAGACTCGAGAGTCCAAGACGATGATCAAGGTACGCGACCTGCACAAGTTCTTTGGACCTCTGCACGTCATCAGAGGGGTGGACCTGGAGGTGGCGCAGCGCGAGGTCGTGGTAATCATTGGGCCATCAGGCGGCGGCAAGAGCACGTTTTTGCGCTGCTTGAACTTTCTTGAAGAGCCGTCGGCCGGCACGATCGAGGTAGATGGGGTGGAGATCAGGGCGCGCGAGCCGGCCCGCGAGCAGCGCAAGCACATACGGGAGATCCGGCAAAAAGCGGGCATGGTGTTTCAGCAATTCAACCTGTTTCCACACATGACGGCGATTGGCAACATTATCGAAGCGCCGCTCACGGTAAAGAAAATGTCCCGGCCGGAGGCCGTGGCCAAGGGTGAGGAGCTGTTGAGGTGGGTTGGCCTATCGGAGAAACGGGACGAGTTCCCCTCCCGGCTCTCGGGCGGCCAGCAGCAGCGCGTCGCGATCGCTCGGGCGTTGGCGATGGAGCCCAAGATTATGCTATTCGACGAACCTACCTCGGCGCTCGATCCGGAGCTGATCGGCGAGGTGGTAGAGGTGATGGAGCGCATGGCGGACGAGGGCATGACCATGGTGGTGGTGACCCATGAGCTGCATTTCGCCCGTGACGTGGCTGATCGCGTGATTCTGATGGCCGACGGCGTGTGGGGAGAAATGGCTCCCCCCGACGTGTTTTTTACGAACCCCAAGGAGGAGCGTACGCGCCAGTTTCTGGCTCACATCTTGTGAGTTCAGGCGCCGTCGTGTAACGCGGGTATTGAGGAGAGGAACGATGTTCACTGGTATGGGGTGGCCAAATCTCGCCAGTGGCCTCTAATCCATAGCCCCAGGTGGGCAGATGCGACTGGCTCAAGCGGGCGGCAAGGGGCCGCTTTGTCTTGTGCCGGCGGCCGTGGGCGGCGTTCAACGCGGCTATCCTCCGCTCTGCCCGTTCCCCATGTGAAAACTAAAGGCAGGTTGCCGTCTCGCCTGCCGAGATGAACAGACCGTGAATATCAAGGAGAAAAGCGTCATGAGACCGAAACTGAACATACTCGGCGACGAACTGGTTGAGCAGATCATCGCTGAAGGATTCGAGTTGCTGATGGACCCGGGCGTCCGGGTCCACAATGCCGAAGCGCTCCGGTTGCTAGCAGAGGCCGGTGCCGCAAGTGCACATGGACACGATGATCGCTCACATACCGCAGGCGTTGGTACGAAAGGCGCTAGAGACGCGCCCATCCGAGTTTTATCTCTACGATCTGGACGGCGAGCGGTGGTGCATTACGGGGGCGACAGCGTGCAGTTTGACCCCGGCTCGGCCGCCATCACCATCCTGGACAGCGAAACCCAGGAGCAGCGCGTCCCGGTGACGGCCGACTTTGTCAAGTTTGTCAAGCTGGTGGAGATGATCCCCCAGTTGGACGCCCAGAGCACGGCGATGATCTGCGTCGACGTCCCGGAAGAGGTCGGCGACCTGTACCGCCTCTACCTGGCGCTCAACTATATGCGCAAGCCCATCATCACCGGCGCGTTCCGCAAGGACACCTGGTGGACCATGAAGGACATGCTGGTGGCGATGGTGGGCAGCGAAGAGGCGCTGGCGGCCAAGCCAATCGCCGTGTTCGATGTCTGCCCGTCGCCGCCTTTGCTGTGGAGCGATCTGACCTGCCAGAACATGATCGACTGCGGCGCGCTATGGCATCCCGTCGGAGCTGGTCTCGATGCCGCTCGCGGGCGCCACGGCGCCGGTCACCCTGGCGGCCGCGGTTGTCCAGCACACGGCCGAGTGCATGAGCGGCGTGACCATCTGCCAATTGGCGCAGGAGGGTGCGCCCATCGTGTGGGGCGGCTCGCCGGCTGCCTTTGACATGCGCGAAGGCACCACCCCGATGGGAGCGGTTGGCACCTGGATGATTGACTGCGCCTACACTCAGGTCGGCAAGGCGCTGAACATGCCGACCCACGCCTACCTGGGCATGTCGCGATGCCAAAGTCGTTGACGCCCAGTGTGGACTCGAGTCGGCCGGCGGCACGATCATGGCGGCGCTGGCGGGCGTCAACATGGTGTCCGGCGCCGGCATGATGGACTTTGAGAGCTGCCAGAGTTTCGAAAAGCTGGTGATCGACGCCGAGATCATCGGCATGGCCAAGCGGCTCATCGCCGGTGTCGAGGCGCGCGAACAGCCGATTGCGCTGGGTCTGATGCGCAAGCTCCAGCACCGGGCAGACTACCTGGCCCAACCGCATACCCTCAAGTGGTTCAACAAAGAGCTGTACATCCCGTCGTCGGTGATCGACCGCGCCTCCCTGGATGGCTGGAAGAAAAAGGGCGCCAAAACGACGTGGGAGCGCGCCCAAGACCGCGTGAAGCAGTTGCTGGCAGCCTATACGCCGCCCGCGGTGTCGGCCGACTTGCGCGCCGAACTGCGGAATATTGCGACCAGTGCGGCGAGCAAATTCGGCATGGACGAATTGCCGCCGCTCGCTTTTGACTAACACCCACCAATCAAGCCTAAGGAGCGCAGAGATGTCAGATGATCTGTATAAACAAATGGTCGCCAGCATTATTGAGGGCGATCCGGATGTCACGGTAGAGCTGACCAAACAGGGGATTCAAGCCGGTCTTGAGCCGCTTGATATCGTTAACCGGGGCCTGGTGCCGGGGATGGATGTCGTTGGGGAAAAGTTCCAGACCGGAGAGTACTTTTTGCCCCATCTGATCATCGCTGCTTCGGCCATGCAGCAGGCGATGGCGTTGCTGGAGCCCGAGTTGCAGGCACGGCAGCAGGTGGTGGAGGTGGTGGGTACGGTGGTAATCGGCACCGTCGAGGGCGACATCCACGAGATTGGCAAGTCGCTGGTGGCGACCATGTTGTCCGCGCACGGCTTTCAGGTGTACGATCTGGGAATCGACGTGGCGACCGAGACCTTTGTGGCTGCGGTAAGGGAAAAAGGCGCCAATCTACTGGGGTTGTCAGCGCTTCTGACCACTACCATGACGGCCCAGCGCAAGGTGATCGAGGCGCTGGACGAGGCGGGCATTCGCGACCAGGTCAAGGTCCTCGTCGGCGGCGCGCCGGTCAGCCAGGAGTGGGCCAACACAATCGGCGCTGATGGGTATGCGGAGGATGCGATTGGCGCGGTGGAGGTGGCCCGCCAACTGGCAGCCTAGTTAACGGCGAGAGACTGGACCCGCGACGCGGCGAGCTACGCCGTTCTCCAGCCGCGGTCCAGCCTCGTGATGGAATCGAGTGGCAGGCCCTGCGCTGTTAGGCAGGGCCTGCTGCAGATTAGGCAGCAGCGAACGAAATCGATGTGCTGAAGGCATGCTGCGCCGTGGATCAACGGACAAACAGAGAAAGGAGTACGTCATGGCAGGCTCGATCAAAGCCATCACCGACCCCCGATTCAAGCTGGCGGTGCTCAGCGCCGAGGATGTTGAGACGCTCCACACTGCCACGCTGGATGTAATCGAGAATGTCGGAGTGCGGTTTCCCAGCACGCGTGCCCTCGATATCTGGGAGTCCCACGGCGCGCTGGTTGACCGGGACAGTATGATTGTCCGCGCCCGTGGGGAGCTGATCCAAGACGCCCTTAAACAAGCGCCACCCCTCTACACGCTGGCGGCGCGCGATTCTGCGTTGGACCTGGCTCTGGATGGGAATCACGCCTACGTGGGCACCGACGGTTGTGGGGTGCAGGTGGTCGATATCGAAACTGGAGAGCGCAGGCAGTCCCGTCTGCAGGACGTGGTCGAGATCGCGCGGGTTGCAGATGCGTTAGAGCAGGTGGCTTTTCATTGGGTAGCGGTCTCGGCTCAAGACTGTCCCCCAGAGACACGCGGCCTGTACGAGATCAAGGCAATCTGGGAAAACTCGACCAAGCACGTGCAGACCGAGAGTATCTACTCGGAGCACGAAGCACGGGCAGCAATCGAGATGGCAGCGGCGATCGCCGGCGGCCGTGATGTGCTGCGCCAGCGGCCGGTCCTGTCCATCATGCAGTGCACGCTGTCCCCGCTGGGCCAGGACGGCGGCAGTCTGGACGCGGCCTTGATCGGCGCCGAGGCCGGCCTACCGGTGGGCTTTATGACGATGGCTTCCTGCGTGACCACCGGCCCCGCCACACCGGCAGGGAATCTGGTGGTGGGCAACGCAGAGGTGGTAAGCGCCACAGCCTTGATCCAGCTTGCGCATCCCGGCGCGCCGGTTTTCTACGCGGCGGCTCAGACGGCGGCCGATCTGCGGACCGGGGCCTACACCGGGGGCGGCCCCGAGGATTTCCTGTTTGGCGCGGCGACCAACCAGTTGGCCGATTATTATGACATTCCGCTTTCAATGGGCGCGTTTGCCACCGGGGCCAAAGAGCCCGATTGGCAAGCAGGTGTCGAGAACAGCCTCTCCTGCCTGATGGCGTCGGCCGTGATGTCCGATATGATGTTGGGGATAGGTTTGCTGCACGGCAGCCGTATCTGGTCATACGAGCAGATGCTCATGGATTGTGAGGTGTTTGACATCGTTCACGGCATGATGCAGGGGATCGTCGTGAACGATGACACACTGGCACTGGACGTGATCCGGCAGGTGGGGCCAGGCGGCAACTTTCTCGCCCAAAAGCACACCCTGCAGAACATGGGCGGACTCTGGGTACCCAAATACATGGATCGGCGGCCGTACCAGGTGTGGGAAACCAAGCGGGACGGCGCCCGGGATTGGGCCAGGAGCGAGGCGCAACGAATCCTGCGCAATCATCAGCCCGAGCCTCTGGAGACGGGCCTGGCGGCCGAGCTTGCCAGCATCATCGCCTCGACCGAGCGCAGGATCAAGCGCCAGTAGAGCGTCAGGGGCGGGCGCTCGATTTGACCACCCACGCTTTGCAGTTAGAATTCTGAGGCGGGTGTGACTGCCCGCAAAGGATAAACTCGGAGAGCTGAATGCTGACAAGGCGACCATTGCTGTGGCTTGCGCCGGTGGTGCTGATACTGCTGATCTCTGGCTGTTCCCGCGCCGACGAACCGGCCGGAACACTGGTCCCGGCCGAGGCTACACCGGAGCAAGCGAGCGAGCCTGAACCGACCCCGCTGCCCGAGATAACGATCGTCGAGCGCGAGCAGTTGGTGGTGGGCGTCGATGCGGCGTTCCCACCCTTTGTGGATCTCAATCGGGATGGCGAGTATATCGGCATCGAGGTTGATCTATTTGCCGCCATCGCTGATCTCGCCGGCCTGGACTATCAGCTTCAGAGCGCCGACTGGGACGCAGTTTTCGACGACCTGATTAGTGGGCGGTTCAACATGGTGTTTGGAGGGCTGGTGCAAGACAATGCGCCAGCCGCCCTGGTCGAGCTCACAGAGCCCTACTTTGAGTTGGGCCAGGTGGCGGTCACGCGGGGGAATAGAGAAGACATCACGGCTCTGGAAGACCTGGCGGGCGCCACCGTTGGCGTCGTTCCTCTCTCCTGGGGAGAATATGCCGTCACGGGCCAGTCGTCCTCCTTGCCAGGAGGCTACCAGGTGCCGCCAGGCAACATCCGGCATTATGACACCGCCGAGAAGCTGGTGGAAGCGCTCTTTGCTGACTATGTGGATGTCATTGTCACCGATCACACGGTGATCGAGAGCTTTCTCGCCGTCAACCCAGACGATATGCGCGTTCTGCGGCCGCGGGGCCAGGAGGGAGAAGGGGCGGGCTCCGACGCATGGCTGGCGGCTCATCGTTTTCACATCGCGGTCCCCAAGGGGGCCGACGAGTTGCTCGCCTCACTGAACGCAGCCATTGAGCAGGCCCGGTCCGAGGGCCAGATTGCGGCGGTAATGGAGGGGTGGGGCTTTGTACCCGAGTTTGTCGAACGCCCCCGATTCGTCCAGGACGCCGGGGCATCCTCGCTGATTGCGGGCGTCGAAAAGGTGGACGATATGACGGTTCGATTCGTCCTCAACCGACCGGACCCCAACTTTGATTACAAAATGGCGGTCCCGGCGATGGCCATCCATAGCCCGGCGAACCTAGAGCTGTACGCCGGCGGGGACCTCGGTCTGAACCCGGTTGGCACCGGTCCATATGGTCTGGCTGGATGGGAGCCAGGCCAGGCGCTCACGCTGACCGCCAGTCCCAGCTATTGGGGAGTGGCGCCGCTGATTGACACGATTCTGGTGCGGACGGTCCCGGACGCGGCCGAACGATTTCGATTGTTAAAGGCCGGCGAGGTTCAGTTGGTGGACAGCCTGGGGCCAGAGGACTTGGCGGCGCTCGAAGAAGAGGAAGATGAAAAGATCGTCGTCTATCCCCGGGCGCCGGTCAACATCGCTTACCTGGGTATGAATCGTGATACGGCGCCGTTTGACGAGCGCCTGGTTCGGTTGGCGGTAGCCACGTGTATCGATCAACCGGCGCTGGTAGAGACGGTGTATCCGACGGGCACGCTGGTGGCGCACCAGTTCGTGCCGCCTAACACTTTTGGCTTTTCCCCAGGATTGCTGTGGTACGATCAGGACAGTGAAGGCGCCGCGGCATTGCTCGCGGATGCCGGGTATTCTGCGGAGCTTGCACTGACCTTGAGCTTTGCCAATGTGCCCAGCGACTACCTGCCTGAACCGAGGTTGATCGCCGAGGCGATCCGGGGCCAGCTTGGCGCCTGTGGGATCACGACCACATTGGAGAGCCTCGACGCCGACACGTATGTTGAACGCCTGGAGGCAGGCGAGCTGCCGTTGCATCTGGGTGGCTGGTCGGCCGATTATCCCGGCCCGATCAGTTTTTTGAACACCCATTTCACCGGCGTGGGGACCGGTCTGCAATTCGGCGCCCCTTTTCCGGAGGTAGTTGAGCGGCTCGAGCAGGCGGCCGAGAGTTCAGATCGTACGCTTCGCCAGGAGCTATACAATCAGGTGAATCAGTTGCTTAAGGAAAAGGTCGTTTTCGTGCCCTTGGCGCATGGTAGCTCGGCGCTGGCTGCCCGATCCACGCTGAACGGTGTCGTCACCAACCCTGTGCGGCGGGAATCACTGACCCGGGTGGGACCCTTTACGGACACAGCGACGATCACCACTTTTGTCTATGCCGTGCGCAGCGATCCGCTCTCCTTGGATCCGACCGACGAATGGGATGATGCAACATTCGAGATAACCAGCCAGGTTTATGACACGTTGGTCGATTTCGAGCCGGCGACGACAGTGCTCACGCAGGGGCTGGCGATCGAGTGGTCCTCCAACGAGAGCTATGATGTCTGGGAATTCACCCTGCGGCCGGGGGTGCGTTTCCAGGACGGAACGCCGCTAACTGCCGACGCCGTTATCGTGAACTTTGAACGGCTGTGGGATCCAGAACACCCGTGGCGCAACGGTCGCACAGGGGCATTTCGGTATTTTCGGGCGCTTTTTGGGGGCTTTAAGGAACCTCAAGGGCGACAGTAGCAGGTGTTCAACGAGGATCGAGGTTTGCGGTGGAATCGCGCGCTTTATTTCTCACGTCTGCCCGCCCGAGCATCTCACCGGCTTGGGTCAGGGCCGGTGCTCTGAACTCTGGGTGCGCTGGCGTGCTTTGGCCCGTGGCCCCACCATCCGCTCAGTGCCGGCCCGCAAACGTCGGATATTGGGCAACAACGCCAGCACGACAGATGTAGCGGTCAAGATGCCATAAAGCGGGTGAACCCAGGATCCATCCCCGACAGCGGCTCGTAGGGCAAATCCGACCGGTATGGAAATGGCAACGACCAGGGATGTCACCGACGCATAGCCGGTGAAGTAGGAAAACCGCCACTCCGGCGGGAATGAGCGAAAAAGCGAACCCGGGCCACAGCGCCATAGCCACTCCCACGTTGGGGCCAGTTCCGGCGCCGCCGCGCAGGCCCAGAAAAATGGACCAATTGTGTCCCACGACCGCGGCGGCACCCCCCAAGACTTCGGACCATGGGAGCACGGCAGAATCCTGAAACAGCGCACGGGCCACCCACACGGCGCCCGCGCCTTTGACGAGATCGCCAAGGGCCGTGAGGATGCCCACCACGGCGCCGGCGGCACGCATGGCGTTGGTGCCTCCGGTCCGACCACTGCCGTGCTGGCGCAGATCCTCCCCTTTGAATAGGAAAACCAGCAGATACCCGATTGGGAGTGAGCCGATCAGGTAGCCGATGGTTAGCGCCCCGGCGATGGCCAAAACGGAATTCATACGGTGGTCCTTTCCACGTGTGTCACTGATGATAACCCACGGGGGGAAAGTTGGTTACGGTTGGGGATCACGCCAGGCAAAAAAAGAGTGATCTACAAGATCACTCTTGGATACCAAATCCGCTCGTCTACCCAGCAGGGCGGGCGAGCGCCTCCTGTTGGTGAGAGCAGCGCTTAGGCTGCGCTGTAACCAGGCCCTTCGCTGAAAAAGCGAGCGTTCAACTCTGTGGCGTCGGCGTATTCATCGGGCACTTCGTCGTCCGTGAAAATGGCGTCAAACGGACACTCGGCCACGCATGCTCCACAGTCGATGCATGTGTCGGGATCAATCATGTAGGTTGGCCATTCGTCCTCGGGTGCACCGGGAACGATGCATTCCACTGGACAGACGTCGACGCAAGCGCCATCTCGCTCGCAAAGTGCAGTAATTACATGTGTCATCAAATTCCTCCTGATTCAAGATTGATTATCTGGCTGCCTGTTCCGCTGCGCTTGACCTTTGATGGGGTCAATGTTAAGATGGACAGACAGCCTGTCCTGGACAGTTCAAACGACATTCTAGTCTCAATCACCGCCTTTGTCAAGCGGTTTGGGGGTGGATGTGGGTCTCAACAGGGCAGGTTTAGTATTCAAGCAACCGAGTGGGTGGGGGAGAAGGAAAACAGGATGCAGATTCGATGTCAGAGATGCGGTTGGAGTTCAAACGTCGGCCGGGATTGGATCGCAGCAGCGATAGAAGAAGCTGACGAAAAGAAGCTCAAGTACACTCAGATCGAGTGCGGCAAATGCCGCCATAACATCAAGGTCCCAATCCGCCAAATACGACGCTTTGCTCCTCGATCGGTCACTGAGGGTGAAGACGACGCTCAAGTCGACGGCTAGCTGGGTCAGATGTTCGCACTCAGAGCGTCAGCAACCTGACACACAACTCGATGAGTTGAAAGCTGGTCGCCAGGCCGGTTCCATCCGGGTCGTGCGTTGGATCAAAACCCGTGACGGTCAACGCAGCCACGTGGCCGGCCGCAGTGACTGACTCGATGCCAGCCGCCACCGTCTCGATGGCAAGCCCGCCCGGCGCCGGGTACTCCACAGCCGGCATGGATTCTGGGTCCAGGACATCCAGGTCAATGTGTAGATAGACCGGGGGCCACTCTTCTAACTCTCTCCCAAGATCCTGGGCGCCGGCCTGGTGCAAGTCGGTAGCGTGCCAGATTGCCACGTTCGAATCCTCGAGGGCTCGCTTTTCTTCTGGATCGAGCGAGCGCGGTCCGGCAAGCAGGATGTGCCATTCGGGTACGGCCTGCCGAAGGCCAACGGCGCGAGCCAGGTTCAACGTATCCCGGCCGGCCAGCATCGCCAGCGGCATGCCGACCAACAACCCGCTGGGGGAAGTGGTGGGGGTGTTGAAATCCCCGTGGGCGTCGAACCAGGCTACCGCCGGAAAGATGCCGGCCAATTGCAGACCCGCCACAACCCCAAGCGACGTTGTAAAGCAATCTCCACCCAACACCAAAGGGAGATAGCCGGCCGCCACCACAGATTGCACGGTGTCGGCCAACTGCCGCCCCAGGCCGATCACGCGCTCCACGGCAGGCTGATCCGCCGCCGGCGGGGGAAGGCTGACCCAGAGGGCACGCTCCACCTGGCGAGCAACGAGTTCCACCAGGCCCGCCTGTTGCCACACCGAGGCGGCAGCGTGGCTGACCAGGCTCAGTTCGTGCGCAGACTGCGCCAGTGCATAGGGTACGCTGATCACCACCAGGTTCATCGTGGAGAAACCGGACCGCCCCCCGTGCTGCACGCATCACGGGGGGCGGCGGTCATCAATACCGCAGGAGCGCGCCTATGCCGCCGGCCGCGTCCAGCGCCTCTTTTTGTTCAACGATCTCGATACCGCCTCCCTGTTCCGTGACCCGTTGAATGGCCATTTCCACCGCGTCTGGGATCTCGCTGACCTCGCCGGCGCAAAACGGGCAGGCGCTCAGTTGCTGCGAGGTAATGTACGCGCAGCTGCTTGCAGCGATACCCTGGGGCGTGGTAGCCGTCACTGACGATTAGGGTCTTTACCCGACCCTCATAGACCGCGCCCAACGTGTCGTCGAGCCGGATGACCCCATTGCTGCCCTTGGCGGCCGCCGTGACCACAGTCGAAACGAGCGCCGCCTCGCGCTCCTGATCAGCCACCTGGACTATCTCGAGCGATCGCTCCATCACTTCGTTCTCGTTGGCTATCATGTCGATCGAAAAACTACCCACTACCGCGTCCTGGACTGGTTTTGGCAGCAGTTCTTGAAACTGGGCGACTATGGCGTCGGTGCCGGCAAGTAGCAGGTGTTGGAGTTTGCGATCCTGGAAAAACGTGTGGTTGCTTCCGCGACCTCGCGCAGGTTTTGGCTGGCGAGTTCACGCTCGCGCTGGGAACCTCCCCGGCCGCCGCTGCGACTTGCGATGCCTCCCCCTCTGGAAGACCCACCGCCCTTTTTGAGCCGGCGAATCTCTTCTCCCACATAACCGCCAGTCTCAACGAGCTGGCCCATGTGAAAGTCGAATAGCCGTGCGCCCTGCCGATCGACGATCACGACCCCATAACTACCATACAGGTCAAAGAGGTGGACCAGCGGTCGGATGAATGGCTTGGGGCCGATCTCCAGGCGGCTGCGGCCCAAGGGCACTGCGAGAGAATAGGTTCTCCACAGCCCGGCCGCCTGGTTGGAAAATAGCACCACGCCCCGTCCGCTCCAATCATACTCGTGCTCAAAGAACTTGCTTATTGCCTCCAGATCAGCTTCCAATTCTGGTTGCTGAGCGTCCTTGAGGAGTCCACGCAACCGGAGTCGATAGGCGTCCACGGTCCTCTGCATGGGGTCAACATTGAGGTACAGGCTGACCACAGAGGTCTCTTGTGGTTCGTAGGCAGCCAATTCTTGAAGTTCCTTTTCGGTAATCATCGCATCGTACCTCCTTATTAGTTGGATAAACACTCCACTTCTTGGACGGCGGTATCCAGGCCAGTCCAAGCCCTACACACCGCTGGTCTAACGGGGCATCTCTCCAGTTCTAGCGTGACCGTGATAGACTCGCCATCACGGATCACCATGAATTCTACCAGGTCACCTATATGTTTTTCTTTTTCAAGCAAGAGGGTCAACTCGTCTCTGGTCTTGATGGATTGGCCGTCAGCCGCGACGATGACATCGCCGCCATTGAACACGATGCGGCGCCCCTGCCGCACGGCCTCGGCCGGGCGCAACCCGGCTCGATCGGCCGGACCACCTGGCGTGACCTCAATGATCAGCAAACCGTTTTCAGGACCTGACTCGGAGGGCCTGAGTTCGAAGGAGAGCTCGTAGGAGGAAAAACCGGTCCAGGGGTGGGGAAAGTAACCGCGGCTGATCAACTCTGGCACCACCCGCATGACGGTCTCGGCCGGGATGGCAAAGCCGATGCCGACGGACCCTCCGCTGGGAGAACGGATGGCGGTGTTGACGCCGACCACCCGGCCGGAGGCATCCAGCAGAGGTCCACCCGAGTTGCCGGGGTTGATGGCGGCGTCGGTTTGGATGACCTCGCCCAGCGCCTGTCCTCCCTCGGTTTCAATGGACCGTCCAAGCGCGCTGACCACGCCGCTCGTGAGGGTCCAGTCGAGGCCGAATGGATTCCCGATGGCGATGACGCGTTGACCGACGCGCAGCCCGGCTGCGCTACCCAGTTCAACGGGCACGATCAGCTCGGCCGGCGCCTCGATCCGCACCACCGCCAGGTCATTGTACGGATCGGCTCCCACCAACTCGGCCGGGTAGGCGGTTCCGTCCGTCAACAGTACCTCGATCTCTTGCGCGTTCTCTATGACGTGGTAATTGGTGACAATGTGACCGCGCTCATCCAAAAAGAAACCCGAACCGCTGCCCTCGCTGGGAACCACGCCGCGCCAAAAATCGTACACCTCGGACCGGCTGGTGATGTGAACCACCGACGGGCTGACCCGTTCGTACAGGTTGATGATGCGCTCTTCTTCGCTTTGGACGACCCCCTCTCTAGCCTCGGCGGTGAACGGGGTGGGCGTAGCTACGATTATCCAGGGGGTGGACGTCGCAGCGGGCGCTGCCGTGGGCGCAGGAAGCGTGAACGAGCAGGCCAGCCCCGCGACGCCAAGTAGCGCTATTGCGAACATGATGGATCGCAATGCGCGAACGGGAAGCAGCGTCAAGGGCGTACTCCCAGCGTCAACGGGACTTGGATCGTGTTGCCATCGCGAAACACGGTCAGATTGATGACCTGGCCCGGCTCTGTCTTGCCAACCAGGTAGCTTATCAGATCGGGAAAAGTCGGTGAGTGACTGGCCGTCAACCTGGGTGATAAAGTCCCCCGCACGCAGGCCGGCATCCTCGGCCGGGCCGCCCGCGATCACCTCGGTAACGTACACTCCACGGCTGTCAGGCAGTCCCAACTCTTCCACCGCGAACAGGTTGACTTCCTGCAGGCCGGTCATGCCCATCCACGAATAGGTGTAGGAACCATCGCGAATCAGATGAGGGAGCAGTTTCTTGGCCGTGTTGATAGGGGAGGCAAACCCGACGCCGGTGTTTACGCCCGTGTCAGAGCGGATGGCGGTGTTGATTCCGATGACCCGACCTCTCATGTCCAGCAGCGGCCCGCCCGAGTTGCCTGGGTTGATCGCGGCGTCAGTCTGGATTATGTCGGGGTTGGAGTATCCGGCCCCGGTGGGGTCGCGGTCGCGCTGGGATTCGAGCCTGCGCCCCAAGCCACTGACAATGCCTACGGTCATGGTGCTCTGGAGTCCAAAGGGGTTGCCGATGGCAATTACCTGCTGGCCTACCTGAACTACCTCCGAGTCGCCAAGTTCCAACGGAGCGACGCCGGCCGGTATCGAATCGAGCTCGAGAACCGCAAGGTCGGCGTCCAGGTCCGAGCCGATTACGTGACCGCGCGTCCGGCTCGAATCCCAAAAGATGATCTCGATATCCTCTCCCTGCAGAACAACATGGTTGTTCGTAAGAACGTGTTTTTCATTATCGATCAAGAAACCGGACCCGCTGCCCAGGGGGATTCCGCTGGCATATATCTGGATGTGGACCACCGCCGGGTTAACCTGCTGGTACAAAGGAATCAGGCTGTCGCTCTGGTCAGAGACGATGACGGGTTGAGCCGGGGTGGGTTCCGGCGCCGCCCTCCGTCGGTTGGGTCTCTCGGGTGGGGGCTATCAGCGGTGTTGGTGTAGCCAGCGCCGGGCTCAAACAAGCGACGGCCAGTCAACGATAGCACGATGATCAGCAGCCCGACCCATCGGATAGGGTGTGAACGCGTCATTGGTTTACCTTTTGCGCAAAGCAGCTAGTTCATTAAAGAGTTTTTGTTCCCGGTCGGTCAGATTGGTTGGAATCTGGATCACCACACGGGCATATAGATCGCCGCGTCCGGCTCCACGCAATTTCGGCATCCCTTTACCCCTCAGCCGAAAAAGCTGGTTGCTTTGGGTGCCAGCAGGAATCTTGAGGGTAAGGTCTCCGCCCAAGGTCTCTACAATGGTTTCGCCTTCCAGGACGGCCGCAAAGAGATCCACTGGCACATCGACGTGCAGGTCGTCGCCTTTACGTTGGTAGCGGGCGTGGGCAGCCACGGCGACCTTGAGATAGAGATCGCCTGTGATATCGCCCGACCCGGGGTACGCCTGACCTGCCGCCGGATCCTATTGGTTCCAGTGGCGGCGCCGGGAGGGATTGTGGCGCGCAAGCGGTTCCCGCTTCGTTCCAACATGCGCGTCGTGCCGTGGTAGGCTTCTTCAAGGGTGATCTGGACGGGCTGTTCCACGTCGCGCCCACGAGTCACCCGCCCTGCACCGCGACGTGAACCTGCACCGGGCACGCCGCCAAAGAGGTCGCGTCGAAAAAGTCCGAAAACCCTCCGGCGCCTGCGCCGCGACCAAACAGATCACCGAGGTCGGAGAACTCGACTCGCACGCCACCGCGGGGAGCGCCGCCCGAGGACACCCACTGCGACCAGTCAAAGTCAGAAGGGCTGCGGCCGGACCGTTGCCATTGTTGCCAGTTGGATCCCAATTGATCGTATTTGGACCGTTTGCCCGGATCGCTCAGGACCTGGTAGGCTTCGTTTATCTCCTTGAAACGGTCCTCGGCCGACTTGTCGTCGGGTTTCAGATCCGGGTGGTGCTCGCGCGCCAATTTCCGGTAGGCGCGCTTGATGTCGGCCGGGCTGGCATTCCGGTCAACGCCCAGCACCTGGTAATAGTCCTTATAGTCCATAGTCTAGCACAGTCTTACAAATCGGCCGTCCGGGCTGATTCCATTCTAAGGCTTTTCGATCTGGGATGTCAAGGCCATTTGATTGAATCTTATAAAAGATTTATCATTCTTCATACTGCACCGAGTATACCAGGATAGTATTGCATCCCTCGTCGTGCCAATCACCCCGGTACTGACCGTCAGGTTCATAGATCTTGATCTTGCTGATTTCCTGCCCCGTGATACGCACCTGGTTTCCACTTTCAATGGATTTGAGCTGCTGGAAAACCTCCTCGTTGGCAGGAACTGTGTGAAGCAGGTTTATGCGGCCGTCGGGCCGGGCGGACGCCTCCGAGTACCAAGTGAAGCGATGGTTGCTGACGCTGGTGCTGACCACCTTTGGGTCGGCGTACTCGCCCGCCGTGACCAAAATGTCATGGGTAAGGATGCGAAGATTGCCAATGCGGATTGGTGAAGCATGGCGCACCAGGCCGGCGAATGTTGACTCGTCTCGGCGCTCAAAGATGATTTCCCAATTATAATCGTCCGATTGGACCTGATCAAATGATTCCGAGATGGTCAGACTGTCAAAATCTGGACCGCGTAGCCCAAAAAAGTTACTGCGCGGAAGGGAATAGACCAGAGTTCCGACCATGATCACCACCACCAGCGCCGCAAACAACCAGGTGGCGGTCGCTACGCAACTCTGCCCGCTGGAGGCGCGTCCATGCCGGCCGCCGCCGGCCGGCGGCTCGCCAGCACCTCCGAGCATGCGGTCGAGCGTGATCCTGGCGTCCTGATCATCGGGATTGATCCGAAGGATATGCTGCAGGCAACGGATCTTTTCCTCGCGAGACTCGGCAATCTCACATGCCCAATTCCAGGCTGCCAGATTATCGGGGTCAGCCCGCACTATCTGGGACAAAAGCGCACGCGCCCGGCCGCGGTCGCCCTGTTGCAGCGAAGCGATAGCGGCCGGTAGTTGCGGGGAGCTATCTCGAGCTTTCATCCACCCGCCTCTTGATCTTGGCGTTGAGTCCAACCGGAGGTCCGCTCCACGGCTCGAAACAGGTTGACCTGAGCGCGGGGGGCTATCTTTTTGGCGTTGCGGAGCAGTTGCTTGATCTGGCTGCGCTTTGAGTGGTCGGCGTGGGGGCAGCAGGATGCGGCGCGCCAGAAACTGGCCGCGCGTGCATAGTACACGATGTCCTTTTCCTCAATCAGGGCGAGCGGCCGGATTATCGTGATCATCCCATCGAATACTCTTTGCCGCGGCGCGATGGCTTCGAACCGGCCGTGGAAAAAAGGTTGAGCAGGGTGGTTTCCGCAATGTCGTCCGCGTGGTGTCCCAGCGCAACTTTGTTGCAGCCAAGCTCTACTGCGGCTGTGAACAGCGCCTTGCGCCGGTTCCGACTGCAGCGAAAGCAAACCAACGACGCCACTTCTTCTGGCGCCAACTCGAGAGGAGGAATGGCGTGTTGCAGATCGAGGCCCTGGAAAAGCGTTTCCATCAAAACACAGGTATCGGCCGCTTCAGGCCACGCGGACTCGATGTTCACGTGCACCGCTGATAGGTCGTAGTGGAAAGTGGCAAATGAATACCACCGGTGAAGCAAGCGCAAGAGGGTCTGGCTGTCCTTGCCCTCCCGAGACGCCCACCGCGATGCGATCCCCATCCTCAATCAGCCCATAGGTCCGATTGGCCTTGCGCACACTCTTGAGCATAAAGCCGGCAATGCGCTCAGGTTTTTGCATTGGGTCATTTATACATCGCCTGGCGGTTCCTGACAACTGACGGCCGGCGCCTCTTACAGCGGCGGCTGGGGGTCATGCTAGTGTTACTGCTTCAGACTCGCTGCGCACCGGCTATCTTACTTGGACAAAGTAGCGCGACCACAGCGGCGGCGCTATTTGCCGGCCGACGGCGACGGAGGTATAAAGGTATGGTGCTGTCCCATGCGCGAGGGCTTGAGCTCCGGTCGGGCGGTCCGACCGTCGAGCTGGCGCCAGATGACGTGAAAGGAAGCGAGATGTCGACGCTGACGGCCGAGGCGACAAAAGATGTGCTGACAATGTTCCTGCAGCCGTGGCACGAGTCGCTGGCTGATCCGGCCGCAACTCAGGGTCAGGTACTGGAGCGCCTACTCGAGGGGTACCGGATGACCGAGTACGGTGAGCGATGCGGTGCCTCGGCCGTGCAGACGGTCCAAGATTATCGGCGCGCGTTCCCCGCCACGACCTACGAAGGATACCGACCGCTCATTCAGGAGGCGATGGAGACCGGTCAGGGGGCGCTGTTGTACGAGGCGCCGTTGGCGTGGGCCATTACCCGCGGCACCACCAAAGGGGAGTCCAAGTTCATCCCCATGACGCCAACGGATGTGAGGATGCGAACCAGCGCCGGCCGAGCGATCATGAACTATGTGCTCCGGACCTCCAAGTACGAGGTGCTCCAGGGGGTGAACCTGAATCTGAACTTTCCCTCCGTGGTCGGGACCATGCAGGTTGGAGATAAAGAGATCGAGTACGGCTATAGTTCTGGCATCTACCTCAAGCACACTACGTCGTCGCTCATTCGCTCGGTGCCCACCCAGGACGAGATTGATGGGTTGGGCGGCGGCAAGAGCATCGCCGACTGGGAGTGCCGCTTTGAGCTCGCGTATGCCAAGGGCGAACACGAACCGGTCACCTTTGTCGGAGGGGTGGCGCCGACTGCCGTCTCTTTTGGTCGATATCTTTATCAGGCCCACAAGGTCTATCCCAAGGACTGTTGGGGGATTTACGTGATGACTCTGGGCAGCGTGCCGGGCATCAACACCCGGTACGCGGCTGTTCTTCGCGCCCTGTACGGACCCAAGGTGGATGTGGTCGAGATCTATGGCGCCACCGAGGGGATGTTTGGGCAGCAGATGGACGACAAGCGGGCCTGGGCGCCAAATTACGACCTGTTTTTCTTTGAAGTGGAGACGCGCCGAGGGGTCATCATGCTCCACGAGATGCGGCCGGGCGAGGTGGGCAGCCTGATTGTCTCCACCCCGATCTTGCCGCGCTACAAGATAGGCGACCTGATCCGCGCGTTCCAGCCGCCGTACTTTCGCTGTATTGGGCGTGACCAGCCCTTCACCCGGCTGCGCTATTGGTGGGACACGCTGGTGATGTGGGACTTTCGGTTGTGATCAACCAATAGTCGATGGTCAGCGCGGCCGCTGAAAAAAGGCCTGAAACAGGATCGAAAATCCTACCGCGATCAGGATTAGAGGCCACAGCATCACATCCGTCAGGGCGCTGATGCCAAGGATTATCAAGATGGTCGCCAGGACGATCCGGCCGCGCAAGGGTTGCGCATGAGAGGGCACGAGCAGCCGGATGACAATCTCGGCCCCGATCAACACGCCGGCGCCCAGCAGGATGGCGCCCCACACGTTGCCCCAATCGAGCCAATCCAAGAACGTCAGGTCGAGGGTCACCAGGAGAAACATGGCGCCGGCCCAGATCAGGATCAGCGCCCAAATGCTCCCCCCAAGCGCATCGCGACGCCAGTCTTTTTCACCCCATCCTTTTTCTTCGGGGCCCTTTTCCGCCCGTTTTTCTTCTTGCTTTTCCTCTGCTTTTTCGTCTTGGTACGCCATGTCGTCTCCTTTCCTGCTCACGATCACCCGTCCCATTATACTCGATTTTCTGAAACTGATGACATTCGTCCCGCCGAGTCCGGAGTCATGACAATTACCCGGCGGTGGGTTCCGGATGAGAATACCCGCACACGATCGTGATTCACCTGGTGCAACTGCAGAAGGAACCGTGATGAACTCGCGAGAACTCATCGCCTTGGAAAACCAATATGGTGCTCAGAACTACCGTCCCCTGGATGTGGTCATCGACCGCGCGGAAGGGGTGTGGGTCTATGATGTGGATGGGAAGCGATACCTCGACTGTTTGAGCGCCTACTCGGCCGTCAACCAGGGGCACTGCCACCCGCGCATCGTGCGCGCCCTCCAGGAGCAGGCTGAGAGGGTGACGCTGACGTCGAGAGCCTATCGCAATGCCCAATTGGGCCTGTTCGAAAAAGAGCTTTGCGAGCTGACCGGATACGAGATGGCGTTGCCAATGAACTCGGGCGCTGAAGCGGTAGAGACGGCCCTCAAGGCGGCGCGAAAATGGGGTTATCGCGTCAAAGGGGTGCCGATCGATCAGGCGGAGATCATTGTATGCGAGGGCAACTTTCACGGCCGGACGATCACTGTTGTTGGTTTCTCGTCCAATCCCGAATACCGGAATGGGTTTGGCCCCTTTACTCCCGGCTTTAGAATGGTCCCATTTGGGGACGCAGAGGCGTTGAGAGCGACCATCACGCCCAATACGGTAGCCTTTCTCGTAGAACCCATCCAGGGAGAAGGGGGCGTGATTGTGCCGCCTGATGGTTACCTTTGGGAGGCGGCTGAACTCGCCCGCGAGCACCAGTTTCTGCTCATGACGGACGAGATCCAATCCGGGCTCGGTCGTGCGGGTAAACTGTTCGCGCATCATTATGACAACGTGCGCCCTGACGTGGTGATGTTGGGCAAGGCGTTGACTGGTGGCGTCTATCCCGTATCAGCGGTGGTGTCGGATCGCCAAGTGCTTGGCCTCTTTACTCCAGGTGAACACGGCAGCACCTTTGGCGGCAACCCGCTGGGGGCGGCCGTGGCGCGCGAGGCGCTGCGTGTGCTGGTGGAGGAAGGGCTATTCGAGCGCTCGGCCGATCTGGGAGCCTATTTCTTGGGCAGGTTGCAGAGACTCGAGAGTCCCTTGATCAAGGAGGTGCGCGGGCGGGGGCTCTTTATTGGGCTGGAACTTGATCCCCAAGCTGGCGGCGCGCGGCG
This sequence comes from uncultured Chloroflexia bacterium, assembly GCA_963695825.1. Classification (GTDB taxonomy): domain Bacteria; phylum Chloroflexota; class Anaerolineae; order Promineifilales; family UBA4811; genus CAVOHX01. The sequence continues at coordinate 163,671 of CAVOHX010000009.1, forward strand.
CTATTGCGAGTTGCTGAGCGACCGCGGTCTGCTATGCAAGGAGACCCGAGTGCACACCATCCGCCTGACCCCGCCCCTGGTAATCACCAGGGAAGAGATCGACTGGGCGATGCAGCGGATCGCTGACGTGCTAGACGGGTAGTCTGTCCGTGTTGCCTTGCCCCTGGCCCCGTACCTGGGCTTGGTCGCCTTGATGTTTCAACAGTTCTGAGAGAGGGAGCGCGTTCCCGCCCACCCACACATGCGGGTCGATGGAGCGCTGCTTGATCGGCCGCAACGGGACAAAGCTCTCCACCTCGGCTATTGGTGGGTGCTCCAGCTTATTGAACAGCGCAGTGATGCGTGCATCACCAGACCCCCGTAGTTTGCGCTCTACCTCGTCGTCCGTCCCCATCAGATCATCACGATCGATCACACCGCTTTCCAGGCCAATCTCGATGGCTTGGGCCAGCGACTCGTACAAGTAATTCTCCAACTGGCTGGCCCACCAGGTGTCGTTCATGTGCTGGAACAGCGTGCCAAAGCGGCCGCCGGCCGCCGGTGACTGCATCACGATCTTGCCCTTGTGAACGAGCAGATCATCAAGGATTCCCTGGGCTCCGGCGGCCGAGATCTCGCCGACGGCGATCGCATCGCGCAACGAATAGTCGATACGATCGGCGCAGAGCGCGGGCAGGGGCTGCTCCAGCAGGGTGTACTGGTGCTCTGCCAGCATGTCTGGGACAGCGTACCCCAATTCCTCTATCGCCGTGCGGATATCGGGCCGGAGCAAAAAGCGCTCCTTGAGTTGTTCGTGAAGATCCTGCTCTTGCGAATACCAAACAATGTCCACCACGTGGGAAAAGGCCAGGTGGCTGATATCGTGCAGCAGCCCGGCGATTTGCTCTTGCTCGGAGGCCTGGAGACGTCGCAGCAGCAGGTAGACGCCAAGCGAGTGTTCGAAACGGGTGACGGTCTTGCAGAGGTGGGCGTACTTGGAGGCGCCTGACTGGCTGATACCGCGCAGGCGCTGAAAGGTGGGACACTCCACCAGCCGGTTGACCCGAGGGTCAAGAGTCCAGGCGCCGTAAAGAGAGTCGTTGTAGGTGTGCACCGGCGGCCCGAGTCAGCGCCCCGCTAGAGCTTGGGAAGCACGATTTCCTGTTGGCGCTGGTACTTGCCCTTTTTGTCCGCGTACGAGACGCTGCACTCTTGGTCGGCCACAAAAAAGAGCACCTGGGCAATTCCCTCGTTGGCGTAAATCTTGGCCGGCAACGGGGTGGTGTTTGAGATCTCGAGGGTGACAAAACCCTCCCATTCGGGTTCGAACGGCGTGACATTGACGATGATGCCACAGCGCGCGTAGGTGCTCTTGCCGACGCAGACTGTGAGCACGCTGCGCGGGATGCGAAAATACTCGATGGTCCGGGCCAGGGCAAAAGAGTTGGGTGGGATGATGCACTCGATTCCGCGAAAATCGACAAACGATTGCGGGTCAAAGTTCTTGGGGTCCACGATGATCGACTTGGTCGATTTCAGGTGATCCAGCACGGCCGCGGCCGCGCTCTGTTTGTCGGTCAGGTAGGGAAAGACCTGGGACAGGATGTACTGGATGTCGGCCGGACGGGAAACGAGCAGCTCATAGTGGGTTTTTGCGCCCAGCGGCTGTTCGCTAATCCGGCCCGTGCCCACCACCGCACGGACGTTTTCGAGCAGCGGCCGGTTGGCGCTACCAAACGCGAGCCGCGCAGTCTGAAACCCCTCTGGAGTGGGCGGCATGACGCCGACATAGCCCTGCCCGTCGATCAGCCCGGCGACATAGCCGCGCTGCATGTCCGAGAGCTTGGCGGCCGTAATCTCGGGTTGAAAGATCTTGAATTCATCTGCCACGCGGATGTCATAGCCATAGGAAGACACCCCGTACGAGATTACGCCATCCCGAATCTGTCCCTCCACAAAGGGTTCGATCATGCCGTGCTCCAACGCCATCTCTCTTATCCAGCGATCTGGTTGCAGTCCCATGTTGCTCCATTCAGGTGTGTGTAGGGTGGTAGGCAGTGCGCCTGCGCTTGGCAGGCTACATGCGATCTGGTGCGTTCATTCCCATCAGGTTCAGCGTGCGAGCGAGGATGATCTGGGCCGCCTGTACCAGCCTGAGGCGGACGGCCGTCTCCCCGGCCTTCACCCCGGGCTCCCCGCTCTTGCGCGGCAGGACCCGGCAATCGCGGTAAAAGATGCTGAAATGGTTGGCCAATTCCTGCGCGTAATAGGTGAGGTGGTGGGGCGCGAGGTTGACGGCCGCCATCTCGATCACCGCGCTCAGGTCCACCATCTTGCGAATGAGTGCAAGCTCGGCCGGGTGAGTCGAGCAAGCTCACGTCACCTCCCTCGGCGCTGTACCCACGCTCCATTGCCTCGCGCAGGATGCTTGCGATGCGCGCGTGGGCGTACTGGACATAGTAGACTGGGTTACGATCCGACTGCTCTTTGGCAAGCTCGACGTCAAACTCCATCTGGCTGTCGGCCGCGCGTGAGAGCAGGGTAAAGCGGACGGCGTCGGCGCCTACTTCGTCGATCAGCTCACGCAGCTCGACGATGGTTCCTGCTCGTCGTGACAGCCTGAGGTCCTCACCACCCATCTTGATGGTCACCAGTTGGTACACGATTAGCGTCAGCCGGTCTGGATCCAGTCCCAGCGCCTGCATCATCGCCTTCATCCGTGGAACGTGGCCCTGGTGATCAGCTCCCCAGACGTCGATCACCCAATGGTGGCCCCGCTCGACAAACTTGTTGTAGTGGTAGGCAATGTCAGAGGCAAAATAGCCCGGTTGGCCGTTTGAGCGGATGATCACCTCGTCCTTGAGTTGATCGTCGTATTTTGAGGCGGTGAACCAAATGGCGCCGTCCCGCTCAACCAGCGCATTCCTTAGGCGGAGGATGGACATAATGGTCTCGAACTGACCTTCCTGGTAAAGACTCGTCTCGTGGAACCAGTTGTCATAATCGATCCCAAGATCCGCACAGTCCTTGCGGGCCCGTGAAAGCACCTTGTCCTCCAGGCCGATATTCCTGATCGCCTTGAGCGCCTCGTCGCGCGGCGTCTCCAGATAGGTCCGGTCGTGCTCGGCGGCGATCTCTTGTCCCCATTGGACCAGGTAATCGCCCTGATAACCGCCGTCTGGCACCTGAACATCGTGGCCCAAGGCCTGAGCATAGCGGGCAAAGATGCTCTCAGCCAACAGGTCCATCTGGTTTCCAGCATCATTGACATAATACTCCCGCTGCACCTGGTATCCGGCGGCCGCCAACACGTTGGCAATGCCGTCGCCCAAAACCAGGTTGCGCCCGGTGCCCATGTGCAAAGGACCTGTCGGGTTGGCGCTGCCATACTCGACCTGGACCCGTTTGTCATCCCCCAGATTGATGTCCGCATAGGTACCGCCCTGGTCCAGGACTGCGTTCACCTGCGTCTGCAACCAATCGGTTGCCAGGGTCAGGTTGATAAACCCAGGATGTGAGACGGTGATCTCCCCAATATAGTCGGTAGGGGGGAAGCGTTTTACCACCTGGGCCGCGATGTCCATGGGGGGCATCTTGGCCAGGCGCGCCATGGCAAGGCAGACGGGGGTGGCATAGTCTCCGAACTCGGCCGATTTTGGTCGCTCGATGACTATCTCGGGGATATCGAACCGCGGCAGGTCTTTTTTCTTTTGCGCCTTGCGGATGGCCTGATGGATCTGCTGCGAAAGATCATGTTGGATTCGAGGCATGATCGCTCCTTGAACGATTGGCCGCCAGCAGCGGGTGGCTGGTTTTAATCACCGCTTCGCCGTCTGGCGGCCGACCGATGGACTTGGGACACTCGGCATGGGCGCCGCTGCGCGTCAGAGGGCCCTTGGTCGTCCAGTGCGGCTACGCCGGGCAGGGTTTTGCCTTCCAGGAACTCGAGGCTGGCGCCGCCGCCGGTCGATATGTGGGACATGGCGGATGCGAGCCCTAGTTGGGCCACGGCGGCGGCCGAGTCGCCGCCACCGATGATGGTCACGCCGCCGGCCGCGGTGATGTCGGCGAGCAGTTGGGCAATGGCCAGCGTGCCGGCCGCAAATCGGGGGAACTCGAAAACGCCCATGGGGCCGTTCCAGACAACCGTCCGCGCACCCGCCAGCGCCCGAGCGAAACGTTCGACGGTGGCGTTGCCGATGTCCATGATGCGCCATCCAGGTGGAATCTCGCTGGCCGGCACCGTCATCGCGTCGGCCGAGGCATCGAACGCGTCGGCAATGACGACGTCGTCTGGCAGCACCAGCTTTTCGCCAGCGCGCCCCAGCAGTTCGCTCGCCATCTCCACCCGATCATCCTCGACCAGCGAGTCGCCGACCTCCAGACCTTGCGCCTTGAGGAAGGTGTTTGCCATGCCGCCGCCGACCAGCAGGCGGTCCACCCGGCCGAGCAAACTCTCCATGACGTCAATCTTGCCCGAAACCTTGGCGCCGCCGATGATGGCGACAAAGGGGCGCTCCGGGCTTTCCAAGGCGCTGCCCAGATAGGTCAGCTCCTTTTCCATTAGGAACCCGGCTACCGCTGGTCTCCCCTTGGCTCTCATTACCCGCGCCACCCCTTCGGTGCTGGCGTGGGCGCGGTGGGCCGAACCAAAGGCGTCATTGACATAAACGTCGGCAAGCGCCGCCAGTTGCGCCGCCAGCTCGGGATGGTTCTTTGTCTCGCCGCTCTCAAAGCGGGTGTTCTCGAGCAAAAGCACCTGGCCCGGCTTGAGCGCCGCCGTCGCGGCGGTCGCCTCTGGGCCGGCGACCGTATTTGCCATGATGACCGGCCGATCCAACAGCTCGCCCAGGCAGTTGGCTACGGGGTCTAGAGATAACGCCGGATCGATTCCTTTTGGCCGGCCGAGGTGAGAACAGAGGATCAATGCCGCTCCTCGATCAAGCAGGTAGTTGAGCGTCGGCAGGGCGGCAACGATGCGCGTATCGTCAGAGACCCGGCCGTCCTGGAGCGGCACGTTGAAATCGACGCGCACGAGCACCCGTTGCCCTTGGACGTTGAGGTCGCGGATAGTCTGTTTCAGCATGTTGTCACCAATTGACATAAACGAGGAGCAGGAGCCTGCATGCCGCTCTCTATGACCGCCGGAATTAGAGGCTATTTGCCATCAGCGCCGCGAGATCGGCGCAGCGGACCGAGTAGCCCCACTCGTTGTCGTACCATACCAACACCTTGAGCATGTCGTCGCCCAACAACTTGGTGCTGAGTGCGTCCACAATACCCGAGTGTGGGTCGCCCTTGAAATCGGTCGAGACGAGTGGTTCTTCGGTGTAGCCCAAGATGCCCTTGAGGGGCCCGTCGGCGGCCGCCTTGAGGGCAGCGTTTACCTGTTCCACGGTGGCGGTCCGTTCCAGGGTCACCACCAGGTCGATCAGCGAGACGGTGGGCGTCGGGACGCGAATCGCCATGCCGTCAAACTTGCCCTTGAGCTCGGGAATGACCAAAGCGACCGCCTTGGCCGCGCCGGTGGTGGTGGGAATCATGTTCAGGCCGGCTGCGCGCGCTCGCCGAAGATCGCTGTGAGCCAGGTCCAGGATGCGTTGGTCGTTGGTGTAGGCGTGAATGGTGGTCATCAGCCCTTTGATGATGCCAAACTCGGTATGCAACACTTTGGCGGCTGGGGCCAGACCGTTGGTGGTGCAGGAGGCGTTGGAAACGATATGATGGTTTGCGGGGTCATACGCCTCGGTGTTGACTCCCAACACGATGGTCAGGTCCACGCTGTCGGACGGTTTGGCGGGCGCGCTGATGATCACCTTTTTGGCGCCGGCTTTGATGTGGGCGCCAGCCGTGGGTCCGCTGCGAAAGATCCCTGTCGCTTCGACGACAATGTCCACTCCCAGGTCGCCCCAGGGCAGATTGGCGGGGTCGCGCTCGGCAAAAACCCGGATCTGGTCGCCATCGACCACCAAGTTGCCGTCAACTACCTCGACCGCGCCGGGATATATGCCATAGTTTGAGTCGTACTTGAATAGGTGAGCGTTCACGTCGGCTGCCATCAGGTCGTTGACTGCCACCACCTGCAATTCACCGGGGTACTTTTCCCGCAAGGCTTTGAGCACCTGGCGGCCGATTCTGCCGAATCCGTTGATTCCTATCTTGGTCATGTTTCATCGCTCCTTGTGATGCATAGCGTTAATAGTCGGGGCTCGGCGCCCGCTTGATGTGGGTGCGAGCCAAAGGCAGCAGCCTCTGGGTCAGCTTGTCACTATCGTGGCGCCACGGGTACTGCTCGTCTATCAGATCGTCCGCGATCAGTGGCATTCGATCCAGTGTTCCCAACTCGACAAACTCGGTGTTGCCTCGCTCGTGGTCGGCGAGAAACCGGTTGTTCACCACCATGACGTCGATCATGTCCTCACCGATGTGGCGTTTGAGCGCCCGACTGAAATCGTCCGTCGTAAAGTTGTCCGTCTCGCCTGGTTGGTTGGCCACGTTGCAAACGTACACGACCGGCGCCTCTGTGGTTCGCAGCGCTTGCTGAATTCCCCGCACCAGCAGGTTGGGCATGACACTGGTATAGAGGCTGCCTGGGCCCAACACAACCAGATCAGCGGTGAGGATCGCCCGCACCGCGGCCGGGTATGCCGGCGCGCCCTCGGGCATCAAGTAGACCCGCTCGATCACCCCGTTGACCTGAGGGATGCGGGACTCACCCTGGACCCGATGGATGCCTGGACGGACGACGTCCGGGTCGGGGTCGTCTATTGGTTGTTTACGAACGTCGCCGACAAGTGTAACATCTGCCAGAGTGGATGGCAAGATGTCCCCCTGGATCGCCAACACCTGGCTGGAGCGCTCCAAGCCACGCTCAAAGCTGCCGGTGACGCCGGTCATGGCAGCAATAAAGAGGTTGCCGAAACTGTGACCAGAGAGCTCGCCGCTCTCGGCGCCCTCGTGGGAGGGTAGGCCAAACCGATACTGAAATAGTTGCGTGACCAAAGATTCATCGTCCGCCAGCGCGGCGATGCAATTTCGAAAGTCACCCGGCGGCGGCACGCCCAACTCGCGTCGCAGGCGCCCCGAGCTTCCGCCGTCGTCAGCCACCGTGATGATTGCGGTGATGTTGTTGGTGTGCCGTTTGAGCCCACGCAGGAGGGTAGCCAGCCCGGTTCCTCCACCGATGGCAACAACCTGCGGTCCCTTATCTCGCTGGCGGAGGCGATAAACGGCGTCCGCCAGTGGAATCCCACCTGTTTGGATAAAGGGGCTCAGCACCGATTGGTTCAGGCGGTGCAGGGCCAGGGCAACGGCGGCCGTCCCTACCGCGACTGCCAACGCCATTCGGGCCAACGGCGGCAGGAATTGCAGAGTGAGCGCTGTGTACCACGAGGCAGGCAACACCCCGGCGGTGTTCAAGGAGACCAGGGCCAGGGCAGCGCCCAACCCGAGGATCGCCACTCCGATGCCGAGCAGCCCCAGCCAGCGCTTAACGCCAATGCCTGGAATGAGCCACATGAGGTTTGTGAACGGCGACGGCCGGCCCGTAGATCGCATGGTTGAGGTGGGGCGCCTCCCCTACTCGATGGCGTGGATCCTTTTTATCTCTGCAATCCGGTTGTCGATGGGGGTCTCCTGGTACGGTGAACGTCCAATAGGGTCCAGGAGAGTCGAGTCGCCGAGCAGAGCAAAGCAGGTGTTGCACACTGCGTTCGAGAGCACGGCCGGGTCATAGCCGCCCTCTAGCACAAAGACCAACCGACCGTCGCACAACTCGCCGGAAAGAGAGACGAGTTCGCGGGCCAGGTGGGCATAGCCGGGCAACGAAAGACCCATCATGGCTAACGGGTCGCTCCAATGAGCATCAAACCCGGCCGAGACCAGGATGAGCTGGGGGTCGTAGCGGTGCGCCAGCGGGCGCACGATCTGTTCCATGATCTCGCCAAAGCCCACATCACCAACCCCCGGCGACAACGGCACGTTGACAACCGTTCCGGCGCCCTCGCCGTGGCCGCCCTCGCCCACACTCCCGGTGCCGGGATAGTACGGGTATTGATGGGTGGAGATGAACAACACGTCAGGCGCAGCGGCGAACGCGTCCTGGGTACCGTTGCCATGGTGCACATCGAAATCAAAGATCATGACCCGCTCCACATCGGGACGGGCGAGGGCGTCGCGGGCGGCGACCGCGATGTTGTTAAAGAGGCAAAAGCCCATTCCGCGGCCGGGGGTGGCATGGTGGCCCGGCGGCCGCACGAGTGCAAACCCGTTATCTGCCTCGCCTTCAAGCACCGCTCGCACCAAGGCGAGCACGCCGCCGGCCGCCAACCGGGCGGTCTCAAAAGAGTGGGCGTTCATATAGGTATCCGGGTCCAGGTGCCCGCCACCTCTTTCTGCCACACGGCGTACCTGCTCCATGTAGGATCGTGTGTGGACCCGGGTGATCTCCTCTTGGGTCGCTGCAACCACTTTTATCGGTGCGAGTTGGGCAAGCAGACCGTTGTGCTCCAAGCCGGCCACGATGGCCTTGAGCCGGCCGGCGTTTTCCGGATGACCGGGGTAGTCGTGCAGTAGAAAGCGATCGTCGTAGCAATAGGCAGTGGTCATGACGCTCCCCTTGGCTGTACTGCGAACAGTATAGCAGTTTTGGAGGGGGGTGGCAAAAAGAAAACCGCCCTGGTCATCATGACCAGGGCGGCTCAAGAGCGAAAAAGAACCGGGATTACCCCAGACCCTCCTGTACATCGCGTTTGCTCTGGCGGACCGACCAGATGAGCAGCGCCGACAGCACGACGATGGCAGTGATCACGCCGGCCGTCTGGTTCCTGACCTGAGCTTGTACGATCACCGGCGCCGCCAGCAGGCTGACCAGGTTGACCACCTTGATCATCGGGTTGAGAGCCGGACCGGCGGTGTCCTTGAGGGGGTCGCCCACCGTGTCACCGACCACGCCGGCCGTGTGGGCCTCAGAGCCCTTGCCGCCCAGGTTGCCGTCCTCAATGAACTTTTTGGCGTTGTCCATGGCGCCGCCGGCGATCGCCATAAAGACCGCCAGCAATTGCCCGGAGAGAATGACCCCGGCCAAAAAGGCGCCCAGCGCCTCGATCTGAAAGATCAACCCCACCAGCAGCGGCACTGTGACCGACAGGATGACCAGGCTGACCAGTTCCTTCTGGGCCGCGGCCGTGGTGATGCCGACCACCCTTTGATAGTCAGGCTTGACCGTGCCCTCCATAACCCCCTCAACCTTGAACTGGCGCCGGACCTCTTCGACCACCAGGCCAGCGCCGCGCGATACCGCCCGCAGCGAAAAGGCGGAAAAGAGAAAAGGCAGGGCGCCGCCGATCAGAAAGCCGATGGTCCCCTCGAGGGTTGACACGCGAATCGTTCGGATGATATCGGCCGCCGCCACCCCCAAGCGCTGCTGAACGAGGCCGACGTCGGTGACAAAAGCAAAGAACAAGCTGGTCGCCGCAATTACGGCCGAGGCGATCGCAATCTGTTTGGTAATGGCTTTGGTCGTGTTGCCCACGGCGTCCAACTCGGCCATGATCTTCCATGCCTTTTTATCGACGCCGGTCAATTCGCCGATGCCGTTGGCATTGTCGGCAATTGGGCCAAACGAGTCCATCGCTACATTGTTGCCGGTGTGCGAGAGCATGCCAATGCCGATCATGGCCACGCCGTAGAGGCCATAGATGGCCGGCTGGTCGCGGTAGATCAAAAAGCTGGTACCCAGGACGGCGGCAACGGCGAGCAGACTCCACACACTGGCCTCCATGCCCACCGCCAGCCCAGAAAGGACAGTAGTGGCCGAGCCTGTCTTGGTGACTCTCGACGATCTCTTGGACTGGTTTATGCCTGGTGGCGGTAAAGTAGGCGGTGAGCGGGTTAAAGATCACCGCCAGGCCGACGCCGATGGCGTTAAGCAACGCCAACTGCCATTCGTGGGCGTAGAACCAGGAAAAGAGAAACGCAAAGACGACCGTGTTGATGCTCGAAACCTCGTAAGAGTGGAACATGGCGTCTTCGGCATTCTTGGCCCGCAGGAACTTGACCGGAAAGTTCTCCCAGATGGGAACGGTAAAGGTGCCCAGGATGGACGAGATGACGCCGATGGCGCGGACGATAAGCGGGTAGACGATCCAGACGGTGTCGCCAGTCATGTGGTAGAGCACGATGCCCAGGATGAGGGTCGAGACGATCGTCACCTCGTAGGATTCAAAGATGTCGGCCGCCATTCCGGCGCAGTCGCCCACATTGTCTCCGACCAGGTCAGCGATGACGGCCGCGTTGCGCGGATCGTCCTCGGGCAAACCCGCCTCTACCTTGCCCACCAGGTCGGCGCCCACGTCGGCCGCTTTGGTATAAATGCCGCCGCCGATCCGCATAAAGAGCGCGACCAGGGTGCCGCCAAAGCCAAAACCGAGCAGCGCATCCGGCGCCGCCTTGCCAAAGATCATGAAAATAGCTGTGCCGCCCAAAAGCCCTAAACCGTCGGTCAACATTCCGGTGAATGTGCCGGCCCGGTAGGCGACGGTGAGCGCTCCGTTATAGTTGTCATCCACCGCCTGCGCTGTGACCCGGATATTGCCTTCGATGGCCACGCGCATGCCCAATTGCCCTACGATCGTAGAGAATGATGCGCCCAGAATAAAGGCGACCGTTCGGCCGATGGCGATGATGATCCGGGCGTCATCCCCGTAGAGGCGTTGCGCCTCCTCTGTGGGGGGCACCACATATACGCTCAAAAACATGCCCACTGTCAGGATCAGCAAGATGGGCAGCATGGTTTTGAGCTGCTGTCCGAGGTATGCCTCGGCGCCTGCCTTGATAGCCGCCCAGACCTCTTTCATCTTCTTGCTGCCTGTGCCGCGCCTCAGCGTGTCGCGCCACAACCACCATGCGTAAGCCAGGCTGATAAAAGCAACCGCAACGACTCCCCACATCATTGCCTGTTCCGTAAAGTTTAATTCTTGCATAGATCCTCCTTCCTCGCGACTAATCCCAAGTACTCAGCAGGCAGAAAAGACAAAAGGCTGGCGGTGACAGTGTCCCGCCAGCCCTATTCTTCTTCAGGATGCGGATGGGAACGGGGCACGCATGAAAAAGCCTATCGAAATTGCCTTGGTGTCTGTTCAGGGGCAATAGTCTACTCGGGATTGGGCAAATGGTCAAATCGCGTTGTCCGAAAAACCCGCGCCGAATCTCTTGCCGTGTGCCTCAATCGGGTATGACGACCTGGTCCAGATCTGGCTCGCCTGGGGGGTAGTGCATGTCGAGCGACTCCATCGCTTCGACCAGAACCCGCGATATGACCAGATTGCGGTACCATTTATGGTTGGCAGGGATGACGTACCAGGGGGCATCTTTTGTGCTGCAGCGGGAGAGCGCCTCCTCGTACGCGGATATATAGTCAGGCCACAGTGCGCGCTCGCGCAGGTCACCTCGGGAGAATTTCCAATTCTTGCGCGGGTTGAGCAGGCGTTTTTCAAAGCGTTCCTTCTGCTCCTCTTTGGATATGTGCAGAAAGAACTTACGGATGGTCACGCCGCTGTCGGACAACAGGCGCTCAAAGGCATTAATGTGGTCGTAGCGCGGCCGCCACACCGATTCAGGTACCAGGCTGTGCACCCGTACAACCAACACGTCTTCATAGTGAGAGCGGTTGAAAATCGAAATCTCCCCCCGTCCAGGCGTGTGCTGGTGAATGCGCCAGAGGAAATCGTGGGCCAACTCGCGCGAGGTTGGGACTTTGAAACTGGCGACGTGGACGCCCTGAGGATTGAGCCCTCCCATCACGTGGCGGATGGTGCCATCCTTGCCGCCGGCGTCCATCGCCTGCAAGACAAAAAGCAGGGCGTGCTTGCCTTCAGCATAGAGAACGTTCTGCAGGTCCTTGAGCCGCTCGACATTTGCCTCCAGCTCTTCTTCAGCGTCGTCCCGGTCGCGGAATCCACCAATGTCATCAGGGTCGTGGTCCGCCATATTAACCAGAGTATTGGGTGGGATCCGGTAGGATGTTGTCTCCATCGTCGCTGCTCCTTTCATTTCTAGGGGGTCTTGCCGCCAGCCGCAGCGTCCATTATACCTCATGCTCAATGGGTAGCCACTCGCGCTCGGCTACCCAAGGCGCGGATCGTGTATGCCTGGGCCACGCAGGATCACGCCGGCGGCACGAAACCCTCACCCTCATCAAGCGTTGGGCAGTCGCCGCAGTTTGAGCGCGCGGGTGGCAACAAAGCCCGGCATAAATCTTGAGAGCAGTTCCTCGGGGTCAGCGTCCTCGTAGAAACCGGCGATCAATAGCCCGGCCTCCAGTTGCCCGCCGATCTGATCCTCCAGGAGGTGCCCGAACTCGAGGGGCGTCCCAGCCTCCTGGCAGCGAGCCTGCTCGGCCGGACTGAGGCTCTGCAGGTCGGAATAGGGCAGCGAGTGTTTCGGCTGCAAAACCCCCTGCTCGTATAGCTCCAAGTCAAAGATATAGATGGTCGGGTTGCTAAAGCCGGCGAGCAACGAGCCGCCAGGGCGCAGTACGCGATACGCTTCGCGCCAGACCGGCCGCACATCGGGCACAAAGACGTTCGAGACCGGATGAAAGATCAGATCGAACGATTCATCAGCGAACATGGACAGATCAGCCATATCGCCTTCCACGGTGCGGATGGCGAGCGACTCTCTGGCGGCGACCATCTCATCCTGGGCTAGTTGGTGCGGCGAGTTGTCCAGGATGGTCACCTTGGCGCCGGCCGCAGCCAGGATGGGTCCCTGTTGACCACCGGCGGACGCCAGACCAAGCACGTCAAGCCCTTCCAGGTCCGGGAACCAATCACCAGGCACCGGTTTGGTCGGCGTCAGCAAGAGCTGCCAGTCGCCCTCCCGCGCTCGGGAAATCGCTTCCGGCGACACGGGCACCGTCCAGCGGTTGCCGAATTCTACCTGGCGGTTCCAGGCGCGCTTGTTGTGTTCGAGCACATTGGTCACAGTCGTTCTCCTCCCTATGGGCCGATAACGGGTCAGGGTAGCCTTGCGCCGGCCGTGGTGGAGGTACAATGCCCCTTTAGGTTGCGCCGGACCTGACAGATGCCAACCCCAAAGCTAGTCGCCGCTGCTCGGCAGCGCCCCGGTCACCTCGTTGCGCACGATAAACCGGCTTTGCACGGTGGCGCCATCGGGCAGCACCAGCTTGTCACCCAACTCGAGTTTGTCGGCGTCCTTGCCGGCCGGGATCGAACGGGGCAGGGTGATGATCTGTAGGGGCGTGCCCTCTTGATTGGCGTTCTTTTTACAGTACGCCAGGCCGGTGAGGTAGCCGTCGCGGTCGATGGAGCAGCTTGTGACATAGCCGATGACCTGCCCGCGGCGGTCGGCGACCGGATCGCCGGTTTTGGGCACACGCACCCCCTTGTCGTTCATGCGAAAGCGGAGCACCTCCCGGGTGCGTTTGCCCTCCACCGCCAGCAGTGCATCCCGACCAATAAAGAAAGGCTTGTGATACTTGACATAACCGGGAAAGCCGGCCTCGATTGGGTCGATGTTCCAGGTCCCGGCAAGCTCGTGGCCATAGAGCGGCAACCCAAACTCGGTGCGGGTGCTGTCGCGCGCCGCCAGACCGGCCGGCTTGACCCCATGAGGCGCGCCCTTTGTCAGGATCAGGGTCCAGAGTTCGGCCGCCCGGTCGGGGTGGACGAAAATCTCATAGCCAATGTCCTCGCCGGTATAGCCGGTGCGAGCGATCACCAGCGGAATGCCGGACAGCTCGACCGAGATCAAGTCGGTTCGGCGCAGCCGCTTTAGAGCCGCCTTTACTTTGGGGTCGTCCGTCATGTCCTGCAGGGTCGGCAGTGCGGCCGCGCCCTGAAAGGCAATGTCCACCTTGCAGTCGGGGCCGTTGGTTGGGTCCTTGAGGTCGCGGATCACGGCGTGCACGCCCACCTCGGTTCCCGGCCGTTCCCGGTTGATGATCACCCGGCCGTCGTTGACGGCGTTGAGCCAATCCCAGTCCTTTTCGGCGTTGGCGGCGTTGACCACCATCAGGTAGCGGTCGCGGGCCAGGCAATAGACAAAAATGTCGTCGATTACATCCCCGTCCGGATCGAGCAGGTACGAATAGCAGGATTGACCCGGGTCGAGCCAGGCAATATAGTTGCTTGCCACCACGTCCAGGAAGCGGGTAGCGTGGGGCCCCGATACCTCGAAAACGCCCATGTGGGCGACGTCAAATAGCCCGGCCGTCTGGCGCACCGCCAGGTGCTCTTCCATCACACTGGTGGCGTAGCGGACAGGCATCTCCCAGCCGGCAAAGGGTACCATGCGACCCCCAGACTGGTGATGGATGGCGTTCAGCGGGGTCTGGCGCAGTGGCAAGTCCGGCTCCTGCCACGTCCAAGAGAGCTTGGCGTCCGCGGCGGGCAGGTTGGCGGCTAGCGCAGCCATCCCCACAAAGTAGGGCTTGTTGAGATCAAACAGCTCCGGGAACCCAGCACAGAGCTCGGCCGCGGCCGGTGGTGTATCACGATAGCGGACGCCAGTTTCAGCGCCTGCGACCTTGGCAAGCTCATAGTCCTGTACCTCTTGTATAACGGCCGGTCCCTGTACCTTTCGATAGAGGTCATCCCGGTCAAACAGGATGTATCCATCGGCCAGGCCGCGCAACCAGGCCGCCACCCCGTTGGAGCGCTCGGGATGGACTGCCATCCGAAACTGGGCGCGCCCACGGCCGTCGTCCTGCAACCGCATCACGGTGACCTGATCGATCAGCTTGCCGTGACGGTCCAGAAGAAAGGTGGGCGTGCTGGCGCCCGGGGTCAACCCCGCCAGGCGCCCTGTGCACACTTCGTCCAGGAACTGCGCTGCGCGCCACCCGCTGATCTCCAAAACGACCGGCTGATCGCTCGCCCCGCGGAACTCGGCCGCGGGCGGGATGTCAAAGTGCGGATAGGCTGACTGGGGGCCGTCATATTCCGCGGCCGCCTGGTCACACAGGTCCGCCACGCCACGCTTGACCTGGCCCAAGACGTCCAGGTCGATCTTGCCGCGTGGCAGCACGCCGGCCAGCCCATGGTAGGCGAACGGCTCTATGTTGGTGACCACATCGTGAATCAAACCGGCTAGAGTGTCCATCTCTGGCTCCCGCAGGCCGCGTTGGGTCACCCAGGGGGTTCCCAGCCGCACACCGCTGGCGAGCGCAGTGAGATCATCCCCGGGTATGGTGTTCTTGTTGGCCACGATGCCGGCGATGTCCAGGAGGCGCACTGCCACCTCACCGCGGAGCGGAAAACCGGTCTTGGTGGGGATGGCGCCCACGTCCAGTAGCAGAAGGTGGGTGTCGGTGCCGCCGTACGCCAGCTTGAGCCCGCGCCGCACCAGACCGCCGGCTAGCGCGGCCGCGTTCTTGACAATCTGTCGCTGCAACTCGGCAAACGAGTCGGTCTGGGCGAGTTTCATAGCGACGCATATCGCGGCAAACTTGTTGGTGTGGGGCCCGCCCTGTGCGCCGGGAAAGACTGCCAGATCGAGTTTGAGACCGACCTCCTCGTTGGTGGTCATCACGACCGCGCCGCGCGGGCCGCAGAGGGTTTTGTGGGTGGTATAGGTGATCACATCCGCGATTCCGACCGGTGTGGGATGGACGCCCGCCACCACCATGCCGGCCGTGTGGCTGATGTCCGCCATTAGGTAGGCCCCGACCGCGTCGGCAATCTCCCGGAACCGCGCCCAGTCGGGCGACCAGGGGTAGGAGGTGAATCCACCGATGATGAGCTTGGGCCGGTGTTCCTGCGCCAGTTCCAACATGGCGTCGTAATCCAGTTTGCCGGTTGCCGGATCGACGCCATAAGAGACCACGTGATAGCGTTTGCCCGAGAGGTTGAACTCGCTGCCGTGGGTGAGATGCCCGCCCTGGAACAGATCCATGCCCATGAGCGTGTCACCCGCGTCTAGCAGCGTGTCATAGACTGCCAGGTTGGCGGCCGAGCCGGACAACGCCTGCACATTGACATAAATATCTTCCGGCGCCACGCTGTCGGTGGCAAAGGCCTGCGCAGCTCGACGCTGGGCCAGCGTCTCGATAAAGTGGACGTAATCGACGCCTTTGTAAAAGCGCCGATCCGCGTAACGGCGATAGTAAACCAACTGGTGCGCCTGGTCCAGCAACAAATCCTCGTCGTCGCGGGTCATGCGCAGCGGGGGATATCCCTCGGCATAGATGTTCTGAAAGACCGAGCCCAGAGCTTGCCGGACGGCGCGGCGGCGCATAGCTCTCGGAGGGGATCATGATGAGTTTGCGCGCTTGGCGCTCGGCTTCGCGCTCGATCAACCCGGCAATGTCGGGGGCGGCCGCGGTAATGTCGTCTCGAAGTATATGGTCGGCGTGAGGCATTGTGTGTTGCTCCTTGTCGGAATCCAGTTTCTGACGCGGAATATATTTGGAATATTCTACAAGCGACTCATGGTCGGCCCAATGGAGAAACGGCATAACAAGACGTGATGGTTGTCACCGGTGCGCTTCACAACGTTGTCAGCCGCGTTATCCGACTAGCCCTTCATGACGCCTAGCGGCCGCATACGGGCCACCTTGCGCGCCAGGCCGGCGCTGTGCACCACCTCTACGACCATGTCCACATCCTTGTAGGCCACTGGAGCTTCCTCGGCCAATCCCGCCATGCTTCCGGCGCGCACCTGGATGCCTTGAGCTTCGAGCTGTTCGCGCAACTCGCCGCCCCAAACAGTCTTTTTCGCCTGCGAGCGGCTCATGGTGCGACCTGCACCATGGCATGAACTGCCAAAGCTCTGTTGCATCGAGAGTTCGGTTCCCACCAGCACCCAGGAGGCGGTACCCATGCTGCCAGGTACCAGCACCGGTTGCCCGACAGCGCGGTACTCGGGCGACAGTTCTTCGAATCCCGGCCCAAACGCGCGCGTGGCGCCCTTGCGGTGGACACAGAGTTTGGTCAGCGCCCCCTCGATCGAGTGCGTCTCGACCTTGGCAATGTTGTGCGCGATGTCATAGACTTGATGCAGGTCGGATCGCTTGGTAACCGGCGCCAGCACTTGCTCAAAGCTCTGGCGTACCCAATGGGTCAGCAATTGGCGATTGGCAAAGGCATAGTTGGCGGCCGCGCACATGGCCCCGAAATAGTCCTGCCCTTCGCGGGAGTCAAAGGGTGCGCAAACCAGTTCGCGATCCGGCAACTGAATGCCATACTTGTGCACCGCCTGCTGGAAGGATTTGACATAGTCTGACGCCACTTGATGGCCCAAACCACGTGAGCCGGTGTGGATCTGGACCACAATCTGCCCCGGCCGGAGCCCGAACGCGTCCGCTGCGACCGGGTCAAACACCTCCTCCACCACATCCACTTCGATAAAGTGGTTGCCAGCGCCCAGGGTGCCGAGCTGGGGTTGACCGCGTTTCTTGGCTCGTGGGCTCAACTTGGAGGGGTCGGCGCCGGGAATGCGACCGTTGGATTCGGTCCGCTGCAAGTCCTCCTTTCGCGCATAGCCCTTGCCCAGCGCCCACCCGGCGCCATCGGTCAGCAGCCGGTCCATCTCGCGGTCGCTGATCTTGAGCGTCCCGCCCTTGCCGACGCCGCTCGGGCAATTGCGGTTGATGCTGGTCATGAGATCCGAGATGTGGTCGGCGATCTCTACCTGGTCGAGATCGGACCGCAGCAGCCGGACCCCGCAGTTGATGTCGTATCCCACGCCGCCTGGCGATATCACCCCCTTGGGGAGCTCGGTTGCCAGCACGCCGCCGATACAAAAGCCATATCCCTGGTGGGCGTCGGGCATGGCGGCTGCCCAACCCACTGCACCGGGTAGGGTGGTCATGTTGACCAGTTGTTCGGCCGTGCGATCGGATAGCGTCGCGTCCAACATCTGCCGGCTGGCAAAAAGCCGCGCCGGTACGCGCATATCGTGGCGGTAGTTGGCTGGCACCTCCCACACCATCTCTTGGATCTGATGGAAATCTTTTTTCTGCACCATGTTGACCTCCTTGACGGTAGATGTCACGGTCTTGGCTAGTAGCAACGGCTTTCAGTGGATAGTGAATCAGGGCAGTCGGCCGGGAGCTGGATGAACCGGCCGCTTGCCGGGCTATACGTCGAATACTATAGACGTCTCATACCCGCCGGCGATGGGGCGGATCGCCAGGTTGTGAAAGGTCACCGCTTTGATCAGCTTTTCAATACCGTTCGCGGGGCTGATCACCAGCCTGGCCGTGAGCGAGTTTGGTGCCAGAGTGACCTGAGTGAAAACGTGAACCATTGCACCCTCGGTTTCCAACCACAGCGACAGTTCCTCCAGCCATGTGACCAGCAGGGTCTCCAGATCGGGCGCCTCGAGCGTCACTTGCCTGTCAGCGTGCGGTTGGGTTGGGTTCGCACCTGTCAAGGCGTACATGCCTCGGGCAGCTTCGATGAACAGCTCCGACAGGTCTCTGCCCCGGACGCGGATCGCATAATCAGCGGTGTGATCGATCTCCTCGAACATCGCGACTCCTAATCGTCAGTATAGCGTATTGAAGGCGGTGCCGCAAGACGATTGACCCACTCTGGTGCATCGGCTATAATCGCGGCGTGCGAAATTCTCTTTCCCGGTTTGAACGTATGGCTCAGCGACTCGTTGAGGGGTCGCTGGGGCGGCTGTTTGACGGCCGTTTGCGGGTGCAAGAGGTCGTGGCCCAGCTTACCCGGGCGCTTGAGGATGGCGCAGAGGGCAGCCACGCGCCCGACCATTATACTGTGATGCTGAACCCTGAGGACCACGCAGTGTTGCTGGGCGCCCATCCAGACCTGGCAGTCTATCTGGCGGACCAGGTGCTCAAGCTAACACAGCAGGCGGGCCTGGAGCTATCCCACGCCCCAATGCTCAGGTTGCAGCCGGCGCTAGATCTGCCTGCCGGGTCTCTCCGTGTCAAGGCCGAGGTGAGTGAGCATGTCAGGGAGCAGACTCAGGCGTTAAGGCCGGCGGACGTCGCCAGCAGCCTCCGCCAGGACGAGCCGGATGGCGATGTCTATTTGATCATTGACGGGCATCGTCACGTCGTGCTCGACCAACCGGTGTACACGTTGGGCAGGCGACTGGACTGCGATGTGGTGCTGAGTGACCCGCGCGTGTCGCGCCGCCACGTCCAGTTGCGCTGGCGCTTCGGACGGTACATCCTGTATGACCTCGGCAGCACGGGCGGCACCATGCTTAACGGGCATCCGGTGATCGAGGCCGTGCTGGAACCCGGCGATGTCTTTTCCTTGGGCGGAGTGGACGTTATCTACGGCCGGGAACCGGGCGATGACCTACCGCCGACGGCCGGAGATACAACTAACACCTGGGTGCGCCCGGTTCTTCCATCCGAGTGACCGTGACTCCCGAGACCGTTGTCCTGGCGCTGCGGCTGGTCGGTGGGCTGCTATTGTTCACCTTTGTGGCTGCACTGCTCATCGTGATTCGCCGCGATATGGCGCTGGCGGCGGCTCAGGTAGCCGCCCGTGAGCGCAAGCATGGCGATCTGGTAGTGGTCGCGGTCGAGGGGGTGGACGTCCCCATAGGCAGCACCTACCCTCTGCTGCCTATCACCACTCTTGGCCGAGCGCCAACCAACACGGTCCACTTGGCGGACACTTTTGCGTCTTACCATCACGCCTTGTTGACCCTGCGTACCGGGCGCTGGTGGCTGGAGGATCGCGACAGCAGAAATGGCACCACCTTGAACGGGCAACCGGTGGAGGTCCCCACCGTGGTGGATGCCGGAGACGTCATTGGTGTGGGCCGAGTGGAGTTCAAGATCGAGTTGGCGTAGAACTGTGGGCGGTCCGCCAGGATTAGGCTGTAAAGGTGGGCCCCTTTTTATTACTAGGAGGCACCAATGGATCTAGGTCTTGTAGGCAAGGTAGCGCTGGTGACTGCATCCAGCCAGGGATTAGGCGCGGCCGTCGCATCGCTTTTTGCACAAGAGGGTGCGCAGGTAGTCATCTGCTCGCGCGACAAGGGGCGGATTGAGAAGCGCGCAACTCTGATCCGGCAAGAGACCGGGGTGGACGTTCGGCCGGTGGTGGCGGACGTGACGCGCGCCGATGACGTGGAAAACCTGGTCCACACCACAATCGCCGAGTACGGCCGCCTGGACATTCTCATCACCAACGCAGGGGGGCCGCCGGCGGCTCGAACTTTATCGATCTCACTCCAGAGGATTTCGAGACTGCATTCCAGGTTAATATGATGAGCGCGGTGCGACTCTGCTACGCGGCGGTGCCGCACATGATCAGGCAGGGGGGCGGCAGCATCGTCACCATCACCTCGTTGTCAGTCAAGCAACCCATCGAAAACCTGGTGCTCTCGAACAGCATACGGCTGGGCGTCATCGGCCTGACCAAGACGCTGGCCAACGAGCTTGGTCCACGGGGGATACGGGTAACAGCGTTCTCCCCGGCTGGACGCGTACATTGCATATGGAAGAGTTGCTCGAGCGCAAGGCAGAGATCAACCACACAACGGTGGCCGCCGAGGCGGAGCGGATGGTGGGCTCATTTCCGCTGAGAAGAATGGCAGAACCCGACGAGTTTGCCCGGGTGACTGTTTTCCTGGCCTCTCCGGCCGCCAGCTATGTACACGGGGTGGCGTTGCAGGTGGACGGTGGGGCCTACCAGGGGGCCTTGTAAGGAGGCGGGATGAAAGAGGTTCAAGTTGCCGTGATCGGCGGCAGCGGCCTATACGGCATGCGGGAACTCGATCAGGTCGAGGAACACCGGGTTGACACACCGTTCGGCGAACCGTCGGACGTTATCCACATCGGGGTGCTGCGAGGAGTGCGCGTGGCTTTTCTGGCTCGTCATGGCCGAGGCCATCTGCACACGCCCAGTCAGGTGCCTTACCTCGCCAACATCTATGCCCTCAAAACCTTGGGGGTCGAGCAGGTCATCTCGGTCAGCGCCTGTGGCAGCCTACGGGAGCACCTGCACCCGGGCGAGATCGTGGTTCCAGATCAGCTCTATGACAATACAAAGTTCCGCGTGAACACCTTTTTTGGGAACGGGCTGGCGGCGCACATCGGGGTGGCGGATCCGTTCTGCCCGCATCTGAGCGGTCACTTGGTTGACGCTGTCGAGGCGGCCGGCGGCGTGGTACATCGTGGCGGCACCGTGATCACGATTGAGGGACCTCGCTTTAGCACCAAGGGTGAGTACTCATACGTTCCGGCGCTGGGGGATGGACCTGATCAACATGACCACTTGCCCTGAGGCGTTCCTGGCTCGGGAGGCCGAAATGTGTTACGCGGTCATGAATCACATTAGCGATTACGACGTCTGGCATGAGAGTGAAGAGCCGGTGACGGTAGAGGCCGTCATCGAGATACTCCATCGAAATGCCATTCTCGCTCAGATAGCGCTCGCAAACGTCGTGGGGCGGCTGGCAGGGGCAGATCGGACTGCGTGTGGTTGCGGAGACGCATTGGGCCAAGCCCTGATCACCCAGCGCGATCGGGTTCCGCCCGCCACGGTCGCCAAGCTCGGCCCCCTGGTGGAGCGTTATTTGTGATCGACGGCCCCACGATCTGCGGCCGCCGACGAGCGACAACTTTTTTCTGGGTCAGACAGGCCCGTGTCGATGGTCGTTCCGGCTGAGCAACTGTACCATCTGGAGGAGCGCGGCCTAGATTCTCGTCGTCGCGAGCGCGCTCTGTTGGCGTTGGCGGCCGCCTTTGTTGCTGTAACCGCCGTCGCGCACAGTCTGGTGGTTGACGGCCGCCTTGCCTGGAGCCACCTGTGGCAGGCGCTTGTCTGGGGCGTCACCGTTCTCGTTGCCCATCTGCTCCTGAATCGCCTTCAGCCGCTGCGGGATCCGTTGTTGTTTCCCTCTGTCAGCCTTTTGACTGGCTGGGGCGTGGTGCTCATCGACAGGCTGGCGCCACCCTTTGCGGCGCGGCAGGCGCTCTGGCTCGTGCTGGGAACAGCCGCCATGTTGGCCGTCGCGCTGTGGCCCGCCGGGCGACCCGGCGATCCGGCCGGGCTGCGCTGGTTGCGTCGTTATCGCTACACCTGGCTCATTCTCGGCATCCTGTTGTTGGCGCTCACGTTTCTCTTTGGCGTCAATCCATCGGGTCGGGGCCTGCGGTTCTGGCTGGGCGCCCACCTGCCTCTGATCGGCCCGGCCTATTTTCAGCCCTCGGAGCTGCTCAAACTGCTGGCAGTCATCTTTCTCGCCAGCTATATGGCAGAAAAGGAAGGGATGATCCGGTTGCGTTATCTGCAAATCGGGCGCTTTCGCATAGCACGGCCGCCCTTTGCATACCTGGCGCCACTGCTGGTCATGTGGGGGGTGAGCGTGGCCCTGCTCGTCTGGCAACGGGATTTGGGGGCAGCGACGCTGTTCTTTCTTGTTTTCGTCGTCATGTTGTACCTGGCGAGCGGCCGGTGGGAGGCTGTTGTCTCGGGCCTGGTTCTCTTGATTGCACTGGTGGCAATTGCCTACCTGCTGCCGTTAAGTGAGTTGGAGGTTGTGCGCCTGCGGCTGAGCACCTGGTGGGACCCCTGGAGGGATGCCCAGGGCAGTGGCTTTCAGATCGTCCAGGCCCTGTTGGCGCTGTCGGCGGGCGGCCTGGTAGGCCAGGGGGTTGGGCAGGGTTTCCCGACCTACATCCCGGTGGTGCACTCTGATTTCGCGTTCGCCGCTCTCGCCGAGGAGTGGGGTCTGGTGGGCACCATGGCAGTGCTGGCCTGCGTGCTGGTGTTGGTATCCCGCGGCATGCGCCTGGCGTTGCTGGCGCGCCATCCGTTTCTGACCTTTTTGGCGGCCGGCATCTCGGCTTTTGTTGGGATTCAAACCCTCATCATCGTGGGCGGCGTGACCAAACTGATTCCTCTGACCGGGGTCACCTTTCCGTTTCTGAGCTACGGAGGGAGTTCGTTGATGGTCAGTTTCCTGATGGTGGGATTGCTCATCAAGGTATCGGGTGAGGTGATGCGGGGTGATTGAGATAGATTCGAGGGCCCCTGGCGGCCGTGGTGCGTGATGTCTGATCGGCTGAGACGGATCAACACGGTTTATCTGCTGCTCATAGGCGTGCTATCCGCGGCCCTCATCTATTGGACCGTGCTGCGCGCCCCAGGTCTGTTGGCCCGCGACGACAATCCCCGGCTGGTGGAGGCCGAGTTGCGCGTCGCCCGAGGTCGAATTCTCGATCGTGGTGAGGTTGTGTTGGCTCGGACTGTGGGCGAGCCGGGTCAGTTTCGCGCGCCGCTACGACCTGCCAGACGTGCCCGCGATCGGCTACTATAGTCTGCGCCATGGGGTGGCTGGTGTGGAGGCTGCCTATGACCTTGCGCTGCGCGGCGGCCTGGGTAGCGCGTGGGCAGACCTTTGGGCCGAGTTTACGCACCGGCATCCGGTCGGCCGGGATGTGCAACTGACCCTGGAGGCCGACCTTCAAGCTGCCGCCAACGCCGCGTTGGCCGGCCGCGCCGGCGCCGCGGTGGTGTTGGATGCCCGCACCGGCGACATTTTGGCGCTCGCCAGCCAACCCACCTACGATCCGAACCAATTGGATGAGCGATTCAACGATTATCAGAACGACGAGGGCGCTCCGTTGCTGAATCGAGCAACGCAAGCGCTGTACCAACCCGGCGCGGCTATTTTCCCATTTTTGCTGGCGGCGGGGCTGGAATTCGATATCCTGTCACCCTCAACGCCGATCACGGATGGCAGATCAGCGAGCAACGGCCCGGTGTGGGGTGACTGTGCTCAAGCGCCGGCCAAAGGCGAGGCGATGCCCACAGAGATCAACCTCTCTGAAGCCATGGCGTACGGGTGCCCGGCCCCGTTTGTGGACTTGGTTGCCGCGTTGGGGCCGACCAAATTGATAGCTGGACTGTCTCGACTTGGACTGTTCGAGTTGGCGGATCTGCCCCTCGAGTTGGCGACGACTGCAGTTCCTGATTTTGCCAACGGGGGACTGGACGCCGAGGCGGTGGGGCAGGGCCAGCTCACCATGAGCCCGCTGCACATGGCCTGGGCGGTGGCTGCCATCGCCGCCGAGGGCGTTCTGCCGCCTCTGCGGCTGGTCAGCCAGGTCCAGAGCGAGACCGGCGACTGGCAGGTTCAGGTTTCTCCCGCGCTGCCGGCCGAATTGGGTCTGTCGCCAGCGGCGGCCGAGGGCACCGGCACGGCGCTGGCAGCGGCGGTTCAAACTGGATCAACACAAGCGGCGCTGATTCAGGGCCAGCAAGCGGTCGGGTATGCCGCGACCGCCTTGACGGGGCCCGGCGAGTCACGCAATGCCTGGTTTCTCGGCTATCTCCACGGCCCCTCGAGCCGCTATGTGGTGGTGGTCCTGCTGGAGGATACAGACCGATCCGATACCGCTGCCCGGTCAGCGCGCGTTATCTTTCAGGCGCTGGTCGATTGGCAGTCCGGATAGGCGGACTGGTGCTAAAGATCGACATAGCCATCGGGGATGGTCTGCACGGGGTTGATTTCATCGAATAGGTCCATCAACTCGGCGATGAGCGCTGCCTTGCGTTCAGCATCCCGGATAGACCAGGTTCGAGATTTGATCTCGACGAAATAGCTCTCCTTGGGTGGCTGTAGCAGTCGGTCCAGGTTGACGGCAAAGTCCGTGTCCTGGTAGCGAATGCGCCAGCGGCGGCGCTCCTTGTCAACCTGGCGGGTCGCCTTGGGTTGAAAATACTCGTGATAGAAGCGCAGACTCTTGTCGGCCGGGGCGAGATAGCGCGAGCGAGACAGCATGACTGCGCCCGGGAATTCGCGTTCGCTGGAGAGGCCGATGAGAGTGAGGCGGTTGCGGGCGTCCACCACCTCACCGGCGGCACTGACGATCTGATCCTCGCGGAAGCGCAGCCGGTCTGCATCGGGATCGGTCTGGTCAAACAGGAAATAGGTGTCGTACTGCCGGTAGTGTGATTGGTTGGTAATCGTGATCGCCGGATTTCCTAGCACCGCCTCAACATGGCGCAGCGCCGGCTCTCCCAGCACCCCTTTGACCTGCACCTCAAAGCTCTCTTCCTGCCTGACCCCGCCGATGACCAGCAGTTTGCTCAGCACGCTTTGTTCGCGCTCGATCAAAAAGGTATCAATCCGCTTGCCAAGCTGGCTCGCCTCTTGCAGGATTTCCTCCTGGTTCAAAGTAAGCAGGCGCCGGTCGCGCAGTAGCCAGCGGCCGTTGACCAGCACGTGCAACACATCAGTGCTCTTGGCGGCGTAGATGAGCTGCGCATAGACTGCGTCGGGGTCGCGGCCGAACCGGGGTGTGTTGTGCAGGCCGGTGAGCTCGACGACGGCAATGTCCGCCCGTTTGCCGGCTTCCAGGGAACCGATCTCGTCGACCAGGTGAATCGCGCGCGCCCCCTCAATGGTGGCAAGGGCCAGCGCCTGGCGCGCCGGCAATGCGGTCGGGTCGCCGCTGGTACCCTTGGCCAAAAAGGCCGCCAGCCGGATCTCGTCCAGCATGTCCAGGTCGTTGTTGCTGGCTGCGCCGTCGGTACCAATGCCCACGGTGAGGCCCAGCTCTAGCATGCGACGGACCGGGGCGATGCCGCTCGCCAGTTTCAGGTTGCTGGAGGGATTGTGGATCACCCCTGCTTTGTGGTTGCGCAAGAGCTGCATTTCGCTGTCCCCCAAGTGGACGCAGTGCGCCGCAATTAGCTTGGTGTCCAGCAGCCCGTTCCTCTGCAGCCAGGGCACGACCGGCATGCCGTTTTCCCGCAGGCTGATCTCCACCTCCTCGGCGGTCTCGCTGATGTGGGTCAGCAGCGGGACATTGTGTTCGCGCGCCAGTTCGGCGCAGGCCCGCAGGATTTCGGTGGTGCAGGTATAGTGAGCGTGGGGACCTACGGCCGGGGTGACCAGCGGGTGTCCGATCCAATGGTCGATGAATTCATGGCAGCGGCGCAGGCTGGCGTCGTAGCTGTTGGCGTCAGGGGTTGGGTATTTGAGGATCGTCTCGGCGCACACGGCGCGCATGCCAGCGTCGGCCGCCGCCCCAGCCACGTATTCTTCAAAATAATACATGTCTGCAAAGCAGGTCACACCGGCGCGGATCATTTCGGCGCACGCAAGCCGCGTGCCGAGGCGCACGAATTCCGGGCGCACAAACTCTCTCTCGACGGGCATGACGTAGCCGAGCAACCAGACATCCAGCCGGAGGTCGTCTGCCAGGCCGCGGAGCAGCGACATAGGCGCGTGCGTATGGCCGTTGATCAGGCCCGGCATGATGACCTTGCCGGCGCAGTCTATGGTTTCGGCGGCCGCAAATCTGCCCGCAAGCTGCTCGGCCGGCCCGACGGCAACGATGCGATCTTCCAGAATGGCCACCGAACCAGGCGCCACGTGGGAAAAGGCGCGATCCATAGTAAGCACCATCCCGTTTACCAGCATCAGATCGATAGGTTGAGCCATGGGGCTTTCCTCGTGAATGGGGTTGCGATCACCAGTAACCTGGTGCGGGTATTATATGCGGCTTTCAGGGAGCAAGCAACCATGCTATAATCGCCGCCAACAATCAAGCGCCACGGCCGGCTTGCCTCCGGCAGCGGACGGGCGGAGAGGTCATCATGTCTGGTTACTTGGTTCATTTGAACGGCCGGCTGATTCCGGAATCAGAGGCCGCGCTCTCTATCTGGGATCAGGGCTTTACCCGCGGCGACGCGGTATACGATACCACGCGTACCTTTCGCCACCAGCCGTTCAAACTCGAAGCGCATATCGCCCGGCTCTACCGTTCGCTGCGATACGTCTATATTGATCCAGGGGTGACGCCCAGTGAGTTCCAGCGGGCGGCGCTGGCGACGTTGGAGGCAAATCACGGTCTGATAGACGGCGAGGACGACATGAGTTTGGTTTTTCGCGTCTCCCGCGGCGTGCCGGGCCAGGGCGCCACGGTGCTGATCACGTGCCGGCCGATCGAGTTCGAACGCTTTGCGCATCTGTACGAGCCCGGGGTTGACCTGGTCACCCCAACGGTGAGGGCGATCTCGCGTGACATCATGGATCCAAGGGTCAAGACTCAGAGCCGCATCGTCAGCGTGCTGGCCGAGATCCAGGCAACGGCCGCCAATCCAGGCGCCTGGCCCCTGCTTTGCAACAGCCACGGCATCATCACCGAGAGTTCACGCGCCAGTTTTTTGACGGTCCAGAATGGGGTGATCTTGACCCCAAAAGGGGGGCGGGTGCTCGCCGGTGTGACGGCCGCTGTCACCACTGGCTTGGCCGAGGGGCAGGGGTATCGCGTCGAGGAGCGTGACCTGACGCCCTATGACGTCTTGCTGGCAGACGAAGCGTTTGTCACCGCCACTAGCATCTGCGTGCTACCGGTGCGCAGCTTGAACGGCACACCTATCAACGGCCGCGGTAGCTTTCCGGGCCAGGTCACGGCTGCGCTGATAAACGCGTGGCGCGAGTTGACCGGGGTGGATTTTGTGGTTCAGGCGAATAGATACGCTCGGCGCTGATAGCACACTGAAAGAAGGGACAAAGATGGTCGAGATTGTCATCGCCAACGGCACGGTGATCACCGCCGGTGCCCAGTTTGGCGCCGATGTGGCGCTCCAAGGCGGCCGTATCGTGGCTGTCGGAGAACGACTCGAGGGCGGACGGGTGGTCGATGCGACCGGGTGCTATGTCATTCCGGGTGGCGTTGACGTACACGTGCATCTCCAGATGCCGGCCGGCAAGTACACCAGCGCCGATGACTTTACCAGTGGTTCAATCGCCGCGGCTTGCGGGGGCACCACCACGCTGATGGACTTTGTCGAACCGGAGGGCGAGGAGCCCATGATGGCGGCGCTGGCGAAACGCCGCGCCGAGGCGAACGGCCGGGTTGCGATTGATTACGGGTTGCACATGACCATCCCGGCCTGGCACGCCGATCACGCGCTGAAGGAAATACGGGCCGTGATGGCGGCCGGTATCCGCTCGTTCAAGATGTACCAGGCGTACGGGGCGCTCTGCCTGAACGATGTGCAGCTCTTTAAGGCATTGCGCGCCCTGGGCCAGTCCGGCGCGCTGCCCATCCTGCACAGCGAGAACGGACCGGTGATCGACCAGTTGCGGGCTGACGCACTGGCGGCCGGGAACACCGCGCCCATCTGGCACGCGCGCACCCGGCCGGCCACACTCGAGGAGCAGGCGGTTCGTGGGGCGATCGAGCTGGCGCGGCAAGCGAACTCGCGCCTCTACGTGGTGCACGTCTCCTGCCCAGAGGCGCTACAGGCGATCCAGGTGGCCCGTGAACGAGGTCAGGCGGTCATGGGCGAGACCTGTCCCCAATATCTCTTTTTGTCAGAAGAGATGCTAGCAGGCCCGCACGGTGAACGGTACGTCTGCGCTCCGCCACTGCGGCCGGCGGCAAACTGGGAGGCGATGTGGCGCGGGTTGGCGCTCGGGGACCTGCAGGTGATCAGCACCGACCATTGCCCGTTCACGGCGGCCGAAAAGGCGGCCGAGCCCGATTTCACCAGGATTCCAGGTGGTCTGTCGTCGGTAGAATCGCGACTTGCGCTCGTCCACGATGCGGCGCGCCGCGGGAGGCTCAGCCTGCAAGGCTGGGTCGATGCGTGCTGCACTGCGCCGGCGAGGATCTTTGGCCTGTCGAACAAGGGGCACATCGCACCCAACTTTGACGCCGACGTGGTGGTCTTTGACCCAAACAAACCGGTCGTCCTCTCGGCATCAAGTTTGCACGAGCGAGCAGATTGGAGTCCGTACGAAGGATTCGAGCTGATGGGTTGGCCGCGAGACGTGTTCTCTCGTGGCAACCAGATCGTGCAGGACGGACAGTTTGTAGGCGCCACAGACCAGGGCCGGTTTCTGCCCGTCCGCGGCGGCTAGGGTCTCGCGCTGTGGGGTCCCTGGCCTGGTGCTACCCTGCCAGCCCGTCGGCGGAAAGCTAGCCCGGTGTCGCCGCTCGCAGCGCGGCGATGCTATCGGCAATGGAAATGGATCGGCCAAAGATAGCCGAGCCGGCGACCAACACGGTAGCGCCGGCGGCGACGATCTCGGCCGCGTTTTCGGGGTTGACCCCGCCATCCACCTCGATCTCGACCTCGACCAAGCCTCGATCGTCCAGCGTCCGCCGCAGGCTGGCAATCTTGGCAGTGCTGGTCGGAATGTAGGACTGGCCCCCAAAGCCGGGGTTGACCGACATGATGAGCACCAGGTCGACATAAGGCAAGATCTCGTCCAGGGTGTGGAGAGGCGTCGCCGGATTCAATGTGACGCCGGGCTGCACGCCAAGCTCGCGCAACGCTTGGATCGTGCGGTGCAAAT
The DNA here is from genome assembly GCA_963695825.1 of uncultured Chloroflexia bacterium. Taxonomy (GTDB): domain Bacteria; phylum Chloroflexota; class Anaerolineae; order Promineifilales; family UBA4811; genus CAVOHX01. The sequence goes on from CAVOHX010000009.1 coordinate 192,930, forward strand.
GGGGACAGGTCTCCACATGGACGGTGATACGGTCCGCCCCCGCCCGAGCAAAGTCGGGGATGCGTCGATCTGGTCGCTCGATCATCAGGTGCACGTCCAGGGGGAGGTCGGTGACCGGGCGCAAGGCCCGCACGATGAGCGGCCCTACCGTGATGTCGGGCACAAAGTGGCCATCCATGACGTCGACGTGGATCCAATCGGCGCCGGCCGCTTCGGCCTCGCAGACCTGGTCTGCCAGCCGGGCAAAGTCGGCCGACAGGATCGAGGGGGCGATCACCACGCTCACGGCTATCTGACCCTCTCCGGCCGCTCGAGAACCCGAACCCCGTCTCGGCCGGCGGCAATGACCGTGCCCGCCATGTCCAAAAAAAGGCCGTGCTCGATCACGCCCGGGCGCTGCTTCAGGCTCAATGCCAGGGCATAGGGGTCCGTGATGCCAGTCGGGAACCAGCAGCGGGCCAGATAGTTGCCGTGATCGGTCACGACGGGTTCACCGGTAGCTTCCTCCAACCACAGCTCGGCGCGGCAGCCCAGCGTGTTGAGCCAACCGACGTGGGCGTCAACTCCAAAGGGGATCAGCTCGACCGGCACTGGGCCTTGGTCCCCAACCGGCCCACCAGCTTGGACTCGTCAACGACGATCAGCAAATGGCTGGCGTGCATCTCGACGATCTTTTCTCGCAGCAGCGCACGGCCGAGGCCCTTGATGAGGTCAAGCCTCGGATCCACCTCATCAGCGCCGTCGATCGCCAGGTCCAGGTGTGGTGCTGAGCCCAGCGTGACAAGTGGAATCCCCCGCCGCCTGGCATGGTTCGAGGTTCGGTCCGAGGTTGGCACCGCGACAATATCGCGCAGCGCGCCGCTATCCAGGCGGTCCCCCAACAGGTCGATGAAATGGGCGGTAGTCGATCCAGTGCCCAGGCCAAGCACCATGCCGCTCTGGACCCAGTCCAGGGCGTGCAAGGCAGCCCGCTGTTTTACGTCTGCGAGGGCGGAGGGCATGCTGCTCGTCTTTATGCCTAGCCGAAAAAGGCGTCTCGGACGGCCTTTAATCGGCCTGCGCTGCCCAGTTTCTCGTTCTTGTGGGCGATAAAGTCGGCATAAGCGGCCACAAAGATCTTGCCCGGACCGCGAAAGTCAAACTTGGCCGGTTGATCGCGAAAGAATTCGCGGTGGACGCGCGTCCATACCAGCCGGCCGTCAGTGTCGATGTTCACCTTGGTAACGCCGAGAGGAACCGCCTTGGCAAAATCGTCCTCGTCCACGCCGCGGGCCGACGGATCCAACGCGCCACCGGCCTGGTTGATTCGCTCCACTTCGTCACGGGGCACTGACGACGAGCCGTGCATCACCAATGGAAAACCAGGGAGCCGGCTCTGAATCTCGGCCAGCCGGCCAAAGTGAAGGCCCTGCCGGCCCGTGAATTTGTAGGCGCCGTGGCTGGTTCCGATTGCCACCGCCAAACTGTCACAGCCCGAGCGGCGCACAAACTCGGCCGCTTCGTCGGGGTCGGTGAGCAGGGCGTGTTTCTCGTCCACCTGGATGTCCTCTTCCACGCCGCCCAGCATCCCCAACTCGGCCTCGACACTGATGCCTTGGTCGTGGGCGCGATCCACCACCCGCCTGGTGATGGCAATGTTCTCCTCCAGGGGGTGGTGCGAGGCGTCGATCATCACCGAGCTGTAAAAACCGGATTCGATGCAGTCATAGGCGGTCTCTTCATCCCCGTGGTCCAGGTGGACTGCAAAGACCGTCTCGGGATACATCTCTTCAGCTGCTCGGATGATCGCTTCGATCATCTTGACGTTGGCGTACTCGCGAGAGCCCTTGGAGATCTGCACGACAAAGGGCGCCTGAGATTGGAGGTTCCCCTGGAACAATCCCAATGCCTGTTCCATGTTGTTGATGTTATAGGCGCCGATGGCGAAACGGCCATAGGCCGTCTTGAATAGCTCATTGGTTGTAACGATCATTGCACACTCCGATATGGGTTAATACACATAGGGGCCGGCACAGCCCACACCATTTTTACCATAAAATACTCAAAAAGAAAGCTCCCCCGCCTGCGAGAGTTTCAGATGCTGGAGCTGCCACATCTGATGATACAGCCCCTCGAGTTGAACCAGGTCGTGATGACGCCCTCGCTCAACCACCCGGCCGGCGCGCATTACCAGGATTTCATCCATCTCCTCCAGGCCCGCCAGGCGGTGGGTGATATAAAGTGTGGAGCGCTCGTGCATCAGGGAATGCAGCGCCCGTATGACCTCCTGTTCGGTGATCGGGTCGAGGTTGGCGGTGGCTTCATCGAGGATCAACAGGCAAGGGTCCCGCAGGATAGCGCGGGCGATCGCTAGGCGTTGGCGCTCGCCGCCACTGAGAAGCAGGCCCTGTTCGCCGATCCAGGTGTCATAGCCATCCGGCAATGACTGGATGAACTCGTAGAGTTGGGCGCTCCGGGCGGCCGACTCGAGTTCGTCCAAGGTCGCCCCTGGCCGCGCCAGTAGCAGGTTCTCGCGCAGGGTGCCTGTGAATAGATGGGTGTTCTGTGAGACGACCCCAGTTATGGCTCGCATCGCCTCCTGCGAAAGGGTTCTGATCTCGTGCTTGCCGAGCCTGATGCTCCCCTCGTCGTAATCCCAAAAGCGTAGGATCAGATTGGCCAGGGTGGACTTGCCGGCGCCGCTGGGCCCGACGATCGCGACGCGACCTCGGGGGGCCACATACAGACTGATACGGTCGAGGGCCAATGGTTCGTCTGGCGCATATCTGAAGGAGAGGCCCTCCATCGTGAGCGATGCCTCGGGAGGCACTGGGATCGGGTCAGATGGATCGTGGACAGCGGGACTAGCGTCCACGATCTCGAACAGGCGCCGCCCGGCCGCCAGGTTGGTCTCCAGGTGCTGGAAGGCGGCCGGCAGCGGGAGCACTCCCTCGAAACTGGCGATCAAGCCTAACAGGATCACGGCTAGCATGACGCCGTCCAGAGCGCCCCGGTTAACCAGGGGAACGGCGACCAACAGCGCAGCCAGGACAGTCAGGTTTACCAACAGGGAAGAGAGGGCGGTGTGCAGGGCGGTGACGCGGGCCATCCGCGCCTGTACTTGGACCAATCGCCGCCCAAGATCGGTGATCAACGCCAGGTGGCGCTTCTCCTGACCCAGTGACAGCAGGTCGGCCAACCCCTGGACGTCATCGCCCAGGGCCACGTGCAGGCTCGACCGGACCTCGACCAGCGCGGCGCCGGGTTGCCGGCCGAGTTGCCTGGTGAGGAGCGGCAGCCCGACCCCAACCACGACCAGGCTGGCGAGCGCCCCCCAGGCGAGGGTCGGGTGTAAACTGCCCAACACCCACCAGACGAGCGCGCCGATTAGTGCCGCGACCAACGGCGGCGCCAGCACGCGGACGTACAGGTTCTCCAGGGTCTCGACGTCAGCCACGATCCGGCTCAACAGATCGCCGCTGCGGAACCGGCCGAGGCGCGCGGGTGCGAGCGGCTCCAACGCCTGATAGAGCCACACGCGCAGGCGGGCGATGATCCGGAAATTGACCTCGTGCGAGAGGACTCGTTCCAGGTAGCGAAACACGCCGCGCGCGATGCCGAAAAAGCGAACACCGACGATAGCAACCTGAAGGCTGGCGATAGAGGGGTGCAGCGCTGCCCGGGAGATGACATAGGCGGAGGTAGCCATCAGGCCGATACTGGCGCCCACGGTGGCAAAGCCCAGCGCGGCTGCCAGCAGAACGGCGTGCCAAAAGGGAACCGCCAAGCGCGCGAGCCTCCAGAGCACACGTGCGCTCTTCATGGCGAGAAGGCTCCCCACGCTACCGCCGGGTCGGCTCTATCCGGCCGGCCCCTGGCGGGATGGAACGCGCCGATCAGGCTCTGATAGAGGCCCTCCTCGGCCGACAATGTCTGGTGATTCCCAGATTGAACGACTCGACCGGCCTGCAGCACAAAGATCTGATCCGCATCCATTACAGTGTTGAGCCGATGGGCGATGACGAGCGCGGTGCGGCCGATCAGCAATCGTCGGAGCGATTCCTGGATCATGCGCTCGGTAGCGGGGTCGAGGTTGGCGGTGGCTTCGTCCAGTACCAGCAGTGGAGCGTCTTTGAGAAAGGCGCGCGCCAGCGCGATGCGTTGTGCCTGTCCGCCGCTGAGACGGGCGCCCCGTTCGCCTATCGGGGTTGCATAGCCGGCCGGGAGCGCCATGATGAACTCGTGGGCATGCGCCTGTGTGGCGGCGCGGAGTATCTCGCCCGCGTCCGCCTCGGGTCGCGCCAGTCGGATGTTCTCCTCCACATTGGAGGCAAATAGATACGGCCGTTGGGGCACCCACGCGACCTGCCGGCGCCAATCCGCGGGTGGAATAGCTGACAGGGGAGTTGCGCCGGCCGTGATCTCTCCCCGCTCTGGCTCGACAAAGCGCAGCAACAGGTGCGCGACCGTGCTTTTGCCCGCGCCGCTGGGGCCAACGAGCGCCACCTTGGCGCCGGGCGGGATTTGCAGCGATAAACCGTTGAGCGCCGGCCGTTGCCCCTCATCGTAGCTGCGATAGACGTTGTCAAAACCTATCGTGAGCCCCGTGACCTGAGCGCTCTTCCCACCCGGCGGCGCTCTGTGGATAGGGACAGCGGTGGCAGGGCGGGTATCCAGGACCTCAAAGATCCTTCGAGCGGCCGTCACTCCCTCCATGCCGGCGTGAAAGCGGGTGCCCAGCAGGCGCAGCGGCAGGTAGAATTCGGGCGCCAACAGCAGCACGAACAAGGCTTGCTCGAACTCTAGCCGGCCGTACAGCAGCCGCAACCCAATCTGCACCGCGACCACGGCCGTGCTGATCGTCGCCAACATCTCTAGCGCCAGGGCCGACATAAAGGCGACACGCAGCACAGCCATCGTCGTCTGGCGAAAACGATCGCTGATCTGAGCGATGGTCTCGATCTGGTCTCGGCTACGGCCCAGCAGCTTGAGGGTGGTGAGTCCCTGCACCGCGTCCATCAAGTGGGCGCTCATCCGGCTCAGGGATGTCCATTGTTTGCGGGTCAGGGCGTCGGCGGCGTTGCCGATCAAGAGCATGAAGGGATCAGTGGCGCTGTGACCAGCAGGACTGCTCCCGACAGCGGGTCGAGCGGCGCAACAAAGAACAGAATGGTCAGAGGCGTCAGCGCCGCCAGGGCGAGTTGGGGCAGGTACTGGCTCAGGTAGGCATCCAACGCCTCGACCCCCTGGGTGAGGGTATTGACCAACTCGCCAGTTCGTTCTCCGCCGATAAAGGTAGGCCCGAGCCTGAGCAGGTGAGCGGCGAGTTGCTCGCGCAGGTCGCTCTTGACCCGGCCGGCGACCCGGTTGGCGGCGACCTCGCCGCCCCACAACAGGCCTGCCTTGATGATCGCCAGGGCGAGAAACCAGGTCAACCGGGGCTGCACAGAAGCGAGATCAGCGCCCGCCAGAAAGACCTGGCTTACCACGCGGCTCAGCAAGAGGGCCTGCATCACCAGTAGGACGCTGGCGAGCAGGCCCAGAGCAATCGTGAGAATCAGCTCCGCTCGCGCCGCACGCGCCTGGCGCAGGAGCCTTGGGTCGAGGTTCATATGGATGGCGGTTGTCGCTGCCGACGAACCGCGTTGACCAGTCTCCTTCCGATGGCGCTAATACTCGAGCGTGGTCTTTTTTCCGACCCGCTCGCGAAAGACGTAATAGGTCCAGCCCTGGTACAGCAGCACCATGGGCACGCAGATTAGGGCCACGATGGTCATAACCCGAAGGGTATAGTCGCTCGAGGACGCGTTATAGATCGTCAGACTCCAGTCTGGATTCAGGCTAGAGGGCATCACCCGCGGGTAAAGCCCCATGAATATCGTGATGATCGAGAGGACTATGTTGAGACCGGTCATCACAAAAGCCCACCCCATCCGTTTTTGGCGGATGAACCAACCAGCGGTCACCAAGACAGCGCCGGAGCCTAGAGGTACGATTCCGGGGTTGATCCCAAGGCGCTCGAACATGTCGGTGTAAAAGTAGCCGCCGATGGTAAAGAGGGCGACAATCACGACAGTGGGGACCCACAGCCGGCGAGCGACATGGTAGGCCCGCTGTTCTATCCGATCACTGGACTTGAGATTCAGGAAGAGCGACCCATGAAGGAGGAAGGTGCTCAGCGATGCCAACCCACCCAGCAATGCATAGGGGTTCAGAAGGTCCCAAAAGGTACCCACATAGATCATGTTCTGGTCGATCTCGAGACCCCGCAGCAGGTTGCCCAGCGCCACCCCCCACAGCAGCGCGGGAATAAAGCTACCGATGGCTATCAACCAATCCCACATGCTACGCCACCGGGGACTCTTGTCCTTGCTGCGAAACTCAAAGCCGACCGCCCGGACGATCAGGCCGACCAGCATTAGAAAGAGCGCCAGGTAAAACCCGCTGAACATGGTGGCATACCAGTTGGGAAAGGCGGCAAAGATGGCGCCGCCGGCCGTCAGTACCCATACCTCATTGCCATCCCAAAAGGGGCCTATGGTGTTGATGATTTCGCGACGCTCTCGGTCCGTCTTGCCGAGGAACGGCAAGAGCATGCCCACGCCATAGTCAAAACCCTCCAGAAAAAAAAAGCCGGTGAACAGCACTGCCACCAAAACAAACCAGACGATATTCAAATCCATGCTATTCCTCCATCCATCCTCAGTGAGCTTCCACCTGCCGGGCGTGTTTGGCGAGCAGGTACACGTCGCCTACGATGAGTGCGCCATAGAGCAGGGCAAAGCCGATTAGCGAGGCAAGCACCGTGCTGGCCGGGACGTTGGGCGACACAGCATCGGCAGTCTTTTGCAGCCCGTACACGATCCACGGTTGGCGCCCCAACTCGGTCAGCAACCAGCCGGCCGAGTTCGCCACGTAGGGAAGGAACAAAGCGAATGGCAAGAGGCGCAGGTACCGGGTCTTGGCAGCAAACTTGTTGTTCATCACTAGATAGAGCCCTATGGCGAGCAGTGTCAGCATGAGGACGCCTGCTCCCACCATTAAGCGAAAACTCCAAAAGCTGAGCAACACGGGCGGCACATAGTCGCCGGGACCGTACTCTTGCTCGAACTCGGCCTGCAGATCCTTGATTCCCTTGACCTCCCCTTCGAACGAGTTGTACGACATGACGCTCAACATACGCGGGAGCTTGATGGCCCAGGTGGTCTCTTGGCGCTGCTGGCTGAAAAAGCCGATGATGGTCAGATCAGCCGGGATCCTCGGTTTCCCACAGGGCCTCGGCGGCGGCCATCTTCATAGGCTGAGTCTCCACCATGTATTGGCCCTGCGTGTGACCAATGAGTGTGACCAGTACCACGCCCACAAGGCCATACACGGCTGCCATCTTAAAGGACCGGGTGAACATCTCACCCGCTTCGGTCTTGCGGACCAGGTGATAGGCGCTGATGCCCAGGACAAACATGGCGGCCGTGGTGACCCCCGAGGTCACGACGTGTGGGAACTGGTGCCAGGCATGCCGATTGGTAATCAGCGCCCAAAAATCGGTCATCTGGGCGCGGCCGGTGACTTTGTTGATGACAAAACCGACCGGCTCGTGCATGAACGAATTGGCGAACAGAATCCACAGCGCCGACAGGTTGGAGCCGATCGCCACCAGCCAGATAGCCGCCAGGTGCATGCGTTTCGAGAGTTTCTCCCATCCAAACACCCAGACGCCGAGAAACGTAGATTCCAGGAAAAAGGCGAGCAACGCTTCAATCGCCAGCGGGGCGCCAAAGATGTCGCCCACAAAGCGGGCGTACTCGGACCAGTTCATGCCAAACTGGAACTCTTGGACGATCCCAGTGGCGACCCCCATAGCAAAGTTGATGAGAAAGAGCTTGCCCCAGAACTTGACCATCTTTTTGTATTCCTGGTCGCCAGTCCGGACGTAGGCGGTCTCCATGATGGCGATGAGGACAGAGAGTCCCAGGGTGAGAGGAACAAAGAAAAAGTGATAAACAGTGGTTATTGCGAACTGCCAGCGAGCTAACAGAACTGAATCCATACGTGGTCTCCTTTACCAAGTGCAGCTTTTGCCAGTGCAAGAGACGATTGATGTTGTCTGTCTGGAACCCCTCCTCTCTGTATTGACGTCACAGGTATTCAGAACGCCTTGATCGGTGAACCGCAGCGCGACGACGCATATAATAGCACATTCTTTTCCTGGCGCCCATTCGGGCGCCGAGTGCGGCTGCCGGTGCGGTAGACGGCCGGGACGTGACGGTGCGCCATCGTGTGCTCGGCCGTCGGCGGGAGGGATCGCGCTAGACCAGGAGATCGATGCAGGTGAGGAGCAGGACTGATGCCAGGTAGAGGTTCGAGGTCTTGAAAACCGCGCGAGCGCGTTGAGGGCCGGGCTGGATAATCAGCCAGACCCCTTGCCACAAGAGAACCCCCGTCGCTGCTCCAATCGGGACTGTGTAAAGCCAACCGTAGCGTGGAAGTGTGGCGAGCAACAACGCTCCGAGCGCTGTCGCGCCAATGTGCAGCATCACCCACCCGGCCGCAACTCGGGGAGCGGCCCTGGCGGGCAGCATGGGGATGTTGCTCTGCCGATAGTCGTCCCGGTACATGATGGCCAGGCTCCAAAAGTGGGTGGGGGTCCAGAGAAAGACGATCAACGCCAGTACGACGGCGCCGGGTGCGTTCCATTGTCCGGCGGCGGCGCTCCCACTCAACACGGCCGCAGAGCCAGCTGCGCCTCCGATGACAATGTTCAGCGGTGTGCGCGGCTTGAGCCACAGGGTGTAAACGACGATGTAAACGAACGCCCCCACCAACATCATGACGGCCAGGGCGGGAATCGCGAACGCGGCCGCTGCGACCGGCGCCGCGATTAGCAGCGACCCGACAATGGGAACCCAGGGTCCCCCAGAAAACACGCCGGTCACCAGGGGCCGCTGGCGAGTGCGGACCATCAGTGCGTCCGAGGACCGTTCCAGGTATTGGTTGAGTATCGACGCCCCGGCCGAGACCAGGCTTCCGCAGATGGTGAGCCACGGCATCGCGCGCGCGCCAGGCCAGCCTTCGGCCGCCAGAAACGCCCCGCCCACGGCCGAAAAAAGCAGCAGCCAGATGACCCGCAGCTTGATGAGCACGGCGACGCTCTTGAGCGTCTGGCTCCCCGCGGATCGGCGCTCTGGCGCGACCGACGATCGGGCTGGTGGCATCTGGCTATACCTTCCCTACGGGCTCCGATGTGGAGTGGCAGGGGTGGTGCAGCGTGAAGTCTATGCGCGCTGGCCAGGGATCTGTCTTCATGGGCGGCAATTATACCGCCTGTGAACACCGGTAGCCAGTCCAGACAGAGGTCTATGGCATCTGTAGAGGGTGCATGCACGGGTCGCACGCATCCATCTCTTGCTCTGCCTGCCAATACAGCACCTGCCTGGCGGGGTTACGAGCGATGATGCGGTCTGTTACCTGGCGTGCAATCGATTGCTGGGGGTCGAATCCCCCCATGAACGGCTCCAGCGCGTCAGGGCGATTGGCGCCCATCAACTGCAGAAACCGAAAGAGAATGTCGGCGCGTCCGGTGATCATCTGAACATCCACGGCGTCGCCGTTCTGGATGGTGCGGCGGAGGTACCCGGCGAGCTCGTAGTGATTTCCAAAAGGCGCGGCGGGGGGACGCTCCCCGATGGCCTGCTCGAGTTCGATCAGGGCCAGCTCACCAGCTTGAACGTGTTGTCGCATCTCGTCCAGGACGGTCAGCTCGTGACCAAAGGTCACGCCGCTGGGCGGTTTGTAACGCAGGTCGTGCTCTACCTCGGCCCAGGCGTGCATCCATATCGTCGCCACCTGGATTTCCACGGTAGCCAACGCGTACTGGGTCTGAGAATCTTCCAGCTCGCTGGGCCGCAAGGTGACGTGATAGTGCACCGCGCGATACCCCAGGCCAGATGAACCGGAGCGACCGTTGCTGCCCCGCCGGCTGCCGGAGAACCGTTTTATCTCCTGGCAGTCGAACCTTTCCTGGACGAGTCTTTCCACCAAGGCTTCGTCGCCCGGAAAATAGAGCGCAATGCGCACCCCTGCCAGATCGACGATGTCGTGATATATCTCCTCAAATGACTGGTATGGCTGAACCTGATGGCGGGCCTGTATCTTTTCCCACAGCCTATCCAGCCGCTTGGGACGGTGCGTGACGAGGGGAGCGAATTCCATTCCGCAGCAGGTCGGCCTCGATCAAGTGGGCGCACACACGCGCCACTCGTTCGAAAAAGCGACAGTCGTTGGCATATTGTCGGACGAATCTGTCGGTGACTGACATCCGGGGATCTGTTGGTCACTACCTAATGCGCGAATTGGACGGACTCTGCAATGAATAACGCTGGAGGGCCAAGTTGGATACTTGCGCGGGAGCCGGCAATCGTCACCTGGCAAAGGGTGTCACAAGTCATGTGTTCAAGTGCCTTTTGTCACTCCAGACGATGCGCCGTTGGTTGTAGCATCTGGAAGCCTCGAGTCTGGCGCCCGGCGGGCCCCTCCAGAATCTGGTTGTTTTCGCTGTTTGTGTCTGGCAGATAATCGAGTACAATGATGTCCCAGTTCGACACGACTGGAGACGTCTTGGTCGTTATTTTCTGAGGAGTGGTCATGACTGAGGCTCAATCCACATACCTACGTCAGTTCCTACTGTTCGCTCTTGTCGGCGGGCCTGCTGGTGGTTCTGGCGGCGGGCTTTAGCTGGAACAACGCCCGGTTGGCCCGCGCCGCTGGGGTCGAGACCATTGCCTATAACCATGGCAAGCACGTGGCGGCCGGCATCCAGTGCGTCTATTGCCATCCGGGTGTGATGCAGGGACGGGTGGCGGGACTGCCATCCACTGCGAAATGCATGGGATGCCACAGCAACCTTCAGGTCAGTGACGCGGCGCAGGAGGACATTGCGCTGTTGTTTGACTACTGGGAGCAGAGCAAGCCGCTGCAGTGGGTCAAGACCTTTGACCAGCCCGACTTTGTTTACTATAGCCACCAACCCCACATTGCGGCCGGAATCGCCTGTGAGCGGTGTCATGGGGAGGTGGGGGAGATGGCCTATCTCGAGCAGACCATACGCCACAATATGGGCTTCTGCCTTGCCTGTCACCGCCAGCCGGATGAGGGCAACGCCAATCGCGTCGTTCAGGCAACGGTAGGCGGCGCCTGGAGGCTGCTGTATGATCACTCCGAGCCGGACAAAGTGGTGCGCTTGGAGACTTGCTCCACCTGCCATCAGTGAGGAGACACATGACCGGGTTAACACGACGCAAATTCATTCAGGCGGGTTCGGTAGCCGCCGCGGCGACGGTACTCAGTGGTTGCACGTTGAACTTGCAGCGGATTGAATATCTCGAGTCTTACGTCGAGCCACCCGAGGACGCGCTTCCGGGCGAGGATGTCTGGTATGCCTCTACCTGTCGCCAGTGCCAGGCTGGGTGCGGCACCATCGTGCGGGTCAGCAACGGGCGGCCGATCAAGATCGAGGGGAATCCGCGCCATCCTCTGAATCGGGGCAAGCTCTGCGGAAGAGGGCAGGCGGCGCTGCAAGAGTTTTACGACCCGGACCGGCTTACCAACGCGGTTCGCCAGGTCGGCGGCCGCGATTCGCTCCAGTTCGAACCGCTTTCCTGGGACAGCGCTCTAAATGAATCTGGATCAGCGCCTGTGGCGGCGCGACCCGGCCGGTGTGGCCTTTCTTGGTGGCAATCTCTCCACTCACCTTTCGGCGTTGGTCCGGCGCTTCCTGGTGGCGCTCGGCAGCGCCTCCGCCACTGATCTATTCGCTGGCGGACGAGTTGGATGGACGCGCAACGATCGCCAAGTCGCAGCGAGGCGCTCTTTGGCGTTGCAGCGGCGCCGTACTATGACCTGGCCTACGCCGACGTCGTGTTCTCCTTTGGCGCCAATTTCCTGGAGACCTGGCTGTCGCCGGTGAGCCAGAGCCGGGCCTACGCCCAGTTTCGGCGTCAACCGCTGGGCAAGCGGGGCTACCTGGTCCAATTCGAATCCCGCATGTCCAGCACCGGAGCGAGCGCCGATGAGTGGATTCCCGTCCAGCCCGGAACCGAAGGGCTGGCTGCGCTGGCGCTGGGGAAACTCATTAGCGACGAGAGCGGCCGTCACGGCGATCTGTACACCGGGGTGGCGGTTGGGGAGCTAGCCGAGGCTTGTGGGGTTTCGGCGGAGAGGCTGGCCCGCCTGGCGGCAGCCTTTGCCGCTCACGAGCGGCCGCTGGCGATCGCCGGCAATGCGATCGCCGGTCATGCCAACAGCGCGGACGGGTACGCCGCGGTGCAGGCGCTGAACCATCTGCAAGGGCGATTTGGGCAGCCGGGCGGGGTTCTGCTCCCGGAATCGGCGCTTGAGGAGGAGTTAGTCTCACCCTTTGACGACGTCAGGTCGCTCATCGATCGGATGAATGCCGGCGAGGTGCAAGTACTGATGATCCATGGGTGGAATCCGGCATTCGAGCTGCCGCCCAGCTCCGGCTTGATGGAGGCGCTGGCGAACGTCCCGCTGGTGGTCAGTTTCAGCTCCACGGTCGATGAGACGGCCGCACTGGCGGACCTGGTGCTGCCCGACCACACCAACCTGGAGGGGTGCGGCC